>JAJEBR010000079.1 GCA_022822445.1 Gemmatimonadota bacterium | reverse complement strand
GGGGGGCCTCATTGGCCGCCTCGTGGATCGCGCCCGCCGTCGCCTCGCGGCTCGCCGCCAAGGCAGGCCCGGAAGCACTGCATGCCGCCGACGCACCCGCTCGGGGACGCTCTGGCTCAGGTCCCCCCTCCTGCTTGCCGCCGCCCTCGCCTGGGCGTGCACCGACGATGTCCTGCCGCCGCCGGTCGAGCCGGATCCGGGCTATCTCACGGTGCGACTGGCCTCGCCCTCGGACGCGCGCGACATCGGCGCGATGCTGGTGGTTGAAGGTCCCGGCATCGAGGCTGTGCGGGCGTCCGGCTTCCAACTGTTCGAATCGGAGGCATCGTCCCCGACACGCAGAGAGATCATCGTTTCGGGAACACTCACGACCGGGCCCGTCCTGGAGTTCCACGTACCGGGTCGCCACCGCCGGGCCGAGTACCGGGTACGTGTGCTGGAGGTGGCGGCCGAGGACTACACGCTGCGAGATCCGGCGACGTATTCGGCCCGCATATCGCGGTAGCAGGCACACACCTCACCGGCCCCGGCCGACCCTGACGTAACGTTAGGGTCGGCCGGGGCCTTCATTCGGCGAATCTCCACGCCCGGGGCATCGGGCGCGCCCACAACGTCCTCTTCCTGGCGGTGTTGCGGCGCGGAATCCCCGACAGGCCGGCCAGGTACGAGCTGACTTGCTGGCAAGGCGCGGTAAACATATTATTCCGTCCCTTTTCGCGCCCTTTCGCCATCCCCCGGACAGGAGTTACGGGATCCGTGCATCCCATGCCCAGGGTTTCACGACGATGCTGAACCGCATCAGCAGGGAACTCACGCAGCGCGAGGACCGTCCTGCCGCGCGCGCGATGCTCTTCGCCGCCGGCCTGACCGAGGCCGACCTGGATCGCCCGCAGGTGGGCATCGTCAGCTCCGGTTTCGAGGGCAACCCCTGCAACATGCACCTCAACGGGCTGGCCGCCGCCGTCAAGGAGAGCGTTCAGTCGGCGGAGTTGGTCGGATTCGTGTCGAACACGATCGGGGTGAGTGACGGGATCTCGATGGGGACGGCGGGGATGCGCTATTCGCTCCCTTCGCGCGACCTGATCGCGGACTCGATCGAGACCATCGCGTCGGCGCAGCACTACGACGGCCTCGTGACGATCATGGGGTGCGACAAGAACATGCCGGGCGCGATGATCGCGATGGCTCGCCTCGACCGGCCCGCGCTCATGATCTACGGTGGCACCATCGCGCCGGGGCGCCACAACGGGCGCCGGCTGGACGTGGTCTCCTCCTTCGAGGCGCTGGGGCAGCGTCTGGCGGGGACGATCAGCTCCGACGAATTCGACCGCATCGTGCGCCTGAGCTGCCCCGGAGCGGGTGCCTGCGGCGGGATGTTCACGGCCAACACGATGGCGTCCGTCATCGAAGTCATGGGGATGAGCCTGCCCGGCAGTTCATCCAACCCCGCCACGAGCCCGGACAAGGTCGAGGAATGCCGGCGGGCCGGAGTCGCCATCCGGCTCCTTCTCGAGCGGAACCTGCGACCCACGGACATCCTCACCCGCAAGGCCTTCGAGAACGCGATCACCCTGGCCATTGCACTCGGCGGTTCCACGAACGTCGTCCTTCATCTGCTGGCGATCGCGCGCGCGGCGGGAATCGATCTCACGGTCGACGACTTCCAGCGCATCAGCGACCGGACGCCCTTGCTCGCCGACTTCCGGCCCAGCGGCCCGTACGTCATGGAGGACCTGCACGCGGCGGGCGGGATGCCGGGCGTGATCAGGATGCTGCTGGAGGCGGGTCTGCTGCACGGCGAGTGCATGACGGTGACGGGAAAGACGCTTGCCGAGAACGCGGCGGCCGCCGCCCCGCTGTCCCCCAACCAGAGGGTCATCCGCGGGTTCGACGACCCCATCAAGACAACCGGCCACCTGCGAATCATGTACGGCAACGTGGCCGAGGGGGGCGCGGTCGCGAAGATCACGGGCAAGGAGGGCGAGGTCTTCGAGGGGCCCGCACGCGTCTTCGACAGCGAAGCCGAGGCCAACCGCGCCATCGGCGAGGGGCGGATCCACAAGGGTGACGTGATCGTGATCCGCTACGAGGGACCGCGGGGCGGACCCGGGATGCCCGAGATGCTCACGCCGACCTCGATGATCATGGGGCGCGGGCTGGGCGGCGACGTGGCGCTCATCACGGATGGCCGTTTTTCCGGCGGGACCCATGGCTTCGTCGTCGGCCACATTACCCCGGAGGCGCAGGAGGGCGGGCTGATCGCCCAGCTCGAAGACGGCGACGTCATACGAATCGACGCAATTCGTAATACGATCGATGCCGACATTCCGGCTGCGGAAATCGAGACCCGCCGGGAGACCTGGACCGCGCCGCCCTTGCGCGCGACTTCGGGCGCGCTCTACAGGTACGCGCTCACCGTTTCCCCCGCATCGCAGGGATGCACGACAGATCGGGGTCCATGATGTCTGAACACGCAACCGCCGTCATCGGCACCGGGAAGGCTGCCGGGCACACCGGGCCTGGACCCGGCCCGGGAAAGGACGCGGCGCGCACCGGCCAGACGATGACTGGCGCCGACGCCCTCGTTCTCTCCCTCATCCGGGGCGGCGTGGACCTCGTCTTCGGCTACCCGGGCGGCGCGATCATGCCCGTCTACGACGCGCTCCTCAACTTCGAGGACCGGATCCGTCACGTGCTGGTGCGCCACGAGCAGGGCTCGATCCACGCCGCGGAAGGGTACGCCCGCGCGTCGGGCAAGCCGGGCGTATGCATCGCCACATCCGGTCCCGGCGCGACCAACATGCTCACCGGCATCGCAGACGCGAAGATGGACAGCACGCCGGTGGTCTGCATCACGGGCCAGGTTCCTTCCCCCCTGCTCGGCTCGGACGCCTTCCAGGAAACCGACGTCATGTCGGTGAGCGCGCCGGTCACGAAGTGGAACTGCCAGATCACCGAAGCCGGCGAGATCCCGGCGGCGGTGGCCAAGGCGCTCCACATCGCCGGCAGCGGGCGTCCGGGGCCGGTGCTGATCGACATCACCAAGGATGCCCAGTTCGCCAGCTTCGAGTACCGCCCGCCGCCAGCGGAGCCGGAGGTTGCGGGCTATTCGCCGCGGCCCACGCTGGACCTTGACGCCGTCGACGCGGCCTGCCGCCTCATCGACCGCGCCCGCAAGCCGCTCGTTCTCGTCGGCCAGGGCGTGCTGCTGTCTGACGCCCGCGAGGAACTGCGGCGCTTCGTCGAACGGGCCGGACTTCCCTTCGCCAGCACGCTGCTGGGGCTGGGGGCCATGCCCACCCGGCATCCGCTGTACGTCGGCCTGCTCGGCATGCACGGGAACTACGGCCCCAACGTCAAGACGGACGAAGCCGACCTCCTCGTCGCCCTCGGCATGCGGTTCGACGACCGGGTGACCGGCAATCTCGCGAAGTACGCACCGCGGGCGCGGGTCGTCCACGTGGATATCGACGCCTCGGAGATCGGCAAGAATGTGCCCACCGATGTGGGGATCGTAGCGGACGCGAAGGAGGCGCTGGCCGCGATGGCGGAGCGCGTGGCCCCGGGTTCGCACGTGGACTGGCTCGGCAAATTCGCACAGTGCATGGAGGTCGAGCGCGCCCGCGTGATCGACGGGGACCTCTTCCCGGGATCGCCCGGGATCCGGATGGCGGAGGTGATCCACCGCCTGTCGGAGCGCACGGAGGGCCGCGCGATCGTCGTGGCGGACGTGGGGCAGCACCAGATGGCGGCGGCCCGCTACTACCGGTTCGACGGCGGCGCCGGGATCATCACATCGGGCGGGCTCGGCACGATGGGGTACGCCTTTCCGGCCGCGATGGGTGCCACGATCGCCCGCTCGGATCGTCCGGTGGTGGCGGTGGTCGGCGACGGCGGCTTCCAGATGACCCTGCAGGAGCTCGCCACCCTGGTGCAGGAGGGGATTCCGGCCAAGGCGATCATCCTCAACAACGGATTCCTGGGGATGGTGCGGCAGTGGCAGGAGATGTTCTTCGACAACCGCTATTCCGCGATCGAGCTCGAAAACCCCGACTTCGCCGCGGTCGCGCAGGCCTTCGGCGTCAGGGGCAGGCGGGTGACCGAGCGGGCCGACATCGATGCCGCGCTCGACGAGATGCTGGCCGCGGACGGGCCGTTCGTCCTGGACATCGTGGTCGAGCGCGAAGAGAACGTCTTCCCGATGATCCCGGTGGGCGCGGGCTGCGCGGAGATTCGCCTCGAATAGGCCGGGACCGGTGACCGCCCAGTACAGAGTGTCGGCGCTGACGGAGAACAGCAGCGCGTTGCTGTTGCGGCTGCTCGCGTGCCTGGTGCGGCACCGCATCGAGATCGTCGGGGTGGCCTGCACGAATCCCGCCGGCACATCCGTCTACGAACTCGACCTGACCGTGCGCGCAGACGCCGACCATGTGCGCCGGGCGGTCAGGCAGATGGGTGCCTGCGTGGGCGTCGTGGAGATAGACTATCGTATGGAGGAGGACGGCTCGCCGGGGGCGATTCCGTCGCATGGAAGCAGCTGAAAAGGACGAACCGTGGCAGAGATACGCGTAGGCGACGAGCAGGAGACCGTGATCACCCGCGACGAGTGGCCGCTGGAGCGGGCGCGTGAGTCGCTCAGGGACGAAACGATTGCCGTGCTGGGCTATGGGGTCCAGGGGCCGGGGCAGGCGATGAATCTCAGGGACAACGGCTTCCGGGTGATCGTCGGACAGCGGAAGGGGTCCCCCTCTTGGGACCGCGCCGTCGAGGACGGGTGGGCGGAGGGCGAAACGCTCTTCGGGATCGAGGAGGCGGCCCGGCGGGGCACGATCATCCAGTACCTCCTATCGGACGCGGGCCAGATCGTGTGCTGGGACGCGGTCAAGTCCCATCTGACGGCGGGAAAGTGCCTCTACTTCTCCCACGGATTCGGCGTCACATACTGCGAGCAGACCGGAATCGTCCCGCCCGGCGACATCGACGTCGTGCTGGTGGCGCCCAAGGGGTCCGGGCTGTCGCTCCGGCGGCTCTTCGTGCAGGGCAAGGGGCTGAATTCGAGCTACGCGATCTTCCAGGATGCCACCGGCCGCGCGCACGAAAGGGTCGTGTCGCTCGGGATCGGCGTCGGTTCCGCCTACCTCTTCGAAACCGACTTCCAGCGGGAGGTGTGGTCCGACCTGACCGGCGAGCGGGGCATTCTGATGGGTGCGCTCGCGGGCGTCTTCGAGGCGCAGTTCGCGGTGCTCCGCAAGAACGGCCATTCCCCGTCCGAGGCCTTCAACGAGACGGTCGAGGAGCTCACCCAGAGCCTCATGCCGCTGGTCGCCGAGAAGGGGATGGACTGGATGTACGGGAACTGCTCGACCACCGCACAGCGCGGCGCGCTCGACTGGCGGCACCGGTTCCGCGACGCGGTGGCCCCCCTCTTCGACGAGCTGTACGAGCGCGTCAAGAGCGGCGAGGAGGCCAGGATCGTGATCGAGGAGTGCGGCCGGGACGATTACAGGGAGCGCCTCGAGAAGGAACTCGGCGACATGGCGGATCAGGAGATCTGGCGGGCCGGGAAGCGGCTGAGGCGGTTGAGGCCGTAGCAGGGCGCCATTCGACCCCGGGGGAAGCAAGGCGGGCACGGCGTCGCTGTGCGTCGGAAATGTATGGTAAACATTACGTTTTGTAAGGTAATCTTTACAATTCGATGAGAGCCGCCCTCCCAAGAGGATCCCCGAGAGAAGTCACAGTGGCTATGTCAGTAGGTGATATGGAACATTGGAACACGGAACTCTCTTTTGGCCTGCGCAGTAGGGGAACACAGCGAATAACCCACAACCTCACGCGTTGCCGTGGCGACAGCCCCGAAGACCATGACCCGGACAAGGCGGGGCGTAGCTCTTGCTGGCAGTGAGGGCGTCGGGCGGTGGCTATGGCGGCAGAAGTGCCAATATTGTAGTCAACGTAGGGGATGATGATGGTGTGGGCGGGATGTGGATGATGAGGCCGGCGCCCTCAGCCTGCTTCAGGACATGGGAGGCGAGATGTGGCGGGACATCGCCGGGGACCTGACGGAGTACGAGTGATCTCCCGGGGTTGACGCGAAACCTGTCTTACCAGTAAGATTTATGTCATGGACGACTTTGCAACAACCAGGCTGTCATCAAGGGGTCAGGTCGTTATTCCCGAAACGATCCGGCGAAGCCTTGGACTCGAGTCCGGCACGGAGTTCGTGGTATTCGGCGAAGACGGGACGGTTGTACTCAAGGTGATCGAGGCGCCCTCCATGCGGGAATTCGATGAAATCGTCGCGAGGGCGCGAAAGGGCGCACGGCGTGCTGGACTGCGCAGATCCGACATCGCGGAGGCGATTCGCGATGTGCGATCGGCGTGAAGGTCGTAATCGACACCAACGTCTTCGTCTCAGGTGTGTTCTTCGGCGGACCTCCGGGCGACGTGCTTGCGGCCTGGCGCGACGGGAGAATCGAATTCGTGGTGTCCCGCGAGATTGTCGAGGAATACGTTCGGGTCGGCGAGCGACTGTCGGCGCGCTTTCCCGGCGTGGATCCTGAACCCGCGCTGCAGTTGGTCGCCGCCTTCGCCACCCTGGTCTCGGCGCCTCCGCTGCCGGAACCGGTTTGTGCGGACCGGGATGACGACAAGTTTCTCGCGTGTGCGGTGGCCGCGGGGGCCAGGTACGTCGTGAGCGGAGACCGCGCCCTCCTGGCGACCTCCCCCTACCGCAACGTCATTGTGATTCGGCCGCGGGACTTCGTGGACCGGGTTTGCTTCTGAAGAACTCCAGGACACCATCCACTCGGCAGGCCGGCCACCGCGGCAGTGCAGCAGCTCGATGCGCCACCTGGTCTCGTCCGTTTGCCCTGGCGGCCCGGTCTCGTCGCCTGCCGTCCGGCCCGGCACCGCGGTCACCCGCCAGCGGCTGATCGCCGACCGCACCTCCCCCACCCCCACCCCACCCCGCCCCCGCGCACGGCGCGACAGCACCAATCCCAGCACCCCCGTCCCTTCGGCGGCCAGCATCAGGCGCCGCCCCGCAATCAGGCCAACCTGCCCGATTTCGGCCACCACTCCGCTCACCGCGCGGCAGCGGAGCGCCTCCTCCATCGCCCACAGCATGTCGTCCTGCCTGCGCAGCCCCGAAACGACCAGCAGCTGCCCCGGCCCGATCCCGTAGCGGACCAAACCGGGGGCGTAGAGGTCGTCCCCCTCGGCGAGCCACAGAAGCGCGCCTGCCGCCACCCCGGAGCCGGGCCTCGTGCCTGCGGACCTCGCGCTCGCGGGCCCGGCCCCCCATCCGTCCGCCCGCCCCGCCCCCCGCCCGTCCGACCCCCCCGCGCTCCGCCCCCCCGCACCCCCCGCCCGCGCCAGCAGAGCCGCGCAGAAACCCGTGGCCGACTCGTCGCCGACCACCTCGTGGATTCCGCCCAGGCGCAGCCCCCCGCCCGGAAGCGCCCGGTCGATCGCGGGCACACCCAGCGGCAGACGCGGCCGGTCCGCCGATCCGGCTTCCTCGATGCCCTGGATCGTCCGGCGGAGCGCGTCCGCAGTCATCCGTTTCCGCTTCGCCAATTGAGACATGGGGCGAACACGATACCGAATAAATCCCGTAGTGTCAACGTGGGCCAGTAGCGCGCGGACGCTAACTTTCCATCATGACCCCCCTCCACGACGAGCTCCGCGCCCATTTCGGCGACCGCTACTCCACCGCCGCCGCCGTGCGCGACCACCACGGCAAGGACGACTCCCACCACCCCGCCATCCCTCCCGACGGGGTGGTCTTCGCGCAGTCCACCGAGGACGTCGCCTTCGCGGTGCGGGCCTGTGCGCGCCACGGCACGCCGGTGATCCCCTTCGGGGCCGGCACCTCGATCGAGGGGCATGTGCAGGCCGTGCGCGGCGGGATCTCGATCGATCTGGGGCGCATGAACCGGGTGCTGGCGGTGCGGGCGGACGACCTCGACGCGACGGTCGAGGCCGGGGTGACGCGGATGCAGCTGGACCGGGAACTCCGCGGCACGGGGCTCTTCTTCCCGGTCGATCCGGGGGCCGATGCGACGCTCGGCGGGATGGCCGCCACGGGCGCGTCGGGGACGACCACGGTGCGGTACGGCACGATGCGCGACCAGGTTGTCTCGCTCACCGCCGTGCTGGCGAACGGCGAGGTCGTGCGGACCGGCGGCCGGGCGAGGAAGTCGTCTGCCGGGTACGATCTCACCCGCCTTCTCGTCGGCTCGGAAGGCACGCTGGGGGTGATCACCGAGCTGACGGTGCGCCTGCATCCGGTGCCCGAGGCGATGGCCGCCGCCGTGTGTGCCTTTCCGGGCCTGGCCGCGGCCGTGCAGTCCGTGGTGGAAGCGGTCCAGCTCGGCATCCCCGTCGCCCGCGCCGAGCTCCTCGACGCGACCGCCATGCACGCCGTCAACCTCTATTCAGGCTTCTCCTACGCCGAAAGGCCGACCGTCTTCTTCGAGTTCCACGGGTCGGAGGACGAGGTCCGGGCCCACGGTGCCATGGTGGAGGAGATCAGCCGGGGATTGGGCGGCGCGGCCTTCGCGTACGCCCGCCGGCAGGACGAACGCGCCCGCCTGTGGAAGGCCCGGCACGACGCCTACCCGGCGATTCTGGCGCTGCGGCCGGGGTGCCACGGCCTGACCAGCGATGTCTGCGTCCCGGTTTCCAGGCTTGCGGAATGCATCGACGGGACGCGCGAGGACATGGAGCGCGCGACGATCCCTTGGGGCATCGTGGGCCACGTCGGCGACGGTAACTTCCACGCCGTCTTCATGATCGATCCGGACAGCGAGGCCGAGCTGGCCGAGGCGGAGGCGTTCAACGAGCGGATCGTGCGGCGCGCGATCGCCATGGAGGGAACCTGCACCGGCGAACACGGGATCGGGATGGGGAAGATGGGGTTCCTGGAAGAGGAATTCGGCGCAGCGGGGGTGGCCGCGATGCGGGCGGTGAAGGCGGCGCTGGACCCGCAAGGGATCATGAATCCGGGGAAGGTGGTGGTGGGGGGTCCGGAGAAAGGGCTTGGGACAAAGCTCCACGAACAGTTCAAGAGTCTGGGCGGGGGGGAGCTGGAGATTCCGCCCCGGGAGCCGATGCGGGAGCCGCCTACGTTTGATTGAGGCGGGATCCGTAGACCTTGATGTAAAGGCAGCATTACAAAATGTCATGTTCTCCATACAAGTCGCGCCTGCGGGGCCCCCCTCTGCGTCGGATCCTTCCGGCCAGCCTCATCCTGGCTGGCTGCGCGCAGGACCTGCCCGGGCGGCCTGCCGCGGCGGCCGGCGTCCGAAAGCGTTTCAGCTGAAGCGTCCCATCCGGCCATGGAAACGCCCCTCTGCACGTTTCAGCGGAAACGTCTCCGTATCCCTCTCACTCCACTCCCTGCCGCCGCGCGATCCGCTCCAGCTTCGGCCCGATCGACGTCATCACCGCCGCGAACAGGACGACCACCCAGCCCGCCGAGAGAATCAGGTGGACGCCGACGAGCAACCTCGCGCCGACGGAGTCCGGCGAGATGGTCAGGAAGTCCTGGCCGAGCGCGGTGAAGAACGAGAAGGACAGCCAGTCGGTGATCCCGGCGCTCGCGCCGGCGCCCCCGAACGCCCCGGGACTGAAGCGTTCCAGCATTCCATAGAAGCCGGCGAACACGACGATGATCGTCAGGTAGCCGACCGCAAACCCGCCGATCGGGACCCACATCACGCGGAGATAGTCGATGAGGTGGCCGTAGACGCTGAGCCGCGGCCGCAGCCAGGCGATGGCGGCCCTTCCGAGGAGAAACGCTCCCATGGGCAGCAGTACTCCAATGAAGCCCAGCCCGTAGGCGATTACCAACACCAGGGAGAGACCGGATTGACCGCGCCCTTCCACGAAGACTCCAGTAGCCGTCAGGAAGGCGAAGAGGGCGGCCAGGGCGACCACGCCGAGAATCAGCGGCAGTGGAGGACGGCGGTCGCGCCATCCCTCGCGGCGGCAGCTGAGGAGGCCGGCTGGCAACGCGATCATCGGGGTCAGGAAGGCGGGCAGTACCAGGACCAGTGTATCGAGGGAGAAGAAGCCCGACTCCCGCACGGCGAGAAGGGTGCCATTCGCGACGTGAGCGGGGAAGAATCCCAGGGTCAGCAGGACGGCGACAATGAACGTCTCCCGGGTCACGTCCCGGTAGCTGGAGATCGAGGACCGGTCGAGTCCGACGACCAGACCGACTGCGAGAGCCACCGTGGACGGGCCGATCAGTCCCCATCGGTTGCCGGACAACCCGCCGGCAAACAGCGCGATGGCCATCCCGACGATCGACCCGATCAGAACACCCATCCACGGCGTGCTCCGCGAACCTCCCCGGAACACGACCCCCACGCCGACCCCGATCCCGCCGCCCAACCCCATCAGGACATCGCCATGATTCCCCGTGATTGCGTAACCGAAGGGCACGACGACAACGGCGATGGCGGCCACGATCCGCGCCGCCGGCAAGATCAGACGATTCATCATTTCTCACCTCGATTTCCCAGGATGTAAACCGGAGGCTACAAATTGTAATGTTGGCTTTACAACTCGGTCATCGCAGAGGCGAAACACCCGTCACGCGGACAGTCGGGCACACCCGCGGCGCCTCATAGTCCAGCCCGAGCAGCCGGAAGTAATTCCCCCCCAGCGCAATGTTGCGGAAGGCCTCGTCGTCGACGAACGCCAGGATCCGGCTGGTGACCTCGAGCTCGGACCTGTAGACCTCGAAGTCCTTGTCCGACGAAGCAAGGAAGTCCGTCCCCGGAAGAATCCGCTCCGAGTACTCGTTCAGGAAGTCCACGTAGAGCGGCTGGTAGTCCTCCCGGGAGAAGTAGGCGTCGTCGATGACGCGCCAGGTGATGTCGAGCATGAGGTTGGGATGGCGGTCGAGCATCGACGACATGAGCGCGATGTGGTCGGTGGCCGGGAAGGTGGTCAGCTCCCGCGACAGCCCCATGTGCATCCAGACGATCCTGTTGTCGGGGTAGCGGTCCAGCACCGCCTGCATCAGCGGGAGGTAGCGGGTCGGCTGCTCCTCGCTGCCGAGGTCGGAGTGGATGGCGATCGGGATGCCGCGCTCGCGCAGCACGGCCATGAAGGGCGCCCATTCGGCTATCACGCCAAAGGGCACCTCCTCGTGCCCGTTCGGGAAGAGTGCCTGCTTGACGAGGTTGACTTCGCCCATCCAGCGGAACATGCCCGGGTATTCGGTGTCCAGCACCTCGATGCCGGCCAGGACCGTCTCGGGGCGGCCGAGGTCGGGGAAGGTCATGGACAGCGTCACGTGGATTCCGTCCGGGGGGTTGGCGAGGAAGCTGGTCGCGTTCGCGAAGTCGTTCTTGAGGGTGGGGATGACGGGGGTCCCCGGGCAATCCAGGTAGTAGGTGCAGGGCGAGTCCACCGGGAGCATCTGGCCGATTCCGTAGACGTTCACGAAGCGGACGCCGGTCTTGCGCAGGTAGCCCATGACCTCGTCGAAGGGGACGGCGGGGCCGCCGAAGGGGCGGAAGTGCAGGTGCGTGTCGACGATGGCGGTCTGGGGCTGGGTGGCGCGGTCGTAGCAGGCGGCGAGCGGAGGCTGGCCGGCCTGGAAGGCGTCGAGGCCGAGGTGCCTCGCGGTGCTTCCGGAGCAGGCTGAAAGTCCCGTGATTGCTGCGGTGGCGAGCAATCCGGCACAACGTGTCTTCATGGGTCAACGCCCCCCGAGAAGGACCGACAGCTTGTCCAGGACTTCGCCAACGACGGCTGGCGGAGCGCTGCAGACATAACGAGCTCCTCTGGCTCGCCAGTCCAGACTTTTCACCTGGTCGGCCAGAACCACCCCCGTGACCTCGCCGGATGCCGGCAGGCCAACTTCGAACGGATACCCCTTGTTCCTTGAGGTTATCGGACAGAAGAGCGCCAGACCGCTCTTCCGGTTGTATATCCGTGGGCTCAGCACCAGTGCAGGACGCTTTCCGGCCTGTTCGTGTCCGGCTTGCGGCGTGAAGGCCAGCCACACGATGTCGCCGGCGTCGGGCGGGTGCTGTTGGGCTACCACTCTTCCTGCCCCAGTGGAGAGCCGGTGTCGACCTCGGGGTGGCGCGTCTCGGGCGAGATTCGGGCCACCAACTCGGCCAGATCGTAGGCCCTCTTGCGCATCACCAATTGCTCACCACGGGAGACCATCTCAATGCAGGACCCCTCGCGAACCCCCCACTGCTCCGCGATCGGTTTGGGAATCCGGACGGCGAGACTGCTGCCCCACCTGGCCACATGTGATCGAGCACCCACGCTACCTGCCTTGTTGAAGTGGTTGAGATATACAATAGATATCTCCCCAAGAACTTCCCCGTCAAGGTCGCACGCGAATGCTGCCGTGGCCGCGGCTTCATTACACCATCGCCGTCTTCCACTTCCCCCGCCTGAACAGCACCGCGCTCACCACCGCCAGCGTTGAGAACGACACGGTCATGGCGATGAAGACGCCGGTCGTCTCCAGGCCGCCGAGGAGCGACAGGCCCCACGCCAGGGGAATCTCCCAGAGCCAGAAGCAGAAGAAGTTGAGGATCGTGGGGGTCCAGACCGCGCCCGCGCCGTTGAAGGCGGAGGTCAGGACCATCCCGTAGGCGTAGAAGACGAAGCCGATCGAGACGATGCGCAACCCGGTCACGGCGACGGCCGAGGCGCCTTCGGTGCCGCCGAACAGGCCCACGATCGCCGGCGCGAATACGATGAACAGCACGCTGACCGCGCCGAGGAAGGCGAGGTTCATTCTGCAGGCGATCCACGCGGCGCGTTCGGCACGATCGGGGTCGCCCGCGCCCAGGCCCTGGCCGACCATCGTGGCCGCCGCGTTGGAGAGCCCCCAGGCGGGCAGGATCGCGAAGAGGATGATCCGGATCGCGACGACGTAGCCGGCGAGCGCTTCGGCGCCGAAGATCGCCGTGACGCGGGTCAGCCCGATCCAGCTCGCCGTCCCGATGAAGGTCTGGAGCGTGCCGGTGGCGGACAGGCGAACAAGCCTGGCCATCAGCGCCGGCTGGATGCGCAGGTGCTGCCGCAGCAGCCGGAGCTTCCCGCCCAGCCGGAAGAGGGTGTAGACCTGCACCAGCACCGCCGTGCCCCGGCCGATGGTGGTCGCGATGGCCGCGCCCTGCACGCCGAGCTCCGGAAACGGTCCCAGCCCGAAGATCAGGAGCGGGTCGAGAACGATGTTGAGGCCGTTGGCGATCCACAGCACGCGCATGGCGATCGCGGCATCGCCGGCCCCGCGGAAGGCGGCGTTCTGCAGAAAGAGGAGCAGGATGACGACGTTGCCGCCCAGCATGATGCGGGTGTACGGCAGGCTCGTGGCCACGACGGCCTCGTCGGCCCCCATCAGGCGCAGGATGTCGTCGGCCCAGGCCACCCCGGCCACGCCGAAGACGGCGGCGAGCACCAGTCCCAGGACCACGGCCTGCGCCGCGCCCCGGGCGGCCCCCTCGCGGTCCCCTTCGCCGATGCGCCGGGCGACCATCGCGGTCACGCCGATGCCCAGTCCCATCGCGGCGGTGTAGATCAGCGTCAGGACAGATTCGGTGAGCGCCACGCCCGCCATTGCGTGGTCCCCGAGCCGGGAGACGAAGTAGATGTCGACCACCGCGAAGAGCGACTCCATCACCATCTCGAGCACCATCGGGATGGCCAGGAGGATGACCGCGCGCCGGAGTGGGCCGGATGTCGGGTCACCCCCGGTGCCGCGGACGGCGTGTACGAAGACCTGCCACCAGGTCTCGGCCGGCGCAGGGTCGGTCGTCCCCGGCGCGTCCGCCGGCGAATCGCTGGAGCCGGGTGCGTCCGCAGTCCGCCTGTTGTGATGTTCGCCGGATTCGGTCATAGTGGCGGTAAAGCTAGCGGCATACTCCGAAGCCGCATCGTCGAAAGGCAATGATGAACACCGATCGCATCCGGTCCGGCCTCACCCGGCGCGCATTCGTCCGCACCAACCCCGGCCTCTTCCCGGAGCTGGAGACGCTGATCGGTGACCGCGACGGCGATCTCGGGGCGCTGGCGGGGCGGGAATGGGACGTCGTCATCGACAACCCGGCCAACATCCCGCGCTGGGTGCGCCTCTCGGCCGAAGCGCTGCGCGGCTCGGTGGGCAGATACGTCTTCGTCTCCTCGACCGGCGTGTACGTCCCATACCTGACCACCGACATCCATGAGGACGCCCCGGTCGACACCATCGACGATCCCGAGACCGAAGAGGTCAACGGCCGGACCTTCGGCGCACTCAAGGCGCTCGCGGAGGACGAGGCCCGCAGCGCCTTCCCCGACAGCCACCTTGTCGTGCGGCCCACCTACATCATCGGGCCCGGCGATCCGACCGACCGCTACACCTACTGGCCGGTGCGGCTCGCGCGCGGTGGCGAGGTGCTCGCGCCGGGCGACCCGAGCGACCCGATGCAGCATGTGGACGCCCGCGACCTGGGCGCCTTCATGATCAAGGCGGTCGAGGACGAACTGGCGGGCACCTACAACGTGGTCGGCCCGCGCGAACCCCTCACGATGGGCGGCCTGCTGGAACGCACCCGCGCGGCGGTGGGCTCGGACGCGACGCTCACCTGGGTCGGCGCCGACTTTCTGCAGGAGCACGGCCAGCCGGTCGTCACCTACTGGACCGAACCCGCCGGCGACTATCTGGGCATGATGCAGGTGAACGGCGACAAGGAGTTCGCGGCCGGCTTCGAGATGCGCCCGCTGGAGCAGACGGCGGCCGAAACGCTGGAGTGGTGGAACGCACAGGGTGTGGAGCGGCAGGAGTTGCGGTCCGGACTGACGCCGGAGAGGGAAGCGGAGCTGCTGGCGGCGTTTCGGGCGGAGGGTTAGCGGGAAGTCGCCGACGCGAGGGCTGGTCGCTCGGCGGCTTGGCCCCAAGACTCCCCGGGCTACTGGTCCCCCGGATACATGGTCCCTTCTGCGGAGCAGACTCCTGGACGTTGACTTGACGGGTATACAGGTATACAGCTACCATGCTCTCATGAAAGCGACCATCGACATCCCGGATGACCTGTACCGGCAGATCAAGGCGGAGGCCGCCCTGCGCGGGCTCACCGTCCGCGAAGTGACGACCCGGCTCTACCGGCGCTGGCTGAGGGAAGGCGAGGATGAGCCGCCTGGGGAGGCTCCGGCAGTGTGGCTTCGCTCCTGGCTGGATGCGGCCGACGAAGCGATCAGGTGCGCTCCGGCGGGCCGCTCCGCGCGGGAGGAACTCGCCGCGGACCGCCAACGGCTGGAGGATGGGTGAACACGCTTGTCGTTGACGCCAGCGTCTGGGTCTCCGCCGCCGACTCCACCGATCCAATGTCGGGGATGAGCCGCGCCTTTCTCTCCGGTGTCGTGGCGCGGGAGCTCCCGATCGCCCTGCCCGAGTTCGCGCAGCTCGAAATCGCCTGCGCGCTGGCCCGCCGGCTGCGGGATGCCGAGCAGGGCCGCGGCCTGACCGAGCGGATGCTGGGTTCCCCCCTGGTGACGACACACTCCTTGAGCCGCGCGAAGCTTCGGGAGGCCGTTCAGGTCGGGACCAGCCGATTCCTGCGCGCTGGAGACGCCCTGTACGTGGCGCTCGCCGAAGGGCTTGGCGGCGGCGTGGTGACGTGGGACGAAAGGCTGATCAACCGGGCCCGGGCGCTGACGCCCCGGGACTGGCTGGAACGTCACTCACCGGGGTGAAGGTTACTCACGGGATGATGGATCACTCACCGGGATGATGGATCACTCACCGGGATGATACAGGGCGCCGGCCTTGTCGGCGGACCTGATGATGCCCCGGACCATCGCCGAACTGAATCCGCGATTCTCCATCTCGTTCAGCCCGGAAATCGTGCATCCCTGGGGAGTGGTAACCTTGTCGATCTCCATCTCCGGGTGGTTCCCCTGCGCGAGGAGAAGCGCGGCGGCCCCCTTCGCCGTCTGGGACGCGAGCTGAAGCGCCTCGTCGGCGTGAAAGCCGATCTCGATCCCGCCCTGGGACGCGGCACGAATCGCCCGCAGGAAGAACGCGATGCCGCACGCGCAGAGCGCCGTGGCCGACGTCATCAGCTCCTCCCGGATGAGGAGCGTCGAGCCCATGACGTCGAAGACCGCCCGGGCCACCGGCACGGCGTCGAGCGAAACCTTATCGGCCGCAAGGCACGTCATCGACTCGCCGATCGCGATCCCGAGATTGGGCATCGCCCGGAGCACCGGGATATCGGGACCGACCCAGCGGCGGAGGTCCGCGATCGATACGCCCGTTGCGGTCGAGATGACGACCTGGCTTTCCGCGTCGAGCCGGGGAGCGACGACATCGAGGAGGTCCTCCATCTGCTGCGGCTGGACGCAGAGGATCACTACGTCGGCCCCGGCCACAGCCTCCCGGTTGTCGGAGAGGGTGCGGAATCCCCCGGCCGAGAGGCCGCCGAGGAGATCCGCCCGCCGTCTGGTGATCGACACCCTCCCGGGCTCCACGAACCCTGAGGTGGCGAAGCCCCTCGCTATCGCACTGCCGAGATTCCCGCCGCCGAGGATGGCGACTCTGTCGACTTGTATCATTACCTTGTCCCTTCAATGCGCCTGACGAGGCGCCAACAGGCGTTGGACGGTTTCCGGCTGCATCCGGCCGACGATGCAAACCGGACCGGCCGATAAAGATATCCGGAAGTCCCATGCGCACATGCATTCTGCTGCTGGCCGGCGCGGCCCTCCTTGCGTTCCCCGGCCAAGTGGCCGCGCAGACTCCCCTCGATGTCTTCTGGGAGCTCGTCTCGGACGACGGCCGGAAGGCGGACGCCGCCGAAAGGCGGATCCTGAACGAGTGGGACGACGCCCACGCGTCGATCCTGGTCGAGATGATGCGGTACGTGCCGGACGAACGGAGTCGGCGGCGGATAACCTTCGTGCTCGAGCGCGGGACGCGGCAGCGGCTGGGACGCGATCTCGAGGGCTGGTGGGAGTGGATCTGGCGGACGGACCCCGGCACGCATCCCGAATACTCCACCTTCAAGGCGGAACTGTACGTTTTGCTGGACCCCAGCTTCGCGGACTACTTCGACCAGTACCCGGTCGCGAACATCCGGCTCGACGAGATCCGGTGGGGCGGCGTGCCCCGGGACGGCATTCCACCCCTCGACCATCCGAAGATGATCGCCGCCGCGGAAGCCGACTACCTGGACGACGACAACGTCGTCTTCGGCGTCGCGCTCGATGGCGATGTGCGGGCCTATCCGAAGCGGATCCTCGCCTGGCACGAGATGTTCAAGGACTCCATCGCGGGCCAGCACCACACCGGCGTGTACTGCACGCTGTGCGGGACGATGATCCTCTACCGGTCGGCGGCCGCGGGCCTGCACCACGAACTGGGCACCAGCGGGTTCCTCTACCGCTCCAACAAGCTCATGTACGACCGGGCCACGATGTCGCTCTGGTCGACCTTCGCGGGCGAACCCGCGGTCGGTCCGCTCGTCGGGCAGGGGATCCGGCTCGACATGCGCCATGTGGTGACCACGACCTGGGGCGAATGGCGCCGCAGGCATCCCGGGACCCTCGTGCTGTCCCTCGAGACGGGGTACGAGCGCGACTACGGGGAAGGGGTGGCCTACCGGGACTACTTCGCCACCGACCGGCTCATGTTCGGCGTCCCGCAGCTCGACCGCCGCCTGCGGAACAAGGACGAGGTGCTGGCGCTCCGCTTCGACGACGCCCCCGGCGAGCAGCTCGCGATCTGGGTGGGATTCCTGTCGGGGAACCCGGTACATCACGACGCGCTCGGCGAAGTGGAGTTCGTGGTCCTGACCGACGGGAGCGGCGCAAGCCGCGTGTACGAGAGTGGCGGGTATCGCTTCGATCGCTGGGATGCCGCGGACGCGGCCTGGGACGACGGCGGGTCCCGGTGGACCGTCGAAGAGGGCTCGCTGGTGGGGCCGACCGGTGAACGCCTGGAGCGGCTCCCGGCTCACCGCGCCTTCTGGTTCGGCTGGCATGCGCAGTACCCGGAGACGCGGCTGGTGCGGCGGTGAGGGGGCGCCGGCGGGTCGCGGCGTGGTCCCGTGACAGATTGTGTGACAAATAACCCCTAGAATCTGTCCCGACTATCGACTCCCACAGCCCCGTTGGTTGACCGCGCCATCGCCCTGGACAGATATTGTGACAGATTCATGCCACTATTTGTCATCCCGACCAGGGCGGCACGACCCGGTTCGACCGGGCGTAGGCGATCTGCTGGCCCAGGTGCTCGTTCATGTGCGCGACGAGGCGGAAGAGCACGCCCCACTTGGCCACCTCGCGCCCGTAGAGGTTCACCCTCGCGGACATGTCGGCGTCGCTCATGCCGCCGACCACGCTGCGGACGTGATCCATTGAGGCGCGCAGAACCTCCAGCACCTCGTCCTTTGTGGTGAACGCTTCCTCGAAGGTCGCGTAGTCCACGCCTTCGGGCGGTTCGACGCCCATGTTCCTGTGCGGCAGCATGTAGTTGTAGCGGGCGATGTGCATGTAGGCGCCGGCCACGGTCGCCACGCCCTCCATCGGCTGCCAGGAGTAGGTCTCGGCGGGCATCGCCTCGGCGAGCGCGACGACCTTGCGGGCCGACGCCTCGAATTCGGCCAGCCACGTCTGCCGGAAGCTGGCGGGGTCCTGGGCCAGGGCGGTGGCGGGGGTGAGGGCGCCTGGGGCGGCGGCGAGGATCGTTGCCGCGAGGAGGAGGCGGACGGGACGGGTCGGATTGGCGGTGCGGGCTCGCATCGGTCACTTCCTTCCGAGGGGAGTTGAGGTGGTGCAGCTCTCATGACGGATTCAAAGACCACTTGGAATTATCATGACGAATTCAAATTGAACTTGAAATGAGTCAGGCGACAGCAGGGGGTGTTGACCGAGGCGTTTGGTCAGCCCTCGTCATCCTCCAGGAACCGCGCCGCGATCCCCGGGGGCGGCAGCGGGCACTCGTCGGTGCGGCCGAACCACCCGTAGCGTTTGCGGGCGAAGACGCGGTAGGCGGCGTCGCGGAGCGGGCGGGGGACGACCCGGGCGACGGCGGCCAGGGCCGGGTAGGGGAAGCGCAGGTGGCGCGCGATCCGCAGCAGGGCGGTGGAAGCCGTGTGGACGCCGGCCGCATCGACGAGGACGATCGAGTCGGGGAGCGCGTCGAAATCGAGGTGAGGGTCGGCCAGCGCGACCGTGCGGCGGGCGGCGGCGGAGCGAAGGGGCGCGAATCGAAGCCGTGCGAGGGGGTCGCGGAGGGCGGTCCAGCGCACGGTCCCGTTGCAGAAGTTGCAGTGGCCGTCGAAGAGGACGACCGGGCGGGGGTCGGTGGCCGGCTGATTGCGCATTGCGCCCGGGGATTCGCGTGCGAGATTGTCACGGCGCCGCGAAATCGTGCGGCGTCGTTTTCAGCGTGAAGATAACGCGACGGGCGGCGGGGTGCCCTGCGGTCCCGATCCCACGGAACGGGGAGAATGCGCGAGATGGGTGTGCGGCTGCTGGTGGGCACCTCGAAGGGCGGGTTCTGGGTGACGAGCGACGATCGCCGCGAGTGGGCGGTCGAGGGGCCCTTCTTCAAGGGATGGAAGGTGACGGCGGGGCTGCGGCTGGCCCGTGGCGGGTTCATGGCCGCGGTTGCGAGCGATGTCTACGGGCCGGCCTACCCGGACGGCGACGACCGCAGGCTGCGGCAGATCTGGACGCTGTGCGAGCACCGGGGGACGGTCTACGCGGGCGTTCAGGATGCGGGACTGTTCACCAGCGGCGACGGCGGGAAGTCCTCGACGACCTGGTCGCGCGCGAGCCCAGGCTGAAGCCACACCTCTTCAACGAGGCGGGCGAGTTCCGGCGCCATGTACTCTGCTTCCACAACGGGACGAATACGCGCTGGCTGGCGGGCCGGAACCCCGGGGAAGCGTGCGGGCCGGGTGAAGTCGCACGGTGGCCGAAAATACTTGCGGATCGCCGCATGGATCACTATAGTGTAACCCTCCGCAGTAGCGAATACCGCAATTGACAATCTGGCGTGTACGAAGCCACATAGCGAAAAAGGCTCGACAGTGGCTTGCTGACACTCACCTTTACGAAAGGAACAAGTAAGATGGCGAGGAGAAATCAGAAAGTACTATATTGTGTTGCATTCTGTGCATTAGCGTTGATAGCGTCCGTTGGAGAAACCACGGCGAGTGGTCTGCCCGCAAGCCTGTCGGCCAGCGACGAATGCAGTGATTGGGAGGACTGGAACAACCTGCGGTTCTGGGGACTATGGACAGACGAGTATCACGTCTCTTCATCGCCGGACTACAATCCGGACCAGGAGAGCAGGTGGTGGAGGCCCGTCCGGATAGTCTTCGCGACCGGAGAGAAACACTACCATCCGCTGCCCAAGTATACCCTGGACGCCCAGCATGAAGCCTGCGGAGGCTGGCTTTGAGACGCTCGGCTGCGGCGCTCATCGTCTGTACGAGCCTCGCGATGGCCCAGCCGGCCCATGGCTGTCAGTCCCCTGCATCGTCCTGCCCACGCGCGCCGGAGCGGTCTTTCGCGGTGGGAGAGGTCACCGGGATTCCGGACCGCACCCCGCCATGCCGCATCGAGTTTCGCGAGACCGGAATTCGGCTGGAGGCGACGGCCGACGGCAGCAGACCGGACCCCGGCATGACCGTCGTGATGGATTCCAACGGCCGCTTCTTCACCTCGGACGCACCGGGGTGGAGGGCGATCATCAGTATCTGGGATGCGCGTGGACGGTATCTCTCCCATTTCGGTGGGGCGGGCGAGGGTCCGGGTGAGTTGAGTGCGCGCGGAGGGGTGGAGCTGTTCATCGACGGCAGGGACAACCTTCACGCCCGCGATGGTTCGTTCCATTGGTCGGTCTTCACTCCGGAGCAGCAGTTCCTGCGGCGGGTCAGGTCCAACCTGATGGGTGGACTGCCGTGGACGACGGTCATTCTGGACGACGGGTCGGCGCTGGCCAGCGACGGTCTGGTGTCCCAGGAGCACTACTTTCGCGTGACGGATTCCACGGGTGCTCTTGCGCGCACGTTCGGACCGGTGGGCGACGGTTCGTCAGGGCGCAGGGGGCGGCCCATTTCCCACGCGGCTGGCGACACCTTCTGGGCGGGGCCGGGCCAGCTGGGCTCGGATGCCTACGCTGTGGAAGAGTGGGGGATCGACGGAACGTTTCGCCGGGCGTTTCGGCGGGACGTCTCGTGGTACCAGTGGGACGGGGCGACCGAGGATGCTCCCCGGGTAACGCAGATCCACATCACGCGGGGCGGCCTTCTCTACGCTGTCGTCTGGCGTCCCACCGAACGGTACGTGAGGGAGCGAGAGAGAGCGGAGAGAAGGGCCGGGACCGTCGATTTCGGGGAGTTGCAGGCAGAGCAGGAACGGATGGATGAATTCACGGAACTCGTCCTCGAGGTGATCGACACCAGGTCCGGCCGGCTGCTTGCTTCGGAGACCTACCGGACTTCGGACACGCGCGAGATTCTGCCGTGGGGCCTGTTCCGCGGCTCGTTCACGGGGTATCGCTACAAGGAAGACGAGGGCGGTCTGCCATTCGTGGAGATCGTCACCCTGGAACTGGTGGCTCGCTGATGAGACAGACGGGTTTGGGGAGGGCGGAAGGTTGAGAACCGGGGATTCGCGAGCGATTGCTGCGGCGGCGTGGGGGCTGGTGCTTGTTGCCGGCGCCTGTCGCGGTGATGATGTGCGAGTGGGACAGGCACCGCTCGGCTGGGGCGGGACGACCGAAGCCAACGAGGTGCGGCTGTGGATGACCGAGAGCCTTGAGGCGGCGACTCGGTGGAGGGTCGCGGAGGAGCCCGTCTTCGAGTTGGTGCCCGATTCGGTTGTGCACCAGTTCACCGGAATGGAACAACGATACGCCAGCGAGGCGGTTTTCCTGCCCGATGGACGATTCGTCGTGCTCTATTCCCTGAGTGATCTGTTGGATCCGGATTCGCTTCTGCTTCAGATTCTCGATCCGGCGAGTGGTGAAGAGACCCGCATACCGGCCCCGCGGGGCGAGGGAGACCAGCCCCTGAGCTGGGCACATTTCAGCCTGGCGTTCCACGACGGGGACATCCTGCTGACGGGAGACAACCAGCCGCCGCTGAGTCGGCGGCAAGGGGCGGATGTCTGGAGGGCCGATGGACAGGGCCGCTTCATCAGGCCTCCATCGTACACCGGCACTTCGGGAAGCCTCCTTGGCGTATTTCCGGACGGATCGCTGGTCCTCGCGGGGCGCTCCGGCTCCACGGATACCACGATAGTCTGGTCGACGATGGCCGTGCAGCCGTTGGAAGCCGGGGATGATCCTTCGGAACCGGACGGGGGGGATGTGCTGTTCACAACGGCGGTTCTGCGGGATCCCACCATCACGCAAGCAGTCTCTACAATGCCGTTCGCACATCAGCCTCACCGCACGACGGCGGTGTCGGGCGACACGATCTGGATCGTTCCCACGGAGAAACCGGAGCTCCTGGCCGTGCACCGGTCGGGCAGGATCGTCTTGAAGGTCGAGTGGGAGGTGGGGGACCGCTCCATTCCGGAAGGGGTGGCATCCGCCCCGGAGGGTTTGGAGCGGTTTCCCGCCGCCACCGACCTCGGCGTCGGCGCCGATGGCCTGATCTACCTGGAGAGAGTTGTCGTGCACGAAGGTCGTCCGAGGCGCGGTCTGGAGTGGCTCGTCGTCAGCCCGGCGGGGCAACTGGTGGCCCGTCTCGATTTTCCGGAGAGACTCGCGTCCATGGCGGTGCTGGCGTTCGGCGACGGCGCCCTGGTTGCCAGGGCGCGCGACGCGGAGAGCGGTCTTCAGGAGGTCCGGGTCTACCGGTTTGGGAAGCCGGATTAGCTGATTATCTGGCCAGATAGGTCGGAAGCAGTCATCGTCCGCGGGCCTGGCGGGGCGAGACGGCGGACGATCGTCGGTTCTTGTTGCTCGCCGCTATGCCACTTCCGGGGTGTCGCATTCGTCGGTCGCCCTTGTGGACCTCATCTGCAGGGGATATATCGCCATGAGCTTCGTCTTCACGGTGATCGTGGTGGTTCCGCTGCTCCCCGTGGGGATCTACCGCCTGTGGGGCCGTGCCATGGCCGAAAGGGAGTGAGGACATGAACAAGTCAGGAATCGATCGACGCCGCTTCGTTGCCACCGCTGCTGCGGCCGCTGCCGCCGGGACGCTGAGACCGGGTACGCTGGGTGGCTCAGAAGCGTTTGCCGGCACGGAGGTCGCCACCGCACCCCCCCTCCAGGCCCCCCAAAGGCAGGAGCCCCCGCCCCCCGTCCCCCTCGGGAACGGCGAGCCTCCCGCGCTCCAGTTCCAGGCCTACCCGGGCGGGACCGGCGCCCTCATGGAGAAGCTGTGGCGCGAGGACGGCGGCAATCCCTTCGCGCGCACGGCCATCGACATCGAGCGCTGGAGCGGACCGGTCCCGACCAGCGAGGAGGATCTCGCATTCCAGCCGGTGCACCGCCTCGCGGCGCTGATTCGCGCGCGGGAGATCACGTCTTCCGAACTGACCGAGGTCTACCTCGACCGCCTCAAGCGGCTCGATCCCGTCCTCCTCTGCGCGGTGACCATCCTGGAGGGCCGCGCGCGGGAGGAGGCGCAGCAGGCCGACGTGGAAATCGCCGCGGGCGGGTGGCGCGGGCCCCTGCACGGCATCCCCTACGGGGTCAAGGACCTCTTCGCCGTCGCGGGTACCCGCACGACCTGGGGCGCGGCCGACTTCAGCAACCAGTTCACCCGGTATGATTCGGAGGTGGTCATGCGGCTGCGGGAGGCGGGCGCGGTGCTCGCGGCCAAGCTGGCGACCGGGGAGTTCGCGCGGGGCGACCAGTGGTACCGCGGCCGGACCCGCAACCCGTGGAACGTGGACGAGGGGTCGAGCGGGTCGTCGGCCGGCCCCGGTTCGGCCACGGCGGCCGCCTGCGTCGCCTTCGCGATCGGCACCGAGACCCAGGGCTCCATCGTGTCGCCCTCGCGCCGCTGCGGCCTCACCGCGCTCCGGCCCACCTTCGGCCGCGTCAGCCGCTACGGCGGGATGGTCCTGTCGTGGAGCATGGACAAGACCGGTCCGATGTGCCGCAGCGCCCTCGACTGCGCCCTCGTCTTCAACGCCATCCACGGCGCGGACGAGAAGGACCCGGCGTCGCTGACCACTCCCTTCCGCTTCGATCCGGCCCCCGACCTCGCCGCCCTGCGGATCGGCTACACGGATGACGCGCCCGAATCCTTCGTCGAGGCACTGCGCGCGCTCGGCGCAGACCCGAAGCCCATGCCCGAAATCCCGTCGGGGCGTTCCAACGCGCTCGGCGTCGAATCGGCCGCGGCCTTCGACTTCCACGTCGCACCCGGCGGCGAGCTGCCCCAGATACCGGAAGACGCGGACCCGGCGGAGCGCCGGCGTCGCGGGCGCTTCCGGGGCAGCCGGGAGGTCCCCGCCCTCGACTTCGTCCAGTCCCAGCGCCGCCGCCTCATCCTCATGAAGGAGATGGCCGAGGTCATGCAGGACTTCGACATGTTTGTGAGCGGGTCGGGGCAGGTCGGCCTCACCAACCAGACCGGGAATCCCGCGGCGGTCGTCCCCTACGACTTCGGCGTGCGCAACCCGGATTCGGACAGCCCGACCGAGATGCCGCTCACGACCACCCTGATCGGCGACCTCTTCGCGGACGACAAGATCCTGAGCGTGGCGCATGCGTACCAGATGGGGACGGACTGGCATTTGAGGAGGCCGGAGGTTGGGTAGGGAGGACCTGGGCGGGACGGGCAGCCGCCGACGGAGGACGGGGCGGCTGCGGCTGCGTTCCCGAACGGATCCGGGGTCTCGTGACGTCTATAGGATAGAGGGGCTCGCAGTCACTTGCGGCAAGCGGCCCCGAACCCTGAAAGGGCACAGGCTATCGCCTTGATCTCAATCCGACACATGCACAGAGCGGGGCACCATGCCTCCGACCGGACATCCGGCCATGAGAATGACGTGGCACGGTGGCGCGCGGCAAGCATCCGGTACTTCCCCCGTCTGTCGGTCGCAATCCTCACTCTTTCGCTTATTGTCGATGGTGTCGGCGCAACGTCACCATTGGCAGCCCAGGCAGGGCCGGGAATCAAGACGACCACAATCTCGGGGGAGCCAACTTGCGAGCGATGCGAGATTGAACGGGCTTTGCTTGCCACCATCCATGACCGGTCGTTCCCGGGAGGAGCGCTCGTGATCGGCGGTTCCGTCCACGTCAATCGTGCCGGCACTTTTCTGGTTCGTGCCGGGCCGCGAATGAGAGAACTATTCGTGGCGGATGAGAGTGGTGCCATCATACGGCAAATTGGCCGCCAGGGCGAAGGCCCCGGTGAGTACCTCCGTCCCCTCTCCGTGCATGAACTGCCCCAGGCGTTCGTTGTCTTCGATCCGACACTTGGACGGGTCACATGGCTCGCGCCGGACAACCTCGAGGTCACACGCACCGCTAGGATGCCCGCCGTCAGTACGGGGACGGCTCCCGCCGTCTTTTCAGATGGAAGCTGCGTATTGCGCGCAACGTTGCCCACGCGGAGTGGAATCGGCTTGCCTCTGCATCTGGTTACTGCGGACGGCGATGTGGTGCGCTCATTCGGCCAAGATTCCCCGTCGGCGATCATCGCACCTTCGGGAGACAGTGCCGTTTGGGCTGCCCAGGTCGATCGATATCGTGTTGAGCGGTGGCACATTGATGGGCGGTTGCTGGCGGTGCTCCAACGAGAGGTTGACTGGTTTCCATCTCCTGCGGACGACGATTCGCAGCAGGCGGGCGATCTGATCTTTCGGCTTTCCGGGATTTCGGAAGACCAACAGGGTCGCCTCTGGGTGCACACGAGCATTCGTACTCTAAGAGAGGTAAGAGCGGTCGATGCTACTACCGGCCAGGAAAGAAGCGTGTTGCGGCTATCACCTGACCCCGCGACCGCACAAGAGGTGATCGAAGTCCTGGACCCCGTGACCGGCGTGGTCATCGCCAGCAGGCGGATACTCGGTTCTGACGGAATTGCCGCAAACGGAATTGCCCCAATGGGTGGATTCTATCAGCAAGTCCATCGGCTGGGTGAGCAAGGGACTTGGTTAATCGACATCTGGGAGACCCGTTTGAGTTTTTAGCGAAAAGGCAGGGCAGTCGTTTTTTTCACCTCACCACCCCTCTAAGGAGGTTGACATGATTGGCAAGATCGCGACGATTCTCGTATGGCGGCAGGTCTGTTCGCCGTGCGCTCGGAAACTGATCCGGAGATTGTGCATCCTCCGGATGGCACCGTGCTTGTGGATGTGGACCTTCACTGCGAGGGGCACTGCGAGGACTTTGACGAGGACACGTGTGACCGGCTTTACAGCCGTTGGCCGTGTCACGGATGGGAGTGGGGGTTTCCCTTAAGCCATTCAATTGGCACCGACCCCCACGTAGAGAATCGGGACGTAGAAATGATGGGCGAAGGGTCGTGCAGGGAACACCACAGCACCGACGGCTGCGAAGGCGGCGGGACAGCATTCACGCAGTTGGAGTTGGGCGAGGTATTCCGGGCCGTCAGGGATTCGAACGCGGATCGCGTTGTGCAAATCGTATCCGATCGGGACGGGGCATGGGTTGAGTTCAATGGCGATCGCGACGCGATTCAAATACTGGCAACGCCTTGCGACGGTAGCCCGGGGGGACGGGTGATCGGACATATCCCGGTCCAGGATGCAGCCTTTTGGGCGCGGGCCATCGCGACCGATTGATCGTGGCCGCAAAGGGCGGCGACATTCCGCCAAGTGCTGAACTGAATAGTCCAGCCCGGATCCGGGGCCCGGCAGGGTCGGCCTCACAGACCGGCCACCCGGCGGCAGTCGGTTCGCTACGACTTCGGCGTGCGCAACCCGGACTCGGACAACCCCGACCGAGTTGCCGCTGACGGCCACCCTCGATCGGCGACCTGTTCGCGGACGACAAGATCCTGACGTGGCGCACCGCACGGCATACCAGAATGGGACGGACTGGCATTTGAGGAGTCTGGAGGTTGGGTAGGGGGGACCCGGGCGGGCCGCTATCGGTGGCGGAAGCCCGCGTTGGGGAATGGGCGGCGCGATACCGCGATGCGATGCAAAGGATCGCGCTGGACGTCATGCACGACCCGGACGACGCGAAGGATGTGGTGCAGCGGGCGCTGGTGGCCGCGGTCACCAGGATGCGCCGCAAGCCGGAGGCGGTGGAGCAGGTCCGGAACCCGGGTGGCTGGCTGGCCCGGATCACGCGGAATGCAGCGCTTGATACCCTGCGAAAACGAGCGCGCCGCCAGCGTATTCGGCGCGGCAACGAGGCGGAGATTCGCGAGCGGCTCTTTCCTGAACAAGAAGACTTCGGCTGGGACTATGGACCGGCTTTGCGAGCGGGCGGCGGCAGCCGCCGAGAGCGTCCTGAGCGCCGGACAGCTCCGGGTCGTGCGGGGCATGCTGGAGGGCAAGACCGACGACGAGATCGCCCGTACCGAGAGGATGGCCAGAGGATCCGTGAGGAGGCTGCGGAGCGAAGCGGTGCGCGCGCTCAGGGATGTCTTAGGGGGGCAGACCGGCAGCCGAAGTTGAGAGGAGGTGGGAACGGAAGGGGAGCCAGGCCGCTTGCGGGCTAAGATCGTGAATAAGTTGAGGATGCGGCTCAAGCGGCGATTCCAACGGCGTTGAAGAGGCTTCGCATTTCGTGATGAACAGCAGCGTAACGCTGGTCCAGGGCACTGACGGTGCGGGGCGTGTGCGGGCGCCGGGGCTTGGATGCTGCTGCGAGGAGTGGATCGACGACCTTGTCGCGGAGCAGGAGGATCGCGGCCGTCGCGCGTAGAGCCGCGGGATCTACGGAATATCGGCGTGAACGCGGGATCTTGGCGGCCAACCCCTTGGATCGGAACTTCCTGAGGTCGTAGGCGGCCCGGCCGGGGGAGCCGGCCGAGGAGCCCTGCATCGACGAGGGTCGTGTCCATGCAGTCGAGCACCTCGGTGAAGCGGTCGACCATCCGCCGCAGCGCCTCGACTGCCTCGGGGAAGTACGATGCCCCGAGCCGGCAACCCGGATCTCTGGCATTGTGCGCCATGGCCTCGATGCGCAGCACGCGCTCGCCTTTCGTGTAGATCTTCAGCGTCAAGCGCCCGAAGCGGATGCGCCGGCTGGCCACCGCCGCCACCAATGTCCGGTAGTCCTCGATCGTCTCGAAGTCCCGCGAGCCTCTCAGCAGCAGCGCGTCCCCGATCGCCCGCTTCAAGTGCCCGTGCGGACCTTCGACCGACCCGTTCTCGTGCGCCAGGCCCCGGTTGTTGCGGCTCGCCTCCATCCCGTAGTCCGGCATCAGCATCTCATAGCGCCGCGTCACGTCGTCGCGCGCGTCGAGCTTCAGGTTCCGAAACGCCGCCGACAGGCTGTCCGTCCGGTGTTCCTTCGGACATCCGCCCAGCGCCCACAGCGCATCCTGCAGCCTCTCGGCCAGCGCCACGAAGCTCTCCCCGCCCAGCACCACCGCGGCGTGGCAGAAGCCCGAGTACTCGAGCCGGAAGTGATACAGCTTGTGCGCCAACGGCTTCCCGGCAACCGTCACGCCCAGCCTCGTCGCGTCCGTGAAGTCCGACAGGCCGCCCCGCCCCGGCTCATGCTTCTGCCGGAAGATGATCTCCCGGTCCGGTCCGTGCTTCGGCTTCCTCGCCCGCACCCGCCGCTCCAGCGTCCGGCGAACACCCGCATGCAACTCCGGATGCCGCCGCAGCATCTCCTCGTACAGCGCCACGGCCCGCAGCCCGGGGTTGGCCTGGAGCAGTGGCACAATCTCCTCCTCGAAGATCCCCCGCCAGCGGATCCGGCCTCCTCCGCCCCCTCTGCTTCCGCTTCCGCGACGGCGGCCGCGGATCAGACTCGATCCGGTACCCCGTCGCCGTGCTGAATCCCGCCTTCGCCGAAGCCAGCGCGGCGGAGTCCTCCTTCCGGTACGTCATGTAGAGCTCCATCTGGTGGTTCGTGATGTGTCGGCCCGGCACTCGGCATCTCTCCGCTCTCGGGAAAAACACCAAATCTCGGGCCGGCCGCGACCACCTCCGGCTCTCTCATCCTGATTGTCGCTGGCTTCTCACCCTGATTGTCGCGCTACACGGCAGACTTACACTGGCCGGCGCGGCCGGTGGAGCCTCCGAACTCAACGCCAGCTGGAAAGCCGCCAGACTCTCGGCGATCCCATCCCCGGCGAAGCGGAATTCCTCGGGGATGGTTCGCTGGCGCTCCTTTGCGCGCTGCAGCGCCGCCTTTCTGAGCTCGTCCCGCATTTGCGGTTCGGCATCGGGCCCCCGCCTGGCTTCATTGAACGACGCCAACTCCGATTTCACGTATTCCTTGAAGCCGCGAATCATGGTCTGCTGGCGGGTGAACTTCTCGCAGTGGTAACCCATGCCGGCCAGACGGATGCCCAGCGGCAGAAGTCGGGGATGTTCCCTGGATACCCTGGCGATGTAGCGCGAGAACACCGGCAGCTGCTCCGGGGTCAGGCGCTGCCGGATTCCCATGATGGCCGCATAGAGGATGTGCTTGCTGACGGGCTTGTACAGATGTGGTACCGGGTTGAGGTTCTCCAACAGGGTCAGACAGCGGTCGAAGTAGTTCTCCAGCGACGAATCGTAGATGGTGCCGATGACCCGGAGGTAGCCTTCCACCAGCGTCTGGGGGTCCATTTGCGGCTTGAAGTTCAGGGCGGTGTCGTCGATCTCGACCGGTTTGTCGAGCAACCGATTCTCGCGCTCCAGCCGCGTCCACAGGTTGGTGCCCTTGAGTGCGGTCAGCAAGCCGATCAGTGAGATCGGAATCCCGGCCTCCTGGATGAAGTCGATCTGGGCATCGAACGCGTTGTCATCGTCGTCGTCGAGGCCGAGTATGAAGCCGCCCAGAACCATCATTCCCTTCTGCTGAATCTTGCGGACGGATGTGAACAGGTAGTTGTCGTCGCGCATGTCGAGATTCTGAGGCTTCTTCATCTTCTTGAGAGCCTTCGGGTTGGGCGTCTCGATACCCAGGAAGACGGCGTCGAAGCCGGCCTCGATCATGACGTCCATCAGGTCGTTCATCCGAACGATATTGACGCTTGCTTCGGTGAACAGCGAATAGGGATGGCCACGCTCCCTTTGCCATTCGGCGATCACGGGGAGGAGCCTTGAGACTTCGTGCTTGTTGCCGATGAAGTTGTCATCGACCAGGAAGAGCGGGCCGCGCCAGCCCAGCTCGTACAGGCGGTCGAACTCGGCCACCATCTGTGCCGGCGATTTCGTTCTCGACACCCGGCCGTACAACTTCGTGATGTCGCAGAACTCGCAGTCGAAGGGACATCCCCGCGAGAACTGCAGACACATCGAGTGATACTCGCTCATGTCGATGAGGTCGAAGCGGGGAATCGGAGCCAGGGTCATGTCGGGCTTCCTCGGGGCGCGATGGATGCGCCTGGCCGTGCCGTTTTCCAGGTCGCTCAGGAAGGTCGCGAAGGTCTCCTCGACCTCATCGAGGACGAAATGATCGATCCCCTCGATCTCTTCGTGAAAGGTGGTGGGATGCGGCCCGCCCGCGATGACCGGAACCCGCGCGCGGTTGCAGCGCTCAACGACCTGCTCGAGCGAGGGGCGCTGCGGAATCATGGTCGACGTGAAGACCAGGTCCGCCCACTCCAGGTCGTCGTCCTCGAGTGGGGTGACGTTGAGGTCGACCACGCGCAGGTTGTAGCGGGACGGGAACATCGCGGCGACGGTGAGCAGGCCGAGAGGAGGGAACACCGCCTTGATGCCCTGGAGGTCCAGGGCGTAGTTGTTGCCCCAGTAGGTGGGAGGCTGCTTCGGGTAGACGAGTAGGGCGTTCGACATGGGTTGCTCCACGAGTCACAACAGCGACGCTCTGCGGTCACTTCCCGACAGGAATTCGCGATAACGCGCGAACGCGGTGTCGATCATTTCGCGTGTCAGCCCGTAGTCTGCAATATCGTACTTGTGCCGCTTCTCCTTGCGGCGGCGCTCACGCTGTTCATCCAGCCACATCTCCATGGCTTCCACCGCGTCGGGCCGCAGCTCCCACCCACGGCGTTCGTAGATTCGGGCCACCACCGACATCGGGTCCTGCACCAGGTCGTAGTAGCTGACGTCGATCCAGCGGGCCTCAAGTTCGGGGTGCGACTCGCGGAAGTCCACCGCCCGATCGAGCAGACCGCTCATCGCCCGCAGCTGCTCGGCACCCAGCACATCCGGCGGGCGGGGCTCGCCGACATCCGCGCGAATCCGTTCCACCAGACTGCACCACGATCCCATGAATTGGACCGGTACCCGGTGTGTCTGGATGAACAGGGCATCCGGGTACGCGTCGATCAGCGCCTCGAGCTCCATGAGGTGGGTCGGCATCTTGAACAGCCACTGGCCTTCGTCGCCGGAATGGCTCTGCATGCGCTGGTAGGTGTAGTGCTGCATGACCCGGCGGTGGTGGTGGTGGGCCTCGCGAGATCCGCTCGCTTCCAGCCAGCGTTCGTACTCGGGAACGTAGTAGCGGGTGGCGAACATCCACGCCTTGAACGAAAGGCGGAGGATCGGCATATCCTCTTCCGGCCCGTCGACGTCTATGTGGTGGATCCCGGAAAATGAGTCGATGATGCCCGAGGCTTCGAACACGTCGGCTGCCAACGCACGGCGGGGGTCGTCAGGGGTGCCGGCGAGGCCCGCATAGTCGCCGTCGGGTAGCACGGGCTCGACATATTCGTACGCCCGAAGCGCCCAGAAGCGGTCGTCCCGGGCCATGAGCCGGTGAAGGTACGTCGTGCCGGTGCGATTGATGCCCACGATGAAGACCGGCTGGGTGACCTTCAGTCGGTCGATTTCCGGAAACCGCAGCCGCTCGGCGGCCAGTTCCGCATTGTTGCGGAGCATCCGGCACATGTCGAACGCCACATGACCGACCCGGGTGTCCAACAGGCCGGCTTCCGGCGAATTGAGCGCTCCTACAAGCTGCTTCATTGCATCGAGCATCCACTCCGGGTAGGTGGCATCGAAGGCCAGACCGCGGTCGTCCGCGTAGCGGCGCGCCTGGCGGAGCAGGTGCTCGAGCTTCAGGCGGCGGCGGGCCTCCGGGTGTGGCCACTCGTCCTGATGTTCCCTGATCCATCGGTTGTAGCGAACGTACCGCGTGAGGGGGCCGGGCCACTCGATGGTGCCCGGAAAGTCCTCGCGAATCGCGTGGTCGCTGATTGGAAGCGAGGTCGCCGAGTCGCGGCCCCGCAGCCAATACCGGGCGAAGTGATCGAACAGGGCCCAGTACCCGGCGAGCGGTGAAGCGGCGCCGCGGGCCTGGCATGCGCTCCTGAAGGCCTTGTAGGAGACCTCCGGGTAGTCCAGGCCGAGTTCTTCAACTCGAATGGTACGATATGACGGCGTTGGGTTGCAGCAGTTGTAGACCGTGAACCGACGTCTCGGATTCAGCGAAATCCCGGTGCAGATGTTGCTCAGCGTGTCGACCGGATCGTTGTTGGATTGCAAGGTGAAGCCGCGGGGAATCATCTCGGCGTCGACCACCGCCGAGAAAAGGCGCTGGGTGATGTTGCTTGGCTGTGTGTACCCGGTCGACGCCAGACTGGTCTGCGCCAGGCGGAAGATCGCCACGGGCAGACCGGCGGCATTCGCAAAGAGAATCGCCTGTTCGGCCACGAGCTTGCTCCACGGATACCCGAGGAGTCCGAGTGGGAACATCCGCTTCATGCCGGCCAGGTCCGGCTGCATCTGATCGTCGATGCGGCTGTTCTCGTACTCGAGCGAAAAAGCGCAGAAATACTCGGGAAAAATCCCCATCGTCGAAGCGTAGAAGAGGTGCTTGAAGCGGGTGTGCAGGCACAGCTCGAGAACGTTGCGGATGCTGAAGGAGTTGACCCGGCGAATGCCAAGGTAGGAGGCGGAAAGACTCAGAGCGGCTGCGAGGTGATAGACGGCGTCGATTTCCTCGCAAAGGGAACGAAAGCGCGAATCGGACAAACCGAAGCGCGGTTCCGCGATGTCCCCGGCGTGCACTTCGATCCGGGACGCGAAGTCGTCGTCCCAGGTCTCGGCGTGTTGCATGTTCGCCCGCACGCGCTCGAAGCCCTGCTCCGGCGTGTCGGCTCGCACGATGCAGTGCACAGTCAGGCGAGGGTCGCGTGTGAGGAGGTCGCGCAACAGGAAACGGCCGAGGAAGCCGGTCGCGCCGGTGACGAGAACCTGGCGGAAGTCGGCCGGGGAGACGGGGTCGCGGGGCGTCGCACGGGTGAGGGCGTCGCGGACGAAGCCGCGCAACGTGGCAAGGTCGCGCTGGCAGTGGGGCGGCAGGGTGCCGGTCAGCGGCGGGACACGCTGGCCGGGGACGGGTGGCCGCAGGGTGACCTGGCTCAACGGCTTGCGGCGGCCGTCACGCGTCCACCGTTCGGGAAGTGGTCCTCGGGAGCGTTGGCAAAGCGCGAACGACGCCTGCGAACCCGCTGCCGCGCTTCCTTCGCACCACTCGCAGCTGCATCGGTCTCGCCCGGGGCTTCGTCCTCGGTGTCGGAGTCGGCCCCGTGCACGATCGCCTGTGCCAGCGAGAGCGCCGAAGCGGTGGTCATCAGCTCGAGCGCGCTCACCTGGTGGTTGAACTGCGTCTGAACGAAGGCTCCCAGCTCGGCAACCGAGATCGAAGTGAGCCCGAAGCTGGACAGCGGCTCGGTCACGTCGCCCTCGTCGTGTCCGCACAGCTCCGCGACCTTGGTGGAGATCTGGGCCACTACACCTTCGACCGTCAGCTCCCCGCCAACATCCACCTCGAACGCGGCCTGATTGTTCACCAGCCGACCGTTGCGCATGTAGTCGGGCGAATCGACGGTCCACGGCGGCGTCGCAAACAGCGCCGTGACGAGGTGGTCCTGGTCCGCCATGGTGCGCATGGCGAAGTCGAGATTGGCGATCGCGAAGTTGGCGCTGACGGTCGTCATTCCGGCAGCCCTCATCATGCGCATGACGTGCAGGCTGCGGGCCGCCATCCCGACTTCGGTCACGGGGCCGAGGTTGTACGCGAAGCCCGGAAGGCCACGCTTGCGCCGATACGCGGCCAGCCCGTCCAGGAAGCTGCTGGCGCCGCTGTAGTTGATCTGTCCCAGGTTGCCGAAGGTCGATGCGATCGACGAGAACAGCACAAAATAGTCGAGGTCGTGCTCGGCGGTGGCGTGATGCAGGTTGAGCGCGCCCTGGGCTTTGGGCGCGAACACGCGTGCCAGCGAATCGGGCGACGTGTCGAGGAAGGAGCGGTCCTCGAGCGTGCCGGCGAGATGGAAGACGCCCTTCAGGGGCCGCGACAGGCCCGCGATGCAGCGGCCGACGTCCTCCTCGTTCCTCACATCGCCCGGCACGATTTCGATTTCGTATTCCTGCGTCATTTTGGACAGCGTGGTGATCTGGCGTATCCAATCGATGTCGCGGCTCCCGGTGGGATCGCGGTCCATCAGGGTCAGGTGCCGCGCCCCGGCAGCAATCAGGTAGGGCACGAAGCGGAGGCCGAAACCGCCCAGGCCGCCGGTCACCAGATAGGTTGCGTCGGGATCCAGGAAGGGCCGCGTGTCCGCGATGCCGAATCCCCGATCCATGGCGCCCTCCGGAGCCCGCAGGACCAGCTTGCCCTGGTGCTTGCCCGTGGTCATCAGGCGCAGCGCGCGCGCGTAGTCACGGTACGGGAAGACGGTCAGCGGCGGCGGCGCGACGGCTCCCTCGCCCAGCAGGTCCACGCAGGCCTGGGAAAGCACATGCGACAGCACCGGGTCGTCGAGCATCAGCCGGTCCACGTCGATCGCGGCGAAGCGCAGGTTCTTGCGGAAGACCCGCATGCTGAGCGCGTTGTCGGTGTAGATGTCGACCTTCCCGATCTCGCAGTGCCAGCCGGAGGGGCGCAGCGCCTTCAGGCAGAGCGCGATGTGGTGGCCGGCGAGCGAGTTCAGAACCACGTCGACGCCTTCGCCGTCCGTGGCCTCCATCAAATCGTCGTACCAGCTGTGGCTGTGCGAATCGAAGGCGCCGCGCACGCCCATCGCCAGCAGCTGCTCGCGCTTGCTCTCGTTGCCCGCGGTCGCGTAGATCTCCGCTCCGACGTGTCGGGCCAGCGCGATCGCGGCCTGTCCGACGCCGCCCATCGCCGAATGGATCAGAACCCGCTGGCCCTCCCGCAGGCGGGCGAGGTGGATCAGCGAGTAGTAGGCTGTTACGCAGACGGACAACGCCGAAGCGGCCTCCTCCATGCTCACCCGGGACGGTTTGAGGAAGGCCAGATGCTCGTTCACCACCACCCGGTTGGCGATGCAACCGCCCACCGTGAGCGCCACCTCGTCCCCGACCTTCAGGCGCTGCACGCCGGATCCGGCACGCCGCACCACCCCGCTGGCCTCGATGCCGACCTCGCGGCCGAGCGCCGACCGTTCGTAGGCCATGGCCGGCAGGAGTCCGAGCGTGACCATGACGTCGCGGAAGTTGAGAGCGGCCGCGGCAACCTCGACCTCCACGTCGGACGGGCCCAACAAGGGCAGTTCGCAGGTCGTCATCTGCAGACCGCTCACCTGCCCGGGGTTGTCCAGGCGAAGGCGGTACGGGGGATCTTCCCCGTCCGGAACGAGCGGCGCGCGTTGCCGCACGCTCACGATTCGCGGCACCCACGGGCGCCCGTCCCTGATCGCCAGTTCGCGCTCCCGCAAGTCGCCCCGGACGATCCCGGCAAGAGTCTCCAGATCTTCTTCCGCACCGATGTCCACGAGGCGGAAATCGACGCGGGTATCTTCGGTGAGGAGTTCCAGGGCGATACTGCGCACCGCCCCCCAGAGACTGCTCCCACGCGGATCGTCCACGCCGCAGACAGCGCCGCGCGTCACCACCGTCAGTTGGCACTCGCGAGTCGCGCTTTCAAGCCGGAATGGTGCCAGAGCCTGCAGAAAGGCCACGAACTGCCAGACCGCCCGCTCGCCGGTGGGATCTTCCGGATCGGTGCCGACAAAGAGGTCGATCGCCTCGAGATCGGCTGCGCCCGGCCATTCCTCCATCCCGGCATGGTCGCCTGCCTCGACGGTTGTCCAGGGGACTTGATGTACCGTCGGCGAGTCGAGGAGTTCGATCCAGGCCTGGGCCACGGTGCCCGGTTCCCCGATCACCCAGCGGGTTGAAGTCGCGGCCTCATCCGGCAACTCGGCCAGGGTGTCCGGTGCCTGCATCAGCGTCGTGCGCGAACCCGCGTGCAATGTTGCCCAGCCGCCGCCGGCCTCGATCGCATCACCTTCGTCGTGGCAGACGAGCGCAAGACCGCCGCCGACCAGCAGACGATGGACGAGCTTCCACTGCTCGGGCCCGAAACCGGCGGCTTCCGGACCAAGCAACACCAGTTCGGCCGCCGCCGGCCGCAACAGCCCGGTAGCCATGGGAGGCTCGGGTGCCTCGGCGGCCATCGGATCGAGCGAATCGAATCGAATCGCGGCGTCGTGATGGTTGAAGGCGTCGTACAGTGCGCGGGTGCACTCCTCGTCCTCGCCGAGGAGCCAGTATTCGGTCTGTGCGTCCGGCCCGGACAGGCGCTCCAGGCACTGGTTCAGAATGGCCTGGCCGGGCTCGCGCCGACCCGCGATCTCGGCCACGTGGCACGCGTACCGGTGGCCCAGGGCGCCCTCCTCAAGCGCCGCAATCAGCGCGGCGGGATCGACTTCGCCATCCCGGACCGCGTCCCCGACCGGAGGAGACGGCGCCACGAACTTGGGCTGCCAGCGGATGAGGTGTTTGCTGTCCGGCACATCGCTCCAACGGGGGTTGCTGTTGAAGGAGTGATACTCGCCGATATGCGCAAGCAACTGACCCGTCTCGCGGTCGTAGAAGCTGAGGCGCCCGATGTACAGCTCGCCGAGCGGCTTGTTGTACTGCCCCCGTTCGTCCACGTCGAACCAGTCACCGGTGTCGACCAGGAAGCAGCTGATCCGCGGCCCCGTCGGCGGGCGCAGGAAGGTGATGTCACACGCCCGCTGCGGCATGGAGAAGAAGTCCGGCAGGCGCATCAGATAGCGCAGAAAGATCTGGAGTCCCCCGTCGGTCAGCGGGGGGTACAGGAGATAGCCTTCCTCGCGGCCGGACGCCCACAGCTCCTCGTCCACCTCGATATCCAGCAGCAGGTCCGTCGAACCCGAGTCGATGTCGATCTGTCGGATGCTGCGGAACTCGGGCCCGAATTCGAAGGCATCCCCCACGACCGCCTCGACATGGTCGTAGAATTCGTCCCCCGTCGCGAGGGGCGAGGGATCGAAGTCGGAGGCCAGAACATCCTGCAGCGTCGGGAGGGCGTTGACGGCATGCCCCTCGTCCACGCGGCGCACCTTGCCGCGGCAGTGCAGGGTGCCTTCGTCGTCGTCCTCGAACGAACGCGTCGAAATGGTGAAGGTGAACTGGTCGGGAGCGTTGGGGACCGGGAAGAGGGCGGTCTGCAACCGCACCGGGGTCCTGCCGACGGGCGTATGCTGCAGGAACTCGATCTCGTCGATGTGCACGGGATCGCCGGCGAACGCCTGCAGGAGCAACTCGATGTACCCGGCAGCCGGAATGATGGGAGCCCGGTGAACCCGGTGGTCCGTCATCCAGGGAAAATCCCGCTCGGACAGGCGCGCCTCGAAGAGAATGTGGTCGCAGGCGACCCTGTGGCCGACCAGCGGCCCGTGCGAGTACTCGCCGCGCTTGACGAACATCTCGTCGTCGACCAGGTCGTCGTGGGTCGTCGCCCGTTCCTGCGGATGGCCGGGGAGGAGGTGGGCGATGGATTCCGGGCGCGGGTACTGGGACGCGAAATCGAGCGGCACGCCAGCCCGGTACAGTGCTCCCAGCGCCTCCTGGTAGCCGAGGCACACATCCTGGTCCTTCATCAGCGTGGGGATGCAGGCCGGGACGGAGGCGCCGCCTTCCAGGCACTGCCGGATGAGCGGTTGCAGGGCACCGTGCGGCGCGATCTCCAGGACGACGTCGGGTCGAAAATCCCGCTTCACCGTCTCCATCGCGGCTGCGAAGCGAACCGGCTCCCGGATGTTGGACCACCAGTATGCGGCATCCAGGCGCTGCGTGGCGCTGCCGGTTACCGAGGACACCATGGGGACATCGGCTTCGAAGGCGCTCTCATTCAGGAAGGACAGCGAAGCCATGACATCGTCGTGCAGCGGATCCATCGCCGTGGAGTGGAACGCGATGTTCCCGGGGATCAGGCGATTCTGCAGATCGCGGCGGTCCAGCTCCGCCACGACCGGCCCAAGCGCGGCTTCCCTGCCACAGATGACGGTATTGGCCGTCGAGTTCTCGCAGGCGATTTCAACCTGGGCGGGCCGGTGGTCTCCGGGCCGGCATGCAACGCCGAGTTCGTCCAGCAGGTCCTCGACGCCCGGGCGGTCGAGGCCGATCGCCAGCATGCGTCCCGAGCCGGCCACCCGTTGCTGCAGGGTCGCGCGGTGGTAGACGAGATGCGTAGCCTGGCAAGCGAAAGCACACCGCACGCGTAGGCGGCCGCCACCTCGCCGGAGCTGTGTCCGACCACGCAGTCCGGCTGCACGCCCCAGGTCGAGAGCAGTTCCACCAGGGCGCACTGAATCATGAAGATCGCGGGCTGCGCGAGCCGGACCTCGTTCAATTCCTCCTGGCTCGCCGTGAAACAGGCCTCGCGCAGCGATACTTCGGAGTGTTTCCGCCACTCCTCCTCAACGGCGTCGATCACGCGGCGGAAGACGGGGTCGGCGTCGTAGAGCGCGCGCCCGCACCCCTCCCACTGCGTGCCCTGCCCCGAGAACACCATGGCCACGCGGCGGTCACCCTCCTCGACAGTGGACACCGGAGATGGGTCCTCAGCGAACGCGTCCAGCGCCTCGGCGAGCTGGGCGCGGTCTCGCACGGCGAAGGCCGTACGCGCGGCAAACTGGCTGCGCCGCCGGCCGAGGTTCCCCGCAAGCGTGTAGAGGTCGACCTCCCGCTCGTCGAGAACCGCCCGCAAGCTCTCCGCGCTCTCTGCAAGGGCGCCGGTCGTCCGCGCGGACAGCGGGACCATGTATCCGGCGTCCGGAGCCAGCGGCACCGACCACATCGTTGATTGCTCGGGCCGGTATTCCCTCACCACGCAGTGCCCGTTGGCGCCGCCGAACCCGAAGGAATTGATGCCGACCACCACCGGTCGGTCCGGGAAGGGCTCGCAGTGCGTTTGCACCTGCATGGGGCAGCTGTCGAAATCGATCTCCAGATTCGGGGCCAGGAAATTCCTGGAAATCGGTGCGAAGGTTCGTCGCTGCATCATGAGGACGACCTTCAGCAGAGCCGCGCTGAACGCCGCCGCTTCCAGGTGCCCCACGTTGCTCTTCACGCTTGCGACGCGCAGCGGAACATCACGCTCTACGCCCCCGAACGCCTCGGCGATCGCATTCCCCTCGATGCGGTCGCCCACGACGGTGCCGGTCGCGTGCGCTTCGATATAGTCGAAGTCCTCCGGGCCCAGTCCCGCCCGCTCACACGCCGTCCGCATCAGTTCGACCTGCGAGTGCCGGGTTGGCGCGGTGATGTAGCGCCCCTGCGCCATGCCCGCGGAATCGTCGGCGGTCCCGGCCGTGTTGACCGCGGTGGCCTCGATCACCGCGAAGACATGGTCGCCGTCACGCTCGGCCGCCTCCAACGGCTTGATCGCAAAGACGAATGACCCTTCGGCGCGCATGTACCCGTTGGCGTCGGCGTCGAAGGAATGACACCGCCCGTCCGGACTGATCACGCCGAGAGCGTTGAACGAGGCGCTGCAGCGGGCCGAGCCCAGATAGGTTGCGGCACCGACCAGGGCCCGGTCACAGTCGCCCTGCCGGAGCGAGTTGATGGCTGTGTGGAGGGCGGTCAGGGACGCGGAGCAGGCCGTGGAGCACGCGATCGACGGTCCCATGAGGTTGAGATGGTAGGAGATGCGGTTCGCCAGCATCGAGGCGTCGATGCTCAGTATCGAGAACTCGTTGGTGCCGAACAGCGCCCGCCAGTTGGCCGTCGACGCCACCTGCGCCCCGATGAAGACGCCCGTGGGACTGTTGCGCAGCGCGTTCAGATCCCACCCGGCGTGCTCGCAGCTCTCCCAGGAGCAGCCGAGCAGCATCCGGATCTGCGGATCCATGTACGCCATCTCGTTGCGCGAGACCCCGAAGAGGCTGGGGTCCATCCGCTGCTCCCCCTGGTCGCGAATCAGCCCTTCGTACGCGCTGCCGAATCGCCCGGGGCCGGAGAACTCGCCGATCGGCTGGTAACCCCGGCCGTACCGGTCGGTTACCGGTTCCCGGACGATCTCGCGTTCGCTGAGAAGGCGCCAGAAGTCGTCGTCGGTGCGGATTCCTCCAGGCATGCGGTAGGCATACCCGACAATGGCGACCGGACCAGGGTGGCTCATGTGGCTGTTCCTTGCCTCCTCGCCGGCAGGAGCGGCGATGGCGGCAGACCTGCTACGAGGCGTCGACTACTCCATTCACAGCCTTGTCGGCGGTGTCGAACATCATCCGGAGCCACTTCTTCCGCCGCGCCCGGAAATCCTTGACCAGATCCCACAGATCGTCCCGGATCTGCTCGATCGCCGCTTCCCGGACTTCTTCGGAAAGTGTGGTGTCGTTCTCGAATTCGTACTTTTCGATCGCGAAGTCGGCGACATCCAGGATGTTCTCGCCGACGACCTGCAGGTCGACGGCTTTCTTCAGGGTGATGGATCTGTCGTAGTTGCGGTCGGCCATGGTGCGCATCCGTGGGAATGGGGAGCTGATGGTGGGATTCTATCATTATAGCCACATATTGGAATCATGCTACTATTCCGTAATCTGCCTTGGCGTCCAGCATCGCGCCCCCTGTGCCTTGGTGTGCCGCGGTCGCCTTGATGAACAGACCCGCGATGACCACACCGCGCCCCCTCGGCCCCGTCCTCGTCACGGGCGGCAACGGATACGTCGCGTCATGGCTGGTCAAGCGCCTCCTGGAACGCGGCTTCCACGTCCACGCGACTGTCCGCGACCCGCACGACCCCCGCAAGACCGACCACCTCAACGCAATCGCCCAGGACTGCCCCGCCACGCTCTCCCTCTTCCGGGCGGACCTCCTCCATCCCGGCGCGTTCGACTCCGCCATGGCGGGCTGCCGCCTCGTCTTCCACACCGCCTCCCCCCTCATCGTGCGCGGCGTCGAAGACCCGGTGCGCGATCTCCTCGAGCCGGCCACCGCCGGAACCCGCCACGTTCTGGAAGCGGCCAACCGGACGCCCTCCGTTCGGCGCGTCGTGCTTACGTCGAGCATCACGGCCATCTACGGGGACGCCGCCGACATGGAGCAGATCCCCGCCGGCCGTTTCGACGAGAGCCACTGGAACGAGACGAGCGACGAACGCCACCAGCCGTACTCCTATTCCAAGACGCTGTCGGAGCGACTCGCCTGGGAGATCGCCGGGAAGCAATCCCGCTGGGATCTCGTCGTGGTCAACCCCGGGCTCGTCCTGGGGCCCGGTCTGAGCCCCCACACCAGCGCGGAGGGCGTGCTCGTCATGCGGGACTTCGGCAACGGCTACTACCGGTTCGGCGCCCCGGAACTGGAGTTCGCGATCGTTGACGTGCGGGATGTCGCCGAGGCTCACCTTCGCGCGAGCATGAACCCGAAAGCGGAGGGGCGTCACATCCTGGTCGGCGAGTCGCTGAGCGTGATGGAGATCGCCGAGATTCTGCGAGGCCGTTTTGGCGACGGCTTTCCGTTTCCGCGCCACACCGTGTCCAATACGGCGGCGCTCATGCTCGCTCCCCGGAGGGGCATTCCGCAGGCGGTGGCCCGGCGCAACCTCGGATACCCGCTGAGGTTCGACAACGAGCGCTCCCGATCCGCCCTGGGCATGACCTACCGGCCTGCCGCGGAATCGATCGTCGAGCACTTTCAGCAACTGCTGGACGACGGGCTGGTCAAGCTCCGTCATCCGGTTTCTTGACCCGCCCCCGGCGGCGGCCCACGTTGCATGCCCACCCCAAACCACCCTGCCAATGCTGAAGACGACTACGATTTCGACGGCACTCACGGGGGCTCGGGTGTCGGCGTGGGCCGCGGTCCTGGCGCTGGCGTGGGTGGCCTGTGCGCCCGAAACGCCGGACCGGCCCGACGCCCGCGGAACGGAATCCGCGACGGTCGATTCGGATGACCCCGGCGATGCGGTATCTGACCCCGGCGACGCGGCGTCTGGCACCGAGCTTTCGGACGACGCCGCGGATCCAGCTCCCGGCACGGCGCCTGCGGCCGGCCCCGGCACCGCACCTTCCGCGGACGCACCCCCCGGCCCCGCTCCCGTCCTCAACCTCGAGACGGCGCTCAATCTCGCGTCCCTGCCCCTGTCGTGCTTCGACCACCCCCACTCGCTCCCCGGCAACCGGTCCGCCTACCTGTACGAGATGACCTTCACGCGCGTCCCCGATTACGAGGCGACCCGCGCCTTCTACGGCTGCTGGGACTGGCACTCCGCGGTCAACTCCGCCTGGACGATGATCCGCCTCCTCAAGGAGCTGCCGGAGCTGTCGGAGGCGCCGGCGTCGACGGGGCCGCTGGTACGCGAGAAGATGAGGAACCATATCACCGAAGGCGCGATCGCGGGCGAGCTCGAGTACTTCCGCAACAACCCCGCCTTCGAGCGCCCTTACGGCTGGGCGTGGCTCATCTTCCTGCACGCGGAGCTGGACTCGTGGGACGACCCCGAGGCGGAGGAATGGGCGGATCGGCTCGTGCCGCTGGCCGACCTCATGAGCGAGCGGCTGGCCGAATACCTCGGGGAGCTGGAGGAACCGTCTCGGTCGGGAGCCCACACGAATACGGCTTTCGCCATCGCCCTGAGTCTTGAGGCGGTGGAGATGTCGAGCCGCCGGGAACTCGAGAGCGCCCTTCGGGAGGCCGCGGTCCGCTTCTACGCGAAGGACGGGAGTTGTCCGACGGCCGACGAGCCCGGACGGTCGGACTTCCTGTCGCCATGCCTCGAGGAAGCGGCACTCATGACCAGGGTGCTGGACCCGGAGGACTACGTGCTCTGGCTGGATACCCTCCTTCCCCCAATGGATTCGGCCGACTTCGCCCCCCTTCGTACCTCCGCGCTCTCCGACACCGCCGACACCGACCTGCCAGCGGGTATCCCCGCGAGCGAACGTGACCGGGTTCGGATGTCGCTGGGTGCCCGGTCGCACCTCATCGGCCTTGCGTTCACGCGGGCGGACGCAATGCTGCGGATCGCGGCGGCACTGCCTGATGCGGATCCCAGGGTGGCGGAGCTGCGGATGCTGGCACGGCAACATGCCGCCACCGGATACCGGACGATGCACGACGCGGGCTATGCCGGGTCACACTGGATCGGCTCATTTGCACTGAAATACCTGATCGAGGCGGAAAGAGGACCCGACCCGTAGGAGCACTCCAGCCCCAACTACCCCGCCATGCATCAATCCGCCAGCACTCCCACCGTCCGGCCGGTCGCCGCCCTTTTCGCGGGCCTCGTACTCGCATCGCCCGCCTGTGCGCCGGACGCCCCTGACCGCCCCGAGAATGCCGAAGCGCACGCCCCTGAGACCGTTTCGGATTCCGCCCCCGCCTCCTCCGCCACTTCACCCATCCCCATCCCCACCGGCCCCCCGCCATCCCTCGACCTCGAAACCGCCCTCACCGTACTTGCCGGACCCCTCTCCTGCATCGACCGCCCCCAGCCGATACCGTCCGCCCGGTCCGGATACCTGTATGAGGCCACCTACGTGCGCCGGCCCGGATTCGAGGAGAACCTCGCCTTCTACGGCTGCTGGGACTGGCACTCGGCGGTGAATTCGATGTGGGCGCTGGTAAAGATGGCCAGGGAGATGCCGGAAATCCCGGTGGCGGGGCTGATCCGCGAGAAGGTGGGGTTCCACATCACCGCCCGCTCGATGCAGGGCGAGCTGGAATACCTCGCCGCGAACCCGACCTTCGAGCGGCCCTACGGCTGGGTCTGGCTCCTGCTCCTGCACGCCGAGCTGGCTTCATGGGACGACCCGCAGGCGCAGGACTGGGCAGAGCACATGGAGCCGGCGGCGGACCTGGTGGCGGAACGCCTGGCGGAGTATCTGACGGGACTGCGCCGACCGGTCCGTTCCGGTACACACCGAAGCTCCGCCTTCACGATATCGATGGGCCTTCGCGCGACGGCCATGCATCCGCGGCGCGGGCTGGAGAGGGTCCTCAGGGATTCCGCCGTCCGCTTCTTCGCCGATGACGACGACTGCGATGTCGAGGACGAGCCCGGCAGATCGGATTTCCTGTCCCCCTGTCTCGAAGAAGCGGCCCTGATGGCAGAGTTGATGGACCAGGACGACTACGTGCCGTGGCTGGACTCCCTCCTTCCCCATATGGATTCCGCCGACTTCGCGCCCCTGCGCACCTCCGCGCTGACGGATTCGGCGGCCGATGGGCGCCTGGAGGCACTGGCTGAGGCCTTCAGCGTGGTGGTGGAGCGGGGAAGCAACGTGTCGGTCCGCGTGCGCGAGTCGATCACAGCTTCACTGAGCGACACGACCTATGCCGCGCGCGCAAGGCGGTCCCACCTGACCAGCCTGGGGTTCGGACGGGCCGACGCGATGCTGCGGATCGCGGCCGCGCTCCCGCCCACGGACCCGAGAGTCGAAAAGTTGCGCAATCTGGCGGCGCACCACGGCCGCACGGGGCTGGAGACGATGTTCGACGCCGATTATGCAGGGTCGCACTGGATCAGCTCGTTCGCGGTCAAATACCTGGTTGAAGCAGAGAAGGAGAGCGACCCCTAGCGACGCGGGGACTACCTGCGGACCCTTGGTCCAAGACACCAAACCGTAAGGAGAAGTGTACAAAATGTCATGTTTACTTTACTACTCCGGCTCAGGACGCGCCGCCCTCGCACGAACCGTACTGCTCCTCGGCGCCCTCCTCGCCCTGCAGACCCCATCCGTCCCTCTCACCGCCCAGGGCACCATGGTCACGCGGGGGACCCCGGCCGAGGTCGGCATGTCGGCGGGCGTGCTCGCCGGCGGCGTCGCGCTCTACGAGGAGGCGGTGGAGCGGGGGGACCTGGTCGGTGCGGTCCTGCTGGTCGCGAAGGACGGGAAGGTTGTCCTCCACGAGGCGGTCGGGTGGCGGGACAGGGCCAGGAACCTCCCGATGGAGCCGAACACGCTCTTCCGGATGGCGTCCAACACCAAGCCGGTGGTGGCGGCGGGCGTTGCCATGCTCGTGGAGGACGGCGAGCTCGCCTACAGCGATCTCGTGCGCGAACACATGCCTGAATGGGACAACTACCGGGCGGGTTTCATCAACATCGGGCACCTGCTTTCGCACTCCAGCGGCCTCAGGATCCCGACCCTCTTCCTGCGGCCGTACATGGAGCCGTCGGCGGAGCACCCGGACGCGCCCACCCTGCAGCTCGAAGCCGCCCGCTTCGGCAGCGTCGGCGCCGAAGTCACTCCCGGCACCAGCTACAGCTACAACAACCCCGGCTTCAACACCCTCGGCGCCCTCATCGAGATGGCCTCGGGGATGCCGATGGACGCATACCTCGACGCCGAGCTGTACACCCCGCTGGGGATGAACGACAGCTATCACCACGAAGTCGACGAGAAGATGGACGGCAAGCTCGACCGCATGTCCGTCGTCTACTACCGGCGCGACGACGCGGGCGACTGGACGCCCGGATGGACCCCCGGCGATCCCCCGCAGGTGCCATTCGTGCGTGCGTCCGGCGGAATGATTTCGACCGCCGAAGACTACGTCATCTTCTGCCAGATGTTCCTCAACGGCGGCGAGTACGGCGGCAGGCGCTACCTCTCGGAGCAGTCGGTGAGGCTGATGACGACGCCGAAGATCCGCACCAATCCGGGTTCGAACGGACCGCCGTCCTACTACGGCTACGGCTGGTCCGTGTCGGAGGAGGGCGTCTATTCACACGGAGGCTCCGACGGGACCAACGCCTTCGTCGACCCAAACCGGAATCTGATCGTGCTCGTCTTCACGCAGACGCCGGGTGGGCGGAACCCGGTGCGGCGGTTCAGAGAGATCGTGAATCTGGCGATTGGGGGGTGAGAAAGTGGACCGCCGACCGGCCGGTAACGGCGGGGACGCCAGCGTGCTTGTGGCGGACTGGGCCAGCCGCTGCCAGATGAAACGCTGGAAGCTGTCGTCCCCGATAGCGTGGTGTTTATGTTCGAGGATGATCTCGATCTCCGTTCTGGCCCGTCGAGGCGTTTGTCGATTGTAGAGAGCTTTCTTACCGATCCCCTGGGAGTCCTGTGGGTTCGTCGTGCCCCCTCGCCGTCCGAAGGCGACAGTGGAATCCCACTGGAGGTGTTTTCTCCCACGACCGGCGAGAAGATCGGTGATGAAAGGCTCCCCTCGGGTCTTCACGACGTCTTTCGACCGGATGGCATCTATCTGGGCACGGTGAAGCTTCCACATGATCTTCGACAGATCGAGATCGGCACGGGCTATGTTCTCGGTGTCGCGAGGGATGAACTCGGTGTAGAGCATGTTCGAATGTTCGGGTTGGACCGCGGTCGATAACGTATCTTGCCGCGCCGCCGCCTGCGTCCTACTGCGCCCGCTTCCTCCAATACCTGGCCAGCCCCCACCACGAATCCCTGAAACCGGACGCCGTTTCGTACAGGCGGACGTGTTCTTCGGGGATGCGGTGCCGCAGCCCGGCGGTAATCCAGTCGGCGAAGATCCGGGCGTGCTCCCCGTCGTCGGCGAGGGCGAGGGCCACCGAGTCCCGCACCCACCCTGCCCACGCATCCAGCCCCGCCCTCAGCTCGGCAAAGTGCGCGGCCACGTCCTCATACGCCCCGAAGTGCGTCGCCACGATCCGCTCGGGACCCCACGCCATCACCCTCTCCATGCTCGACTTCCACCCCTCCACGTCGATATCCGGTGGCGGCGTCACCGGCAGCGCGGGACCCCCTTCGATGCGGATCCCGCCCACGTCGCCCACCCACGCGGTCCCCGTCGCGGCCTCGTAGTACGCCACATGGTGCCTGGCGTGCCCGGGAACGTACGCCACCTCGAAGCGGCGGCCACCCAGCGCGACGGCGTCCCCCTCGTCGACAACGCGGAGCGACCCGCGCGGCACGGGCAGGAACTCGCCCCACAGCTCTTCCATCCTCTCGCCGTAGATCCGCCCGGCCGACGCGAGGAGGCGCGACGGGTCGGCCATGTGGGGCGCGCCCACCGCGTGCACGTGCACCTGTGCGCCCGGCACCTCCCGCACGATCGCGCCGGCCGCCGTCGCATGATCGAGGTGGATGTGCGTGAGCAGGACCGCGCGCACGCTCTGCAGCGAGTGTCCCATTTCGGCCAGGCCAGCGCCCAGCGCCTCCAGCCGCGCCTCCGGTCCGGGATCGACCAACGCCACCCCGTCGTCCAGCTCCAGCGCCCCGACGCCGATGATGCCGGGGAGCCCCAGGTGGTACAAATCCACCATGCTGGCCCCGCCCCCGATGCGGGTCACGGTCACGGGCTCGTCATCGGCCCCGCATGCGTGCCCCACTTCTCGAACCACTTGCGCAGGTACAGCTGGGTGCGCAGGAAGTTGGACGGCCGCGAGCTGGTGCCGTGCCACTCGTCCGGGAAGCGGATCATCACGGTGGGCACGCCGATGTACTGGAGCGCCTGGTAGAACTCCTCGGTCTGCGCCATCGGGGTGCGCAGGTCCCGCTCGCCGGTCAGGAACATGGTCGGCGTGGTCACGTTGCCGACGTAGAAGATCGACGACCGGTCGATCCACTCCGTGGGATCCTCCCAGAAGGGCTTCTCGAAGGTGCGCAGGTAGGTGATGGCGTCGGAGGTCCCCATCGCCGACATCCAGTTCACGATGGGGCAGTTGGCCGACGCGGCCCGGAAGCGGTCGGTGTTGCCCACGATGTAGCTGGTAAGGATCCCGCCGCCCGAGCAGCCGTAGACGAAGAGGTTCTCCCCGTCGACGTAGCCGCGCGCGAGCATCTCGTCGACGCCCTTCATGAGGTCGGGGAAGTCCGCGCCCGGGTAGTCGTGATTGATCGCGTTCGCGAACTCGGTGCCATAGCCGGTTGAGCCTCGCGGATTCGTATACAGGACGACGTAGCCGTTCGCGGCGTGCTCCTGGAAGGCGAAGTTGAACCCCCCGTTGTACATGCTGTGGGGCCCGCCGTGGATCGCGAGCATGAGCGGGTAGCTGCGCGCGGGATCGAAGTCGGGCGGCTTCACGATCCACCCCTGGACGCGGAACCCGTCGGTCGATTCGTACCAGATCTCCTCGACCTCGCCGAGGCCGACGTGACCCAGGACGTCCTCGTTCACCTCGGTGAGGCGCACCGGGCTCCCCGGGTCGGAGAGGTCGAAGCGGTAGATGTCACCCGGCTCGTGCGCGCTGGAGATGATCCCGGCGGCGACGCCATCGTCCGAGAACGACGACAGCGCGAAGAGGTGGTCGCCCGAGGTGAGGACCTCGACCCCGCCGTCCACCGACACGAAGTGCAGCTGCCGGTACCCGTCCCGGTTGACGTTGAAGTAGAGGCCGCTGCCGTCCTTCGCCCACATCAGCCCCCTCGACTGCCGGTCGTAGTCGCCGGAGATGACCCGCGAGCCGGACCCATCCCGGTTCATCAGATGAATCATCTGGTTCCGGTACGTGTCGTCGTGCGCGTCGATCCCGGTGTAGGCGATCAGCGAGCCGTCGGGGGAGGGCATGGGGCTGGCATCGGGGCCGCGGCGGTTCGTCAGCCGGCGGATGTCGCCGGTGGCCACCGACACCGCGTAGATCTCCGACTCCTGCCAGTGCTCGGGACGGTCGGCGTCCTCGTCGCGGAAGGAGGTGAAGTAGATCTCGGTGCCGTCGGGACTCCACTGGATCGACGAATGGTTCCAGTCGCCGTCGGTCAGCTGCCGCGGGGTGCCGCCCTGGGCGGGGACCACGAAGACGTGCGTCCACCCGGTGTCGACGTACCCCTGCCGGTCGCGCTTGTACGCCGCCCGCTCGACCACCTTCGGCTCGCCGACCCAGTTCGCGCCCTCGGGCCTGGCGGGCAGCGACACACCGGCGAAGTCCGCCCGGTCCGGCACCCTGCTGGTGAACGCGATCCACTCCCCGTCCGGCGACCAGAGCGGGCTGGAGGGACCGCGCTCGAGCCGGGTGACCTGCGTGACCGCGCCCTCCGCGTCCATCCAGCGCACGAAGATCTGCGAGCCCTGCGGTTCGCCGGGGGCGGTGAAGAGGATGCGCGTCCCGTCCGGGGACCACTGCGCGCCGCTGCCTTCAAGCAGGTGGCGCGGCCGCGAGCCGTCGGCGTTCATGATGTGAAGCGACGACTGGCGGCGGTCGTTGAGCTTGTCGACCCACCCGCGCGTGTAGACGATCCGCGAGCCGTCCGGCGAGATCTGCGGGTTCGACACCGTCTCCATGTCCAGGTAGGTCGCGAGGGAGAGGGGTTGCTGGGCGGCGGCGGTCGGGGCGAGCGAGGCGATCGCGAAGGCCAGGGGCCCGAGGATCGCCGGGGCGATTGTAAGGTTTGCTTTACGAAATGTCATGTTTACCATACTATTCTCCGGTTGCAGCAGTTTGTGCATGAAGTGACTTGATCGCCTGGCCCGGGAAGACGCCTTCGACGAGCGCGCCGTCCCGCACCACCGGTGTCCCGCCCACGAGCACGAAGGCAAAGCCGCGCGACGGGGTGGCGGGCGCGTCGTAGTCCGCCATGTCGAGGACGGTCTCGGGGTCGAAGACGGCGAGGTCGGCGTCGGCGCCCTCCCGCACGCGGCCCTTGCGCGCCATCCCGGGAGCCGCGCCTTCGAGCCGCCGGGCCGGCAGGATCGTCATCTTGGCGAGCGCGTCCATGAGGCCGATCACGCCCCGGTCGCGCGAATAGTGTCCCAGAATACGGGCGAAGGTTCCCGCGCCGCGCGGGTGGACGGCGACATGGAGGAACGGGATGCCGTCGCTGGCGGCGATCACGTCCGGCTGCGCCACGATCCACTCGTTGGTCTCCTCCCGGCGCCCGTGGATGACCACCCATCCCCCCTGCTCCCGGTACTCGGCGAAGGTGCGCGCGCTGAGCCGCTCGGCCTGTCCCGGCCACTGCAGCCGCCGGTACTCGTCGTCGTCCAGCCCCACCCAGGAATCGAAGAGCGCGGATTCGATGAAGGTGGACGACGCCGTGTACGGATACGCCTCGGTGGTGACGTCGACGCCCCACTCGCGCGCCCCGCGGACCATGCCGAGGGCCTGTTCAGCCATCTCCCCGGCAGTGGAGTTGAGGTGGACGATGTGCAGCGCCGCACCGGTGGCCGCGGCGTTGGCGATGACCTCCTGGAAGGGACCGAGGGTGCCGCCCGAACCGGCCGAGCGCAGGTGCACGTAGGCGGGCACATCCTGGGCCGCCGCCGACTCGAAGAGCCGCAGGATCTCGATGCGCGACGCCCCAGGCGTGTAGGTGATGCCGAAGCCGTACCCGAGTGCGCCCTCGGCCAGCCCGGCCTCCATGAGCGCGGCCAGCTCGGCGATCCGGCCGTCATCGAGCTCCTCGTAGATGATCTCCGAGCCCATCGACTCGTTCTGCCCGGGCGGCAGCGTGGGCTGGTGGCCGATGTCGGCCCCGGTCAGGAGCTTGGCGCGCGCGTTCGGATGGCTGACCGTGGCGCCGAAATGGATCAGCGCGCGGCCCTCCCGGGATGCGTACCAGGGCGCCACCGGGTAGACGCCGACCTCCATCTCGAGCGCGGTGGTCACCCCGTCGAGCGCCTGCAGCGCCGCGCTGACCGGGTCCTGGCCGTGGGCGTGCAGGTCGATGAAGCCGGGCGCGACGATCAGGCCGGCCGCGTCGAGGGTGTCCCGTCCGCGCAGGGGCTCCCCGCTGATGGCGGCGATCGTGCCGTCGGTGATCCCGACGTGACGGAGCGCGTCCAGTCCGGTGTCGGGATCCATGACGCGCCCGTTCAGGATGACGAGGTCGTGGGGCGCGGGCCCGCAAGCCGCGAACAGGAGGGGGCCGATGACGAATAAAACAAACAGGCGGAGGAGTGGGTTCCGAAGCGGCGGGCGTGAGGACATGACTGAGACCGTGCTGAGAGCTCCTGATGGCTGCTGCCGTTCCAACGAACGTGCAATCGACGTAGCTTGACCGTGGACCGCAAGCCGAGCAAGGCAGAGATTCCCGCCCGCCGACAGGAACAGAGCACCGAGATGAACTTCACGCCCAGATCCTTTCGCAACCGCCTTGCGCCCGCCAACCGCGGCCCCCGACCGGCCTGCGGCCCCCGACCGGCCCGCCCCATCCCCGCCCACCCCCGCCGTGGGACCGCCGCGACCGCACTGCTGCCGACCCTCCTGCTCGCCCTGCTCCCCGCCCTCGCGGCCACCCCCCACACGGCTGCCGCCCAGTCACAGGCGACCACCGGCGTCATCCGGGGCGTGGTCCTGGACCCCGCGAACGCCACCGTCGCCGGCGCCACCGTCCAGCTCACGCACCGCGAGACCGGCCTCGTCACCACCGTGCGCACCACCCCATCCGGCACCTTCGTGCGCCCCCTCCTCCCGCTCGGCACCTACGATGTCCTCGCGCGGTCGGAAGGCCAGCTCGCCGCGGCCACCGCCACCGGCCTGGTCCTCCGCGTCGGCGAGGCCCTGACGCTCACCCTCCGCTTCGAAGCCATCGAGCTCGAGGGCATCACCATCGAGGCCGAGCGCGCCCACCTCGTGCACCCGGAGGACGTCACCAGCTCCACCCGCCTCTCGGAAGAAGTCGTGGACGGGCTCCCCAACAACGGCCGCAACTACCTCGACTTCGCCCTCCTCACGCCCGGCGTCGCGATCTCCCAGGGTCCCGACGGGGACGAACTCAACATCAGCGGCCAGCGCGGGATCTTCAACAACTTCATCGTGGACGGCGCCGACTTCAACAATCCCTTCTTCGGCGAACAGCGCGGGGGCCAGCGGCCGGCCTTCACCTTCAGCCAGGACGCCATCGAGGAGATGGTGGTGGTGAACCAGGGGGCCGCCGCCGAGTTCGGGCGCTCCGCGGGCGGGTTTGTGAACGTAATCACAAAGTCCGGCACCAATGAGCTGACGGGATCGGCCCACTACTACGGGCAGTGGGACGGTGTGTCGGCCGCTCACGCCGCGGACGTGCAGGCGGGCAAGCCGGACTTCCTGCGCAACCAGTTCGGCTTCACCCTGGGCGGACCGATCATGCGCAACCGCGCCTTCTTCTTCGTCGCCTACGACCAGCAGGAGGCGACCGAGACGAAGCAGGCCCACCGCGTGGTCAACGACCCGGCGAACCTGGCCAGGCTCCGCGACTTCCTCAACACGCAGTGGCCCGGGCTCTTCGAGGACGAGTTCGGCCCGATCACCCGCACGAACGACGCGCGCGCCCTCCTGGCCAAGGCCGACCTGCACGTCGACGGAAGCAACCAGCTCTCCTTCAAGTACAACTACAGCTGGTCCGAGCAGCTCAACGGGACCTTCGACGTGGACTCGTGGGGACTGTCCGCCAACGGCGTCGAGACCGACGACGCGCACGCCTTCAACGCGAGCTGGCGGTCGCTGATCAGCAGCACGCTCTCGCACGAATTGCGCCTGCAGTGGGCCAGGGAGGACCGTGTGCGCTGGTACGACGGTCCGCTGATGCCCCAGGCAACCGTGCCCGCCCCGCCCCAGTTCAGGACCCTCGGCGGCCGGCCGTTCCCGGATATCGGGATGGACTTCGCCGACGGCTTCCGCATCGGGCTCCCCTTCTTCCTCCCCATCGATCCGGCGTACGACAAGCGCCTGCAGATCGTCGACAACTGGTCGTGGCTGACGGGCAATCACCTCTTCAAGGCGGGCGCCGAGTACAACCGGACCGGGATCACGCAGCAGTTCATCGGATTTGCGAACGGGCGCTACATCTTCGATTCGGTCGACGGCTTCATCAACTTCGTGACGCACGGCAGCGGGTACGTGACATGTTCGGATGGGTCGGACAGCCGGGCGGGAACATGTCCCGATGGGACGAGCATCACCGGGCCCGTGCTCACCTACCTGCAGTCCGGGACGGTGCCGGGCGTGGCGCCGGACCAGCTGGGCCGGGGCGACTTCGGCGTCGACGAGCTGGCCTTCTTCCTGCAGGACACCTGGAAACCGAACGACCGGTTGACGCTGAACCTGGGCCTGCGCTGGGAGGGGACCTGGCACCCGTCGGTGAAGGTCAGGCCGGACGACACCTTCTACGCCCCCTACCTGTCGGACCCGCGCTTCCCGTCGGACGGGACGATCCCCGACGACCTGGACAACTTCCAGCCCCGCTTCGGCCTGGCCTGGGACATCACCGGCGACGCCGAGACGGTCCTGCGGCTGAACGCCGGCGCCTACCACTCGCGCATCCCCATCCTGGTCTTCGCCCAGAGCGTGACCACCAACGGCGCCTTCCAGCAGATCTTCTTCCGCAGCAGCTTCGGCCTGCCGGGACAGGGGCCGCCGGCGATCGGGGAACTCATCGATGGCAGTGCCACCCCACCCTTCCTCCCCGACATCCACGTCACCGCGAAGGACCTGGAGCTCCCGCGCACCTGGTCGTTTGCGGCCGCGCTCGACCGGGAGCTGGTGGAGGGTGTGGCCGGGAGCCTCTCGTACCAGCACGCGCGCACCGACGCGCTGTTCCGCTTCGTCAACCGCAACGACGCCGTCTTCGGGTCGCCCTTCGGGATCGGCACCCACCCGGGCGGAGGCGGGATCGGCTCGCTCACCGTTGCCGAGAGCACCGCGCGCTCCCGCTATCACGCGATCACCGCCGGGCTGCGCGGCCAGGGCGCCTTCGGTGGCCGCCTCACCTTCGACGTCAGCTACACCCTCTCCTTCGACAGGTCCGACGACGACAACGAGCGCGACCCCTTCACCTTCCGCTACGCCGACGCGTCGAACCTGACGCCCGAGTACGGCTGGTCCGACCGGGACCGCCGCCACAAGGCCACCGGCTACCTGGCGTTCTCGCTGCCCGGCCGCATCGCTTTCAGCAACATCGTGCGGTACCTCTCGGCGTCGCCCGTCTCGGAGAGCTGTGCGGAGCGGGGCTCGCGGGCCAGCCAGCCATCGGACCGGCTCTGCGCCGATGGCACGATCCTCGAGCGCAACACGCTCAGGCGCGACAACGAGTTCTTTACCTGGGACATCAAGCTGTCGCGGCCGGTGGAAATCGCGGGCGGCCGCACGGTCGAACCCGTCTTCGAGGTCTTCAACCTCACCAACGCGGACAACTCCCTGGACACCGCCAGCGGCTCGCTCCTCTTCAACTTCGACGGCACGATCCGCAGCGGACTGGGGGACACGCGGCGGGCGCAGCTGGGGGTGCGGGTCAGGTTTTGACAGATTCTACCCATAATCTGTCACGGAATCTGTCAAACGGTCAGGCCCGGTCCACCCGCACCGTCAGGATGTCGACGTTGTGGTACTGGTTGTGCTTGACCGACGAAGCGTGGTGTCGCAGCAGCGACAGCGACAGGTCGCGTTCGCTCGTCGGGTCGGGCCGGTCGCCGAGGTGCACCATCTCGTTCTCCAGGTTGCCGGCCTGGGTGCCGGCGGTGAACTCCAGCAGCGCGCCATCGCGGGCGTTCCGGGCCACGACGCGCAGGCGGCGCTTCTCGGAGGCGGGCGCTTGCTCGTCCTCGTCCTGGCGCAGGAGACTCAGGAGCGCCTCTTCGGAGGCCGCGCGCAGCCGGTGCGTCGCCTTCTCGTTCCACTTGTACCTGGCCGCGAAGGCCACCAGGAAGCGGTCGAGTTCGGGAAGTCGGGCCGGGTGCAGCGCCATCTCGGTCCTGTGCCGCCGGGGTCCGGTCAGCTCCATGAACAGGTTGAGGAAGAGGATGGTGAGCCCCCCGACCGTGAGGCCGTTCGCGAGCATGCGGCCGGTGGGCGTGGCCAGGTGGGCGGGGAAGATCGCCTGGAACTGGATGCCCGCGCCGATCCAGAACGCGAGACCCACGATGAGGGAGTCCTGGCGCCCACGGGCCTCCTGGACGATGACCCGCATTCCCTGCACGAACATCATCCCGAAGATGACGACGATGTAGGCACCCAGCACCGGAGCGGGTATCGAAAGGATGCCCGCCGTGATCTTCGGAATGAAGGCGAGCAGCATGAAGAACGCGCCGATGTAGACCCCGACCTTCCTGGCGGCGACGCCCACGCCGGTTGCCAGCGAGATTCCCGCCAGGTAGGGCCAGGGCGGCAGAACGCCTGCGAAACCCGACAGAAGCGTGCCGGTCCCGCAGGCGGCGACGGACCCCTGCACCCGGCGGAAGTCGATGGCTTTCTCCTCGCGTTCCCCCAGACGCTGCATGTGGACGGCTTCGCCCACCTGGCGGACGGTGATCACGAAGGTGACGAAGAGGAATCCGGGGAGAAGGATCCAGAAGGTGGGCCCGAGATTCAGGTCCAGTCCGGAGGTGGCGACCGCCGGGACGCCGATCCAGGAAGCGTCGGCCACGCGCCCGAAATCGAGGACGCCGAAGAAGGCGGCGGTTACGCATCCCACGACCATCCCCAGCACCGGGGTCCAGGCACGGAGCCTCCGAGGGCCGCGCAGCAAGAGACACACGACGAACAGGATCGTGACGCCCGCGATCGTCGGGGCGGCAGCGGCCGAAGCGCCCTCGGGGACCAGCGTCAGCATGGCGAAACCGAGCGGCATGACCGTCACGGCCACGAGCGCGGTCAGGGTGCCCGAAACGACCGGCGTAATGATGCGGCGCAGCAGCGCCAGACGAGCCGCAAAGGCGAACTGGCAGAGCGCCGACGCGACGACCAGCGCCCCGAGAAGGGGAGGGCCGCCCGCAACCAGGGCCAGGACCGCGACCCCGATGGAGGCGCCGGAAGCGCCCATGACAGTCAGGTTCCCGCCGCCGATTCCGCCGATCCTGCGCGCCTGCACGATGGTGATCAGGCCGCCGATCACCATGCTGGAGAAGATCGCCCACGACAGGTATTCGTCGCTCTGATCCGCCACGCGCGTGACGATCGTCGTGACGATGACCACCGGCACGATGATGAGGATGGCGGTCTGCACACCGACGATGATGGAGAACGGAAGCGGCGGCACCTCGTCGGCCGCGTAGCGGAGCTTGCTGCCCTGTTTGGCGGGCTGAGCTGTCATGGAGTGCCTCCCGATCGGGCTGGCGCCGCCCGGCGTTGGTCCGGGCCCGCTAGCAGTCCGTGGATAAAGCCCCGCGAGCACCGAGAGCGGCGAGGCGCCGGGCTGGCATGAGCGTTTTGGTCGGCATCTTCTTGTGGTGCTTGTAGTTGCGTGTTCGGCAGCCCGGATTCCCGCTGTTTGACTCCCGCCATTCTCGATTTCAGCCGCGAGCCCGGCGGCGGTCTTCCAGAGCCTTCCGAAGCTGTCCCTCGTCGGCCCGCTGATAGCACCGAAGGACCGTCTTCGCCGTCTTCCAGCCGCCGAGTTGGCAGAGCACCTTCAGCGGCTGGTCCATCAGGTCGCTGGCAAACTTCCGCCTCAGCGAGTGCCAACCCCGGCCGGGCCTCGGCTCCAGTCCCGCAAGAATCTGGGCCTTCTGCCACCAAGCGTGCAACCGCGCGGCACCCACAACCGCCACCGGATTCCTCGGCGCGGGCAGCACCGGAGCCTCCCCGGTTGCGGGATTCATCGCCCGCACCTCCGTCAGCGTGTCGAGGGCCTCGTCGGTGACGGGCGTGACGTGCTCGTAGCCGGATTTGTCGTGTTCGGCCCGCCAGAGGATCGTCCTGCCCTCGAAGTCGATGTCGAACCACCGAAGCTGGCGGATCGCGCCGATCCGGTGGCCGGTTTCGTGCGCGAGCACGAGGGCGACGCGGAACCGCCAGTCCACGCGGTGCGACACCTTCAGGAGCGCCCGATACTCATCCTCCGCGAGCACTATCCGGGTCGGGTTCTTCTCCGTGGGGGTCCTGAGCCCCCTGAGCGGATTCCGGTCAAGCAACAACCGGCCCCGCTCGTCGCGGGACTTCGCAGCCCAATTCAGGACCGCGATCAGGAACTTGAGGTCGTATTCGACTGTTCGATCCGACACGGGCCGTCCGCTCGGTCCCGTCCTGCCCGCCCGTCTCGCCCGGATGAACCGATCCCAGTCGCGCCGGGACAGGGTGGCCGGATCGCGGTTCCGTCCGAAAAACCGGAGAAACATCTGCATGGCGGCCCGGTCGTGCCCCCGCGAATGCGCGCCCTTGGTGGGCGTCACCTCCTCACCGTAGGTGTCAAACAGCTTCTCCAGCGTGAGCGGCTCGGGCTTGGCTTCGGCCCCACCCCCGATCTCGGGTCCGGCGAACCCGGCGGCGAACTCGTCCGCCTGCCGCTTCGCGCGCCTCCAATCGCGGTGTTTGAGCGACCGGGTGAGCCTGCGCCCGTTCTCTCGCCACTCAATCTGGTACAGGCCGGTCTTGGCGTCGGGGAACACCCTCACGCGGTTCCGGCCCCACTCGCCGGCGCCGTAGCTCCGGCGGCTTCTTCTCGTGCGTGCCATCATTCGATTCCTTTCGAAGATGGACTGCACGATCTGCGCGAACGAAATGTCGCCGAGGAAGGGGTGTTTGGCCAGTGGCAGGTCGTCGGAGCGGTCCGGTCCGTCCGGAAGGAAGCGGTTCAAGCGCGTGATCGGGGTCGCTGGGAGGGTGGCGCGCACCACGGCTTCAGGAAGCCGTTGCCGGATCCGTCCGGGGCCGTGCGGGGACCGCACATGTGAAATGACGTGCATGTGCGCGATACCGCAGTTCGGATGTGCACCTCCGCGACTCCGCATGTCGTTGTCCGGCTTTCGGTTGCATCACGGCCTACGGGGCGGCTGCGCCGCGCGGGAACCGGAGGCCGTGACCGGAGCGACCCCCCTTTTTCGATGCCTGCCGTGGCATCTGCGGAGGTTGGGACGTGCAATCCATCCCAACCTCCGCGGCGGGTCGCTCCGGGCCACCAATCCCATGCGGGAAGGCCATAGGTCAGCCGCGACGGACCACCGTCCTGAAGCGAGGAGGATGTCTGCTTCCGCCAGCGCCAATCGGGGCACGGCATCGCCTTGGCGCGGTCGGTGGGACCAGCCGCCGTGGGTCGCGCCCCAGGTTTATCATACTGAAGCGGCAGGACTCGGCCACACTTCGCGCGAGGAGAACAGGATGACCAAAGCCGAACTCGTTGAGCAGGTCGCCGACGCGGTCGGACCGAGCGTCACCAAGAGGGAATGCGGGCTGATGGTCGACGCCTTCCTCAATGCCTTGACGGAGGCGCTCGCCCGAGGCGACGGCATCAAGCTTCGGGGCTTCGGCACCTTCAAGGTGAGGCACCGCAAGGCCCGCACGGGTCGCAATCCCCGAACCGGAGAGGCGGTCGAGGTTCCGGCCCGGGATGTGCCGGTGTTCAAACCGTCAAGGCACCTCCGCAGCCGGGTGGAGCGAGGCTGCGGCGTGGCGGTCGCGGGAGAACCCTTGGGGGCCATTGACCGGCCATAGACTGGCCACTTCGCTCGCGACGCGACGTTTTGCAGTTGGGGGTCACAGGGGCGCAGCCCCCTTGTCAGCCCCGCCGGGACACGCGGAGCGTGGCCACGGCGGGTAGGCTGGCTTAGACACCTTAGCGTGGCTCAAGCCAGCCCCATCCAGACGCCCGGCGACACGCTTCCGCCCGCCGCCCGAACCCGGCGGCTGGAATCAGTCCGCCCCGGCAAGCTTCTCGGCCTCTTGATCGGCGACCGCGCGAACGGCGAGGAGCGACCGCCACCCCAGTGGGCCCCACCCGGACAAGGGTGACGGTCCTTGCCCTCCTCAGCGACCGGGGCCTGTGAAGCGCAGTCGTCCGACGCGGACCCGTCGGTCTCCTTCTGGCGTGTCGACCATATCGAACGCCAAGTCCCCATCACGTAACGGACGCACCAACGTGTCGAACCGATCCGTTCCCACAAGACTGAGGCCCTCCGAGTCCAAGGCGACCGAGTAGACGAAACTGTCGAATAACTGGTCGATGGCTGGGAAGGCGGACTGCTGGTTCCGAAGCTCATTCGGGCTAACCACGGGCGCGAGCGCGAAAACCCAAACGCCCGCACCGTCGGGGGCGAGATGGACGTCAGTGACCATTGCTGGCGGAGCGGCAGGTCCCGTGCTGGGGTCCCAGGCGTCCATTCCGGGCAGTTCCAGTTGGAGGGAACCCAAGAGTCCGAGGTCTTGGTCGAAGGCTTCGAGCGTCCCCGTCACTGAGACGATCCATATCGTGCCATCCGCGTCACGGATCATGTCGCCCGTGGGGCCACTCAGGCTGGAGGATTCCGCACCGGGCTTCATCGTACGGATAACATCTCCGCTTTGGTCAAGGAGGAGGATGCCCGGATCGGCCCCAGCACCGCCGAAGGAGTAGCTCACGAGCCAACCCCCAGTCAACGGATCCCCCCGGACCGATCCGCCAGCCCCAGGTAACCTGATCGTCTTTCTGAAGTCGAGGTTGCTCGAAAACAGGTGCAAATCGGCGGCGAATCTCTCCTGAAGCGCGATTCCGCCAGTACCCAACGCGAACCTCGGTGGTCCTCGAAGTTCTCCCGGCCCGTCACCGAGCTGGGTCAACTCCCGTTTGTAGCTCCCCGCCGTATCGTAGACGATCACCACACCGCCCAAGACTTCGGAACTCACGAGGTAGCCTTTATCCCCGATCCTCAGGACATCCGCGATCATTCCGACACCTGCGGGATCGTCCGACGCCCCTAGCGTATCCAAGGCCTCGAAGGACACGTCGCAGCCCGTACACAGTTGGGCTACAGCAGCAGCGCTCAGCAACAGGCTCATGTGAGTCACCTCCAGATTGCATGTGACCGCTGAAAGACGGTCCGAGTACGGCCTGCTCCCGGAACCGTACTGAATGGTGATCTGGACTCTAAAGCGGGAGTGGCTTCCGGTCAAGCCTCCGCAACCCCAGCCAAGCGACTATCGTCCAGAGGGCAAAGTGAGCCAGCACCGTTGTGGCGGCGGGCCAATCCCACGTGACGCCCGACTCGATGCCGGAAACGAAGGCTCGGACCGCAGGTACGGGGAACAGCGCAAACAGCACCACGTCGAGTCCGGTTGCCAGTGAGCCCGGTGTGTCCGCCACCCCGGCCCTCAGCGCCAAGCCATGAATCCAATTCGACGCCGCGTAGTAGGCGAGCACCCAAAAAGCTGCTCGCCGGACACCGAGGGAGGTCACCGCGAAGCTAATCGCGCAACCCAAGAGTCCTTGGACGCAGAATTCCGGGAAACGGTCCGTCAACGTGACGAGGTCGGGCGGCAGAGTAAGAGCGATGCCCACGGGAATGCCGATCAGGGCCTGCGCGGCTATGTTCGCGATCTGAGTGCCCAAGTAGCGTTGCATGTAGAAACGACTGAGCGGCATCGGATGCTGGGCCCAGAGCATGATTGCACCGCTCTGCCGCTCGTTTGCCACGACGCCACCCGGCAGGAGGAGGCCGACCAGGACGGGACCCACTAGGAAAAACGTATCCAGCACCCCAAAGAAGGTGAGCACTCCCCGACCGCGGCTCACCGCCGCAATCTGCTCGGATGACGGCGGCTCCGTGCTCTCGCGGATCGCCGCGAAGGCCGCGTCCCGTTGGTCGAGGATTCCCGCGACATCGAACAAATGGGCCAACATCACCAGCCCGAGACCGCTCAGAAACACGGTCGCAGGGAGCTTCCACTTACGGCGGATTAGGTGCTTGAGCGTTTCCTTGGCAATCGTCATGACGCCGCCACCCCAAGCCCGAGGAACTCCCGTTCCAAGAAGTCGCGGGTGAACCCGCCTTCGGGGTGCTCAACAAGCCTTCCGCATCCTTGGTCGACCAGAAGGACGTGGTCGCTCATCAAGGCGAGTTCGCCGAGGTCGTGACTGGCTACCAAGATGGTCATGCTGGTACGAAGCGCTCGGATCCGCCGCCGCAGACGGTGTCGTTGGCGCGGGTCAAGCCCCGATTCTGGCTCGTCGAGAATGAGCAGTCTGGTCGGTCCCATTAGTGCCACGGCCAGCGCCAGACGGCGTCCCATCCCCTTGGAGAGAGTGCTGACCGGGACGTTGGTCGCGTAGTCGACGCCAGCAAGCCTGAGGGCGTTCGAAGCATCGGAACCCGGTCCGGCAGCGGTCGCCGCCACAGTGAGAATCCCGTCACAGCGCCAACCTTCGGGCATGTGGGTGGCTTCGGCGAGGTAACCAACGCCATATCGCCGTCTGTAGTCCGAAGGGGATAGCCCGGCGATCGAGACCTCGCCGCTGAGAGGCTCCAGAATCCCCATTAGCGTGAGCATGAGGGTCGTCTTGCCGGACCCGTTGGGGCCGATGATCGCGAGTACGTCACCGGGCACGACATCGAGGTTGAGCCCCCTGAGGACGGGCCGGTCGCAACGGTATCCAATCGACAAATCGCGGCACTGAACCCGGACCGGGTTGGAATCGGTCATTGGTGCTGTTGTGTGGATGCAGGATCAACCAACGTCGGCTCCGAGGTTTGGCGGGGTTCCCAAACACGTCAGTCATACTAAGACGAAACCTCCTCTCCGGCCACCGTGCGGGTGCTGCCTTGACACTCGGAGGTGGGGTCGTTCGCCAACTCAACTCAACTGATCTGACGCCTCGCGTCTGCGTCGCATTCGTCCCCCTTGGCACCAGAGCGCGGCCGACGTCCGACGAAATCCGGAGGGACCTGTTTGCCACCCCTCCAGAGGAGCCCGGGGAGGAGTTTCCCTCCTTCGCTGGAGTCTCGTTGCCCCGGTTGGAGCGGTGGCGCATCCCGTCGAGCCGAGTGGCGGCCATGACCCAATCCGCCAGGGACCCCGCTCCGGGAGACATTCCCGCTAATCGATTCCGCTTTTCCCGCTATCGGGGCACGGTCCAGCAGGGTCCAGCCCAACGGCAGGCAACGCAGATCGTGCAGTCCTGATTGACTTTAGACGACTTCCTGCCGTGATTCAGACCTTAGGTGCTTTGCCGGGCTGGCAAGGCGCGACGAAGGGCCAATAGCAGCGCTATTGGGCTGAGGAGCAACGCAGAGTGCAGCCCTAGAGGGGTCAGATGTATGCTGAACATGACATAATGTAATGTTTTCTTTACGTCTTCGAATGGCGAGGCGAAGCGTCCAGGCCGGATGCATCGCCGCTCGAATGCCGGGGGGATTTTGTCCACGGGCTGCTAAGACTTCGGAATCTCCTTGTTCGGATCCACGAAGGGTCGCGGAACCACCGTGGCATCGCGCTCGCCGTCCGGCGTGGTCACGCTCAGGCGCGTTCCCGGCTCGGCCGCCGCGGTGGGCACCATCGCGTAACCGATGTTCCGGCCCAGCCGCGGCGAATGGACGGCGGAGGTCACCACGCCGATCTCCCTGCCGCCCTGCTGCACCGGCCAGCGCGTCATGTTCAGGTCCAGCGGATCGCCGCCGATCTCGACGCCGGCAAGCTTCCGCTTGGGCCCCTCCGCGGCGATCCTCGCGAGCGCCTCGCGCCCGATGAAGTCGCCCTCCTGGTCATGATCCACCTGCCACCCCAGCCCGACCTCGTACGGGTTGTTGTCGAGCGTCATGTCGATCCCGTAATTGAGAATCCCCGCCTCGATGCGGCGGATGTCGGACGGGCCGGTGGGGGAAATCCCCAGGTCGCGCCCCGCCTCCATCACACGGTCCCAGAGTTCGACGCCCCGGCTTCCGTCGCGCAGATAGATCTCATAGCCGACCTCGCCGCTCCACCCGGTGCGCGTCACCACCACCGGGATCCCGTCCAGGTCCGTCTGCAGGAACCAGTAGTAGCGCAGCTTCAGGACGTCGTCCCCGAAGAGTCTGCGGACGACTTCCTTCGACTTCGGCCCCTGCACCTGCATCGGCGATACGTCCGGTTCGCAGATGTGCACATCGAGCCCCGAGTTCAGCGCGACCCCCTTCGCGTACAGCAGCACGTCGCTGTCCGCGAGCGCCAGCCAGAAGTGATTCTCGCCCAGGCGGAGCAGGACGGGGTCGTTCACGATGCCCCCGTCGTCGGCGCCGATCAGGACGTACTTGCCCTGCCCGACGGCGCACTTCGACAGGTCGCGCGGAGTGAGCAGGTTGGTGAACTCGAAGGCGTCCGGCCCGGTGATCTCGACCTGCCGCTCGACGCTGACGTCCCACACCGTGACGCCGTTCAGCAGCTTCTCGTATTCGGCGTGGAGGTCGTCGTAGCGGGTGGGGAGGAACATGTGATTGTAGACGGTATAGCTCCGGCAGCCGGCCGCCAGCGTGGCGTCGAAGTAGGGGGAGCGGCGAAGGCGGGCGCCGCGCTGGATGAGGGACATGTCGAAGGTTGGGGGCATGGGGATGCTCGGGATTTGTGGGTGGATGGATCCGCTTCCGGGGATGGTCCGGGGTTTCAGCCCGCAATCATACCCGTCCGGCGGGTTGCTCGGCCAGTCCGGTGCCCTGCCGTCCCTTTCGACGGCATGCCTCAGGGGCGGTCCGACCGCCCACCCGGCCACCCCGGTCGGCTCGCTGCCCCCTGCGACGCCTTGACCCAGGTCAGTCCGCCCGCTCCAGCGGCCACACCTGGACGTACTGGACTCCGAGGTCGTCGGTGGCGAGTCCCACGATGTAGTCCTCGCCGATTTCGAAGATGCTCAGCCCGGCGGGCGTGTCCACGAATCCCAGGACGTGTCCCTCCGGGCCGAAGACGGTCCATACCGGATTGGGGGTTTCTTCGCCGGGCAGGTCGTACTCCTGAACCCAGAGGTGATCTGCCAGGTCGGTCAGCGCTGTCGCAAAGGCGGGAAAGGTCTCGGGCAGGGGCACTTGCCCGTAGCTCTCGCGCATCCGTTGCCGCCGCTCCGCCCGTTCTTCCTCGGGAATCCCCGCGATCCTGCTTTCGATGGTCGCGTCGATGTGGACCGAGGTCGGGACGACCAGGTCGTGGTCCCGGCGGACGATGCGCTTGAGCGTGCCATCGCGGTCGAAGGACCGGATTTCGTAGCTGTCGTTGGGAGCCACGGCCACCAGGTCGGCCCACGCGAAGGTGGAAACCCGGTGCGCAAACAGAATCTCGACGACCACGCCGGAGGACCCGCTCCAGGAAGAGAACAACTCGGTACCGGGGAAGGACCCCAGGGAGGACAGGAGTTCCCCTTCCGTGCCCCGGACGCGGTAGTGTTGTTCCGGCCGGTTCAACCCTTCCGGGAGGCCGCCCCGCATGACCAGATCGGTGCTGAGGATGACACCGCTCGGCGAGACGGCTTCCACCATAAAGAACGCATCGTCTCGCTGCAGGGTGAAGGCGCGCCCGAAGTTGCCCTCGGAGTCGAGTACGGACAGGCGGCGGCCCTGCGAATACGGCGCGATCAACGAATCCCCGGGCCAGCGGTCGACCTGGCTGAGGCTGGTAAACTCGCCCGGTCCCTCTCCCCGGCCGCCCCAGGTGGTCAGATGATTCCCCAGCGCGTCGAAGACCCGGAGTTCATGCGTACCGCCGTTCGCCACCACAATCCGGCCATCGGGCATGACGAGCGCGTCCCGGACGCGGTCGAGCAGGTAGGGATCCTCGCCCTCCACCTTTCCGATCGAGACCGCCGGTTCCGCGCCAACCCGCCAACCGAGCCGGGAACCGGCCGGCGGCCGCGGATTCTCGACGATTCGAACATCGGCGCTGTCGCGCACCACGGCTTCCAGCGCGGACGAGTCTCCGCCGGGGGACTCTCGGTTCCCCGGGTCCGCGCACGCGACGGTCGTGAGGATCACACTGGTCAGGCAGAACGACAGCTTCATCGGATTCCCGGCGATCAGTGGACGAAATGTATGGTCTACATGACAGAATGTAATGTTGGCGTTACTACATCCGTTGCTGCAAGATCTCGCGGGCGGCAAACTGGCCCGGGGCGCCGGTGACCCCGCCGCCGGGATGGGTGCCGGAACCGCACAGGAAGAGTCGCTCCACCGGCGTCCTGTAGCGGGCCCAGCCGGCGACCGGCCGCATGAAGAGGAGCTGGTCGAGGCCCATCTGGCCGTGGTATTCGTCGCCGCCGGTGAGGGCGAGTTCGGTCTCGAGATCGAGTGGGCTGAGGATGCGGTGGTCGAGGATGCGGTCGCTCAGGCCGGGGAGGTGGTCGCCGAGGGTGGCGAGCGTGGTGGAGAGGAGGGCATCGCGGGTGGTTTCGGAGGCCCAGCCGGCGTCCGGTGGGGAGTGCGAAGGGTGCTTCGGCCGGGGGTGGCCGGTGTCGCCGGGTTGTCCGGTTTCGCCGGCGCGCGCGGACCCGGAGGGCCGAAGCTGGAAGGGCGCGTAGCGGATCTGGATGGAGGCGATGTGGCGGCCGGTCGGCGCGAGGGTGGGGTCGTGGAGTGTGGGGATTACGATATCGAGGTGGGGGCGGGCCGAGAAGCGGCCGTACTTGGCGTCGTCGCTGGCGCGCTCGAGGTAGTCCAGGTTGGGGGCGACGAGTGTGTGGCCGGCGAGGCGGCGGGCAGCGTCGGGGAGGGGTGGGAGGGCGTCGAGAAGAAGGTGCAGGATGGCGGTCGTTCCGCGCATCCGGATGTTGGCCACCTTGCGGTTGAACTCGGGGCCCAGCCGGGGGGCGCCCACCAGATTGAAGAAGGTGCGGCGCGGATCGGCGCCCGAGACCACGCTACGGGCGGGGATCTCCTCGCCGCCGGCGAGCACGACGCCGATTGCGGCCCCGTCCTCGACGAGAATGCGCTCCACTTCGGCGCCGGTGCGAATCTCGGCCCCGTGTGTGCGGGCTGCCGCGGCCAGCGCGGTGGAAAGCGCGCCGATCCCTCCCTTTGCGAAGGCGGTGGAGCGGAAGCCGTGGGGGTCGGTGCCCGTGGCGTGGTAGAGCATGCGAAAGGCACCGCCCATCGCGCTCGGGCCGTGGCTGGCGCCGAGGAGGGCGGTCGTGCCGAGCAGCCCCTTGAGCGCGTCGTCGGCGAACCAGTCGTCGAGGAGGTCGCGGGCGGGGAGGGGGAGAACGCGCAGCAGCTCCACGATGGTGCGCCGGCCGAGCCGGGCCGCTTGCAGCAGGGGCCGCAGGAGGCGGAGGCGTTCCCGCGCGGTGAGGTCGTGAAGGGGTGGGGCGGGGTGGTGGAGGTCGATCCGCAGCGCGCGGGCCATCTTGTGCAGGTAGGCGGCCCATTCCGGGAAGCGGGCCGCGTCGGCCTCGTTGTGACGCGCGATCTCGTCGCGGGTGACGGCGGGGTCGCGCCATAGCGTAAGGGCGTCGCCGCCGCCGAGGAGCGAAGTCGCCACAACGGGAGGGCGAACCCACTCGAGGCCATGGGCGCGGAGGCCGAGATCCGCGACGATGTCGCCCCGGAAAAGACCCGCGTCTTGCGCAGCGACGTTCACGCGACAGCCCGGGAAGATCTCTTCGGTCGCGGCGGCGCCCCCGAGAACTTCGCGCCGCTCCAGCACCAGCACCCGGCGGCCCTTTCGAGCGAGCAAAGCGGCGGTCACGAGCGCGTTGTGGCCCGCGCCGACGATGACGGCGTCGTAGCGCTTCATCGCCGGCGCCCCCGCCCCAGATCCCCCATCACCACACCCGCCGCCAGCTTGCCGGGCGCCCCCATGATCCCGCCGCCCGGGTGCGTCCCCGACCCGCACTGGTAGTACCCCTTCACCGGCGTCCGGTACTTCGCGTACCCCGCCACCGGCCGCAGGAAGAAGAGCTGCGACGGCGTCAGCTCGCCCTGGAAGATGTTCCCCTGCGAGAGACCCGTGGTGCGCTCGATGTCCAGCGGCGTCACCACCTGACGATGCAGGATGATGTCCTTCAGGTTCGGGACATACCGGGCCAGCGTGTCGATGACCGTGTCGCCGAAGGCCTCGCGCTTCTCGTCCCAGGTCCCTTCGCGGAGCTCGTAGGGCGCGTACTGCACGAAGCACGACATGACGTGCTTGCCGGGCGGCGCCATCCCCGGATCGATCGCCGAGGGGATCACGATGTCGATGTACGGCTCGCGCGAGAAGTCGCCGTACTTGGCGTCGTCGTAGGCACGTTCCAGGTAATCGATCGACGGGCTGATCGAGACGGCGCCGCGCAGATGGGGACCGTGGCCGGGCATGCAGCTGAAGTCCGGGGCCGCATCGAGCGCCAGATTCACTTTTCCGGAGGAGCCGCGGAAGCGGTAGCCGCGCACACCCTGCAGCGCGTTGTCGGGGAGTTCGCCTTCGTCGACCAGGTCGAGGAAGGTGCGGCGCGGGTCGAGGCTCGACGACACCGCCTTCGCGCGCAATTCGTCCCCGTTGGCCAGGGCAACGCCCGTAGCCCGGCCGTTCTTCACCAGCACCTGCGAAACCGGCGCATCCGTCCGGATCTCCGCCCCCGCCTCGCGCGCGGCCGAAGCGATCGCCTCCGCGACGGCCCCGGTCCCGCCCCTGGCGAACCCCCACGCCCGGAAGTGCCCGTCGATCTCGCCCATGTAGTGGTGCAGCAGGACGTACGCGGTGCCCGGCGAACGCGGCCCCAGGAAGGTGCCGATGATCCCGCTCGCCGACAGCGTCGCCTTCAGCACGTCGGTCTCGAACCACTCGTCCAGAAAGTCGGCGGCGCTCATCGTCATCAGCTTGACGAGCAGGTGCAGCTGGTCGGGTTCGAGGCCGAAGAAGTGCCGGCCGAGGCGGAGCAGGCCGGCGATGTCGCCGGGGGCCAGCCGGGCGGGATCGGGGGGCACGATGTCCAGCAGGTACTTCACGGCGCGCGCCATGAAGAAGAGCGACCGGCCGTAGTCGTCGTAGGCCTCGGCGTCGCGGATCGAGAAACGGGCGATTTCGCGCCAGGTGCGGTAGTGGTCGGCGTCGCGGTAGAGACGGTCGCCATCCGGCAGCGGGGTGAGGGTGCTTTCGAGCGGCAGGATGGCGAGCCCGTGCCGGGGAAGGTCCAGCTCGCGGATGATCTCCGGGCGCATCAGGCTGACCACGTACGAAAACACGCTGTACCTGAAGCCCGGGAAGATCTCCTCGGTGACGGTGGCGCCGCCGACGAGGGGCCGCGCCTCCAGCACGCACACGTCGAGACCGGCGCGCGCCAGGTAGGCGGCGTGGACGAGGCCGTTGTGGCCGCCGCCGATCACGATGACGTCGTATCGCTTCGCCATCGTGGGGTCAGCCCCGTTTCCGCGCCGGGTCGAAGAACGGCGTCTTCACCACACTCGCCGGAACGGTTTGCCGCACGAATTCCACCGTCAGCTCGAACTCCACCCGGCGACTGGGCCGCGCCACTTCCCGCCGAATCGTCGCCAGGGCGATGTACTTCTTGAGGATCGGCGAGAACGTGGAACTCGTCACATACCCGACCTGCTTGCCGCCGGCGTAGATCGGCACCGGTTCCCGCGAGGCCCGTCCCGCCACCAGCGGCGGCAGCCCCACCGCCGCGAAACGCTTCTCGATGTGCGGCCAGTCGACCTCCAGCCCGGCGAACGCCCACTCCGACGGCGCGTCCACTTCCCGCGCCAGCGCCCTGCTCCCGACGAAATCGCGTCCCGGCCGCGGCTGCACCGCCCACCCCAGCCCCGCCTCGTACGGAGATGATTTCCGCGACTCGATCAGCGCCGTCCACGCGGAGACGTAGTCCACGTCCTTAAGCAGCAGCCCCGCCTCGATCCGCGCCACATCCAGCGCGTCGAGGCCGGCCGGTGCGAGACCGTACCCGCGCCCCACCTCGGCCAGCGCGTCCCACACCCCCAGCGCATCCTCGGCGCCCACCCAGATCTCGTACCCCAGGTCCCCCGTGTACCCGGTCCTGGTGACCGTGACCGGAACCGCACCGATGCTCCCCACGGCCAGCCCGAAGAAGGGAAGCGCGGCGACGTCCGCACCCGTCACCACCCGCTCCAGAATCTCCCGCGAGGTCGGACCCTGCAGTGCCAGCGCGGCAAGATCGAGCGTGATGTCGCGAACGCGCACATCCATCCCCAGCCCACAGTCCTGGAACCAGCGCAGGCACGGATCGGCCGACGTAACCCGGAAGGTGTCCGCACCAATGCGCTGGACCGTGCCGTCGTCGATCATCTTCCCCGCCTCGTCGCACCAGGGCGTGTAGAGCACCTTCCCCACCGGGCAGTCGAGCGCCTCGCGGGTCACCACCCGGTCCACCAGCGCTGCAGCGTCGGGGCCGCTGACCGCGTACTTTCGCAGCGGCGAGACATCGAACAGCGCCGCCCCGCTCCTCACCGCGTAGTACTCGTACTCGTGGCCGGGCTCGTAGCTCAGCGCGCTCGCATACCCCGACCAGGAGCGCCAGCGGCGGCTGTGGCAGAGGGCGGCGGTGCGAGGGTGAAAAGGGGTCTCGACGAGCATGGTGGGAAGTTTAGCCCTTCGCGGAATGTCTGTCTCCGCGACCGTTGAAATCTTGTCTGCGTTCTCGTTGAAATCCTGTCTCTAAAGGCGTTGAAATCCTGTCTCTCCCTGTCGGCTCCCGCCCTACACCAGCCCTCCCACCACCCCCAGCAACCGGTCCACATCTCCCTGGTTGTTGAACATCCCCACTGCGGCGCGCAACAGCGCTCCGTCCTCCTGGAAGGTCACCGCCACCCCCTCGTCGGCCAGCGCCCCCGCCAGCGCTTCATGATCCAGCCCGTGATAGAAGCTGACGATCGCCGACGGATTGCCCGGCGGAGTGAACATCCGCATCCCCAGCGCCTCGGCCCCCTCGCGCAGTTGCCCGGCCAGCGCATGCGTGTGCGCCGCGATTCGGTCCACTCCCACGCCCTCCAGGAACTCCAGCGCCGCATCCATCGCCGTCACCGGCCCATACGCCGGATTCGCGTACTCCAGCTTCCCCGCGCCTTCCTTCAGCCGGAAGCGGTGCCCGTCCAGCGACTCCGCGACCTGCCGGTGACCCCACCGGTCCGGCGTCATCCACTCCAGGTGCTCGCGCCGCACGTAGAACGGGGCGCAGCCGAAGTCGGCGTGCAGCCACTTGTACCCGTTGCCACAGGCGAAGTCGACGTTTTCGTCGTGCAGATTGGTAGGGAAGGTGCCCCAGGCCTGGATCGCGTCCGCGTAGAGGTAGGCGCCGTGTGCGTGGGCAAGGTCGGCCAAGGGAGGCAGGTCGTAGCGGAAACCGTTCCGGTTGGAGACCCACGCAACGCTGATCAGGCGCGTCCGCGCGTCGGTGTGCGCCGCGAAGTCGTCGACCGTCACCACGCCGTCCGTCGGCGGAATGATCCTGACCTCGACGCCGGCCCGCCGCTCCAGTTCCCGGTACAGCACGAAGGTCGTGGTGAAGTGCAGCTCGTCGATGACGACGTTGTCGCCGGCCCGCCAGTCCATCGCGCTCACGATGATGTTCTCGGCGCCGCTGGTCGCGTAGAGGAACGCGAGCTCGTCTTCGTCGGCCCCGAAGAGCGACGCGAAGCGGGTGCGGGCGCTGGCGATGGCTTGCCGCCCGGCATTGGTGTTGCGGCGCACCATCTTCTCGTCCGCGTATGCGTGCAGCGCGTCGCGCACGGGGATCGGCAGCGGCCCCACCGAGGCCGTATTGAGGTACGCCAGCTCCTCGGTGACGGGGAAGTCTCCGCGCACGCCCAGCGGATCGTCGACGCCGGACATCCGGTTTCCGGCCAGGGCCGACAGCTCGTCCAGACTCGTGAGACCGCGTACCGCCGGGAGGGCGGAAAGGCCGAGCGCGCCGGCCTTCAGAAAGCGTCGTCGGTTCGGATTTTTCATGCTGCCTGCTCCGGGCGGCTGTGGACTCTTGCCGGAAGACCGTCCTTGCACCTGTATATCACCATGTCGACCACGGCGGGAAACTCGTCCGAGATCACGTCGATCCGCCATCGCTGACAGAAAACGGCGAGCGAGAAAACCAGCTCCAGGAGCGCGAACCGAAAGCCGCTGCAGAAACGATCGCCGGTGCCGAAGGGCGCGTACGCGAACCTGGGCCGCTTCGGTTGGGGGACTTCCAGCCATCGCTCCGGCATGAACCGATCCGGGTCCGTGAAGAACCTCTCCTCCCGCATCGGAACTCGAATGGAGGGCTGAACCACGGTGCCCCTGGGAATCCGGAAGTCGCCGATGACCACATCCTCAACGGCGGTGCGCCCCAGATACGCCGTCGGCGGTGTGATCCGCAAGGTCTCGTCGACCACCGCCCCGGTGTAGGTGAGCTTCGCGAAGTCGTCGAACGATGGGAGGCGCCCACCCAGCACATCGTCGGTTTCCCGCTCCATGCGCCGCCGGACGGCCGGACTGCGACTGAGATGGTACAGGGCGAACGTCAGGGTCGTGGCGACGGTATGGTGGCCCGTGATCAGGATCGCGAACGCCTCGGCCGCGAGTTCCCCGTCGGTGAAGGGAGAAAAGACCGCCTCGTCGTCACGGGCGTTGACCAGGTGCGCTATGAGGTCGGTGCGCTCGGAGTTGGCCCGAGCCCTTCGTACCGCGTCGCCGATCGCATCGTCCAGCCTTCGCATGCCGCGGCGCGCCCGCCGGTTGCGCGGGAGAGGCAGCGACCAGAAGAAGTTGCTGAAGGGCAGGAGCCCAACCAGAGCGCGCCACCTGTAGCCGTCCAGCGAATCGTGGACATCGCGCGTCGTAACCGAGATATCGTCACCGAAGAAGGTGCGCGCAGCGATCGCCAGAGACAGCTCGCTGGCGACTTCGTCGATGTCGATGACCTGGCCGTCGTGCCAGCCCGACCGCGTCCGCTCCGCTTCGCCGACCATCTGCCCGGCGTATCCGCGGATAGCCTTCGGCGTGAAGGACGGCTGGACGAGCTTGCGCCGGCGCAGGTGTTCGTCGCCCTCCGCGGTAATGATGCACAAGTCGAGAAGCTTCTTCTGCTCGGTCCCCTTTTGGAACCTGTCGCGTTTCCCGATGACCACCTCTTCGCTCAGGAAAGGGTCGAAGATCACGCAGAAGCGTTTCCACAGTAGCCGGTACATGACGATATCGCCGTAGCGACGTTTGAAGTCCGCAAACATGCCGGTCGTGTCGCGAGCCCTATGAAACACGTTTCGGAAAGCTCGGCCCCGGGGGCCGGGTGGCTCCGGCAGTGTCGTCCGATCCATTTGGCGGTCCGTGGTTGAGGGTGCCCGGGCAGTGCGAGCGGCGCAGGGGAACACGGTACCATACAGCCGGCGCAGAAACGTGTCAATTCGGGCAACAATTGTCGTAGACAAGGCAATTTGAATCCGCCACAATGTGAATTCAGTCTGAACCAAGTCATATCAACCCGGATCCTGCACGCCGGCCTGATTTCAGCCATTTCGTGACCCAACGGAGTGTCCGGTGCGCCGCCGGGGCTGCTTGACGCAGGGTCAGAGGGTGGGATGGGCCTTACCGGTGCTGCTGGAGGGAGGAACGAGGGG
>JAJEBR010000041.1 GCA_022822445.1 Gemmatimonadota bacterium | reverse complement strand
CGCGCCGGGGGTGGCGGGGGGGGGGGAGGGGGTGGCGGCGGCGGGGGGGGAGGGGGAGCGGCCCGGGTCGGGGGTCCCGGCCGCGCGGCTGCAGGATGTGAGGGTGAGGGTCAGGGCCGTGAGGAGGAGGGGGAGGGCCGCGGGGGGGAGGGGGCCGCCGTGCGGGGGAAGGGGGCCGCCGCGCGGGGAGCGAAGCCGGGTGAGGGGGTGGGGGGGGTGGGGGGGTGGGGCTGCTGGGCGTGAGGTCGATGGGGTCAAGAGATCACTTCCGCGCATGTCGTGGGTGTCACCCGCCATGGATACAAGATAACGAACCTTGCGGTCCGCAGGGCATGGTGATTCCGGTAGTCCATGCGCAATCCCGCAATTGACATTTACGACATTAGAACGTATTATTACGATAGAATGTCGTAATAGACTTGGACGCCGTCGGGAGCGAGAGCGATACGTTGATGAACACCAGGAACCGAATCTTGAACTCAACCCGATTCAAGCCGATTGGATCGAGCGCTGCCCTGGTCGGCCTTCCACTCGTCCTCGGCTGCGCGGAGGTCGGCCCTTGCGACACCGGGCCGCAGGACCGAAGCCCGTCGCCGGAGGCCAGGGACCAGCCGCCGACACTCTTGCTGGAATCGCCTCAGGCCGTGTTCCCGCAGGACTTCAGCTACTTCCACACAGTGCGCGAGCTTTCCGGCGGGGACGTTCTCGTCGCCGACCCGTTTTCTCAAGCGCTTTTCAGGGTGGACCTCGACGCGGGTACGCGGACTCGTATCGGTGGCGTTGGCGAAGGGCCTTCGGAGTACCGGTCGCCCGACGCCGTGTGGCCGCTTCCCGGTGACTCCACCCTGCTCGTGGACCTGGGCAACGCGCGCCTGACGACGCTTGATCCGCATCTGGAGTTCGTCCGGTGGGAGCACATGGTCGCCGCGACCACCCAAGGATACCACCCCGAACCGGTTGCGGTCGACGAGCGCGGAATGATCTACTTCAACGGCTGGGCCGCCTGGCCTCCGGGCGACACCCTGATTCACATCCTGCGCCTCGAGCGCGGCACCGGGCGTGTGGACACCGTCGGAGCCTACACACGCCCGTGGATGGAACCGCGTAGATGCGTGCTCGCGCCGCCGGTGGTTCCGTGGGGGGTGGCTCCGGATGGTGCCGTTGTGGTCGGCCGCCAGCGGACCTACGGCGTCAACTGGCACGCCAACGACGGGACGATCACGCGTGGCGCCCCGGTCCCGTTCGAGCCGGTGCCCCTGACGGATGCGGAAAAAGAGGAGTGGTACAGGGAGAACTACCTTCACTGGGGCACCGCCGGTGTCGGCGTGTCCGCGCGCCGCACCGTGTTTCGCGAGTCGTTCGAGGAGCTCTACGCCACCTGGGAATGGCCCGCTGTCCTGCCGCCCATAAGGCCGGAGACCATTCACGTGGACCCGGAGCACCGAGCGTGGGTGCGCCGCTCCGTGCCCGCCGGCAGCAACGCAACCTACGATGTCTTTGACGACGAGGGACGTCGGTTGATGTCGGTCGCCCTAACCCGGGATCGAAGGCTGGCGGGTTTCGGCGCCCGGTGGGTTTACGTGGCCGCTTTCGGGGAAATGGATCTTGTGCGCCTGGAGCGATACGAACTGCCAATGCTCCCTCCCTGACGGGCGGCTCCGCGTGCCGACCCCGGGTCCCGCTCGTGGCCGCGCTTGCACCGGCTGGTTCGGTCAATCGTCCGCACGCAGATCGTCGAACAGATCCTCGACACTGGCGAACTGCGTCCGGTTGCCTCGGCGGGCCTCCTTCATCGCTTCGATGGTGGCTGCGTTGGGAACCAGCGGCGCGAACGGCAGCGCCTTCTCCTGTGCGACCTTGGTGAGCAGCAGCCGGAAGGCTCCGGACACCGTCAGGCCCATGGACGCCAGCACCGCCGCTGCGTCCTCCGTCACCTGTTTGTCAATGCGAGCCTGGACGAGCTTGTTTGCCATTCTCCATACATCCCTTCTCGAGCTGATCTACAATACCAAGCAAGTCGGCGAGCTGTCGGTCAAGCCGGCCAGCGCCTCCGCACCCGCCTTGACCCAAACGCCGCCAAGGGAGTCAATTCCGAGTCGTCCTTCGCCTGTTGAGAACCCCACTGCCCCGGTGAATCGCAATGGCCCCTGCCCGCTCACGGCGCTTCGATCCGGCCCTTCAACGGCTGGCTGTCGCGCTTGGCGTCCTCACGGCCGCCGCCTGTGCCCCCTCTGGTGACGCCAACGGGGAGACAGCCGCGGCGCGGGCCGGCGCCCCCGCGCCGCCGGCACTGCAGCCCGGTGACGTTCTTCCCGCCAGCGTCCGCCCCGGCATCGAGGTCCTCCTGAGCGACTCCCTCTCGCTGGTGCGCGGCCACCGCGTGGGGCTGATCACCAACCACACGGGACGCGACCGCAACGGCACCCCCTCGATCGACCTGCTGGCCGATCACCCCGAGGTCGAGCTGGTCGCACTCTTCTCCCCGGAGCACGGCATCCGCGGCAGCGCCGAGGCGGGGGTGCGCGTCGACGATGGCGTTGACGAGCGCACCGGGCTGCCCGTTCACTCGCTGTACGGCGAGAACCGGGCGCCGACCGCCGAGATGCTCGACGGGATCGAGGTGCTCCTCTTCGACATCCAGGACATCGGCACCCGTTACTACACCTACCTGTCCACGATGGCGCTCTCGATGGAGGCCGCGGGGGAGCACGGCATCCCCTTCGTGGTCCTCGACCGGCCGAACCCGATCGGCGGGGATCCCGTGCAGGGCAACGTTCTCGATCCTTCCTTCTCGAGCTTCGTCGGCCTCTACCCGATGCCGATGCGACACGGCCTTACCGCCGGGGAGTTCGCGCGGATGGCGGTGGGAGAGTTCGGCGTGGAGGTCGAGCTCAGCGTGGCGGCCGTGGACGGGTGGGAGCGGACCATGCCTTTTGGCGAGACCGGCATCCCGTGGATTGCGCCATCGCCGAACATGCCGTCGGTGGAGAGCGCGCTCCACTACCCCGGCACCTGCCTCTTCGAGGGCACCCCCATTTCGGTGGGGCGAGGGACCGATCGGGCGTTTCAGATGGTGGGTGCGCCCTGGCTGGACGGCGACACGCTGGCGGATCGGCTGAATGCGCTCGGCGTGCCGGAGGTGCGCTTCGTCGCGGTCCGGTTCACGCCGGAGAACCCGGGGGATGGGAAGTTCGGCGGCATGGAGGTCGGGGGCGTCCGGCTGGAAGCCGATGGCCCGGAATACGACCCGACGCTCGCCGCTCTGGCGCTACTGGCCGAGATCAAGGCCATGTCGGGCGACCGGTGGAGCTGGCGGATCGGCCACTTCGACCGTCTGGCGGGTACGGACGGACTGCGCGGCGCGCTCGATGCGGGGGCGACGTACGCGGAACTGGCGGATGGGTGGGGGGAAGGATTGGCAGGCTACCTGGTGCGGCGGGAGGGGTATCTGCTCTACCCGTAGCGGGCGTGGGCACACCCGCGACCCTACCACCAGCTCCCCGGAACCACCTCGTCATCCCTTTCGAAGAAGCTCGGAGCCGGCTCCAGCTCCCAGTCCGGATAGTCGAGCGGCTCCCCGGTCGTCTCGTCGATCCCCAGCGTGACCCCGCTGTTCCAGTCGGGCGGCTCGACGCCCAGCAGCCACTTCACGAAGTAGTCGTCGCGCCGCTGCCGGAACTGTCCGCCCACCCCGTGGCCTCCGCCCGGCCGCACGTAGAGATCGAACTGCCGGTCGGCGTCGATCAGCGCGTTGACGAGCTGCATCGTGGACGACGGGTCGACGTTGCGGTCGTGCTCGCCGACCGCCAGCAGCAGCCGGCCCGTCAGCCGGTGCGCGTTGACCATGTTCGAGGACGCCTCGTAGTGGGGCCCGAGGGGCCAGCCCATCCAGTGCTCGTTCCACCAGATCTTGTCCATCCGGTTGTCGTGACAGCCGGCGCTCGACACGGCGACCTTGTAGAAGTCCCCGTGGAAGAGCAGCGCGCCCGTCGAGTTCTGGCCGCCGGCCGAGCCCCCGGTGATCCCGACGCGGGAGATGTCGTACCACGGGTACTTCGCAGCGAGGGCCTTGTGCCAGAGGATGCGGTCGGGGAAGCCGGCGTCGCCCAGGTTCTGCCAGGCCACGTCGTGGAAAGCCTTCGAGCGGTTGCTCGTGCCCATGCCGTCGATCTGCACCACGACGAAGCCCAGTTCGGCCATCGACAGCATGTTCGACACCGGGCTCCAGTCCTTCGGGACGTGGGAGCCGTGCGGGCCCGCGTAGATGTTCTCGATGACCGCGTACCGGCGGCTCGGGTCGAAGTTGGTCGGCCGCACGATGATGCCCCAGATGTCGGTCACGCCGTCACGCCCCTTCGCCACGAAGACCTCGGGCGGCTGCCAGCCGGTGGCGAGCTGCGCGGACATGTCGCCCTTCTCCAGCTCGGCGAGGAGCCGCTGGTCGCTGCCCCGCCGCAGTTCCAGCACGGTGGGCATGTCGACGCGCGAGTACCGGTCGACGTAGTAGCGCCGGTCCGGAGACCAGTAGATGGCGTGGTTGCCGTCGGCCTCGGTGTACTGCACCAGGTTCGACCCGTCGAAGTCGATGCGGTAGTGGTGGATGAAGTACGGGTCCTGGCCGGGGATCATCCCGCTCGCCTCGAACCAGATGCGGCGGCCCGCCACGTCCACGCTGTCGACGGCGCGCACCACCCATTCGCCCTCCGTGATCCGGTTCTTCACCTCGCCGGTGATGCCGTCGTACAGGTAGAGGTGGTTCCAGCCGTCCCGTTCCGACATCCAGATGACCTCCCGCCCGTCGTCGATGTCTTGGCGGAACTGCTTCCCGGAGTCGCGCGTGTTGGTGCGCATCCGGCGGTAGTTGAAGAAGGTGGGCACCTCCTCGGAGATCACGGCCCGCGCTTCGCCGGTCCCGGCGTCCACCTCGATGACGCGGTAGACCTGGTGCCCGCGCTGGTTGTACTCGAAGGTGAAGGCGCGCCCGTCCTCCCTCCACTCCACCGACGAGATCCGGTAGGCGTTGGGGAAGAGCGCGTCGTCAATCTGGATGCCCGTGGCGCTTTCGACATCGAAGAGCACCGGCCGGTTGAGGTCGAGCACGTCGCCGGGCTTGCGGTAGAACATCGAGTCCAGCTTCGGCTGCAGCTGGTCCTCGGGGGACGACAGCACGAAGTAGACGGTCCGGTGGTATCCCGGCCGCTGGCGGTAGGCGACCAGCTTCTTCGAGTCGGGCGACCAGCGGATCGACTGCAGCTGGTAGGAGTCGCCTTCGGAGCCGTCGTAGGAGAGCATGGTGTGGGACGGGTTGCCGGGGCCGGCGCCTCCGGGTGGGCCTGCGCCGGCACCTCCCCCGCGCACCGGCCGGATCGCGACGTTGTAGTTGTGGATGAAGGCCTCGGTCCGGCCGTCGGGCGACACTCGGGGCGGACCGTTGTTGCGGTTCGCGGGGAAGCTGCCGAAGCCGCCACCGCCTCCACCGCCGCGGTCGGGCTCTTCGAAGGCTTCACAGGAGTAGTCGGCGAGCGAGCAGTGCCAGCGGTCGCCGGCAGCACCGACCTCGACGGCCTGCCCGTCCCGGATGTACTCGAAGGATCGGAAGGGCAGCGTCAGCGCGGTGTACTCCTCGCCCGTGGCGGACGCGAGGCCTCTGGCCAGCCCGGCGTGATCGAAGGCGGGAGTCTTCTGCTGCGTCTCCGCGTCGACCCGGACGAATTCGGCGCCTCCGGTGACCGAGAGCCGGTACCAGAAGCTGCTGGTTCCGTCGATCCAGGTCGGGGCGCCGGCCACGCCCACGGTGAGGCCGTCCAGGCGCTGGCGGACGGTGGCGGCGCGGCGGTAGTCGTCGAGCGTGCCCTGCGCGGCGGCGGGCGGGGCGGCCGGGAGAACGGTCAGTGCCAGAGCGGCACTTTGGATGATCGTGCGGGCTCGCATGGTTCCCTCCTTTGAGCGCTATTGCTGACGCACGCCTCGGGCTGGCCGCGGCGGGGAGTCATCAGGCAACGTGGGGACGGGAGAGGTCACGCGCCAACGCCGAGAGGTCAGGCGCCAACGCCGCAGTGTGCGCGGGCTCCCGACCTCCAGCAGGCCGCCAGGCCGCTATCCGCCGGGCTCCACCGGGCACGCCACCGGCCGGATCCGTTTCCCGTGATAGATGTCCATGGGGATGTGGTGCGTGTTGAAGACCCGACCGATGAGCTCAAAGAGCACGGGGTCGTAGGCCTCGAATTCGTCGGGCGATTCCACCTTCACGTCCCCCGCGAAGCACTCCCCGTAGTTGGAAAAGAACCACCATTGGACGCCCTCGGCCCAGTACTCGTTCCGGTTTGTGGTCGCGTAGTGCCTGCGTCCGTCGTCGTACCGGTACTTGTTCGCGGCCATCGCGGCGTCGTACGCGTCGCTGATCTCCTGGTCCATCCCGGGGTCGACATCGCGGATCGCGCGGTGGATGGCGTGCGCGAACTCGTGCACGAAGATGTGCTCGCCGAAGTACCGGGTGCCGGGGTAGCCGAGGATGTTCTCCTCCGCCCCGGTCGTGGGATTGCCGCCCAGGCCGCGCGAGCGATTGGCATGATAGTCGCGGTCCGCCTGCATGACCGGCTCGTCGCGCGGCGCTCCCGGACGCTTCATGCGGCCGTATTCCGGGATGTCCATCGTCATCTCCACCTCGGCGATGACGCCGGTGCGCCAGTTGCGCTCGATCATCGACGCGCGCAGGTCCGACCGCGCCGCGAGCATCGTGTTGATGATGTCGCGGACCACCAGCAGCGCGATGTCGGGGACCTTGGTGGACGCGAGAACCGGGATGCCGCCGGCGTCGACGTACTTCTGGTAGAACGGGTCGACATCGAGCGATTCCGGGACCGGCCCGACCGTAGCGAGCACGTAGTCGTGGATCAGGGTGACCGGCTGGCCGGTTTCGGCCTCCTGGCGGGCCCGTTCCGCGCGGTTGCGTTCGGCCGCGGCGCGGGCTTCGGCTTCGGTGCGCTGGCGGCGTTCCTGGGGCTGTGCCGCTTCGGCCGTGGCGCCGGCGATCAAGGCGGCTGTCGCGCAGGCAAGAATCCATCGGTTCACGGTCTCATGCTCCCTCCTGGTCACACCACTGTAATGCCTGCTTTACATAATGTCGTGTTCTCTTTACGAGATGTGTTCTGCGGGTTGCTTCCTTCACCGGAGATCAGAGTATCGACTCGTCACCCGCAGCGACAGTCGGACTGCGCCCACCACGGCCGCCTGGCCAACGGGGCCCCGGGGCAATCGCTACGTCGGTTAGTTGCGACCCGGCGGCTCGAACCGGTACCAGTCGACCCCCCGCCCGGGGATGCCCGCCGGATCGTCCGGGAGCCGTTCCACCAGCACGGCCAGCGTGGAGCCCAGAAGGTCGTAGCCCTCGATCCGGTCCCGCACCCGCACGCTCCCGACATAGGTGGTGTCGGAGAAGATGCTGAAGTACGAAAACTCGTGCCTGTCCCGCTGGAGCGCCACCCAGAGCCGCCCCCAGTCGTCGTAGATGAGCGAGCGGCCCCCGACCGTAACCCACTTGGGAGTCTCCGCGTACACGAGCATCTGGGACTCCGCGGGGGGTGCCCCGAAGGCGAGACGCCAACGCTCCCGGTGAGTCTCCACATCTGTCTCCGAGGGCAATTCGGACGCATAGGTCGGATCCTTGAACGTGACGACATCGTCGCCGTCCCACAGAACCAGGACGCTCTGGCACGTGGCGAACGCCATTCGGCCGGCGGGGTCCAGAGCACCCGTGGTGTATCCCCGTTCGCACTCCATCGGCAGCCCCAAATTGCTGGGGTGGGGCAGCAGACGTTGTTGAACGAACTCACCAGACTCCAAGTCGATTTCTGCGACGGGCAGCGTGTAGGTTGCGCTGCCGGACATATCGTAAGCCCCCGCGACGGTCTGGCCGAACGGCGCCATGGGCCGGAACAGGAACGGAACCTGGACACTGGACAGGATGGTACCACTCGGCTCGAAGATAGTCAGGCGGTCTCCGTCAGACACTCCAACCCTTCGGTTAGATCCGCGGAGCAACCGCAGTGCTCCGTCGAACTCTCCGGGGCCCTCTCCCTCCCTCCCAAACGCCCCGACGGTCGACCCATCGTTCCGCACACACACGACCCGGACCTCGTACGACTCAACCACACAGGCTGTGGAGCTGTCAACCAGGGCGACCGACACATTTGTGCTGAGCGGAACCTCGACTGCCGCGATGCGTTCCGCAGGAAGAAGCGTGAGGGTGCCCGGCTCGGCCTCGGTGGCAGAGCACGCCACGGTGGCAAGGACCGCAACGCTGAACAGCGCTGTCCGCGAGTGCCTGGCTGCTTGTCCGATCCATCGCCTCATATCAGGAGTCATGTTCCGGGCCGTGAGGGGTTTTCCAATTCGTCGGTCATGCTACAACTAATTGAATAGTTGGCTTCTGTGATCCACGCAACTCCCGAGGCAAGGAGGTCATGTACCGTGCCGCTGGAGTTCGGGCTGTTCGACCGGGTACTGCCGCCGGATGAAGTCCCCAAGAAGCGGAACCGCAAAGGAGTACTTCCCGTGCCGGTTCCTGAAGACGACGCCTGAGTTGATGAGCGCCGCAAGGATCTGGCTCGCGTGACTGGGGCTGAACCCCTTCACCGGAAGTGCTTTGGAGAGCTCCACAATCTCCTGAGCGCTGAACTCGGTGTCGGGATCGTCCAGCCTCGACACGACATACAGGAGATCGCGCTGGCGGTCGGTCACCCTCGACCACCGGCCCGCAAAGAAGTCGCTGTCCAGCTTTGCCGTGATCGCCTCGATCGGGACGGTCGGGTTCTGCGATCCGGTGGTGATCTGCGACACGAACACGTCGAAGGCCTCGTGGCAGATGAACTGGATGAAATACGGGTAGCCGCCGGAGTGCCTCTCGATCTGGCGGATGGACTCTTCGGTGAAGCTGATCGGGCAGCCGTCCTCCTGGATCGGCTTCACGATCGCCTCCCGGACATCGGGTGGATCCAGGCGGTTGAGGAAGAGCACGCGGAACATGCGTTCCGAATAGGTCCTGGCCTCGACCAGTTTGGGGAAGAGCGTGGGCAGGCCGGTCAGCGCCAGGAGGAACGGAGCTCCTTGCCTCTGGATGGACTGGAACACGTCAAGCATCACCGAGAGCGGGTATTCGTCCTTGCCGGCATGGTCCGCCATGTTCTGGGCTTTGTCGTAGGCGAAGACGATGCCACGGGGCGGGTTCGGCGATGCGCGCAGAGCGAGCCAGACGAATGTCAGCGTGGCCTTCAATCGGTCAGCGACCAGGCCCCTCGTCTGTTCATACACCGCGCGAAGCGTTGGATAGTTGAGGGTGGCGTCCAACAGCTCCGGCTGGCGGTCGAAGCCCGGGCGACGAACCTCCTGCCTGTCGTAGACGAAGTTGGACGTTGCCAGGGCCACGTCAGTGAGGATCCTTGTGGCCAGGCGCTCTTCGTCGACTGTCGTGCTCTCGGAAAGGTCCGCGCCCACCCAGAGCCAGCCTTCCTGCACCGCCAGTGGCTTGAAGGTGTCGAGAAGAACCGTCTTGCCGACACCGCGGAGCCCGGTGAGGACGAGATTGGAAAGGACGGTTTCCTGGCTGAGGAGCTTGCGAAACTCCCTCCGCTCCTCCTTCCTTCCAGCCAGATACGGGGGCGTGTGGCCGGCCCCGGGACGGAACGGGTTCCGGAATACAGTTGCAGCTTCCATGGGTCCGCCTGATCGCTAGATGTCGTTAGGATGGAATATAAAGTTAGTAGATGATCTAATGTTAGGTAAACACCTAACTGATTCTGAATCTGCTTCTCGTACCTGGCGGTGTCCGCTATGTCGTGTCTGCTTTACGAATTGTAACGTTCTCTTTACAATTCTTGACACCGACTCCCATCAACTCAAGGCCAGCGACGCTCTATTCCCACCGGAAGCCATCAATCGCCCAGCCCTTGTTGGGAGTCGGTTATCGGTACTACCTTTGCTCGCATGTTGAGGACGAGCCACCTGTTCCGGATCCGGAAGACCGCCGCCGTTGCGCTTCTATTCCAGTTGGCGGCGATCTCCGGGGTGTCCGTCGTCGAGGCATCCCACAACCATCTCGACCGGCACGCCGTCCAGTGGCGCAGCGATACCGATAACCACCCGGGCTACGGCCAGTCCGCCCAAAGTCCCACCCCGGCCGACACACCATGAAAGACTCTATCGCAATCGTCCGGTCGAACAGGCTGATGGCTTCCGGATCGCGGGTGACGGCCTGCGCCGCGGCCTGGTGCGGCCTGCACTGTGCGCTCACACCGTTCCTGGCCGTGGCGGCGCCCGCGCTCGCGCTCTCCGAAGGTGTCGAGCGAGGCGTTTGGGTTGGGACCGTCCTGCTCGGCGCGGTGATACTGGCCATGGGCCCGGCCCGCAGGAACGCTGCCCTGATCGTCACATTTGCAGGGGGGGGCGCGATCTGGGCAGCCTCCCTCGCCGGCTGGCTCGAACCGCTGCCCGAGAACGTGACGTCGGCCGGCGGCAGCCTGATCCTCGCCGGCGCACTGCTGCAGAGCGCCCGTGTCTGCCATGACGGCTCGTGCTCGGTATGCGCGGACGAGGAGGATGCGGATCGATAGCGCCTTCCGGGCGTCTCGCTCAGTCCGCGCCCCGCACCCGGGCGAGTCCGACTCCCGCGCCTGCGCTCACCAACACGAGAAGTCCGCCCAGGATCCCCAGCGGAACGGCCGCACGGCGGGCAACGTCGGCGGCTTCCTCGTCCGCGAGACTGAACCTGGGCAGATCGGGAAGGACGCTGGCATCCATCTGTTCGCCGGCAAGGATTGCGGGCACGAAGAACTCCCGCCATCGCTCCGCGAACGCGCGCACCTGTGACTGGAAGCCGGCATAGCGCGCGTCGCCCGTCCCGGCGGCGTCGATGAGCACCTCCTGCGCCAGTAGCGCCGGCGACAGGAACCGGTAGCGGCGTACCAGCGCGATCTGCTCGGCTCGGCGGGCATCGTGTTCCCCCGTGACCTCCTCCAGGCGGCGGTTCACCGCGTCCGTGGCGGCCCAGGCAAGCGCGCCCGAGAACGTGACGTCGGCCACCACGCCCTCCGCCATCTCCGGATGGTCCTCCAGGTACCGGGCGAGGAGTTCGCTGCGGCGGTTCACGGCGTCGTTCGATGCCTCGCGCTGGGCGGTGACCATCTGAACGCGGGACGGCAGCGGGTGCAACAGTCCCGACGCGATGTTGATGGCGGCCGGCAGCACCACCACCAGGACCAGCCAGGCGCCCACCAGAACCGTGGCGTTCCAGGCGGATGAACGCCGCAGGCTGTTCACCCACGCCGCGAGCACGAACCAGAAGAGCGCGTAGATGACGACCGCGGCGCACCAGAGAAGCACCCGGCCGGGCGAGCCGAAGCCCCCGGTGACCAGAGTGCCGAGCAGCGAGGCCGCCAGCACCATTCCCACGACCGGAAGCGCCCGGAAAGCCAGCTTCGCCACTACGACGCCGCGGGCCGACACCGGCTGCGAAAGCGTCAGCGCCAGCGTCCCCTGCTCGCGCTCCTCCGACAGGACGTTGTAGCCAAGCGCCAGCACGAGCAGCGGCAGCAGGTAGATGACCACGAAGGCCAGGTCGAAGCGTCCGACCATCAGGTTGAGCGGATTCTCGACCTCGCCGTTCTGCTGGAACGACGACTCGTTCGTGTAGATGTTGACATCGTAGTAGTACGGCAGCAGATCGCTTTGTCCGACCGCCAGGGCCGTCAGCGGACCCGGCGTCAGGACTGCCGTGTGGGTGCCGCGGCCCCCGCCCAGCACGTAGGGGTCCCGGGGATCGGAGAAGCGCGAAGCCGGCTCGGCGCCGTTCTCGATGGCGGCCAGTTCCTGCTCGATGGCGCTGGCGCGCTCGGCGTTGCCGGTCTGCACGGTCTCCACGATGCGCTCCTGAAACCGCATCCAGACCACGCCGTTTGCCAGCGCGTAGAGGAGGAGGACGGCAAAGAGTCCGAGCACGACCCGAAGCGCCCGGTCGGCCACGAGCAGACGCCACTCGTTCCGCAGCACGGTGCGCGCGGCCATGCTATCCCACCTCCGCGCGCCGGACGCGCGCCGCAGCCACCAGGACGGTCCCGACCAGCCATGTCCCCAGGACCAGGAGCGACAGGATGCGGTTGCCGAGCACCCAGCCCAGCGTCGGGGCGGCGTACTGCAGCGGGGGCACCGACTCCCAAAGCTCGGCGTCGGCGGCGTAGGAGAAGTCGCCGGTTCGGGAATTCTCGGCCATGTCGCCGTTCATCCTGCGCATCAGGTCCCGGCGGTACGTCTCCGCGGCGGTGGCGAAGTGCCTGTGTTGCTCGACATCCGTCCCGGCCAGTCCCATCGAAAGCGTGCGCACCGCGAGCAGCGGCGCCGCCACCGCCAGCGTCTCGTGCACGACGCCCTGGCGCTCGAAGGTGTCCCACAACGCGCTGTAGTTCCGGTCGAAGATCCGGTTGCCGAACTCCTCGCTCTCCTGCAGGTAGACGCCCACCGCATTGACGGGCAGGTCCTCGACCCGCTCCACTCCATATTCGGCCAGCAGACGCTCGGTCGACGCATCGCGGTCCGGAGGGGAGATGTCCGCCACGCCGGAGGCCATTTCGCGTTCGATCGTGCGGGCGAACTCGATCGCCGACGGCGTCGGGTGCAGCCACTTCGACAGGTCCACCGCGACTCGCGGGGCCACCAGCCCGTTCACCACCCACACGCCCAGCAGAATCACGAGCGCGGTGCGCGCCGAGCGGGCCCACGCGGACACGGCCAGGGAGAGCGCGAGGAATACGGTGAAGTAGGCCAGGTAGACTCCGGCCAGGACCACACCCCGGGCCAGGGGGGATGCAGCCGGACCGGGACTCACGACGACCAGGGCCGCAGCACCCACCAGGGCGGCCGGCACCAACATCAAGGCCAGCGCCCCACCCACACCCAGTGCCTTGCCCACGGCCAGCTCTCGCCGACCGATCCCGCTGGCCAGCAGTTGGCGCAACGTGCCGCGTTCCCGCTCGCCGGCGAATGCGCCAAAGGTGAGCAGGATGATGAGCAGGGGCACGAGATGCTGCAGCACCTGGGCAGCGGTCAGCACCCCGATCCGCTGTGCGGCGGTCGCGTCCTGGGCCGGGCGCAGGAGGAAGTCGTTCTGCCGGTGAGCCTCCAGCCAGACCGACGTGCCGGTGTACGGGTCAACTCCCTCGTCGACGAAGGACAACGCCAGACGGGGCTTGAACGCGTAGATGCCGTAGTGGGCCGCCGAATGCGGATTCTTCTCGCCCTGCGTTTCCCAGTGCTCGCGGGCGGTGGCCTGCGCGGCTGCGTGCTCCTGCTGCGCGTTGCGGGCCTGAACCCACCCGTGGCCGAGGGCGACCAGCAGCAGCGCGCCCACCAGGATCGAGCACCAGCGGAAGCGCCCGTCCCGAACGATGTCGGTGAACTCCTTGCGGATTATGTGTCTGATCATCGGTGTCCCCTAGTCGTGCATGTGTTCCAGGTAGATGCGCTCGAGGTCGGCGTGGCCGATCTGGTCGGTGCTCAGTTCCGTGACGAGGCGCCCGTATCGCATGATGCCCACACGGGTCCCGGTGTCCTTGGCGCGAAACAGGTCGTGAGTCGCCATGAGCACTGCGACGCCTCGTTCCCTGAGCCGCTCGACCAGGGCCGAGAACTCGTTCGAGGCCTTGGGATCGAGGCCGGAGGTCGGCTCGTCGAGCAGCAGCACGGCGGCCTCCTTGGCCATGGCGATCGCGATGCCGACCTTCTGCCGCATCCCCTTCGAGTAATCGGATACGCGCCGGTCGACCGCGTCACGCTCCAGGCCGGCTTCGACCAGGATGCCGGCGAGCCGTTCCCGGCCCAGCGATCCCCGCCCGCCCAACGCGGCGAAGTACTCCAGGTTTTCGAGTCCGCTGAGATTGCGGTACAGCATCACCTGCTCGGGTATGTAGGCGAGCTGCTGCTTCGTCTCGCGGTCGTGCGTGGATACGTCCAGGCCGGAAACAAGGGCCTGGCCACCCGAGGGCGCCACGAATCCCAGGAAGAGGTTGATGGTGGTGGTCTTCCCCGCGCCGTTGGGGCCGAGGAGGCAATAGACCTCACCCGGCGCTATGGCCAGGTCGAGGGAGTCAAGGGCCCGGGTGTCACCGTAGTCCTTGCTGAGTCCGCGGGCCTCCAGAAGGGGCGCGTGCCCCGCCCGCGATTCGGCGGTCTGCATGGGTTTCCATCTCTCGCGTTGGGTACGCCGTCATCGACGCACCGGCTGGACAGGTCTGCTGCCGGCGCACGGGGCCGGCAGAGGGGCTTGTCGCTACAGAGAGATGGTGGGCGGCGGAGCGCGACTTCGATGAGCGGAGAGATGGACCGTCCCGGAAACCGACCGGCGTCCGGGAAGCGCGGGGGCGTGCACCACGCCCGGTTCGACGATGGCCGCTGTGCCCATCGCGGGTGTCGGCGGACCCTGGTGACCGAGTTCGCAGACGGGACAGACGGCTGGCAGCTCGTCCTCCGTGTGCTCGTGGGACCCCTCGACGGCGGTTACCATGAGGAGCGAAAAGGCAATGGCCGCTCCCACCGGCGCGCGCACGCACGCCTGTGATCGTCGAAGACCGATCAGGTGGGCCATACCTTCGCTCTCCCGTACCCCGCGGACGATACCCGGTCTCGCGAGACCGGCGCCGACACGGATGTTACGTCGAGTCGGTTGGCCGATCAAGGCGACCGGGCCGGGCGGCGCCGGGTGACGTCGGCGGCGGGTTGAGCGGACTGGTGAGCCGATGCGGCATCGGCGCCTACGATTGCGTCAGGCGCCGGAACCTGAAGAGTGCGAGCCACTGGTCGAAGGTGAGGCCGCGGGGTGGTCCGGAAGGTTCGAACCTGAGGTCTCGACTCAGCCGATGGATCTGCGTTCGCGTGAATTCGGATCGCAGACAGCGCCTGATCGAACGGCCGTCGCGACCGAAGCACCCCCGGATGAAGCGCCGGTAGTCAGCGGCCTGCAATCGGTCCACAAGCGGTCTGGTTCGACGGGCCAGCCAGAGCGCGACGGCGTCGACGCCGGGAGGGGGGTCGAAGTCGGTACGGCGAAAGCGCCGCACGATCTCGATCTGCCACCACGGCTTGAGCAGCAGCGAGGACAGCGTCTCCCGGGAACAGGGACCGCCGGCAAACCGTTCCGCCGCTTCACGCTGGACTACGAGCCAGGCGTCCTGCGGTGGAGAATCGGCCTGGACGAGCCGCCGGACAATGGCGGCAGTCCGGTTGAACGGAATGTTCCCCAGCACCTTGTAGCGGACGTCGGGCAGCCGAAAACGCAGAAAGTCGGACCTGACGATCGTGACACGGCCGTCACTCAGGAAGCGCGTGCGAAGCGCCTCGGAAAGCGCCCCGTCGAACTCTACCGCGACGACCTCACGGCATTGACGTGCCAGTTCCCGGGTGAGAACGCCCCGGCCCGGCCCGATCTCGACGACCAGATCGTTTCGTTCGACGGGAGCCTGAGCGATCAGGCTAGCGGCAAGCGACCTGCTCCGGAGGAAGTGCTGTGAAAGGTCCGCACGCCTGGGTGTCCGATACCTGGACACGACGAACCAGCACGAATGTAGACATGGTGTCTCCTGCGCTGCACGAGCGGGAATCGAATGGCTTCGCGGTACTACGCTAGGGGATCGGGGGTCTTAAGCGCAACCGATTCAGGCTGGAGATGCGGGGACCCGCGGAAAGGGGCTATCGTTAGAGGGACGGAGGCAATCATGACCGACAAGCTGATCGACAGGAATCCAGAAATCCTGGGCGGAACTCCCGTGTTCCGCGGGACGCGCGTCCCGGTGAGGATTCTGATGGAGCATCTTGAAGCGGGCGACCGGCTTGACGAGTTCCTCGACGATTACCCCACGGTCACGAGAGACCAAGCCGTCGAACTGCTTGAGCGCGCCACGACGGCATTGGTAGGCGGTGGAAATGAGAGTTTTGCTTGACGAATCCACACCGAGACGACTCGCCTCGTCGTTTCCGGTTTCGTTCGAGATTCAGACCGTCCAACAGATGGGTTGGGCCGGTTGTGGAAACGGAGCGTTGCTGCGCCTTGCGGCCGATCATGGATTCGACTCCATCATCACGGTCGACCAAGGGTTCGAGTACCAGCAGAACGTCGCCAACCTGCCGATCCCGGTAGTCATCATGATCGCACGGCGCACGCGGTTGCAGGAACTGATACCGCTCGTCCCCGAAGTAGTCGCGGCCCTCTCTGGCGACCTCGAGCGGCGAATCTACCGCGTGGTGGCCTGAGCGAAGGGCTCTCTTGGCGGAAGCAACCATATATGTTATCATGATTCATGACCGATCATCATGAATCCAGATCCGCCCGCCGCGTGGCCGAGCCCGTCCAGGTCTACCTGCGCCCCGCCGAAAAGGAGCGCCTTGACCGGCTGACGGCGAGGCTGGACACCTCCAAGTCAGATGTCCTCAGGCGGGGTCTCGAAGCGCTCGAGCGCCAGGTCTCGGACCCGGAGAGCCATCCCGCACTTGGCATCATCGGAATCGTTTCCGTGGCGGACGACCCCGAACTCGATGTCGCCCGGAATCACGACGAGGTTCTCGCCGACTGCGAGGTCGATTCGTGGCTGGGCCGCCCGCCGGGCCCGCCGTCTCAGCCACCGCCGCCCCCGCACGAGGGCGAAACGGGGTGAAGGGGCTCTTCGTTGACACGAGCGCGTGGTACTCCCTCGTCAACGCCGCCCACCGGGATCACAACGTTCTGGCCAGGGAGCTGCGCCAGCAGATCCGCAGCGGCGCTCAACTCGTCAGCACCAACCTGGTCGTGGCCGAGACCCACGCGCTGCTCCTCCGCCGGGCTGGGCGCCATGCCGCCTTCGCCTTCCTCGAATCGGTCAGCCAGAGTCCGAACCAGGTCGAAACCATCACACCCGAGCGGACGGCGACCGCGATCAGCGGCTGGATCGAGCCGTTCGCCGATCAGCCCTTCACACTCGCGGACGCGGCCAGCTTCGTCGTGATGACCGAGCTCGGCATCCGCGAAGCCCTCACGCTGGACGGCCATTTCGCGGCGGCGGGGTTCGTCATGCTGCCGCACGGTCGGTGACGGCCGAACCTCCACGGCCGGGGGGCGCGTAGCGCACTCCGATGGCCTGCCGCAGTGTTATCATTTACCCCGTTCGGCATCCGCTATCGTGACAGGAGGCTCAGAAGCCGTGTCCACCAGCTCCAACGGCTCCCCGGCGGCAGACTCCTCTGTCAGCCGCTTCTTCGAGCGGCCGATTCTGAACAACCCCTATGAGTACCCCCGCCGGCACTGGGAGCTGGACAGCGACGGACAGCCCACTCATCAGATTCTTGAAGGGCGCCGTCCTGCGCAGTTCATCACGCCGTTCCCGACGGCGCAGCAGACTGGGACCTCTGCCACCCAGGCGCGGCTCAGGATCGACGAGCACGAAGAGCTCTCGACCGACGACGAGGAGTACCTGACCGCGCAGATCAACGCCGTCCGCCGACAAGTGGACCGGTGGCGCGACATTCCCAACCCGAACGACTGGGGGGTGACGCCGACCACCGCGAGGCTCCTCCGGCACTGGCGGTCCCACAAGTTCAGCGGCATCCGCCCGTTCTTCTGCCAAGTCGAGGCGGCCGAGACCGCGATTTGGCTCACCGAGGTGGCCCCGAGGAGTCGCGCAAAGGCGATCACGGGCCTGCTCCGCAGCCTGGACGACGTCAGTCACGCCGCGAATCCGGGACTGTCGCGCCTCGCGCTCAAGATGGCCACGGGCGCCGGGAAGACGACGGTCATGGCCATGCTCATCGCCTGGCAAACGATCAACGCCGTGCGCCACCCCAACAGCCCGCGGTTCACGCGCGGGTTCCTGATCGTGACCCCGGGGATCACCATCCGCGACCGGCTGCGGGTGCTCCACCCCAACGACCCGGACGCCTATTACAGGAAACGCGAGCTGATTCCCAGCGAGATGCTCCAGGACATCTACCAGGCCAGGATCGTGATCACGAACTACCACGCGTTCAAGCTGCGTGAGCGCGTGTCTCTGCCGAAGGGGAACAGGGCGCTGTTGACGGGCAAGACCGGGACTGCCCCCCAGACCCAGGAGACCGAGGGGCAGATGCTCCAGCGTGTGATGCCCGGGCTGATGAGTGTGAAGCGCGTGATGGTCTTCAACGACGAGGCCCACCACTGCTACCGCGAGAAGCCGGGGTCTGGCGACGAAGGGGTCCTGAAGGGCGACGACAGGAAGGAAGCCAATCAGAACACTGAGGCCGCGCGGCTGTGGATCTCCGGGCTGGAGGCGGTGGCGCGGAGGCTCGACGTGAGTCGCGTGATGGACCTGTCCGCCACGCCCTTCTTCCTCCGGGGCTCCGGCTACGCCGAGGGGACACTCTTCCCCTGGACGATGAGCGACTTCTCTCTCATGGATGCGATCGAGTGCGGAATCGTCAAACTCCCGCGGGTGCCGGTGGCCGACAACATCCCCGGCGCCGAAATGCCCATGTTCCGGAAGCTATGGGAGCACATCCGGGACAAGATGCCGAAGAAGGGACGGGGCAAGGCGGGCGAACTCGATCCGCTGATGCTGCCGGTACGCCTCCAGACCGCTCTCCAGGCGCTGTACGGGCACTACGAGAAGACATTCGGGCTCTGGGAAGAGGCCGAGATTCCGGTGCCGCCGTGCTTCATCATCGTATGCAACAACACATCGTCGTCGAAGCTGGTGTACGAGTACATTTCCGGCTTCCAGCGGCCGTCCGAGAACGGCAATCAGGCAGTTCAGAATGGACGACTGGCCCTTTTTCGCAATTTCGACGATCACGGCAACCGGCTCGCTCGTCCGCGCACCCTGCTGATCGACAGCATCCAGCTCGAGTCCGGCGACGCGCTGGACAGGAACTTCCGCAAGATCGCCGCCGACGAGATCGAGCGCTTCCGGCAGGAGCGCGTCGCGCGCACCGGAAACCGCAGTGACGGGGACGACATCACCGACCAGGATCTGCTTCGCGAAGTGATGAACACCGTCGGAAAGCCGGGCACGCTCGGCGACTCGATCCGTTGCGTGGTTTCGGTCTCGATGCTGACCGAGGGATGGGACGCCAACACCGTCACCCATGTGCTCGGCGTACGGGCGTTCGGAACCCAGTTGCTGTGTGAGCAGGCGGTCGGGCGCGCGCTTCGGCGCCAGTCCTACGACCTCAACGAGGACAACCTCTTCGACGTGGAGTACGCCGACGTGCTGGGCATCCCCTTCGACTTCACGGCCGAGCCGGTGGTCGCCCCGCCGAAGCCGCCGAGGGAAACCGTGCGGGTGCACGCGGTCCGGCCGGAGAGAGACGAGCTGGAGATTTGTTTCCCGCGGGTGACCGGGTATCGGATTGAGCCTCCCAATGACCACCTGGAGGCCGCATTCAACGAGGATCATGTGCTGGAGCTGACGCCCGAAATCGTGGGCTCGACGAAGGTGCGGAACTCTGGAATCGTCGGCGAGGGCGTGGACCTGAACGTGCGCCACCTGGAGAGCACGCGGACCAACCGGGTCCTGTATGAGATGACCAAGCATCTCATCTACACCAAGTGGCGGGATTCCGGGGAGGCGCCGAAGCTCCATCTGTTCGGGCAGCTCAAGCGGATCTCGCGCCAGTGGCTGGAGACCTGTCTGGTGTGCAGCGGAGGAACGTACCCCGCGCAGCTCCTCTACCTGCAGCTGCTCGACTGGGCCTGCGACCGGATCACCGCCGCGATCGTCAAGGCCGGGGCTGGTGATGGAATCGTGAAGGCCGTCCTGAATCCCTACAATCCGGTCGGGACCACCGCAGATGTCGATTTCTACACGTCGAAGACCAGCCGCTACAGGACGGATCCACGCCGCTCCCATGTGAACTGGGCAGTCCTCGACAGCAGCTGGGAGGGCGAGTTCTGCCGGGTGGTGGAGGGTCACCAGCAGGTGCTGGCGTACGTGAAGAACCACAACCTCGGGTTCACCGTCCCCTATCGGCAGGGGATGGAGAACCGCACCTACGTGCCGGACTTCATCGTGGCGGTGGACGACGGGAAGGGACCGGACGACCTGCTGAACCTCGTGGTGGAGATCAAGGGGTATCGGGGCGAGGACGCCAAGGACAAGAAGAAGACCATGGACAGCTACTGGGTGCCCGGGGTAAACAACCTCGGGTCGTTCGGGCGCTGGGCCTTCGCGGAGTTTCGGAACGTGCTGGAGATGGAAGGGGACTTCGAGACAGTGATCCAGAACCGTTTCCACCACCTGATCCGCATCGCCCAAGGCGACCCGGCGGCCATCGCGGCCGAAGAGCTTATCCGCATGGGCGGTTCCGATCCCGACGCGTGGGTTCCACCGCGCAAGCGCCCTTGGGAGATCTGGGGTTGATTCTTGTGGACACATCGGTGTGGATCCGACATTCGCAGCATCCGAATCGAGTTCTTTCCGAGTACCTGGAGACGCCTGAGATCCTTATGCACCCGATGGTCCTCGGAGAGCTTGCCTGCGGCATGTTCTCGCACCGGGACCAGCGTTTTCACGTCTGGCGGGCGTTGCCGCGTGTTCCCCAGCACGATCATGATGAAGTCATCGACTGGATTGAGGCCGAGGGCCTGATGGGCCGTGGCATCGGGTTCATCGACGCGCACCTGCTGTACTCGACCCTGCGACGGCCCGGAACCCGGCTGTGGACCCACGACAAGAATCTGGAGCGCTTGGCCGTCGACTTTGACGTGGCGCATCCGGGAAACCACTGATTCCCCCAACCCACCTGCGAGATGGCTAAAGCCAAGAAGCCGAAGACGATCACCGCGATTACCCACGACGAGTCCCGCAAGAACATCCCCACGGCCGAATACCAGTCCGTGATGAAGAGCGAGGAGCGCCTTCCCATTCAGGTCGCCTACGAGCGTCGCAACCGAGACCTCGACCCGCAGCTCGTGTGGCGGGGCAAGGGCGCGCAGGACGCCGAGCCTCTGGTGGCCCAGGCCCCACCCCTCTACATACAGGAGAAGGTCCATCCGAAGGTCCTGATCGACTCGCTGAAGCGCTATTCGAAGGAGGAGAACCCCGAGGAAGAGACCATCGACCTGTTCGCCGACTTCAACGGACTGCCCGATGGCGACGCCCGCACCGAGTTCTACCAGCACGAGGCGAACTGGTCGAATCGAATGATCCTCGGGGACAGTCTGCATGTGATGGCGTCGCTGGCGGAGCGGGAGGGGCTGCGGGGGAAGGTGCAGTGCATCTACATGGACCCGCCGTACGGGATCAAGTTCAACTCGAATTTCCAGTGGTCGACGACGAGCCGGGACGTTAGGGATGGGAAGAAGGAGCACATAAGCCGGGAGCCGGAGCAGGTGAAGGCGTTCCGGGATACATGGCGCGATGGGATCCACTCGTATCTGGCTTATCTGCGGGACCGGTTGACGGTCGCGCGGGACTTGCTTGCGGACAGCGGATCGGTGTTCGTGCAGATCGGAGATGAGAACGTGCACCGGGTTAGGGCGGTGATGGATGAGGTGTTTGGGGAGGAGAACTTTGTTTCTGAGATCGTCTTCAAAAAGACAGCTGGACTAGGCAAAGGGAAGATGGCCGGCGTTGCTGACTTCGTCCTTTGGTACGGGCGTGACATCGAGTACACGAAACGGCATACAATCTTCTCTTCCAAGACTCCCGAGAGCGATGCAGCCTATTCACTTGTCAAGGATACGGTCGGGCACTACCGACGAATCGTTTCTGGCGATGTGGTTCCGCTACGCGAGTTTGCACGTTTCCAAATCCTCTTAGCTGCAGGGCGAACCCCAAGTTGCGTCTATGGCTTCGAAGTATTCGGAAAACGGTTCTTGCCGACTGCGGGGCGCAGCTGGTCGACAAACGAAGAAGGAATGCAAAGACTCGTGAGGGCTGACCGCGTTGTGCAAGCTGGAAGGACGTTGAACTATGTCCGCTACGTTGGCGACAATCCCGTAAATCCTGTCCCGAACCTCTGGATCGACACCGCATCGGGCAGCGGAATGCGAAAGACCTACGTTGTCCAAACCAACGCCAAGGTCATTCAACGCTGCATCCTTATGGCCACCGATCCGGGCGACCTCGTCCTCGATCCCACCTGCGGTTCCGGCACCACCGCCTATGTCGCCGAGCAGTGGGGCCGCCGGTGGATCACCATTGACACCTCCCGTGTCGCCCTGGCGCTGGCCCGCGCTCGCATCATGGGTGCCCGCCACCCCTACTACCTACTAGCCGACAGCCTCGAGGGCCAGAAGAAGGAAGCGCGGATCACGCGCAAGGTCCCGTCCAACGAGCCCACCTACGGTCGCATCCGTCAGGGATTCGTCTACCAGCGAGTTCCCCACATCACCCTGAAACAGATCGCCAACAACGCCGAGATCGACGTCATCTGGGAGCGATACCAGGGAACCCTCGAGCCCCTACGCCACGACCTGAATGCGTCACTTGGCGAGTCCTGGGAGGAATGGCAGATCCCGCGCGACAACAACGACGATTGGCCGATCAAGGCCAAGGAGCTCCACGCCGCTTGGTGGGAGGCCCGCATTGCACGTCAGAAGGACATCGACGGCTCCATCGCCGCCAACGCACCCTTCGAGTACCTCTACGACAAGCCGTACGAGGAAAAGAAGGTGGTCCGCGTCGCCGGTCCATTCACGGTGGAGAGCCTGTCCCCCCACCGCCTTCTCGCCGTTGACGAACACGAGGAGCTGCTCGAAAAGGTGGCTGAGCCTTCGACCGTCGAGTATGGCGGCGCGCGTGACTTTGCCGAGGTGATACTGGAGAACCTCCGTGCGGCCGGTGTTCAGCAGGCCCGAAAGAGTGACAGGATTACCCCGGATCCTGCACGCCGGCCTGATTTCAGCCATTTCGTGACCCAACGGAGTGTCCGGTGCGCCGCCGGGGCTGCTTGACGCAGGGTCAGAGGGTGGGATGGGCCTTACCGGTGCTGCTGGAGGGAGGAACGAGGGG
>JAJEBR010000088.1 GCA_022822445.1 Gemmatimonadota bacterium | reverse complement strand
GCGTCGCGGCCTGCCTCGCTCCGATCTTCGGCGCCCCGAGGGGCACGCCCCGGAGCGGGCATCTGGACCGGCCCGCGCTCGCCGTCTTCGAGACCCGCTCGCGAACCCCCTACCACTACGACCTCTTCGCCGGCGACGTGGGCCACACCCTCATCCTCGGCGCGACCGGCGCCGGCAAGAGCTTCCTGCTCAACTTCCTCCTCGTGCAGGGGCTGCAGTACGACCCGCGCGTCCTGATCCTCGACCTCGGCGGCTCGTACCGCTGGCTCACCCAGTTCCTGGGCGGCGGCTACCTCGAGCTCTCGCCCGAGACCGGCGCCGATGTCGCGCTCCGGCCCTTCTCGCTCCCGGCCGGCGAACGGACCTTCAACTTCCTCACCGGCTGGGTAACCCGCCTGCTCCGGCTCGGAGGCTACGCGCCGACGGGCGACGATCCCTCCGAACTCCGCGAGCGCGTCCAGGACCTCTACGCCTTCCCCCCGGAACGGCGCACCCTCGGCGCCTTCGTGCGCAGCCTGCCCCGGCCGATGTGGCCCGCGCTCAGCCGCTGGCACGGCGACGGCGCATGGGCCCGCTACTTCGACAACCCCGGCGGCGACGAGCTCCGGCTCGACGACTGGCAGGTCATCGACCTGGCCGGAGCGGCCGAGCACGAGGACCTCTGCCAGGCCGCGCTCTTCTACCTGCTCGAACGCATGCGCCTCGCGCTGGACGACCCGGCCGACGTCGCCCGCGTCAAGCTCATGGTCGTCGACGAGGCCTGGAAGTACCTCGCCGATCCCGCCGTGCTTGGTTATCTCGCGGAGGCCGCGAAGACGTGGCGGAAGCGCAACGCCGCCCTGATCCTCGCGACCCAGTCCGCCGTGGACCTGACCGCCACCAGGGGGGCGGCGGCTCTGCTCGAGAGCATGCCCACGAAGCTGTTCCTTGCGAATCCGGACCTCCCGCAGGACGTCGCCGACGTCTTTCGCCTCAACGAGACCGAGATGCGGACGATCCGCGAGCTCCTGCCCAAGCGCGAGCTGTACCTGCGGCGCGCCCAGGCGGCCGGGATCCTGCGCCTCGAGGTCGATCCCGAAAGCTACTGGCTCTACACGTCCTCGCCCGTCGACGCCGAGCGCCGCGCCGCGGCCGTCGACGCCCACGGCCTCGAGGAGGGCCTCAAGGCCCTTGCACGACCACAGTGAGGGGAGAGAGAAGGCCATGACCGCACGACATTTCGCAACGCTCGCCGGCGCGGGCCTCGCTGCCGGCCTGGTCCTGGGCATCCTCTTCACCTGCAGCGCCGCGGCGACCGCGCTTTCCGGAGGTCCGGTCTCCCACTCCACGCACGCGCTCGCCGTCGAGATCTATCAACTCGCCTTCCTGCTGGCCATCGCCATCGTGGTCGGCGCACACGTCGGCCAGAACCTGACCGTCGCCCTGAGAGATATCCGGCGCGAGCTCCGCCGCCTCGGGCGCCCGGGCAACGATCCCCTTTCCTCCACGCGGGAGGACTCGAAATGACCAGACCGCTCGCCGCCGCCCTCCTCTTGTCGCTCTCCCCCGCGGCCGCCGCCGGCCAGGACCCCCACATCCTCGTGCTCGAGGACACGCCCGCGCAGACGGTGTTCGAGATCACCACGCGCGTCCGCCACACCACCGTCATCACGCTGCCCGCGCACGAGACGATCCTCGACTTCGTCGTCGGCGACGCCGAGTACTGGCATCTGTCCGGATCCGCCAACGTCGCGTTCCTGAAGCCCGTCGAGGCCGCGGTCGCCACCAACGTCGCGCTCGTCTGCGAGTCCGGACGCATCTATTCGTTCATGGTCGCCGAGCGCTCCGACGCGGAGCCGCATCTCGTCGTGCGCTTCGGCGGAGCGGGCGCCGGCGCCGAAGCGGCCGCCGTCGCCATGGGGGCCGACGGTGCCCACGAGCCCGCCTTCGTCCCCCGTTCGAGCATCCAGGGCTACCAGGCCATCGCCGAACGGGCTCAGCTCGCGGTCGCCGAGGCGCGCGCCGAGGCGCAGGAGCAGATCGACGCGTTCCGGAGCGACTACCCCACCCGTCTGCGCTGGCCCTACCGCCTCGACGAGGAGGCCGTTCGCTGGCCGTTCCTCGTCGAGGGCATGTGGCACGACGGGGAGTACACCTATCTCCGGTCGATCGCCCAGGAGACCCCCGCGCTCTACGAGATCAAGGACGGCGAGCCGAGCCTCGTGCCCTACGACCTGACCGAGGACGGGCTCTACGTCGTGCGCCGCATCATCGGCCCCGGCTGGCTTCAGATCGGCGAGGAACGCGTCCGCTGGCGCTGGACGCCGCCCAATCCCTTCGGCGGCTGAGGAGGCCCCATGTCCAGCTGGAAACAGCGCATCCCGAAGCCCGCCGGCGCGCTGCCCGGAGGCCTCGTTACCAAGCTCGGCATCGGGCTCGGCACCGTCCTCGTCCTGGCGCTCGTCCTCAGCGTCGGGTCCGGCGAGGAAGACGACCCGGCCGGTGCGCCCGCCCCGGCCCCTCCACAGGCGCCCGCGCCCGGAGGGTCCGTCGAACCTCAACTCCAGACCCAGGTCGACCGCGAACGGCAGCGGCAGCAACAGGCCGCCGCCGCCCTGGCGGCCGAGGAGGCAAGAGCGCGCGCCGCCGCCCTGCTGGCCGCAGGATCCGGAGACGCCCCGCCGCCCGCCGTCGATCCCGTGACCGGCGAGATCGAGGATCCCGAGGAAACCCAGATCCGGAGAACGTTCCGGCTCGAGAGCCTGGACCGCCGGCTCCGCTCGCTCCGGGCCGAGCCCGTCGCCCTGAGCTTCCGCGATGCTAGCCGCGGAGGCGGAGGCCCCGCCGCCGGTGCCATCGCCGCGCCCGCGGCAACCACCGCGCCCGCTTCCGCCGATCCCATGACCGACCTGCTTCAGGCCCTCCAGGACCCCGGCGCGCTCCCGCCGTCCGAAACGCCCGCGCCGGGCACGCTCGACGTGCCGCTCCCCAACTCCGGCGACCTGCCGGACTACGCCAACCCGCCCCGCCTCGTCACGCCCGACGATCCCGCGGGCTGGGAGCGCGTCTACGAGGGCAGCTTCCTCGAGGCCGTCCTCGTCAACCAGCTCGACGGCGAGTTCCCCAGCCCCGTGCTCGCCATGGTCGCCGTCCCGTTCCGCTCCGCCGACCGCCTGCGCGTGCTCATCCCGCGCGGAAGCCGACTCATCGGCACCGCCCAGGCCGTCGCGGGCCGCGACCAGTCGCGCCTCGCCGTGGGGTTCCACCGGCTCATCCTGCCGGACGGCCGGTATGTCGCGCTCCGCTTCCAGGGCCTCAACCAGATCGGCGAGGGCGCGCTCCGCGACCAGGTCGACCGCCATTTCTGGTCCACCTTCTTCGCGGCCGGCGCCGTCGGCCTGCTGAGCGGCCTCAGCTTCCGCGCCGATCCGTACAGCCCCCAGGCCGCCATCGGCGCCGGCATGGCCCAAACCTCGATGCAGATCCTCGAACCCTATCTCAACCGCCTGCCCACCATCACCATCCGCGCCGGCCACCGCCTGCGCGTCTGGTTCACCAACGACGTGCTCGTGCCCCGCAGCTACCACACGGGAGGACTGCCATGAAACCCCTCGTCCGCCAGCTCGCCATCGCGGCCGCCCTGCTCGCTCCCGTCCCCGCGCACGCGCAGATCCCGATCATCTCCGACCTCGGGGCCATCGCGCAGCGCGGCATCATCATCGCGCAGCAGCTGACCCAGATCGGACACCAGGTCACCAGCATCGCCACGCTCCGGCAGCAGTTCGACGAGCTCGAGGACCAGCTCGAGCACATGCGCGACGAGGCCCTCGGCGAGGTCGGAGCGCTGACATCGTCCTTTCAGCAGCTTTCCTCCGCGCCGGCCGACCTCCTCGACCAGACCGTCGGCTGGGCCAACACCTTCACCGGAGACACGCGCACCCTCGCGAACGCCGTGCTCGGCATGGGCTCCAACAGCGCCTCGCTCGTCAACCACTGGCAGACCGCGCTCGCCGCCGCGGACTCCGTGGACGAGAGCGACATCCGCGCCCTCTTTCCGAACGACACCGCCCACGCCGCCGCCTTCGCCGAACAGTGGCGCGAGCGGCGCGACGCCGTCGAACGGCGGCAGGCCGTCGACTACGCCGTCTTCGAGGCCGCCGGGCGCCTTTCCGAAACCCTCGCCACCGCCCAAGCCTCGCTCACCGGCCTCCGCGGCGAGACCAACCTCTCCAACACCGCCCTCCAGCAACTCCAGGTCGCCAACCAGCTGACCGGGAGCGAGGTCGACCTCGCCCTCGCCCAGCTCATGGCCCTCAGCTCCGTGCAGGACGGGCTCGAACGCCAGGAGGAGGAGCGTCGCGAACGGATCCGCCTCCAGCAGTGGGCGGCCGACATCGCCGCCTGGCAGCAGCGGATGAACCAGATCCGCACGGCTTCGGCCAGCCGCGACTACTTCAACGTTCTCAAGCTGAACAACCCGTGATCGTCCAGGTTCCGCCCCCGACCACGCCCACCGTCACCCAGGTCCCTCCTGACCAGCTCGACAATCTCGCCGGGTTCCTCGACAACGCCCTCAACGGGATGCTCGACCCCGCCCCGATCCTCGCCATCGGCCTCGACCTTTGGACCGGGCTCGCCTCGATCATCGTCGTCTGGACCGGGCTCAGGATCGCCTACAGCGGCGACTTCAAGGCCTGGGAGCTCGTCCGCCTCGTCTTCGGGATCGGCATCCCCCTCTGGATGCTCGAGTTCTACACCGCCCCCCTCCCCGGCATGACCCTCAGCTTCCCCCGGACCATCACCGGCGGCGGCGACTTCATCGCCAACCTTGTCTCGGCCGACATCGGCCAGGTCATGTTCGACGCGCTCCGCGACATCTGGAGCGACATGACCAACCGCGTGAGCGGCACCAACTTCAACATCCTGAGGCTCGGCAGCGTCATCTACGAACTCCTCATGCAGCTGACCATCGTTCCGCTGCTGCTCGTCGCCTTCACGCTGATCTTCGCCGTCTCCTACGCCCAGGTGCTCTGGGCCAAGATCGCGATCGCCCTCCTCATCTTCCTCGGCCCGATCTTCATCCCTTGGCTCGTCTTCCAGCCCATGGCGTTCCTCTTCTGGGGCTGGTTCAAGTCCATGTGGACCTTCACCCTCTACAGCGTCCTCGCCCACGCCATGCTCCGGCTCTGGGGCGCGCTCGGCCTCAACTACCTCGAATCCCTCAACCAGGCCGTCCAGAACGGAGAGCTGCACCTCGTCTCCAACATCGGCCTGCACACGATCTTCCTGATGATCGCCGCGCTGCTCGCGACCCTGAAGATCGGCTCGCTCGCCAACATGCTCGTCACCGGCAGCGGCGCGCCGAGCTCCGGCCTGCTCGGCATGATCGGCACCGCCACCATGGGCGCCGCCGGCGCGTCCAAACTCATCACCGCCACCGGACCCAGCCGCGCACTCAGGGGAGGAGGCTGACGCCATGGCCCGCACGAAGAAATCCGATCCCGGCAAGGAGTTCGTCGACATCTGGGCTGAGCAGGTGACCTCCAACCGCCACCTGCGCCTCGCCGTCGTCGGGCTCGGGACCGCGCTGCTGCTCGTCCTCGTCGCGCTGGTCCGCCTCGCGAACGTCGAGGCGCCCAAGCCCATCGTCATCCGCGTCGACGACATCGGCCGCGCCGAGGCGCTCGCGTACGACGCCGTCGAAGCCCAAGCCGATCCCCTGGACCCGACCACCAAGTACTTCCTCAACCAGTTCCTGGTCGACTTCTACAGCCGCCGCCCGGCCACCGTGCAGACCTCCTGGTCGCGCTCGCTCCGGTTCCTACAAGCGAGCCTCGCCCGCGCCACCTTCGACGCCGAGAGCGCTGCCGTCGCCCAAGTCGCCGCCGGCTTCAGCGACGAGGAGCTCCAGGTCTCCAACGTCGTTCTCCGAATCCTGCCGAACCCGCAGCCGCCCCATTCCGCCCAGGCGGACTTCGACATCGTCACGCTCGAACAGGGACAGGAGGCCTCCCGCGAACGCTGGACCGCCTCGATCCAGTTCTATTTCCTCGAGGACGCCGTGCCCCCCGACCTCCTGCCCTACAACCCGCTCGGGCTCGTCATCAGCTATCTCCAAGCCGACCGCGCGCAGGCCTTCTGAATGCCCGCGCCCGCCGCCGCCGCCATCCCCCACCTCGGGAGCCGGTCCGAGGCCATCGAGGCGCTCGGCTGGTCCCGGCGCGACGCCGAGTGGATCGCGCTCGTCTGCCTCCACAGCGGCGCGTTCGTACGGTCGCAGTTCTGCGACTTCCACGGCTGTCATCGCCAGTACGCGCTCCGGCTCGTCCGCCGGCTCACCGAGCGCGGCGTCGCGCGCGAACACCCCCTTCCCGACAGCCGCCAGCGCTTCTGCCACATCCTGGCCAAGCCCCTCTACCGCGCACTCGGCATCGCCAACGTCCGCCACCGCCGCCTCGTCTCCGGCGCGATCCTCTTCCGCCGGCTCCTGTCCCTCGACATCGTGCTCAAACATCCCGGCCTGCCCTGGCTGCCCACCGAGCACGACAAAGTCGCCTACTTCGTGAGCCTCGGCATCGATCCCGAGCTCCTGCCCCGGCGCACCTACCGCAGTCCCCGCGGCGCCGGCACCACGACACGCCACTTCGCGCTCAAGCTCCCGATCGCCGGCGACCGCGTCATCGCCCACTTCGTCCACACCGATCCGGGCCACGAGACGGCGTCGGCGCTCCGCACCTGGGGGGGCGCGCACCGCCGGCTCTGGGAAGCCCTCCGCGCCGTCGGCGTATCCGTCCACGTGGTCGCCATCGGACGCTCGCTCGCCGCCCTGGATCGCGCCAAGCCGGTACTCGCGTCCTGGCTCGCGCCGTCCTCGGCCGAGCCGCTTTCGCCGGACGAGATCGATCAGCTCAACCTCATCGAGGACGCGCTCCTCGCGCAGGACCACGCCGCGCTCCGCGCGTGGGGAGGCTTCAGCCAGGCCGTCCGCGTCGCCGCGCCTCTTCGACGCCGCGCCCTTGCCCAACGCGGGGCGGGCTTCGGCATCGACGGCTACCGGACGCACGTCAGCCGGAGGCTCACCGATGACCCGCTCCTCGGCTGATCCGGACCTCCCCCAGGGTCTTCGGACCGCCGCGCGTGCCGTTCCGGACGCTTCCCGGGGGCGTGACTGCGACAGCCACCCCCCTGTCACACTTTTCCGTCCACCGCCGTCACACGCACCGGAGTCGGCATCTCTCTCCCCCTTCTGTGGTTGCCAGCCTTTCCACCGACTCCGCCGTGCCGTTCTGGAACGGAACGGCGGGATGGGAGCGACCCCGCCGTTTCGTTGTCCGAAACGGCCCCCCGGGCCGGCTCCGCGCTGCGTGGCCGTCACACCGGGGGGTCGGGGTCGCTCCCATCCCACTTATCCCTGCGGGAAGGCTTTGCGGTCGCCTAGGGCGACCGGGGCAGTCGCGTGAGCGCGCTCGTACGCGTGATCGGTGCTGCAGCGGGCTGGACCGCCGCCCACGTTCTCCCCGCGCTCGCCCGCGCGCTGACCTGGCGGGCCGTGCTGGCGTTCGTTCTCGGGTCCGCGGCCCTCGCCTGGGCCGCCTCCTCCCGGCCGTTCCCCGCTTCCGGCGCCAACCCGATCCTCGACCTCATCGCGATCGAGGATCCCGCCGCGTACCGCGTCATCCGGGCGTGGTTTCTCGTGGCTCCCGGGGCCGCCGTTTTCGGGTCCGTCCTTCTCATCACCGGCGCCTGGCGCGTCTGGATCGAATCGCGGCGGACCTCCGGCCGCCGGGGGCGGGGCGTCCTGCCGCCCTGGCCGGCCGACCCGGCCGACGACGCGCCGAGCCTCGTCGTCGGCGAGCTGCACCACCCCGTCGTCCCGGCCGAGATCGTCCAGCCCGAGTGGCTCACGATTCCCGAGAAGGGGCTCTACACCGGCCTCGCGATCTTCGGCGCGATCGGGACGGGCAAGACGTCCGCTTGCATGAATCCGTTCGCCCGGCAGCTGCTCGGCTGGCAGGCCGGCGACGAGACGAAACGCGCGGCCGCCCTGGTGCTCGAGGTGAAGGGGGACTTCTGCTACGACATCCACGACATCCTGACCACAGCGGGGAGGGAGAGGGACTACATCGAACTCGGGATCGGCGGCCGTTGGCAGTGGAACCCCCTCGACAGCGACCTCGACTCCTACTCCCTGGCCTACACCGTCGCGACCCTCCTCAACCAGCTCTTCGGCCGGAGCAAGGAACCGTTTTGGCAGCAGGCCTACACCAACCTCGTGCGCTGGATCATCGAGCTCCACCGCGCGCTGCCCGATCCCTGGTGCACTCTCCGCGATGTCTACCGCTGCGCCATCGATCCGAAGCGGTTCGCCCGCACGATCGAAAAGGCCAGGCGCAACGCCGGCCTCGTCCCGCCCAACACCCTCGAGCTCGACGGCGGGATCTGGAAGCAGCACTACGCAACGCTCGACGCGTGGGATTGGAAGCCGGCCGGGCCGGGGCGCTTCGTGGCCCGGGCCGACGACGACCTCGTCGACCGGCTCACCGAACTCGGCCTCAAGTGGACGACGCCCGATCCCCCGGCGCCCGCGGGCGACCTCGCCGACCGCGTCGCCGCCGTCGAACGCTGGTACAAGCACGACTGGATGGAGCTCGACACGAAGCTCCGGACCTCGATCGTCGAGGGCGTGAGCACCTTCCTGGCCATGTTCGACCTGCCCGACGTCGCCCGCGTCTTCTGTCCCGACAGCCCGAAGTCGCGCAAGCCGCCGCCTTCGGTCGAGGACCTGCCGGCGCCGCCACCCGGCGAGGCCCCGCCGAGCGCGGGCGGAGCCGTGCTCCGACCGCTTCCCCGCCTCGACCGCCTGATCGAGGACGGCCGCGTACTCGCGCTCAACATGCCGGCCGGCGCGAGCCCCGCCCTGGCCCGCGCGATGGGCGTCATGCTCAAGAACGCCTGGCTCCAGGCGCTCCTGAAACGGCCTGCCCAGATGAAGCGGCAGCCCGACCGGTACTTCCGGCCGGCCGTCTTCATCTGCGACGAGTACCAGAGCTTCGTCACCGTGGGCGAGGACGATCCCTCGGGCGACGAGAAGGCCTTCGCCCTCACGCGCCAGTGCCGCTGCATCCCCATCGTCGCCACCCAGTCCGTCTCCTCGCTCCGGAGCGTCCTGCCCGGACAGGACGCCTGGCGCGCGCTCATCCAGACGCTCCGCACGCGGATCTTCCTGTCGCTCTCCGACGAATCGTCGGCCGAGCTCGCCTCCGCGATGTGCGGCAAGATCCTCCGCTACGCCCCGACCTTCTCCTTCAGCGAACAGAGCCAGCCCGGCCTGTCCATCCTCCGGGCCCGGGCCGGCGGCGGGAAAGGCAGCCTCGGCGCGACCAAGTCGTTCCGCGAGAGCCGCGACCCGCTCTTCCACCCGCGGACCTTCACCCTCCTCGACAACTGCCAGGCGATCGTCCTGCCCTACGACGGCCGCCGGTCGCTGTCCGCCACCCGCGTCTACCTCAAGCCGTGGTACCTGCCCCGGGACCTCCCCTACTGGCGGGCGCGCGAGGAGAAACGCCTGTGATCTTTCCCACGCTGCGCCGTCTCGTCGCCGTCTCGGCCGCCTGTCTGCTGCTCGGGTGGGCCGCCATCGTCCTCGCCTGGGGGCATCCGGACTCGGCGGCGGCCATGTTCCTCGCCTCCGCGGGTGGCTGGCCCTGGCTGCTGGCGGCCGTCGACGGGGGACTGGCCTGGCGCGGACGAGGGGACGGCGCCTTCACGCCCGATCCCCTGAGGCACTTCCTCGCCGTCTACGCCGCAGGCACGGCCGCGGCGCTCCTCGTGGGCGCTGCCGTCATCGCCCTGGCGGGCTGGCGGTTCGCCGTGCTGGATTTCCTGCCCTGCGGACCCTTCGGCCCGCTGTGCGACACGGCGGTGGCCATGTTCCTGGCCGCGTTCTTCGCCGGCGCCACGGCCGGCCTCGTCTTCCCGGCGCTCCTCCCCGTCGCCGCGGCGACCGCCAGCGCCGGACTGCTGCGCGGGCGGCGCCCGTCGGCCCGCCACCTCGCCACCGGCGTAGCCTCCACCGCGCTCGGCTGGCTCGCGGCCGCCGCGGCCGGATTCGCGCTCGCCCACGCCTGAGGAGGACGCACCATGAGCATCACGCTCGACGACCTCAAGCCCTTCCTCCCCGGACTCGAGGAGCTGCTCGACGACCTCGACGTCTCCGAAATCATGATCAACGGGCCGCGCAACGTCTGGGTCGAGCGCACCGGGAAAGGCCTCCGGCCCTGGCCAGCCGAGCGCCTCGATCCCGCCGCGCTCCGGCGCGCCGCCATCCACATCGCCCGGCCCCTGGGGCTGAACCCCACCGCCGTGCCGGTCATCGACGCCCGCCTCGACGACGGGTCGCGCGTCGCGATCTGCGTCGCGCCCGCCACGCCCCACGTGGCCATCACCATCCGACGCTTCGGCAAGCGCACCTTCTCGGCCGAGGACCTCGTGCGCATGGGCTCGCTCGGCCCCGACGTGCTCGAACTCGTCCGGAGGATCCTCGCGGACCAGCGCAACATCCTCGTCGCCGGCGGGACCGGCAGCGGGAAGACCACGCTCCTCAACGCGCTGATCGCGCTCCTGCCCGACGCCGACCGCATCGTCTCCATCGAGGACACGCTCGAACTCAAGATCCGCCAGAACAACTGCGTGCGCTTCGAGGCCCGCGAACTCGGCGACGGAAGCGTTACCATCCGCGATCTGGTCCGCCACTCGCTTCGACACCGGCCCGACCACATCGTCGTCGGCGAGGTCCGGGGCGCGGAGGCCGCCGACCTCCTCCAGGCCCTCAACACGGGCCACGGAGGATCCCTCACCACCATCCACGCGAACAACGCCACGTCCGCGCTCTCGCGCCTCGCGAGCTGCGCCATGCAGGCCGGCGACCTGCCCTGGGAGGTCGTCTGCAGGAGCGTCGTCGACGGCATCGCCCTCGTGCTCCACATACGGCGGCGCGCGGACGGATCGCGCGTCGTCGAGGAAGCCATGGAGCTCCACAACTGGCGGGCCGAGGACAACACCTGGATCACCCACCACCTCCTCCGCCCCGAACCACCGCAATGCAGGGTCCCGGCCGACGGGCCGGGTCCGCCCGACGACGACGGGACGAGCCCCCTCCGCCCCATCTTGTCACCAGCTCCCAATGCAATCTGAAACGCCGCCACCCGGAGACCGCGCGCGCCGGCGGTCCCGCGAGCGGCGCCAGCACCTCTACGACCTGGCGGCCGTCTACGATCGCTGCGTGATTCGCGCCTGGGTCACCAGGGGCGTCCCGGGCATGGAGGACGAACACAGCGACGCCGTCCAGCGGTTGGAGACCGCCCGGCGGCGATTGGACCGCGCGGGCCGAGGCCTCCCCTGACATCCGTTCCTTCGCGGAACGGCGAACAACTTCCACAGAAGAGGAGAGAGATGAAATGACACGACCCGTCGAAATCAGAATCGGCAGGCTCAAGGCCGCCATCTGGCGCAACGAGTCCGACGGCCACACCTATCACACCGTCTCGTTCCACCGCCTCTACCGGAACGACGAGGGCGAATGGCGCAGCACATCCAGCTTCCGGCGCGACGACCTCCTCGTCCTCGCGAAGCTCGCCGACCGGGCCCATTCCCACATCCTCCCCCTGCAAGCCGCCGCCCCGGCAGATTCGGACGGAGAAACCGCCTCAGAGGACGCCTGAGCCGCTTCGGCGGCTTGCCGCCCCTCCCTTCCCCGTTGCAGCCCCGGCGCGCCTAGAGGCCGGGTTGCGGTCGTTTCCGGGCTATTTCAAGAAACCTGCGGGCGATGAGATCGCCTGAGAGTATCCATCTCACAAGCGGACGCCCGTTTTTCGCGAAGCAACCTGCCCCGCAGCGACCCTTTGCGACGCTTCCGCTTCGGCGCCCGTTCTTGCCCGGTTCGATCATCCGTGAGCGCTCCCCGCCGGGCTGGGTACCGGGAAGGGTGGAAAACGGCCTGGTGGAGGCCTACAGGACCTCGTGCGCACCACGCCACCGGCCCCGGGCAAGTTCATCCCAACCGTTCATATCGTACGAAACTTTCTAATCGTTCGTACCGTATGATTCCTTTGTACCGTTCGTACCGACTCTCACCTTTTCCATTTCAGAGTCCGAGTTCGGCGTGCGACCCGAGACGCACCAGGCGCAAGGTGTCGGCCCCGAACTTCTGGTAGATCAGCAACAGGTCCGGCTTCAGGTGGCAGTCGCGGTGATCCCCCCACTCGCCGCTCAGCGCGTGGTCGTGGTGCCGCGGCTCCAGCGGCCGGTCGTTGGCCAAGGCCTCCACGACGGGAACCAGGACGGCGTCGAGGTAGGTTCGGTGCCGACCGCGAGCCTCCCGCTTGTAGTCCCGCTTGAACCGGCTCGTCCGCTCAATCGCCCGCATGCAGATCGTCGAGCAGCTCCTCGACGCCGGCGAACCGGGGCAGCTCGCCCCGGCGGGCTTCCCTCATCGCCTCGATGGTCTCGGCGTTGGGAACCAGCGGCGCGAACGGCAGTGCCTTCTCGTGCGCTACCTTGGTGAGCAGCAGTCGCAACGCGCCGGACACGGTCAGGCCCATGGCCGCCAGCACCGCGGCAGCCTCCTCCTTCACGGCCCCGTCAATGCGGGCCTGGACGAGTTGATTCGGCATAGGGGGCTCCCTTCGGGTACGATTCACGGAATCATGCATGACATCATCATTCATACACCCGCGCGTTGTTCCGTCAAGACGCGGGTGCGTCCTCCGCCATACCCCCCGTGCCGGAGTCGTTACGAACCATTCATATCGTTAGTACGGATCATATCATTCTGATCATTCGTATCGTCCAAACCCGTTCACCAATGCTCTCTCTTTCCTTCCTTCCCAACCGTTCTAACGTTACAATTCGTTATGCACGTTCTAATCGTTTGTACCGTTATACCGTTTGCACCATTGGTACGATTATGACCGACCGTCGCCCCGCTCGCATCATCGCTCTGGTCAACCAGAAGGGGGGACCGGGCAAAACCACGCTCGCGATGCACCTCGCCGGCGAGCTCGGCCGCCGCGGCTTCCGCGTCATGGTCGCCGACGCCGACCCCCAGGGGACGGCGACCCGCTGGGCCGCAGCCGCCCCCGAGGACCTTCCTTTCCCGGCCGCGGTCGGCGGCCTCGCCGCGACCGACGGTCGGTTGCACCGGGAACTCCGGAAGTTCCTCGAGGTCTTCGACTACATCGTTGTCGATTGTCCGCCGTCCGCGGATTCGCCGACCTCCCAGAGCGCTCTCCTGGTCGCCGATCTCGCGCTCGTACCCGTGATCCCATCGCCTCCGGACCTTTGGGCCGGCGTGGCAATCGGCCAGGTGATCGCAAGCGTAATGGCCATCAACGACGGTCTCAGAGCTCGCCTCGTCGTGAACCAGCGCAAGGCTCACACCCGGCTGGCGGCGAGTCTCGCGCCTTTGCTGCCGAAGTACGGCATTCCCGTCCTGGACACCCAAGTCGGCGACCGCGAAGCGTTCCGGCACGCCGCTGCGGGCGGTGTGACGGTCGCCGACCTGCCGCGCGCTTCCAAGGCGGCCGAGGAGATCGCGAGCCTCACGGACGACGTCCTCGCCATACTCAAAGGAGCGACATGATGGCCAGAAAGAAAACCGATCCCCTCAGTGGCCTGGCCCGATCGCTTGACGACGAGACGGCGGCCGTCGAGAAGCGCTTCAGTGACGCCGACCGCTTCACGGCCGGAAAAACAGCCCGTCCTGCGCCGTCGACGCGCAGGACGATCGTGCGCGACACCTTCTCCTTCCCCCGCGACGACCACGACCTGATCGCCGAGCTTCAGCGTCGATGCTTCAGCGCGGGATTCAGCGCAACGAAGAGCGAACTCGTGCGAGCGGGCCTGCACGCGCTCGCCGCTATGACCGATCCGGCGTTCGCCGACACCATTGGCGGGGTGGAGAAGCTGAAGCCCGGTCCAGTCGCTAGAAGAGAATCCGTGGATTCGTGAGCAACCTGAGACCGTCCGGCGCTGGTTCGACCGAACCGCTTCCTGACCGTTTGCTTCCGTCTTCGGTCACCCCTAGACTCGACAGCAAGTCTCCATCTCCCACCTTTACCCAAGCCGTCGCAACCACACGATAAAGCTGATTATCATACGCCGGAGAGTAGGCCCCTCGCCCGTGCAACGCAAGGAGTCGGAATGACGATGAAGCGGATCGGCGAAGTGATCGAGGGAGGCTTGTTCGACCACCTTCTCCCGCCACGCCAGGTACGGCTGCTCCTGGAGGCGGCCGAGGAAACCCCGGAAATGGGGTTCATGACGCGGCTGCTGGCGCTCTGCGCGCTGCCGCGCACGAATCCGGGGTCGGCGTCTCAGTGGAGGCGGCGGAACGGTCCGGTCACGCTGGTGATCTCGGCGACCGGAGACGAGCGTCTTCCGTTCGGGAACTATCCGCGGCTCGTGCTCGCGTGGGTGTGCACGGAGGCGGTCCGGACCCAGTCCCCTGTGCTCGAGCTCGGCGAGAGTCTGTCGGAGTTCATGCGGAAGTTGGGGATTCACCCTTCGGGAGGAGGTCCCCGCGGGCAGCGGACCAGACTCAGGAACCAGATCCAAAGGCTGTTCGGCGCGGCCGTCCGCATGACCTACGTGAGCCCCACCGAGGAGCGGAGCGTCGGCGCGATGATCGCGAGCGAATCCGATTTCTGGTGGCAGGTGGACGAGGGGGGCCAGCGGACGTTCTGGGGGCAGAGCAGGATCCGACTGAGCACGGAGTTCTTCGAGGAAATCGTGAAGCGGCCGATGCCGATCGATCTGCACATCCTCCGGGCGCTGAAGCGCTGCTCGCTCGGGATCGACCTGTACCTGTGGATCACGTACACCACGTTCCGCCTGCGGGAGGAGGTCCGATATCCTTGGCTCTGGCTGTACCGGCAGTTCGCGGACGCGCCCCTTTCGCACTTCGACAAGCGTGCGATCCAGAACTTCCGGGGGCAGGCACTCCGCGAGCTGAAGAAGATCGAGGCGGCGTGGCCCGACTTCACGTACGGAATCGAGCGCGGAAACCGGGGCAAGTCCGGAGCGCTCGTCCTGCGTCCGGTCCGGCCGAGGATCCGACCCGCGGAGTAGAGGCCACGCCGGAAGGGTCGTTCTCTCAGAAGAGGGGGCCGTCAGGCTCCCTCTTTCTCACTGTGGTTCGGTTTGTCGTGCTGCTTTTGCTTCCGCGTTTTCCACAGATTGGGAGAGGAACTACTTGAGAGGGTCTTGCATTACTTGTTTAAACTACTTGTTAGGTATGCGCTTTCATCCAAGGATTCCGGCGTTTGGGTATGCGCTTTCATCCAAGGATTCCGGCGTGCAACTCGCCGTTGTGGAAAACCGGCGGCGAAGAAGTTGCGCGGCCGCCGTGAGCGCCCGCACAATGGGCCGAGGAAAGTCCGTTCACCCGCTTCACGCAGCGAACGCAATGAAGACGACTGGACTGTCGACCGCCGCGATGGCCGCGCTCGCCTTGGCCGGGTGCAGTCCGGAGGCGGTCAAGGAGCGAGGGGCGGCCGCCACCGAAGCGGTCGAGGAGCGGATCGGGAAGGCCCTGGAGACCGGCCTGCGGCGCTGGGGAGACTTCTGGATCGGGTTGGGCGAGACCATGGTGGAGAACTCCATCGAACTCTTGGGGAGCGGATACGAGCCCGAAGCGCTCCCCGGGGACATCGAGGAGCTGCGCGCCATGGCCGACCGGGAAATCCGGGAGCTCGACGCGTTGTTCGGCGAGCTGATCGCGGCGCGGAAAGCCGTCCAGGAGGCCCACACGGACCACTGGGAGAAACGGTGGGCGGGCGATGCGGTGACCCTCGCGGAGTACGATCGCAGGCGCAGCCTCGATGAGATGCGCAGAGGGGCCGCGTCGGACGTCTGGCGCGACGTGAACCGGGCGAGGACGGGCGCGCGCCTGCGCAAGATGTCCGTGGAGGCGGGTATCGCCCGCGCCCGGGAGACGTTGACGGCCCTGCAGAGCGCGACTCGACCGGATCCGGAGTTTGCGACGGAGGCGGTGGAGGAGATCCGCGCGGCGGTGGCCGCGGCGGTGGACGGTCTCGATCCGCTCTACGACGAGCTCGTCGTAGTGCTGGAGGCGATCGAGGCAGCTCATGCCGACGCCGAGGAGAAGCGTCGGGCGCGGGACCGGGTGACGATGGCGGAGCTGGCGCGGCGGCAGGAGATGGAGCGTCTCAGAGGAGATGTGGCGGCCGAGCAGATGTTCCGGATCCGGAGCGCGGAGCGACGCGTCGGAACCATCAGGGCGCGCCTGGAGGGGGAGATCGCGGAGGCCCGGGAAAAGTCCAAGGGCCTCCGGCGATGACTTGGCCCGGGTGGGGCGAGGTGCTTCCCCTGGTCGTGGGAGCGGTGACGCTCTTCGCGGTCCTGGTCGGTGGCATGCGGGCGCTCACGCGCACGGTGGCCGAACAGGCCTCGGCCGCCGCCAGGGACGCGGCCAAGGAGGCCGCCGACTCCCTATACGAGCGTCTGAGGAACAACGACTTCCGCCACGTCGAGGAACGGATCGAGAGCACGGTGGCAAGGATCGACCGGGGCTTGGCGGACGTGGGCGAACGAATCGACCGTGTGGAAGCCCGAATCGGGGAACGGCTCGACCGGGCGCGGCAGGACCGGAAGGACATGGAGGCCCGGATACTGGCGGCGGTTCGGCGGCCACCGGACACGACGTCGGCGTCCAGCACGCGCAAGCGGGCTGAGGACGCGGGAAAGATCGAAGGGTAAGGGCAAAGGGGTGCGGAGCGCTCCAAGGGCGAGCCAGACGGCTTCCCGGAGGTTTCCGGAGGGGATAGGAGCGACAAACGAGCGCGTCTCCTGACGCGGTGAGAGCTTCCGGGCCCGGCCTTCAAGCGGGTTTCGGGAAATCTACGGGCCGAGAAATCGCCTGAGAGCGGCGGCCGTCGCCTTCCGAGGGGTATGGGCCGGGTGGAAAAACCGGGTCGCCGAAGCCCTTGGAGGCTTCAGGCGAGGGGACGGCGATCGAGGTCGAGGGGGGTGACGAAGCGGGCGTCGGCAGGTGGATAGCCTGCGGCAGGCGTTTCGAGGAAGGTCACGCTCTCGTAGAAGTCATCGAGAGCGATGAAGACGCCGTGTTCAGTCGCCCATTCGCGCATCCGGCGGGCACAACTGTGCCGCCAGGACAACACCTCGATCCGCCAGCCGCGGTCGCGCATGCGCTCCAGGTCGGCGTGGAATCCCGCGCCTTCGGAGAATCCGCGGCCATCGCCGGTAAGTAGTACGGCGATGCCGGGGTCGCCGTTGAAATCGAAACCGTCCCGTAACATCTCGGTCTGGAGCAGCTGATCGACGCCCTGCTCGCTGCCGCTCAGCGAACCGCGTTCCAGAAGACGGACTTCGATACCTTCGTTCCCCAGGCTGTGCCAGACGTGGCGAAGCTCCGGCGGCACGGAGCCGACCGCCAGCGCCCGCTCGACGGGCCGGGCCGCGCGAGCGAGCTCAAGCAGGTTGCGGAAGTGAATTCGGACTCGCGCCCGGGTGTCTTCACCCTCCCGCTGGGCCGCGACCTCCTTCGCGCTTATAAAGATGTTCGAGTTATCCCAATATATGAAGACTTTATCCATGGGTTCGCTTCCTCGGGGAAATCTCCTCACCGGGGCGGACGTGCCCGCAGCCGGTGAAGCTCTCTGCATCCTTGCGGTCAAGTCAAGCCAAGGGGTGCGCCCGTCCGCAGACGATTCGGGAAGGGGAGTTCCAGGCGGCCGCCGCGAAGGATGCCGACGAGGATCCTGTCGAGCTGGTGCTGTCCCGCAGAGGGCCTCGAAGAGGTAGGGGGGAGCGGGCTTCTGGAATAGCGAGCCCTACGCGAGTTCCGGAAACACATAGACGACGGCGCCGCTGTCGGGGTCGTTGTCGGCGTCGGCGTGGCCGTTGACGACCATCCACTGGAGGCAGGACCTGACGTCGTCGAAGCTCTCGCCGGTTGCCATGACACCTTGGGTCACGGTGAGCCTTCCGCTCCGGCGCTCCGCTGCGCGCAGGAGAAGGGTGCGGAGATCGACTGCCTCTTCGCGTCGCCTAGCACCGGCCCCCGCCGCCCGACCGGACGCGGAGACGCCGCCCGGCGGGATGAGGCGGGCGTTGTGCTCGGCAACCCAACGGGGGAGGAAGAAGAGGTCGGCGAGCCACCAGACGCCAATGCCGAACAGGAGAAGAGCTCCGATTCCGAAGAGGACGAGAGAAACGGTGGCGAGGCCGAGGCCGAGCATGGTCTTGGCGTGGCGGCGGCGCAGGTAGAACCGATGGAGGCCGAACCCGCCCAGGAAGAGCCAGCAGAAGAAGGCCGCGTCCATCGACTTGGGAGTGACGGGTGCGCCCAAGGGCGGCGTCCGCGCGGTGTGGCCGGGGAGGTTGACGTTGACGACGGTCTGCGGTCGTTTGGACATCCGATCGGCTCCTTGCTCCTTGGATTTCGGGTTGAGCGTTCGCCCGGGGGAAGCACGCCGAAGAGGGTCATACACTTGCCGGTCCCCCAACCGAATGGTGAAGGTGTCGTACGCATAAGCACCACTCAAGCCGGGAGATCCGGGACATGAGGGAGAGACCAGCGGCGGGCATCGAGACCGAGCGGGACGAGCGGATGACGCAAGCGGCGCTCCGGGAGGTGCCGAGGTGAGTGCCGGCGATGGGTACGCCACGGTGCCGGTCGAGTTGCTGACGGATCGAGAGACCGGCCGGGTCACGGCGGTGATGACTCTGCCGCCCGATCGCTGGCTCAAGGCGCTGGATCTGGGCCTCGACAGGGAGCCGTCGGCCCTGGCCGTGATCCTGGCGCGCGCGGTGCTCGAGAAAGCCGAGGCCGAGTGTGTGCTGCCGCTGGCCGAGATCGCCGCCGAGGCCGGAGCCTTCATCGACGCGGCTGTGGCCGCGCTGGTGAGCGGGCAGGAGGGCTTCGAAGCGTGAGGCGGAACCATCGTCGTCAGAGGAGGCCGGCGGCGTGGGACGCGTTAGAGCTGCCTTGTCAGTGCTAGACTACGTCACTGAGGGAGCGGCGTTTGGCGGCCTGGTTCTTGGACTCTTGACCGCGTGGCGGACGTTTCTTGATAACCGGGTCAGGCTCCGGGTCACGGCGTACCTCAAGAAGGAGCCTGGGTTCGCCAAAGGCTTCACCAAGTACGGCGAGGAGTTCGTCGTCGTCGGCGTCACGAACATGAGCAAGTTTCCGGTCGCGTTGGCAGCCGTCGCTCTGGTTCTGAGGGACGGCGAGGAGCGATGGGTCTCACAGGGGTCTGGCACGATAGAGCCAAGGCGGAGGAAGGAATTAATCTACCCGCTGCTGGAGAAAAAACGGACCGATGCGTTGGGAAACGTGGTTCCCGAGAACGTGTTGTCTTGCCGGGTTCGGACGGAGTGCGGTTTGGAACTAGTGAAGCCGGTGAGTTCTCTGACGCGGTGAGAGCGTTGCGGGCCGAGGGCTGCAAGCGGGTTACCGCAGTTTGGGTCAACCCATAAGGCGTGCCGGGAGGCGCGGCCCCGAGGACGGGGGCGGCCGGTTCATCGCCCGTCTCTCCCCCCCCGTGGTCAGGACGCCCGGAACCAGGTGTGGCACGAGAGATCTGGTAAGAATCTCCTCCGGGTACCAGGTCCGAATGGCGGAGGCGTTGTTCACTCGGCCTGGTCGTGCGCATCGCCGGCGTTGTGCTTGCAGTAGCCGTCCCGGGCGCGGACGGCGATCGCCGCGCGGATGAAGCCCGCGACGGTCTTGTTCTCCCACCGGGCGGCGGCCCGGATGGCGTCGCGCTCCTTTGGCGAGACACGGATGGGCAGGAGGACGGTGCGATTCTCGCGGCGGTGCAGGTAGCGCCATCCGGATCGGGTTTCGGGGGCCATGTCGATCAGGGTTTGGGCGTGATCCATCGAAGCTGCCCTCCGGAAGGGAGCTGCATATCAGCTGCAGCAGATGTATAGACGCGGACGCCGGCGCGATTGTCTATACGCTGCCGACCGGCTCGGGAGTGTCCAGACGGGCTCGTCAGCGAAGCTCCGGAAAGACGTAGACAACGGCGCCGCTGTCGGGGTCGTTGTCTACGTCGGCGTGCCCGTCGGTCACCATGTCGCGAAGGCAGGCCTTGACGGCGTCGAAGGTCGCTCCGGTGGCCGCGACGCCCTGGGTGACGGTGAGCTTGCCTTCGCGGTGCTGGGCTTCGCGGAGAAGACGCGTCTGCAGAGGCAGAGATTTTTCAGGGCGTGAGCGAGGGGGGAAAGCGGCGGTGGAGCCGGGGGGAAGGGAAACGGCGTGGAGATTCCACTCGGCTACCCACTTCGCGAGGAAGAAGGCGTCGATGAGGAACCAGACGCCGACGGCCATGAGGAGGAAGAGGCCGACGCCGACAACGGAGAGGAGGACGCCTCCGATCGTGACGAGGAGCATGGTCACGGCATGGGGGCGGTGGAGATAGAAGCGGTGGGCGCCGAAGCCGGCGAGGAACAGCCAGAGCAGGACGGCGACCGCCAAGGATTTCGGGGTGATGGGGCCGCCCGCGGCGACCGGGCTTGGGACGTTGACGTTCACGACGGTCTGCGGTCGGTCATGGGACATGGAAAACGGCTCCGGATTGGAGGGAAGACGAGCGCGCGATCGCGGGGCCCGGGCCAGAAGTATATACAACCCGGGATCCCGCGTGTCTATACATGGGTGCGCTCGGCCGGAAGAGGGCTTGTGTATACAGCGCTCCGGAGCGCAATCACGGCGAAGGAGTCCGGTGTCGGAGCCCGCCGAGGCGGCCGGGAAAAAGGGGCAGGGACGCAAGCGGCCTCATGGGGATGGGGGGCCGGAGACGGCGAGAGACGGCTCATCGAGGCCTCCAGGACGGCGAGAGAGGCCGCAGGAGCGGTTGGAGGACCCGGGAAATCGCCCAATGTGAGCTCGAGATGCGTCCCGGGTGTCAATCGGCCCGGAAAAGACATGTATTCGGGAGATCTACGGGCTCTCAGCGGCCCGTACATCGATGTTCATAACCTCCCGAGGGGTACGGGTCGGGTGGATTTCGGGCTTGGTGGAGGCCTCCGCTACCAGATCGGGAACGAGTGGCGGCCGTCGCCGTGGCAGCGAAGCCGCCCCGACGCCCGCCGACGTTGCTGCTCGGCGAGCCAGGCGTCGATCCAGGCCGGGGACATCTCCCATTGCAGGGTGCCGATCCCGTCGAGCACGTGGGTGAACCAGCGGGCCTCCAGGCTGGTGAGTTCCTCGTCTCCGGTGTGGTCGAGGAGGAGGGCGGCCGCCAGCTGGCCGGTTCCTTGACCAGGCCCCGGGCCGCAGCCCCAGGAGAAGCCCGGCTCCGGACGGGGCGTCCCGTACTTCCGGGGCTTGAAGCGGAGCGTGATCAACTCCTCCTCGACGAACTTGACCGGCAGCGGTTCGAGGCAGGACCAGTCGGGCCGCGACACGGAGGTCTGTCCGATCCCTCCCGGCTGCCAGGTGACGAATCCCCGGTAGCAGGGGCCGACGGCGGGGGGGCGGCGCTTCAGGGCGGAGAGCGGCCGGAAGCTGGCGGCGGTCGCGATCGCGGCCGCCAGGGAAGCGAAGAGGGAGCGTCTGGTCATCGTGGGGCCCCGACGTCGGTGTGGATGATCGGAGGCGGAGCCAAGGGGCTCTACCAGGTGGCAAGTATATACAACGCTCCGGAGAATCACGCGCGATCGCGCGGCCTGAGGCCGAACTGGTTGAGCCAAGTCACGACGATGGCCCGACGGATCCGGGTAACGTGGATGGCTCGCGCGATCTCGTAAAGCGAAACGGCGCCGCGGGCCAGGAGGCCGTGGAGTTCGACAGTCCGGATGCAGGTGAAGACGTGCCACACCTGGGACCGGGGATGTCTGGAAAGCTCGGTCGAGCGAAAGTAGGTGCGCAGAAGCGCGCCGGAAGGCCGATCGGGCATGCCCGCGAGATAGGCGCACGAAAGGGCGTGGAAGAATGCTTCCGCCTCCCGGATGCCGTGTTGGGGGAGGATGGGCGTGCGGGCTCGGCGATGGTTGAACCAGGAGAGGGGCAGAGGGTCGAGTCTGGCACGGAGTTCGGGGAAGCCGTGGAACAGCGTCAGGGGTTTGGAGCGGCCGCCGATGAGAGAGCCATGCGGGCCGAGCCCTTCGACCTCGGGGTCGCCACCGCGAAGAAGACAACGTTCGTAGCGGTCGCGTTCGTAGCGTGCGTAGAGCTCTTCGCGGGACGGGACGCGCTCCGAATCGTCCGGAGGAGGGTCGAAGTAGAAGGCGCGGACCTTCACGAAGTCGAGCATGTCAATCAGCGGCTGCGGGAAGGGGATATGTCGTGGGTGGGCGCCGGCGGGCTCCTGTTGTCAAGATAGCGTCCGATAACACGCTGGACGATTGCGGCGGAGTCGGCGGCTTCCTCGGGATAGACGGGCTGCAAGAGCGGTCGGCGATGGTCGGCGGACCAGTCGGGAGGAAGGTGGGCGATCGCGGTCCGGACATCGTCAAGGAGCGGTGGAGGGATGGTTGCGAGGGCGGTGTCGAGGGCCTTGGGATCGAGTCGGCGGGCGATGGCGATATCATAGAAGTCGCGGGGAACGAAGTCGTGAAACTGCGCCAGGCGATGGGTGAACTTGCCGGCGAGAATCTCGGCATTGGTGTCTACGGCGATGCGGGTGCCGCGCACGGTGTCGGCGGAGGTGGGTTGGTCGGTGAGGCCCTCGGCGGCCAGGACGGTGATTTCGCCGTCCCGGAGCGCGATGAGGGCATAGCCCGGGCCAACACCGAGCTGCTCGATAGCTCCGGAATGGCGTTCGACGGCGGCGGTGAATCGATAGGCGTCGCGATACAGGTTGACGTAGGCCTTGTGACTGACGAAGAGGTCGACGTCGGTGCTGTGCCGATGGTTCCAGCGGGCGGCGAGCGCGGTGCCGCCACCCAGGCGGATGCGGTGTTCGCCGCCGAGGTGGTCGGCGAGGGGCCTGCGAACGGCTTCAAGCAGTTCGGCCGGACCGGCGGGAAGGTCGAGCTCGGCCATCAGACGGAAATCCGCTCGACGAGGTTGCGGGTGACCCGGCGTTGGCGCCGGTCGTAGATCTGGGTCGTCGACGGATGGGAATGGCCCACCAGGTACTGGACGTCCTCCATGGGGACGCTCTGCTCCAGAAGGTCGGTGACCACCATCGCGCGGAACGAGTGGGGGGTGATGAAGGTGGGGAGCCCCGCGTCGGCGAGGCGGCGCTTCAGCAGCGCGCGGATCGTCCAGGGGCCGAGCCCGGATCGCTTGAAGCGATTCGGGAAACGGGAGTCGATCGCGCGGAAGAGGCCGGAGTCCGGAGGATCGTCGAGGGCGTCGGCGGCAGCGAGGTAGGCGGCGATCCAGCGGTCGAGATCGAAGCGGACGGGGATCTCGCGCTCCTTGCCGCGCTTCTCGCGGAAGCGGAGGGAGCGGTACTCGCCGTAGTCCCGCAGATCGCGGAGCCGGAGCTGCGCGATCGCGCCGACGCGCGCGCCGGTCATGGCCAGGGTGGCGATGACGGCCCGGTCACGTAGCCCCACGGGGCGGGAGAGATCGATGGCGGCCAGGAGACGGCGGACCTGGTCGGGAGAGATCTCGGGCGTCTTGCCGTCATTCGATCCCCGCGGCGGTCCGCGGACGGACTGGAAGGGATTGAGGAGGACGGCGTGGCGCGTCACGAGCAGGTCGAAGAACTGCCGGAGCGCGGCAAGAGCGAGCTTCTGGGTGGCGATCGAGGGGGCGAGGTGGTCGATGAAGCGGGCCGCGATCCCCGGGGTGATGTCCCGCAGCTGCAGCTCGCGCTGGTCGCACCACTGGAGGAAGCGCACGGCCATGCGCCCGTACGCGCGGCGGGTGTGTGGGTTGCTCAGGCGGGCGCGAAAGAACTCGTCGGCGGCGTAGCAGGCGCCGGGGCCGCCGTTGCGAATGATGGCGGGGTAATCGTCCACGTGCACCGGGGTCAGAGCGGTGCCAACTTCGGGGCGAGTCAATGCGCGATAATCAGCTTTCCGGATGCTGTCGATGTCCAAGACGCCCATACCTCCGTCGATTTCGGCCGATTCCTACATTGCGGAACTCTTCCAGGACGACGAGCACTTGGCCGTCCTGGCGGTTCCGCGGGGCGGGGAGAAGCGGGATCCCGAACAGCGTATCCTCACCGCCGAGCGCGCCCGCGCCGACGGCTTCCAGCGCTGGCTCCGGCATCTTAACGCCAACGGCCACGACATCTTCGTTGGAATGAACCCGCTCCGCCCCGACCGGAAGCGGCGGGAGAAGCGGGACGTCGCGGCCATCCGCCGCTTGCAACTCGACTTGGACGAACGCGGGCCGGAATCCCTTCGGCGCGTGCTCAACGATGTGCGCGCCGGACAACTGCCGCAACCAGCCGCCCTGGTCCGGAGCTCCCGGAACCGATACCAGGTCATCTGGCACACCACACCCGGCTGGACGGCCGCCGAGGCCGAGGACGCCATGTCGCGTCTCGCCCAACGCTACGGCGGTGACCCCGCCGTGGCCGATGTCGCGCGCGTCATGCGCCTTCCCGGCTTCCGGAACAAGAAGGAGGGGCGCGACGACGCGCTTGCATCCTGGACGGACTACGGCGGCCGCGCCGTCGACCAAGCCGACTTCGGCGCTTTGCCCGAGCGGCGGCCAGCACCGTCCGCCGCTCGCCCCCGCGCCCCGGCCCCCGGCCCGAAGCCCATCAGCCAGAGCGAACGCGACTGGGCGTACGTCCGCGACAAGCTGCGGCGCGGCGAGGATCCGGCCGTGCTCGTCGCGCACCTCGAGCGCACCCGGCAGGACAAGCACGACCCCGCCTACTACGCCGAGCGCACGGTGCGCCGTGCCGTGGCGAGCCTCGAAGAGCGCGTCCCCTCCCGCTGATCACCAACGCCGAGGACCCAAAGCACTCATGGCAACCACCGGCACGAAGACGCCGAAGCCCATCGACCGCGACCTCCGCCTGCTCGAGGAGCGCGTCTTCGATCTGGTCGACAGGGCCGAGGCCGTCGCGATCGAAATCAACCGCATCGCCGAACGCCTGGAGATGGCCGCGCGCCGCGCCGAAACCGCGACGCCGGGGACCGCCTCCTTCTGGACGACGCTCCTCGCCATGGGCGTCGCCGGCGGGGTGGTCGCGGGCGTGGTGATGTTCCTCGCGTTCCTCTCGGCGCGCTGAAACGACCCATTCCACAGGAGGGAGAAGAGATGGCAATCACAGAGAAGACGATCGACGGCGAGCTCCACCTGGTGGTCGAGACCGCCGAGGACTTCGCGCGCGCCCTCGACCGCGACCTGCCGATCGACGCTCCGGCCGGGCTCGCCGCCCGCTTCGGCGTCGACGGCGCCGAAGACATCGGAACCATCGACGACATCCGCGCCGATTCCGCCGAGGCCGCTGCCTACCTGCTGCCCGGCGACTGAGGCGAGGGGGAAACGACGATGGCGAAGAAGAACCCGGACCGGAAGAACCCGGCCCAGGCGTACCACGAGCGCTTCGCGGCCACGATCATCCGCCAGATCAGAGAGGGCACCGCCTCCTGGCAGAAGCCGTGGCGCCGCGGCGAGACCCCGCTGCCGACGAACTTCGCGACCGGCAAGCCCTATCGCGGAGGCAACACCCTCTACCTCGCCGCCCGGGGCCAGGAGCGCGGCTTCAGCGACAACCGCTGGGCAACCTACCGCCAGATCAAGAAGGCCGGCGGCCACGTCCGCAAGGGCGAGAGGGGCGAGAAGATCCTCTTCTTCACTCGGAACGCCCGGCGTCTCAAGCTCGATCCGAAGACCGGCGAGCCCGCCCTCGACGCCAAGGGCCGCAAGCAGTACGAGGCGCGCGCCGTGGTCCGCACCTACGCCGTCTTCAACGTCGAACAGACGCGCGGGCTCGACCTCTCCCGGGACCAGCCCGACGCAGACGCGCCCGACTGGCAGGCTCACCGCAAGGCGGACGCGGTCATCCAGACCCAGGGCGTCCCGCTCCACCACGTCGTGGGCGGCGACCGCGCCTACTACGCGCTCAAGGAGGACAAGATCGTTCTCCCCGCGCGAGCCCACTTCCCGGACGCCGACGCCTACTACGCGACCGCGCTCCACGAGCTCGGCCACGCGACCGGCCACGAAAGCCGCCTCGACCGCGAGACGCTCCAGAAGGGCGTCAAGGCCGGCTTCGGCAGTCCCGACTACGCCCGCGAGGAGCTCCGCGCCGAGATCAGCGCAATGATGAGCGGCCAGGAGCTCGGCGTCGGCCACCGTCCGCAGCATGGCGCGGCCTACGTCGAGGGCTGGGTGAAGGCGCTCGACGACAACCCGCGCGAGATCTACTTCGCCGCGGCCGAGGCCCAGCGCATCTCCGACCACCTCATCGAACCCGTGCGCGAACAGATCAAGGAGATCGACAACCCCGCTCCGGAACCGGATGAGCCCCTCGATCGCGCGCCGGAACGCGCGCCGGCCGAGCCCGCGCTCGCCCAGACCGCGCCCCAGCGCATCCCCGCGACCGTTCCCAGCCGCTGACCATGGACCGCTTCCGCGACGCCGCGACGCGGCCCCAGGAACCCCGCGTCGACTTCACCCGGGCCAACCGCAGGCCCGGGCACGCCCGGACGCGCACGGGCCACCGCCGAGACGCCGGAGGATCTCCGGACCGCCGTTCCTTCCCGGACCGGCTCCAGGGCGCGCTCGTGGACGTCGCCGTCCACCGCGCGGTCGCCTACCGCGACCTGGTCGACGCCCACTTCGACGGCCATCCCTACGCCGGTCGCCGCGGCGTCGACCGCCTCGTCCGCAACGGACACCTCGCCGAACACAAGGTGAAGGGACCCAAGGGCGGCACCTTCACGGTGCTGACCGCGACGGAGGGCGGAGCCCGAGCCGCCGACCGCCTGCTCGCGCAGCGGGGCTACGCCCCCGGCCAGGCCACCTGGAGCGGCCTCGGCCGGCAGGGCGACCTCGAGCACGACCTCGCCATCTATCGCGCCGTCCGGGAGGCCCGCGCCCAGCTCGAGGCGCAGGGCGCGACCGTGCGCCGCGTCCGGCTGGACGGCGAACTGCGCCGCACCGTCCTCCGCCGGGCCGAGAAAGCCCGAGCACGGGGCGGCAGGGCCGCCGCGGACGCCGAGCGCCGGCGCGCGGCCGAGGAGCTCGGCCTGCCCGTCCTTCCGAACGGCAAGGTCCTCTACCCGGACGCCCAGATCGAACACGCGCGCTCCGACGACTCCCGCGCGGCCGAACCGGGCCGCGTCAACATCGAGGTCGCGACCGAGCACTACCGGGGCGGCTCGATCGCCGCCAAGGCCAACGCCGGCTTCGCGATCGCGGCCACCAACGCCCGCGCGGCCCGGGCCGTGGCGGCCGCCGGGGCGGGCGGCCGCGGCCGATCCGGCTTCGGCGGCGGCAAGGGATCCGACGAGCCCACCGGAGGCGGTTCCCGCGACCGCGATCCGGCCAGCGTCGAGCTATGAACCATCCCTGGCGCATCAGCTCCGGGATCACCGCCTCCTTCGCGGCGGCCGCCGTCATCGCGCTTGCCCCGCGTTTCGCCTACCTGGCTCCGTACAGCAAGGCCATCGCCGTCAACTACGGGTGGTCCATCACCCTGTACACGCTCGCGGCGCTCGTCGCCGTCATGGCCGTCGCCGCAGGCGTGCTCCGCTCCCTTGGGCTGATCGATGTCGGCCGCCGCATCGATCTCGTGGAACGCTCGATCCGCCGCGGCGACGGCGATCCGGATCTCGCGCGACGGCTCCGCGACGAGGAGCTCGGGCGGTTCACCGAATGATGCCCCCTCCCATGACCCACTACCCCGACCCTTCCGGCCTCGCCGAGCTCTATCCGCTCGCCGCCTTGGGGATCTGCCTCCTGCTCCTGCTCTTCATCACGGCCCACGTGGCCCTCGACAACATCCGCCGCGAAATCCGCGCCATCCGCCGCCTCATCAGGAAATCGCACCATGGCTAGCCCTTCGCTCACCGACCGCACTCGTTCCTTCATCTGCCATTCCCTCTACCCCCTCGGGTTCTTCCTCAGCGGCTGGGCCTTCTTCACTCCACGCCCGGGTTCCGGCGAACTCGCGCTCGCGGGCGCCGCCATCATCGCCTTCGTAACCGCTTTCTCCCTCCTCGACATCTACCGGCAAATCGCCCGTCTCACAGGAATCCGCCGAGCCCCGGCACCCGACGACTCCACCCACCCCACCTCCAAGGAGGAACTCCAATGACCCTACGCACACTCCTTCGCCTTCCCGGTCGCCTCGCCATCGCTACGCTCGTGCTCCTCCCCGCTCCGCTCACAGGCCAGGGGCCTCCGGACTCCCCCTGGGCGGACGCGGTCGAGCAGATCTCAGACGCGTTCACCGGCGACATCGCACAGGGGCTCAGCCTCGTCGCCATCGTGATCGGCGGCCTGATGTTCGCCTTCGGCGAGGGCGGCGCGAAGCGCACGACGGCCGGCATCATCTTCGGGGTCGGCATGGCGATGGCCGCGACGCAATTCCTCACTTGGCTCACCAGCTAATGCGCGGCGCCTCCGTCTGGCACGCCCACCCGACGCTCAGCCGCCCGCTCACCGTGCTCGGCGTCGAGCGCAGGTGGTTCTTCCTCACGTTGACCCTCGGCATGGCGATGTGGCAGGCCATCAACTCGCTCTTCACCGCAGCGCTCGTCTTCGGCGTGCTCTACGCCGCCGGCCGGATCGCTTGGCGGCGCGATCCCGCGATGCTCGCGATCGTGGCCGCGGGCGCCAACGCCCGCGCCCGCTACGATCCCGGCAAGCCCCCGAAGTGGCACGTCGAGCTCGTCGAATGAACCTCGCCACCGAACGCAAGGCCTACGAGGCCGCCGGCTCGCTCGCCGAGGAGCTGCCCTGGTGGGGCTGGCTGCCGCACCTGCCGTTCTGCCTTACCCGCTCCGGAGAACTCGTCGCGGTCGCGCGCCTCGAGCCCGCCGTGCTCGACGGCCGCACCCCCGGAAAGCTCGACCAGATCCTCCATCGCTGGCAGAGCCTGCTGTCGCAGCTCTCGCCCGACACGCGCTTCTACTTCTACCTGCTCCGGAGGCCCGGAGCCCTCGATGCCGTCAAGGGCCTCTCCGGCGTCGCGGACCTCTCACAGCGCCGGCGCCGAGACTTCCTGTCGCAACGCCTGCAGCACGTCGACGCCTACGTGGCCTGGTGCCACAATCCGCGCATGGCGCAGGCCGCCCGCGCCGGCGCGAACGGCGGCAGGTGGTGGCTGGACGCGCCCCGCGCCTGGCTGCGGCGCCGGCGCAATCCCCACGTCGCCACCTACCTCGAGGCCGCCGTCGAACGGGCGGCCTTCGACTTCGCCCAGACCGTCGCGGCGACCTCCGCGCTCGTCGAGGACGCCACGCCGCTCGAGCTGCTCGAGCCCGGCCCCGCGTCCGCCTTTCTCTCCGAACTCGTCAACCGCCCCGGCACGCCCTGGACGGGCGATCCCACACGGACCGCTCTCGGCTGGCAACTCGCGCTCTCCGAACTCGAGGCCGAGCGCCGCCACCTGCTCCTCGACGGCGAGCCCGTCCTGCTCTACTCCCTTCTCTCCCCCCCTGTGCAGGCCCGGGCCAACCTGCTCCACGACCTGGCCCGGCTCGATGCACTCATGACCGTGTCGCTCGAATGGCGGCCCTACGCCCTCGGCAAGGCCCGCGGGAAGATCCGGAGCGCGCAGCGCCACTTCTTCCAGAAGCGTTACTCGATGATGGCCCACATGCAGGACGCTCAGGGCACGGCCGCCGCCATGGTCGACTCCGCCGCGGACTCCGAGTCCGCGCGCCTCGGGGACGCGCTCGTCGAGCTCGAGGCCGACGGCATCGCCTACGGCGACATCTCGCTCACCATCGCGCTGCACGGCGACCTGTCCCGCACCGAGCGCCTCGACGCCGACCTCCGCCGCATCTTCGGCGCGAGCGACGCCAAGGTCGTCCGCGAGGCCTACGGCCAGCTTCCGGCGTGGTTCTCGCGGCTCCCGGGCCAGCCGCGCCAGCGCCAGGTCCGCTCGATCTTCGCGAGCGCCGGCGTCGCGGCCTGCCTCGCTCCGATCTTCGGCGCCCCGAGGGGCACGCCCCGGAGCGGGCATCTGGACCGGCCCGCGCTCGCCGTCTTCGAGACCCGCTCGCGAACCCCCTACCACTACGACCTCTTCGCCGGCGACGTGG
>JAJEBR010000093.1 GCA_022822445.1 Gemmatimonadota bacterium | reverse complement strand
GCGATGCCGCTCCCGCTCGTAGGTGGCCATGAACTCCCGAATCCGGTCGACCGTCCGCAGCGTCGGCGAGCGGCCCTGCGCGATCTCACGCATCAGGTTCGGGTCGCCCAGCGCCTTGCGGCCGAGCGTGGACAGGGGCATCCCCGTGCTTTCGATGAACGCGTCCAAGCGCGACCTGAAGTGCCCTTCCAGCGTCTTCATGCCCCAAACGTTGAAACGCTGTTCGCAAGGGGGTCAACTGGTAGGAAAAACCCGACATTCCAGAGCGTTCCTGAGCGTTCCAGCGGTGGGGTCAACCCGTTGGCCGCCGTCGCCAATCGCGCCCCCATGCCCCCAAATCGGCGGCGAATCGGCCGGTGCACCACCGCACCGGGGTCGTGGGTTGTAGCAGGCGGGAAATGCAGGTAGACTCCCACACCATGACACAAGAGAACGACAAGGCTCTGGACCCGGTGCGCAGACGGCTGCTCCAGCTACTGGCTGCCAACGGCTCGAACCTGCGAACCGCTTCGCTCGCCATGGGGCGGAACGCCGCCTACCTGCACCAGTTCATCAAACGGGGAACGCCGAAGGTCCTCGGCGAGGATGACCGCGAGATCCTTGCCGAGCATCTGGGGTGCAGGCCCGACCTGCTCAAGCACGACCGGAAAGTCCGGCTCGGGGCGCATTCCAAGCCGCCGCCCGCTTCCGGCCCCTACTCCGCCCCGAAGGGCTACAGTGCCGTGCCGGAGGCCGACCTCCGGAGGGCGGCTGCCGCCGGAGCCTGGAGGGGCGATCTGGAGGAAGCGAAGGAACCCTGGCTGTTCGCCGATCCGCTCATCCGCCACGAGCTGCGGGCCGAGCCCGGCGACCTGTGGATGATTCCGGTGGACGGGGACTCGATGGAGCCGGTCCTCGCGAGCGGTGACCGTATTCTGATCGACGTGAGCCGGACGGTGCCGGTGCCGCCGGGGATCTTCGTGATCTGGGACGGCATGGGACTCGTCGCGAAGCGGATCGAGCATGTGCCGCACTCCGACCCGCCCAAGGTCGTGCTCGGGTCCCTAAACCCCGCGTACGACAGCTACGAACGCCTCGCCGAGGAGGTCCGCGTCGTTGGGCGCGCCGTCTGGGTCTCCAGAAGGCTGTAGGACGCCTGCGGCCCGAGACACGACGCCTGCGTGCCGTTCAGTTCGGATTGCGTGATCGCCGAAGCGCGGAATTCACTCCGGCGAGGCTGGCCGAATCAAACATTGGTGCCGCCCGGCGTGGCGCATGCGGAAGGGCGCGGTTTCGGGGAACGCCATCGGCACGACGGGTGACAAGCTCTCCAAGGAGGGGGCGCGTTATATTGGCTGACCCGATTCCCGATGGAGAGAGAGATGCGGTGAGAAGATTGTCCAAGCACTCCAACAACCGCCGCTTCGCGTCGCCGAACGGCGGCATCGGGGCGGTCGAAGGCCGGACAGTCCCGGATCAAGGCCTCGGAGGGATCGAGTGGTCTCCGATTCCGCCGGGCGGCGAATCGTAACCCGTGGGTCGCCACGAGCGGTTGGTTCGGACCATACTCGGCGGGCGTTCGGACGCGAACATCCGCTTTCGTGATCTGTGCGCACTGATGCGGTATCTTGGATTCGAGGAGCGGGTGCGCGGGAGCCACCACCTCTTCGACCGGGAAGGCGTCGTGGAAATCGTCAACCTGCAAAGCCGTGGCGGCCACGCCAAACCCTATCAGGTGAGGCAGGTCCGGCGGTTGATCCTCAAGTACAAGCTGGGAGCGGACGACTGATGTACAAATACGAGATCATCCTCTACTGGAGCAACGAGGACGAGGCCTTCGTCGCCGAGGCACCCGAGTTGCCCGGGTGCATGGCGCACGGAGACGATCAGGAGACCGCGTTGGGCAACATCAAGGATGCGATGCGGTTCTGGATCGAGAGGGCACGGGAGTTGGGGCGCCCCGTGCCGGAGCCGAAGGGCGAGCGCCTCATGTTGGCCTGACCGAGGCGTGGGCGACCTCAACCCCACCCCAACAGCCCCGCCCGAACCGCTGGGTCCCGTCTGGCAGCACCGCTCGAAGCCAAGGCCGGTGCCACCGTGTCCTCGGCGACCGTGACCGATACTCGCCGCCTGAGAAGCCGGAAGCCGCCGGACGGCGGGCATGTCGGCTTGCCCGAACGAGACCCCCGCATCGGCGAGATGGTGCGCGTCCGCACCCGCCGCTGGCTGGTCGAGGAAGTCACCGAGTCCGCGAACGGCGGGTCGTCACGCGTGCGGCTTGCCTGCGCGGACCGGGTCCGGAAAGTCCTACCTGGCTTGCGCGCTCGGCCACCAGGCCTGCCGCCTCGTCATCACCCACCCGCTGCCTGGCCCTCCACCGTACGTCCCGGAGTATCCGGTCATGTCCGTCACCTTGCGCGCTCTGCCGCAAGGCTTCGATCTGTCCGGAGTGCCGCCGCCGTGCCGTCTCGGACTGCGCGCGGCGCGAATTGGATCCCCACTACGGTTTGCAACCGGTTTCACACGAGGATAATTGCCACGGCTATGGCCGAACGCTTCACTACCATCATTGCTCTCGCAGCCACGGCGCTCACAGCACTATCTGTTCCCGCGATGGCCGTTGCTCAGTCCGCCTGCAACGCTGACGGTCTCCGGCGGGAGGATGTCGGCCAGGGTCGCCTCGCGGTTAGTGTCGACGGACAGTGGCGGTTGTTCGCCGAATACGAGGAGGGACCCCCGCCCGTCCTTGAGATCGGCGGGCTCCAGGAAGTATGCGTCGCTTGGGAAGCACCGCCGTACCGTGGTGCCAACCGACAGATCGTATATGCCAGCACCAGGTATAGGGACGAACAGCCGTTGTGGCTCTTCAGAAACAATGCGGGCGCCGGCATTCCGTTCGTCGGCAACCTGCTGGGCGGTGATTATGCATTTGACGCACACCGCCGGAGCCGCTAACGTTCCTAAGTGGATGCGTTATCGGTAGTTCCGTCGTGCTCGGCCAAGAAGCGGTCAGCTTCTTTGAGCACACGCTTGCCGAGGACCGCTTCCATGATCTC
>JAJEBR010000105.1 GCA_022822445.1 Gemmatimonadota bacterium | reverse complement strand
GCCGCCACCGCTCCAGCTCCGGCGGCGCAACCCGAATCTCCCGGCTCACCTCGCCGATGTCCTCGCCCCGCAGCAGCCGCAACACCACCTCGGCCTTCCGCTGCGCGCTCCACCGCTTCGGCAGGCCTTCCGGCCGACCGCCGCTCTTCGTCGAATCCTGCTCTTCCGTACTCCGAGACATCCCGTGCCTCCTCTCTCCTGGACCCCGGAAGGGTTGCTAAACTAACTGTCCAGGGAAACCGGGGGCACTCTATAACTCGGTCGTGAACTGTTGGGGTGAGGAATCCAGGGCGCACCCCGTCCGGCCATGCGTATCCGTGGGCCAAGGTATCGCTCCACGAAGGCGCGGGCTGTGGGGCGACAGCCGGAGTCCCGGTCCCTGGCCTGACCCGCAACATCCACGTTACCATGTTCGGTCCCGCGGCCTGGGACTACAAGATCGTCGTGCTGGTAGCGACAGGGTAGCCCCCCAAGAGCGTAGCCTTGCGAGGGGCGTGACTCAGGCTAGCCCTGCTCCAGCTCTCGCCTACCCTCTAGAGCTGTAAGGGTTCGATAAATGGTGACGCCCGAGTCCAGCGCACTCATTATCTGAGCATCGCTGGCGGTTTCGCCGTGGACGATTCTGTTACGGACCCTCTGGAACAACTTCACAGCATCGGGCAAGTATGCCGGTAAATCGTAGTGCTCATCTAGTCGTGCAACGACCCGAGGAAGGGATCGCGGCTGTCTGGAAGCCCCCGATAGTCCGGTGCTGACCAACGCCTTGCGCCCTTGCCCTTCGATTGCTGTGACGAGCAAGAGAAGCGCGGCTTTGGGTGACTGGGCTGACATCTCAAGTATCTTCTGAACGCTGTCGCCTTCCAATGCGACGACTCCTCCCGAGATGGCTCCCGCTGCTGGGCTAACCTCTTCATGGAGTTTCTTGAGGTCGCTATCCAGTTCAACCGAGTGGGCCCCAAACGTTGCTTTCCTGAGTCGCTGCATTGCCGCCCCGATATCCTTCCGAAAAACCAGTAGCGCCGCGAAAGCTAAGGTCGGCCAGAGCAGAGAGGCGACGGCGCGGATGAGTTCGGCGAAATCAGTCATGGGACAATCGGCTTTCCTTCACGGCGTCTAGCCGTACCCGGTGTTTTTGTGCGCCTCGCGGGGCTTCATCAGGAGCTTCCGTGGTCCCTTCCAGTTGACGCCACAGAGGGTCAAGAGCGCGATCACTTCCGCTTGCCTTCCAGGGTTCGAGGAATGTCTGGCCTGCAAACCCATTCACCACGGGAGGGCGGGCCAGTTCATTCATACTTCACGCGGCCAACGGTCACTTGGCCACCCTCCACCGTTACCTCAGTCGTCCCGGGCCTCTCACGCTCGCACTCGTGACACACCCGCGGGCGGTTGTCAGGGCCAGGTCGTACCCATCCTAAGCGGAAGCCGTGTCTCGGACAAAGGGCGGCTTCGTCCCAATACTCATTGAGATCGTAGAGTGTCCCCCACTCGTCGCATTCTGGAGGTTCGGAGCCTGGACGGACTTCGCGGCGCGGCCCTATCATTCTATTCCCTCTCCAGCACGCCCTCGACGATATCGACGTAGGGCAGGCCGTCTTCTCCCACACCGTACACGTAACCTGTCAACCCGTCGCGGAAGAGACCCTGGGGCAGCACCGGGTTGCCACGCATGACATCGCCCGCCGAGTACGCAGCGGAGGCGAGAAGCGTGGCGGACTCCGTGTCGATCACCTCCACAACAAAGTCGACCAGGGTTTGGTCCAGGGTATCGATTTCCTCCTGGATTTCCGGAGTCCACCCGCCACCCTCCTGCATCACACCTTCGTATCGCTCCATCGCCTCCGCGTACTCCTCGGAGGGTCGTAGCACCACAACGTAGAGGAGCCCGTCCGCAGTGATGTGCAGTTCGCCGATCCGGGAAGACGTTATCGGGTTCCCCCTCCACGTGAACCAGGGCTGGCGGCGGCGCAGGGACTGGACGATATCCGGCCTTTGAGGCTCGATGCTCCAGTGCTCGAGGACATACCCGGAGGCACCCTCGATGGAAGGGGCGGCCCAAAAGCCGGCCCGTCTCGCGTTGTATGCGATGGCACGGTCGTGACCGTAATCGCCGCTAGCGCCCGTTCCCTGCTCGGCAGTGCCAAACGTGTACTCGAGGGTGCCGTCCGACGGGTTCACCATGCGGAAGTAGGCGTCACCGGTTGACCGATGCGTGTTGCTCGCGATAACCCTCCCATCGTAGAGAAGAGCGATGGTCTCCTGCAATCTCAGTGGGCCCACGGATCCCATCCAGCGGGAAGGGGCGCGCCGGACGAACTCCTGTGCAGGCGAGAAGACGGTCCAGTCGGCGGCATCATGCACATGGAGACTGTCGGCCCGGCCAACGAAAAGGGAGAGGTCCCAACCCCGGAATTCCCCGGGACCCTCGCCACGGCTTCCGAAGGACGACAGATAGGCGCCGTCGGCACTCCACACACTGATGGTGGACGGCCACCCGTCGGCGTTCGCCGAATAGTAGCGTCCGCGCCCGTCCTTCACGACCGTTGGCCCGGGATCGGGCCGCGAGCCGTCCGGGGCGGCAGTCAGGCGCACACCGGTCCTTCGGAATACAAGACGGCATGGAGGGTCTCCCGTCACCTCGCGCACGACTCCCTTCTCGGTGACCGCCCTCGGCGGCTCGCGGGGACAGGAGGCGGCTTCGCTTTCCTGGGCCGCAAGCACCATGGGAACCAGGGCACCCACGGCCACCGCCGCCAGTAAGCCGGAGTAGCGGATCATCCGATGTTCTCCTCGCACGGCATGTGAACAACTTGTGCAAGTCCCGGCTCCCACCAAGTGTGAGGAGGACCCTGCGCGTCTACGATGGAGTGTGTCCTCCAGCCAGCACTCATAATCTGGTCCTCGTCGGTCGTCAACTGGTGGCGATAGTCCGACCAGAGACCGTGCCATCTGCGTCGCTTCCAGTTGTGCCATTCGTAGCATTCCGTAGTCTGACTGTGGTCAGCCGCCATGCATTCGGCGCTGCTGAACGTGTCATCCACGGCCCCGTCCGACGCCGCTCCCAAGGGCGACGATCCCACTGCCACCACACTTGCTGCGGCGACGACCAGCATCGACAACAACCAAGCCTTCGTCCTGAACATTGCGCACCTCCGTGTTGCGCGAGTGACATCCCGAAACGCGAACCGCTTCGGCGACGGTAACTACGCTTAAATTCTGGTGGACGATGGCGCTGATGTCCAGTCCAGGACCTCTGCCTGTCGGTAGCAAATCAAATGTCCGGTTGCTGTAGCACATGAGTGTCCGCTTTTCGGTCCCGCCGCCCCTCCGAGGCGAGCGGAGCGAGCCGAGGGGGGCGGCGGGACGGCCTCACGCTGCCACCTCCGACCCACCGAGGGTGTCCAGCAAACTGCCGTTCGTATCGTGGCGCGCGAGCCTCTGGATGCCGTGGAAGATGGCCATGCCACCGTCCTCGTATTCGTGGACCGTGACCTTGGCTCGCACGTAGGTGTACCGGTGCGGCTGAGGCGGGATATGCAGCGTCTTGCCCTTGTAGGTCACGCAGTTGTCATGTCATTGCTTCTTACCGAGCAAATATCGGCGGGTGGGCATCCGGTTGTAACCGTTGGGCTTAGTTTAGTTAGTCTTAGTTAGTTAGCGGATTGTGAGGCCGGATTCCCGATGGAGTGGACGCCCAATTCCGGCGGCATCGCGATGTGCCAAGATGGTACTGAGCGATAGTTGACCGTCTTAGGGAGGAGGCATCCACATGGAAGAGGTTAGCATCACGGGATCGATCTGGCAAAGCGGAGCTTTCAGGTGCACGGGGCCAGGGTGGACGGGTCGGTGGCGTACCGCAGGAAGTTGAGCCGCGGGAAGCTGCTGAGCCTTATCGCCTTGTAACCGGGGTGTACGGTGGCCATGGAGGCGTGCGCCAGCGCCCACTTACTGGGGGCCGCGAGATCGCGGCGCTCGGCCACGAAGTGAGGCTGGTTCCCCCGATCTACGTGAAGCCCTTCGCCAAGCGCCAGAAGAACGACGCAGCCGCTGCGGAGGCGATCACGGAGGCGGCGTAGCGCCCGACGATGCACTTCGTGGCGGTCAAGACGGAGGCGCAGCAGGCGCGGGCGATGCTCATTCACACGCGTGACCTTGCTGGTGCGCCAGCGCACGCAGACGATCAACCCGCTTCGGGGTCACCTAGCCGAGGTACGGCGTTGTGGCTCCGCAGGGCAGGGCCCGGATCGGGTAGCTGGCCGGGGTGCTCGAAGACGGGGACTGTGGCCTGCCGGAGGCCGTCGTCGAGCTGGGCTCGCTGCTGCTCGGGCGGATCAACGAGTTCGACGAGAAGATCGACGGACTCGACCGGAAACTCCGGACGAGCGCGCGGGAGTGTGAAGAGACGGCGCGACTGATGACGATCCCGGGAGTCGGGCCGGTCACCGCCCTGGCTGTCCTGGCCTTCGCACCGCCGATGGAGAGCTTCCGGCGCGGGAGCGACTTCTCGGCCTGGCTGGGCCTCGTGCCCCGGCAGCACACGACCGGCGGCAAGCCGAGGCTGGGCAGAATATCGAAGATGGGCCAGAAAGACCTGAGACGGCTCCTGGTCAAGGGAGCCATGTCGGTCGTCCAGCACGCGAGCCGACGCGGCGAGATCACGGATCCGTGGCTGGCCGGGATGCTGGCGCGCAAGCCGAAGAAGGTGGTCGCGGTGGCGCTCGCCAACAGGACGGCGCGGAGGGTCTGGGCGCTGACCACATGGAAGAAGACCTACCAGGTTCGCACTGCCGGCTGAGCGGCGGCGAAAGAAGAGAAGCAAACGTCAGAGAAGCTGCCGGGAGAAGTGGGGAGCAGGACGCAGGAACGGGGTAAGGGGCAAACGGTCGATGCTACGGGATCGGAAAAACCAGCAATTGGCGGAGGGCTTGCAGCCCGCATTCCCGGTTTGGATCGGATCTTCACGAACACCAGACGGGTCCGCGGCCAACAAGAGCCGCATCAAGAGGCCGGACATACGACAGTACCTGATCAGGCTGCCACCAACTCGGTTCTGAATCCGGGCTTGCCCACCTGGGGGCGTCCACATACGCCGATTGACCCCCGCTGTTTGGGATCTCAGGCGCGAACCCTGCGGCGGTTTTCCAGGGCCTTCCTGAGCTGGCCCTCGTCGGCGCGCTGATAGCAAGTGAGCACCGTCTGGGCGTTCTCCTCCGAGCTCGCAGAGCACCTTCAGCGGTTGGTCCATGATGTCGGAGGCAAACTTGCCCTCAGCGAGTACCAGCCCCGGTGGCGCTTCGGTTCCAACTCCGCGAGCGTCTCCGCCCTGCCCCACATGTACTCCGGATTTACTGACCCGGCGTTCGAACGACGGGGTGCGGGACTTCTCACGCATTGCACGCACACCCGGCTGACTGGCTACAGGTCTTGTCCCGAGCGATGCAGGAGTCGCCGCAGGCTTTCCCAGTACGGCACACCTTACAGCATCCCGAGGGGCTGGTGATGCTGTCGCAACCCATCGAGACAGGGGCCGACGACAGTAGGAGGATGGAGATGATGACTGCGAGCAGTTTCCTCATCGAGCAACCGGCGACGGAAATGTGAGTAGAGCCGGGTCGATTTGGATGGCAGGGTATAGAGTCAGGGAACAATCCGACGACACTGAAACCGGCCCGAGCTCCACACCGTTGCAGGCGCACCCAGATGGCCGGCGACATGTGTAGTTGCGGGAAATGCAGGAGTTGCCGCACGGCTTTCCCGTCGTGCAGATTCGGCAACAGGGACGGCGTGTTGGTGGAGTGGGCGGGGGAGTGGACCGCGCAGGTGTCACGGCCGGCACCGAGGGCAGCGTCTCCAGGAGCATCGCCTCGATCCGTTTCTCGATTTGGCCGGTCGAATTGCACTGAACGCCACGCGAGCCCTCCGCTGATCTCATCCGCGTTCGACCGCTGACGCTCAACCGAACCGTGGAGGCGGAGGCGCCGGCGCTGGCTACGGTGACCCTGACGATCGCTTCCATGGAATCAGCGGTATCGCGGATCCCGAGAGTGCCGCGATCCAGATCGTCATCGGCCACTGGAGTGTAGTCGAACGAAATGAAGGTGATACCGGGAATACTGGATCTGACAGGCCACTCCTGCGTCGCCGCCAAGCCCGTTATCGCCTGCCATGCCCTTTGCTCTGACCCTCCGAATCGGCGGACCGGATCAAGACAACAGGCCGCCCTTCTGCTGAACCTTCTCGGGACCCGGGTCGGGGTCATGTATCCGTGCCGCTGGAGAGGCCAGTCGTTGTTGTAACGCTCGATGAAGGCCCCTGTCACCGCTATGGCCTGCTCGAGGGTCTCGCAGTCGTGCAGAATGGATGCGCCACCCCGCTTGCGGCTCATCCGCTCACCCTCGGCCAGCACCGCCGCGTGGATCCGCGGGGCCCCGTAGGTCTCGCCGCTCTCGATCCACTTCTCCACGACCCTGCCCTTGAGCTTTCCGTCGCGCCGCTCCCGCGCCGAGGGCGGACGGCGCGGCCAGTCGTAGTACCCGCTGGGGGAGAGACCCCAGCACCCGAACATGGCCGTCAGCGGAAACCCGGCCCGGTTCACCTTTAAGAACGCATACCCCAGTCTGAGGATCGATCCGCTCTTCGGGGACCAACCAGGCCGTCGCTCGCTTTGGGATGTCACGTTCCATCCGCAGCCGCTTGTTTTCCCGCTTCAACTCCCGCAGCTCCTTGCGGGCCTCGGTCGTCAGTCCGTAACTCCGTCGACCCTCGTCCAAGTCCGCCTGATTGACTCAGTTCCGCCGCTACGGGCTCCGCGACCTGGCCGCCGAGTTCGCCGGCACGGGCACGTCCCTACAGTTGGGGGTTCATTCGTCGCTCGATTCCCAGCCTCTCCGCAACCTCCGCGAACTCCTCGAGACTGCGCCCACCGAAACGGCGGCCGTTGACGAAGAGGGTGGGTGTCCCGGTGACATTCCGTCGCAGCCCGAGTTCGCGTCCCGCCCCGATTCTGGTAAAGGAGTCCGCAGGCAGCTTCACACACTCTTCGAAGGCCGCGAGATCCGGGACCCCCGCCTCGCTCGCAAAGCTCACCCAGTCCTTGGTCCCCAGCGAGTCCTGTTGCGCAAAGAGGAGCTGGTACATCGGCCTGAACCTGTCCTGCCGCTCGGCGCATTCGGCCGCCACGGCGCTGGGCAGTGACAGGGAACGCCCATTCAGCGGGAAATGCTGAAAGACCAGCGCGACTTCAGAGGGGTAGCGAGAGAGAAGGGAGTCGACCACAGGGCTCACCATCGCACAGAAGGGGCAGGTGAAGTCCATGAACTCGGTGACCACCATGCGCGCATCGGCCGGGCCGATCCGAATGCCCAGGGCGGTATCGTCCTGCCAGTTCTCGACTTCGCTGTCCTCCCCTACTTGCCGTCCAGAACCGGACCCGCCCGCGATCTGTCCGTATACATAGAAGGAAGCGACGGCCACGGCGGCCGCAGTTAGCAGAACCGTGGCTGCCGTTTCCAACACCGTTCGGGATTTGCTCATCTCATCATCCTCCGGTTCGGCACCGGGGTTGCGATCTGGGAACGCCTTCACCGCAATCTTCCTCTATCGCCGCCCAGTGAGAGCGTGGCGCCGGACGTACTCCACCTCGAGTTCGTCGAGCCACACCCCCAATACGAAGTCGCGACCGATCTGCCGGACGTCCAGACCCGGCGGCATATCCACGCTCCCGAAACCCTCACCATTCGGACCGAAGACCAGCCAGGTCATCGGTGCCCGAACATCGAACCGGTAGAGTTCCGCCCAAAGCCAGCCGACTTCGTCGACCAGAAGCCGCGAGAAGACGGGCATGATCTCCGGCAGCGGCATCTCCGCGTAGTCGCCCAACTGAACTTCGGTAAAATGCTCTCGATCTTCCGGGGTCATGTCCCAGGGAGCCAGTTGAAACTCCACCAACTCGTCGATATCCTCCCGGGAAGGCTCCACCACGGCCTCGGCAAGACGGATGATTCGGCGCAGGCTGCCCGACAGATCGTACTCCAGGATCTCGGGTCCCCGGTTCTCACCCAGCGTCAGAAAGAGGCCATCCCTGCCCAAGACCGCGGCGGGCCAGATGTCGAAGGGAAGAGTGTACCGGCCATTCGGCATGACCCTGTACTCGTGAGCCCCCTGGAAGGACCCTTCCCACACCGGTATCCCGGTAACGACATCGAACAGGGCGTAGTAGGCCATGCCCGGCTCGGGAGACATCCCAGCCGTCCTGTTAGCGGGGTTCTCATTTAACAAGGGCGCGCTCCGATTCTCCGCCAGGAACCTCCCACCAGCGACGCCATGGACGCGCGCCACATGTTGGCCATCCCACAATGCCATCCCGCGATGGCTGAACCGGCCGCGGCCGTCGAAAAGACTCACCGTCGACCTGACACGGAGACTATGGACGTACAACGAGTCGTTACCGGGTGACGGTTCCAGGTCGCACGAAGAGTTGGGCTGAAACTCCCCGGGCCCTTCGCCTCTTCCTCCCTTGTGCTCCAGGAAGACACCGTCCGTGCCGAAGAAGCGCAACTCACAGTTGGCTCGGTCCAGTACCACAACCCGTCCATCCGAGAGCTGCTGCACGCCCTCGATGCGCGAAAAGAGATACGGGTCCTCTCCCTCCACCTCCCCTATCTGGTACTCCGGGACGGTATCCACCACCCATCCAACCGGGGCTCTCGCCCGGGTGCCAGGCGTCGTAGCCACCAGCACCCCGGCGCTGTCCCGTTCCAGAAAGGTTGCCCCACCAGGCAGGCCCGTGTCGGTGCCGGCCGGGCGGTCACACGCCGCTGCGGCGATCAACCAGGCGAGAAGCAGAGGCTGGAAGCGAGAGTGCATTCATGGTACCCCTACCACAGTACCATTTCGCCCTGAAGTGTGCACTCCAGGCGCTGGCCTTCTCCACGCTGTCCTCTGCAATCCCGTTCTTCAATGCACTGCCACGCAAAATGGCAATTCTCGAAGCACCAACCGTCGGTATTCCACGGAATGCAAAGATAACCCTGCCAGTCGCTGCAATCAGGATCGCAGTCCGTATTGGGGACCCTGTCGCACATCTGCTCACAGGTTGGGACGTCGGTACTGCTCGCCAGTGGCGTCGTTGTGGCCATGAGCGAGATCGCCAAGACGCCAAGTGAGCGGATCACCAGTCGGGAAAGCCGACTCTGATTCGGTCGCATCGTTTCATCTCCTCTTCGGAGGGTTCGTGAAGATCACTGAGCCCGACCGATCCGGGCACGTGAAGAGGGTACCGGACAGGCGGCGCGAGTGCAACCGCTCGAGGTTGGCTGTTGGTAGCAAATGAAGTGGCCGGTTGCTGTAGCACATGAAGTGTCCGCTTTTTGGCCGTCGCCACAAACGACGGTGATCGGGCGGCCGTGGCCGATCTGGACCCGCAAGGCTCTTCCGTCGCTTGGCATCACTTCCGGAACGGCGGGCCGCCGATCCATGGCGGCCGTCCATCCGCCCCGGCTGTGACCGGAGGAGTTTGGCGGAGCCCGCGTCACAGGCGGCCGGTCGGTTCTGCCTCGCCCGCCCTGCGGGTTTTAGCCCACGGCCTGTCCGAACGCATGGTCTCCGCCAGTTCGGCAGTCCGTCAAGTGCGCCACCATCCACCAACGTCGAAGGAATCCTGTTCACTAATAGGGATAAAAGAGGGCTCGAGCTTCCCGCCATTCAGGTCCGGTTTTCCCGCTTTCGCGGCACGGTCCAGCAGGGTACAGTACAGCGGCAGGGAACGCAGATCGTGCAGTCCTGTAAGACTTTAGACGATTCCCTGCCGAGATTCACGCAACCCTGATCCTGCCATGGTGGCATCCCGGGGTCGGGGAGCTTGACGTGATGGCCGGGTGGCAATGTGGGGGGAGGTGGGGGGTGGGGCCAGTGACCAGACGGGCCTCAGTGATTTGGCAATGTAATGTCCTCCTTACAGAATGTATTGAGTACTTTACATTTCAGGCTCGGAATCCAAGTCCGTGTCGGTCGGGCTGCAGTTCTGCGAGCGGCACGTAGTACCGGATGTAGCGGCGCTCATCGGACCAGCGCTCGCCCGCTGGATCTTCAACCAGCACCGTGGCGCGCTTCGTGATCCGGTTGACGCGACCTCGCAACCTCTGTCCCCGGTAGTGGAACGTCACCCGGGTGCCAACTGTGATCCCGAGCATTGCGGCACGCTCGGTGCGGGTTATGAGCCGATGGGTGTGGGCACGGTGGCGAAACAACCGGTAGGCGATGCTCTGAAACCGACTGCGGGCGCAGTGGCTCTCGTCCCAGCACAGCCACTCCGCAAGGTGCACGAGTTCGTGTTCGAAAAGCCGCTGGAGGGCGTCGAGCCGGTGGCGGCAGGTCAGTCCGCAGACCGTCACCTCGGGATCACCCGCCGCGAAACCGTCAAAGAGGATCGAGGTTGCCACTGCGATCTCGTACCGGTTGGTCCCATCGGGAGCCCGCAAGCGTGTCGTCTTTCCGCCCGCGCGCGTCATTCGCCTGGACAGACGGAAGGTCAGCCCGTCCGGCCCGAGAAGTCTTCCGCAGTGGCCGTCCAGGAACCGGGCGTCGTAGGCGGCGAACAGCAGCGAAAGGTCGCCGGGGTGAATCGCCTTGAAGTCGGGTTCGCGGATGTGCGGAGATGTGCCGAGGAGACGCCGCCCGATGTTTCGGGTCCGCTTGCGGATTTGGCCCGCCCCGGGATCGTGCGCCAGCAGAATCCGCGCCAGCGCGTTCCTCGCCTCACCGGGGTTCACGGGCCATTCCAGACCAGTTGGCTTGCCCATCTTGCCTGGTTCGTCTTCCCATCGGAGTGCTCCTTCACAGGACAACTCGCGGGGGGAATCCCCCCGGATGTGCAGTAATCTCACAAGGGTCATGGCGATGGTCGACCCCAACGGGTGGCTGCGCCCCGATTCCCGAATCCGCCGGATCACTTGCCTCAACAGTGAACTCTCCAGACGATTCTGAAACGACACCCACCAACCTTGTTCTCAACTCCCAATGGCCTTGAACCCGGTCATCGGGACTGGAATCGACTGAATGAGCCAGTCCGCAAAACACCAACCGGACCCCCGCGGCACCGACCCATCCCCCGAACCCCGCCTCCACCGCAACGTGTGGGCCGCGAGCGGCACCAGCTTCCTGACCGACGTGTCGAGCGAGATGCTCCTCAACGTCCTGCCGCTCTTCCTGTCGAATGTGCTCGGGGTGCGGGTGTGGGCGGTTGGGGTCGTCGAGGGGCTGGCCGACGCGACCGCGAGCGTCCTCAAGCTGTATTCGGGGTGGCTGTCGGACCGGCTGGGGACGCGGAAGTGGCCGGCGGTCGCCGGGTACGCGATCTCGGCGGTGTCGAAGCCGTTCTACCTTCTGGCGTCGACCTGGGGGGCGATCGCCGCGATCCGGTGGGGGGACCGGGTGGGCAAGGGGGTCCGCACGGCGCCCCGTGACGCGCTGCTCGCCGATTCGACGCCGGCCGAGCGGAGGGGACTCGCCTTCGGGCTGCACCGGGCGGCGGACACGGCGGGGGCCGTGATCGGGATCGGCGTATCGATCTGGGTGGTGCAGCAGGTGCAGGGCGGCGGGGCGCTCCTGGAAGCGGAGACGTTTCGCAGCCTGGTGCTTTGGAGCCTCGTTCCCGCGTTCCTGGGGGTGGCGGTTCTGGCGATGGGCGCTCGGGATGTCGGGATCGGTCGGCGAGGCGGGCGCGGCGATGGTGTGGCGGGTCGGGATGGCGGGCCCTCGAACGGCGCCGTCGCGGAAGGGCGGGACGCGGGCTCCGAGGACGCTACCGCCGACCCGAATGGGGGCGGCGCCGATCGCCCCCGCCTCCGCCTGCGCGGACTGGGCCGGGGCTTCGCGGCATTCGTCGTGTGCAGTGTGGTCTTCGAGCTCGGCAACTCCGCGGACGCCTTTCTGGTGCTCCGGGCTCAGGAGCGCGGGTTGTCGGTGGCCGGTATCCTGTGGTTGCTCCTCGCCTTCAACGTGGTCTACACGCTCGTGTCGACGCCCGCGGGATCGCTTGCCGACCGCATTCCGCGGAAGCGGGTGGTGGCGGGAGCCTGGGGACTCTATGCGCTCGTCTACCTGGGCTTTGCAATGGCGGAATCGGTCACGCACGTGACGGTGCTGTACCTGCTCTACGGCTGCTACCATGGGCTCGCGGCCGGAGCGGCCAAGGCGCTGGTCGCGGACCTGGTTCCGGCCACGCGGCGCGGGACGGCCTACGGCGGGTACGCCGCGGCGATCGGCCTGGCCACGCTGCCGGCGTCGGTGCTGGCGGGTGTGCTCTGGGAAGGCCTCTTCGCCTGGGAGGGGTTCGGCCCGGCCGCGCCCTTCGTCTTCGGCGCGGTGATGGCCGCAGCCGCGGCGGTGATGCTGCTGGTGATGGTTCCCGGCGGGCGAGTCAATGGCGCGAAGTGACGGCGCCCGGCATGTCCGGACGGGTCAGCCCCGCCCGACGGATCGCGCGGCGGTTGCCGGCGCCGGTTTCATCCCCCGCTGGGCTCAAAGCGCACCAGCACCGGGAGGTGGTCGCTCGTCGTCTCGCGATAGTTCGGGATGAGCTGGTCGACCCGGTAGACGAGCGTCGACCCCGTCCGGTACCACGCCATCATCTCGTTGGAGGCCAGAATGTGGTCGATGATGTCGTCAAAGCCCAGGATCGAGGTCTCGCCCGCTTCGCTGAGTTCGGCCGTCGGGAAAACCCAGGAGTCGGTGGCGTTCACGAAAACGCGGTAGGGGGTATCCCGTCCCTCTGTGATGGAGCGGTCCACGTCGTCGTTCCAGTCGCCGGGCACGAGCACGAGCGTGCTGGGCCAGGTGTCGTCGAGGTACTCCTTCAGACCGTGTCCGCCGGCCGCGCGGCGCTCCCAGGACGTGGTGTCCGCGCTGGCCTTGGCGTGCAGCACGATCACGACCGCGTCGTGTGTGGTCCCGCCGAACGTCAGCCGTGCCGAGACCTCCATCGGCGGCCGCCCCGCGTACGCGTGGTCGAGGTCGGCGCGGATGATGCGCGCGGAGGTGGGCTGGAGGACCGCCGTCTTGTAGATCAGCCCCACCTTGATTTCGTTGGGGTCATAGGAATCGGTGCCGCCGACCACGATCGGGTCGTTGGCGAGCAGTCCGTCGTAACCCGGCAGAGTGCTCAGCAGGTTGTCGAAGGCGGTGCGGTTGGTGACTTCCTGGACCCCCCACACATCCGCGTCGGTTCCGAGTATCACATCGCGGACGCGCGCGGTCTGGAGGAGCTCGTCGGAGGGGCCCTGGTTCGGGGCGCCGAAGTAGAGGAGGTTCCAGGTCGCCAGATCGATGGTGGAAGCGGTGCCCTGCGGGGGGATCGCGATCGGATCGGGGAGGGTGGGGGGTTCCGGTTCGGGCGGTGGCGGGATGGTTGGACGATCGGAGCCGCCGCAGGCGGCGAGAGTGATGAGGAGGGGGAGGAGGGCGAGGGGCGCCAGGCCGCGTGAAAGGGCGGTTCGGGGGCGCGTTTCGGTCTTCACGATGGTTCTCGCAGGCGTTGGCGGAGGGGCGGCGGGTCACTGGGGGACGGGTCCGCGATGGAGTCGAGCCGGGCCATCGCCGCCGCGAAGTGGGCTTCCAGACGGGGGATGTCCACGCCGGCGTACCCGATGCGCAGCCGGGCGAGGGAGGCCGTGAGGATATCACGCAGTTCCGCGGCGGCTTCGCGCCGTGCGTTGGGGTCGGTGCTGCCGCGCTCGCCGATCCAAATGGGTGCGGTGTGCGCGAAGGGTGAGGTGTCCATCGAGGGCCACCGGGTTCGGCCGCCGCGGGCACGGGCCGCGATCCAGCCGCCCCCGGGGAGGTCGACTTCGCCCGCATAGGTGCGGTGGCCGGGCGAAGCAATGGCTCGATGGGATTCCACGACGCGGCCGTTCACGATGATGTCGATGGTGTCGACCTCGGTGGCGGTCGCGAGATCGAGGGCCCAGGTGGTGGTACCCGGGGGAACTACGCCGCCGGGGCGGACAGTGACGGCGGCGGTTGCTCCCCCGCCGGATGCTGCCCCAGCGGATGCTGTGCCGCCGGATTGTCGGCCACCGGTTGCTCCTCCGCCGGATGCTGCCCCGCCGGATGCTCCCCCGCCGCCCTCCTGCGCTCCACCGACCCGAAAGTCCAGAAACGGCCCGTTCGTCACGAAAGACCGGCCCGCCCGCAGTCCGTCCAGGTAGGCCGGCCAATTGAGCTGGTTCCCGGTGTGGACGTACACGCGCGTCGTCCCGACCGCCATCGTGCGGTACAGGTTGAGCATGACGTCGGTGCCTGCGGAAGGCGCGATCATCACCCCGAGGTTCAGGAAGCGGTGCCACAGGGCGGCGGTCCCCTCGAAGCTGCTCCACAGACACATGATTTCGAGGGCGTCCACATCGCCCATGACGGCGTCGGCCACGAGCTCGACCGGCACGCCCCCTCCGCCTCCCGCCACCGCGAACGGGTCGGGCACCGAGACGGGGTGGACGTAGTATCCCAATCCGCCATGGCGGTGCGCGTAGTCCAGTACCTCGGCGTTGGTGCGATCATCCGTCCCGTACACCTCGTAGCCCGGCCCCCACACCCACGGCCAGTGGAACTCGGGGATCTCCAGCAGTCCCATGTGACCGAGGAAGTGCGACCGGATCTCCTGCCCGAAACGGATGAAGGGCGGCGCGTCAGCCTTTTCCCAGCCCCAGAGATCCTGGTCCTCGTAGCGGTTGTGCAGGTTGGCGAGGAGCGGAGTCGCGAAGTCCAGCGCCTCGCCTTGCATCCTCGGCACCAGGTCCTCCGGGTCCAGGTCGTAGGGTCCGCCGTAGTTGAGGTGGAAGTGGTGGTCGCCCGAGGCCCATCCCGCGGCCCGCGCGTCCCAGACCGGCGTCAGATCAAGAGTGACTTCGGGGACGCTTCCGGCCGCTGCCGTTACGGTGGCGGACCGTTCCGGAGTGACCAGTCCCTGCACGGCGGACACGGTGACTTCGCCAGCGGGGACCGTGACCTCGATCAGCCCCGGGCTGTAGAAGAAGACCCTCCCGCTGGCTCCGTCGAAGTGAGCGGCGCCCCGGTCCGGGACGATCGGATGTCCGCCTGGGCCGAGGACGCTCAGGCGTGCGGGCGCGAGCGGGCCAGTGCCGGTCGCCGCGGATTCCGCACCATCCGGCGCCAGGCGGGTGCGGATGCGCAGACGTGCTGTCCCATCTCCCCATTCCCAGGCCCGGATCTCCACATTATCGGCAGGCCCGCCAGCCGCGCGGATCCGCTTGAGCTGCATGACCTCGCGGTCGTCCGCCTCGGAGTAGTAGATCCACTCCCCGTCCGGGCTCCACGCCGGGGTTAGCGGGAGTCCGCCACCGGTCAGCCGTACGGATGCGCCGGGTTGCGCAATTTCGTGCACCCGCAGGTCCCATCCCTCCTGGGCCGGCCAGTTCAGCGCGATGCTGGCGCCCCCTGGGGAGACGGCCGGCCGGGCCATGGACGCGATGTTGCCGGAGACGAGCACGCGGGCGTCGTCGAGGCGCGTTTGGGGTTCGGGTGTTTGCCGAATGGGTGTTCGGCCCGCGATCGCAACGGGTGCCTCCCCGGCGCGGGCCGCAGCGCCCCGGGACCGCAGTTCCACCCGGTCGCCGCCCCGCTTGGCGAGAAGCAGGACGGTGCCGTCCGCAAGCGGCTGCGGCTTGAGTTCGATGCCGAATGCGGTCGTGACCGGGGCCGATTCCCCCGTGGCGAGATCGAGAACCCACACGTCCAGGGTCCCGGCCTGCCCGGAGGTGTAGTAGAGGCTGCCGCCGTCGGGGGAGAAGGCGGGATCGAGGTCGAGCGCGGGGGTGTCGATCGTGCGGAGTTCGTCGCCGGAGGCCGCGTCGGCGATGACGATGCGCGTGTCGTGGTCGTTGTCGCGGACGAAGGCCAGCCGGTCGCCGGAAGGGTGCCAGGCGGGGCGGGAATCCATGCCGGGCCCGGTGGTGAAGCGCCGCGCGGTGCCCGTGTCCAGGTCCAGGAGCCAGATCCAGCCGCGTGCGGCGAACGCGACCTGGCGGCCGTCGGGGGACGGAGCCGGGTCGATCGGTCCGTTGGTGAGGATGGGAAGCTCGTATCCCTCCAGGTAGACGTGATGACCGTAGCCGCGGACCTGCGGATACCGATTCCTCCATTGACCCGCCCCGGGTGCCGGAACGAGGAGGAACGCAGCGGCGGCTACGATGACTGCGACGCGCAGGCTCTGGCGTCGGTCACGTACACGAGGGGCCCGGCGCGGACCGTAGCCTGCCCGCTCGGTCCCGAATCCTCCGGGCGCTGATGCCTTCTTCAATCTCGAGACTCCTGCTGGAAGGTGACGGGGTAAGCATCGTTCCGACCGGCCGGGCCGGGCAAGGGTTCCCACCGACTCGCGGCCCCCCCCTTGCCATGGCCTCGTCCGCGGGAAGACCATTATTCCTGTATCCGGCATGCCCTGCGGCGGGCCGCGCGCCAACCGGCGGTCCGACAGCGCCTCTATCACCCCGACCGCGTACCGATATGAAGACACCCATCGCCACTGCCACGACGATTCTGGCTCTCTCCGTCCTGAGTGTTGCCCAGCCGGCTCACAGCCAGGAAACCCCCGACAATGTCTTGCACCAGGGCAACGCCATCCCGTGGGGGGAGCCGAGCGACGGCGTCCGCTACGTCGCACTCTACGGCGAAATGACCACGGAGGGCCGATCCTTCGTCTTCCGCCTGGAGGTCCAGCCCGGCTTCGAGCTGCGCCCCCACACCCACCCCGTCACGGAGCACCTGACCGTCCTTTCCGGCCGCTTCTACGTCGGCCTGGGCGAAACCATGGACAAGGAGGCCGCCACCGCCTACGGTCCCGGCAGCTACCTCGCGATCGCGGCGGGCGTCCCCGCCTACATGTGGGCGGAGGAAGAGACGGTCATACAGGTGCATGGGGTCGGGCCGATGACTACGGAGTTCGTCACGCCGCCTGTGGAAAGGTGATCCGGGTTTGACCCCCCGGCCCCTCCCCGCCCTCCTCACGGCGACCGCCGCCGCGCTCTCGTCCTGCATCCCCTCCGAAGGGCCCACCCTGCAGCGCGGCGACCCGGCCCCGCCCTTCACCGCCACCTCGCTGGAAGACGGCTCGCCCGTCTCGCTCTCCGACTACCTCGGCCAGACTCTGCTCGTCAACCTGTGGGCCACCTGGTGCCACCCCTGCAGGACGGAGACGCCCTACCTGCAGTCCGTCTACGAGCGCTACCGGGAGGATGGCCTCCGCATCCTCGGCGTCTCGGTCGACCTGCCCGCCGACTCCGCCGCCGTGGTCCACTTCGTCGAGGAGTTCGGCGTCACCTACGACATCGCGCTCGACCCCGAGGCCACCTCGCGCGACGTCTTCCTCGCGCGAGGCCTGCCCACGTCGGTGCTGATCGACCGAAACGGCGCAGTCGCGTTCAGCTGGATCGGACCCATCCCGGAGGGGGAGCCCACCTTCATCGAGGGGCTGGAGGCTGCGCTGAGGCGGTGAAGGGGGGCGGATCCGCCGCTTGGTCACGCGCACGATCACAGCACGCTCTCAACCCACCGCACGACCTTTTTCGCCAGTCCAACGGCTGCCTTGTGGTCTTCCTCCGTGACCGGCCTCGTGTGTCCGGGGTACCGCGTGGCCGCCGCGTACCGAGTCAGGGTTGCGGCCGCGAATACATCGGCTGGCACATCCAATCCGGTTTCGTCGACCAACGAGAAAAGGGCCGCCAAATCGTGGATGAACGGATGTTGGACGCCAAGTGCCAACAGTAGTCCCTTGACGGCTTTTTCGGCGGCCTGTTGGGCATCGAAGCAGAGGTCTTCCAGATAGACTCCGGCCGTCCACAGCTCCGAGCGCGCCAGGTTGCTGTGCGCTCTGTTCAGCCACTCGCGGGGGTCGTCGTGTGGGAACCGATCATGCGGCCTCATATACCACCCGTCCGTCCCGCAGGGCCTCCCGAATCACCATGCCATGGCTGTCGCGGTAGCGTTCCAGGTCCTCCGGAGATGCCACGATGGCATCGACCGCTGTCCCGACGCCGCGAAGATTGAGATAGATGTCACCCATGAGGTCGAGGGCGTCTACTCCGGCACGGATCACGAGCAAGTCAAGATCGCTGTGCGGCCCCATACGCCCACGCACCGCCGATCCGAACAGGATGATCTTCTCGGGCCGCGCTACCTCAACGACACGTCGAATGACGTCGTCGAGCACCGCCTCATCCAACGTTCGGTCCTTCTCGGCCATCTCCCCATCTCCGGTTTCTCGGGCACCGACATCGCCTTCTTCAGCGTCGCGAACGGAAGGGAATGGCGCCACCTCTTCCCTCCCTGCGACGAACCGGCACCTCGGTCCGGTCGCCCGCCGCAACCTCCCATCCAGCGTCGCCAGCGGCAACCCGAACGCCTCGGCCACCGCCACATACCACGCGTCGCGGCTGTTCAGGTCATGACGCAACTCCCACACCCGCTCCGCAAACGGCGCGAACGGCAGCAGCTCGATGTCGCGGCGAAGAAGATCGCGCATGGCCCCGTTGGCCTCGATCCGGGAGATCTCGCGGCGGCGCTCCAGGCACCTGAGGATGTCCGTCGATTCCGCCAGGACCACTTCCGGTGCGGCCAGCGCGTTCTCGCCCACCACCGACTCCGCCCACCGGCCCTCCGGCCCCGCGTCCACCAGCGCCGCGACCATCACGGACGCGTCGACGACGACCGTCACCCGCGGCCCGCGTCACGCGCGGCGAGGATGCTGCACGCCGACACCCGGTTCCCCGCGGCCTCCTTGCGTTCGCGCACCCCCTCGAGCCACCGCTCCACCGACGGGCGGGCCGCGATCCGCTCAAGCTCGCGGCGCAAGTACTCCTGCATCGACAGGCGCTCAAGGGCCGCACGGGCCGCCAGCTCGTCGCGCACCTCCTCGGAAACGCCCCGGATCGTGATCTGAATCCCCATGCAAGCATCTTACTGTCACAGACATCACAGTGCAAGCATTATGGGTCCAACTCACAGAGTCATCCCGGGGCAGCAGAGGACCCTGGCAATGCGGGAGGCTCACCCGGTTGCTCCAGCGTAAGTTACTCCTGGGTGGGCACGGGTCGTACCAGGAGCTTGAACACGGGCACGACGATGCCGCTCAATCCCGCTCCTCCTCCTCGGCGATCTCGCGGGCGCGCCGCCGCAGCCACATCCCCGTCCCCGCCACGAGCCCCAGCGGCACCAGCGTCAACAGCCCCGTAGTCGCGAGAAACGCGATTCGCGCCTCGTCGTCGCGGTCGAAACACACGGGGCAGGCGTGGGCCACATCCGGGAAGGCGGCCAGCAGCACGAGTGCCAGCGCCGCGACGGTCAGCACCGCGCGCCGACTCCGCCTGGGCCGCGCCTCACCGCGCCGACCCCGCGCCTCACTCCGCCTCTTGCCAGGCATCTTCACCATCAGCTCCTACAGGTACACCACGAAGTACAGGAAAGGCCACACCAGCACAACAAAGTACCAGAAGATGGCGACCGCGGAAAGCACGTCCCGGGCCAGCTTCCCGGCACCCAGCCGCAGCGACGCCCACGCCAGTGCCAGGATCGCGGCTACCGCGTGCGCCGCGTGCGCCCCGATGATCGTGTAGAAGAGCGCGCCGTAGGTTGACGAGGTGATGGTCAGCCCTTCGCGGATCAGCGCCACCCACTCGACCCCCTGAAGCGCGACGAACATCCCGCCAAGCACCGTCGCCGCGACCAGCAGCCTGCCGATGGGCCGGCTGAGCAGGCCGCCCCGCGCCACGGCTGGGCCTGCGGACGCGCCCGCTGACGTCCGGCCTTCGCCCAACCCCTTCCCCTTCAGGAACATCCGGTGCGCGATCAGCAGCACGACCCCGCTCGCGATCAGCGCGGTCGTGTTGACCGCCGTCTCCGCGAAGGGCAGCCGCGGCTGGTTCGGCGGGGGCCACACCGAGCCCACGGCGCGCGCCTTGATGATCACGAAGGCCGAGATGAACCCCGCAAAGAGCATGATCTCTACGAAGACGAAGAGGATCATGCCGAGCACGGCGTCCGACACGAGCTTCTTCTTCTTCCGCGGCCGGGGCCGGAAGGGAATGATCGAAGCCCGCGCAGACATTAGCAGCCCGCGGAATAAGTCCCCGCTGCATTCGGACGGCGATGCATCCGGGCTGGGCCGCGGCGCTCGCGAATTCGAAATGTAGCGAGAGCATTACAAAATGTCATGTTTTCTTTACGGTCAAGGTCTACAGAGCGCCGCTCTGCGTTGCGCCTCGGACGAATAGCGCTGCAAGTCGGACGTACCGAATCCGATAGTGTCCGGCATCGTCCATAGCTGTCCGTAACATCCTGTATTTCCAACGCTTTAGGTAGGATTCTTCCTACCTCGTCCGTCCCGCTTCGTTTCTTGCAATCCCGCTCCATCCCGGTTACGATTAGGGGATGGATAATGTGAACGCTACCGCCAAGAAACGCCGTCGAGGCAAGCCTAGGGGCCGCCATCCCCACAAGCGGCTCTCTGCCCCCTTCGTGCGCTCCGCTCCGCCCGGTCGGCACTGCGACGGCAACGGACTCTACCTCTACGTCCAGAAGACAGGAACCCGTAGCTGGATTCAACGCCTCGTGATCCGGGGACGCAAGCGGGAGCTTGGACTCGGCAGCGTCCAACTGGTTTCCTTGGCCGAGGCCCGCGAGCAGGCGCTCGCCAACAGGAAGCTGGCCCGAGCGGGTGGTGAT
>JAJEBR010000061.1 GCA_022822445.1 Gemmatimonadota bacterium | reverse complement strand
TGCGGAACTCGAAGTTGCCGAGGATGTCCTGCACGTTGGGCGAGAAGCCGTCCAGGTAGTCCAGGAAGTCGGCCCGGAGTTGCTGCTTTCCGGCCCGCGCGCGGAGGTCGCTGAGCGTGAACTGCGAGGTGTTGTGGAAGGCTTGGCCCGCCGCCTGCCGGAGCGCGGCGTCCTGGTTTGCGACCCCGGCGGCATCCAGCGTGGCCTTCATTTCGAGGACGGTCTGCTTGGTGGGCTCCAGAACCGCGTCGAGCCGCCGGAGCACGGTCATCGGCAGGATCACGTCACGGTATTTGCCGCGCACGTAGACATCGCGGAGCACATCGTCCGCGATGCCCCAGATGTAGTTGGCGATCCAGTTGAGATGGGGCGTGGTCATGTGAGATGTCGTGGGGTTCCGTTCGGAAGGGCTGCCAGTCCCGCTTCTCGCGGGCACCCGTACCATAACCTACAGGCGACGAAACCGTGTTGGTAGCAGCGGGGGAAGAGTGCCGTCTCCGAGCGTATCAGCCGGAGTCGATTAGCGACGCGCCCCAAACGACACCCTTGGGAGACATGGGCGAAAACTCGTGGCCGCGATCGGGGAAGCTCCCGTGCGGCAGGTGAAGCCGCGGCCTCAGCGCCGCCATCTGGGATCGTGGCCGGGCTTCCGGGAGGATATCGAGGCCGACGAGATCGGCCCGTGAATGGGCCAAGAGCGCCACCGACGCTATGGTCGTCACGCCTGCGGCGTCGGTGCTTCTCGCTCTCGGTAGCAGCCGATCGACGAGCCTTTCCAAGCCCGAGTCCCCAGTCAAGATGGTCCGGAGGTCAGCAAAGGACGGCTGTCCTTGATGCCGTGAGCCTCCAAGTGGCGGATTGTATCCTCGGTCCTTTGACTCTTGATCTGATTGCTGTATCTGGTCCGCGCGCCGTCGTAGGTAGAAGGAAACTCTTGCTTGGCCTGCCGATACTGTCCCTGCCGCGTGAGCCTGCTCACCAGCCTCACCGCCAATCCGATTTCTCGGATGCGTTCCTTGCCAAGTTCGCGTGAGCGGCTCCCGTCCCGCAGTGGCTTATCTCGGGCCGTCAACCAGCCCGTCGTCATCTCGGATTCCGAAAACAAGTGAACTCCCAAAGGTCGCAGACGATCTTGAAGGGCGCGGAGCATCTCGACGATAGTGTCCGCAGTCTCCACCGCGTAGGAAGCGCGGGCGTCGAGATCTTGGCTCTTCACCTTGGACTGCTGGTAGAAAGAGATGGCTCGGACGACGTCCACTGCGTCGCCGCGCAACACCTTGAAGCGATGCTTCTTGTTGAACCGGTGGTGAGTCCACTTGATCGCCGCCCAAAGCGGGCCACCCACGGATACCAACGAAACGGTAACTAGGTTTTCGGTGATCGCGTTCCAGATGGCTGAGAGGTCCATTTCTCTTCTTCTCCCGTGTCAGGTATCATTGACGGGGCCAGCCTCCGCTGATGTGCGGAGTCCGCACCAAACCAGTGACCGGCCCGTTGCTCAGGAACTCCAAATCTGGCAGGTCGGGATGCACGCCTACAAGGAAACGGTGAAGTGAACATCAGGTGCTGCGCGAGTGTCCGGGGGAGTCGATGATCGTAGCCGGAACCCCTTTCAGATGCTTCGCCAGCCATCAGCCAGGGAATCTCAGAATAGGCGACGGAGCAAGGAGGCTAAGTGCGACCCGGAATTCCCGCGAATTGAGGCGGTTTCCCCGCTGTTTCTAGATGACGAGAGTAGATGCGATCCAACGGCAGGAAACGCAGATCGTGCAGTCCTGGTTGACTTTAGGTGATTTCCTGCCGGGATTCCGGCCTCATTCGCCCCGCCCAAGAGGCAGGCGGACGAGGTTGCCGCGGGCTTCGCGGTCCACCAGCCCAACGGCACAGCCGAGGCCGAGGCCGAGCCGCTCACCCTGGGAAGGCTTCTTGACATCTACAGGGAAGAGGTGACCCCCACCAAGGCGGAGACATCCCAGCGGTCCGACAGGGCGGCGACGAGGATGTTTCTCCAGTTCTTCGGGGGAGACCGAAGGCCCGAAACCCTGTCCCAGCGCGATTGGGACCGCTTCATACGGGCGCGGCGCGCGGGCAGGGTTGGCCCGAGCGGAAGGCCGGTGTCCGACCGGACGATCGAGCACGACCTGAAGTTCCTGATCGCTGTGCTCAACTGGGCCGCCAAGTCGAGAGACAGGCAGGGGGAGCTCCTGCTCGCGTCGAACCCCTTGAGGGGTCTCAGGACGCCCACGGAGAAGAACCCAACGCGGGTAGTGTTGTCCGAGGTGGAGTACCAAGCGCTACTCAGCGTGTCCCGGCAGTTCGACTGGCGGTTCCATGTCGCGCTCGTGCTCGCGCACGAGACGGGACACCGGATCGGCGCCATCCGTCACCTGCGATGGTCCGATATCGACCTCGATGGCGGAGTCATCCGGTGGAGAGCGGAGTACGAGAAGACCGGATACGAGCACTGCACGCCGGTCACTGCCGAGGCCCTCGCCGCCTTGGAAGAGGCGCAAAGGAGGAATCCGGGGGCGGGAGACACTCCGGTGCTGCCCGCGTCGACGGACACCTCAAGGTGCGCGGGCCGGTCGCTGGTCCGCTACTGGTGGAACCGGGCCGAGAAGCTCGCGGGTCTGGAACCCCAGCGCGGTAGAGGCTGGCACTCGCTGAGACGGAAGTTCGCCAGCGACCTCATGGACCAGCCCCTCAAGGTGCTCTGCGAGCTTGGTGGCTGGAAGACGGCCAAGACGGTGCTCCAGTGTTACCAGCAAACACCCCCGGATTCGGATGTGTATGTGATTGTGTCACTTACGGGGTTTGCCGGTTCGGTTCCCGCTGTTTAATTCCCGCCGATTGGGATTTCAGGCGCGAACGGCCCGGCGGGTCTCCAGAGCCTTCCTGAGTTGTCCCTCGTCGGCTCTCTGATAGCATCTGAGCACCGTGTGTGCGTTCTTCCATCCGCCCAGGTCGCAAAGGACCTTGAGCGGCAGGTCCATCAGGTCGCTCGCAAACTTCCGCCTGAGCGAGTGCCAGCCCCGGCCACCCTTGCGCTCCAGCCCCGCGAGGGCCTCCGCCCTGCGCCACAGCCTGTACGCCCAGCCGCGACCCATGCATCTGGAGGCATCCGTCCCGGCGGGCAGCACCGGAGCGTCCCCCGTCCCCGCCCCCATCCGGCGCGCCTCCTCCAAGGCCGCGACTGCCTCGTCGGTCACCGGGGTGACGTGCTCGTAGCCCGTCTTCTCGTGCTTCGCCCGCCAGCGGATGGTCCTGCCCTCAAGGTCGATGTCCGTCCATCGGAGCTGCCGGATGGCTCCGATGCGGTGCCCGGTCTCGTGCGCGAGCACGAGGGCGACGTGGAATCGCCAGTTGACCTGCCGGGAAACCCCGAGCAGCACCCGGTACTCGTCATCATCGAGCACGACGCGGGTGGGGTTCTTCTCCCTGGGCTTCCTCAGGCCCTTCAGCGGATTCCTGTCGAGGAGCAGGCGGCCCTGGTCGTCCCGCGACCTTGCGGCCCAGTTGAGGACCGCCATCAGGAATGTCAGGTCCCCTTCGACCATACGGTCGCCCACGGGCTCGCCCGAAGGGCCGACCCTGCCCGCGCGGCGTTCCCGGATGAACCGGTCCCAGTCGCGCTGCGACAGGGTGGCGGGGTCCCGGTCCCTGCCGAAGAAACGCAGGAACATCGCGGTCGCGACCCTGTCGCGCCGCCGAGTGCGATCCGCCTTGGTGGGCGTCACCTCCTCACCATAGATGTCAAAGAGCACCCCCAGCGTGAGCGGCTCGGGCTCGGCTTCCTGCTTGCCGTTCAACACCGGTCCGGCGAACCCTGCGGCAAACTCGTCGGCCTGCCGCTTCGCGCGCCGCCAGTCGCGGTGCTTGAGGGACCGGGTTAGCCTTCGCCCGTTCTCTCGCCACTCGATCTGGAGGATGCCGGTCTTCGGGTCGGCAAAGATCCTCACCCGGTTCCGGCCCCATTCGCCGGCGCTGTAGGAGCGTCGGCCACGTCTCGTGCGTCCCATCATTCGATTCCTTTCGACGATGGGCTGCACGATCTGCACACTTGAAACTTCGCTCGCGCGGGCGTGTCTGGCCAGTGGCAGGTCTTCCGGCAGGTCCGTCCCGCCCCGAAGGGAGCGGTTCAGGCGGATGATCGGGGGTCAGTCGGGGTGTGGCTCACAAAGCTTGATGGAGTCAGTTATTCGGAACTCGGAGATGGGTCCCGGTGCCAATCCAGAGGCGCACATGTGAAATCGGGGGCATGTGCGCGAAAACGGGATTCGGACGTGCACGTCCGCGACTTTGCATGTCGTTGTCCGGCTGTAGGTTGCACCACAGCCTCCGGGGCGGCTGCGCCGCGCCGGAACTGGAGGCCGTGACCGGAGCGACCCCCCGATTCCGATGCCTGGCGTGGCATCGGGGAGGGTTGGGATGTGCACTTCCATCCCACCCTCCCTCGGGGGTCGCTCCAGACCAGCAATCCGTGCCGGAAGGCGTTGGCAACCGTGGACCGCGCTCGCTGCCGATGTCTCAAGAGTCACCGGGCGGCGAACCGGGCTCCTCGGTCAGGGGGACAACGTAGCCCTTGTGCCGTCTTTTCGTACTGTCGAGCCACCGCGCCCCGCGCCGCCCCTTGATGTCGGTTTCCAACCACGCGGGCTTTGCCGACGACTCAGCCCCGCGCCGCCTTCATAATGTCGGCCACATAGTCATCCAGCCGGGCCACGACCTCGATCGTCTCCGCCTGACTCCCCGCGTTCGCGAGTTCCTTGGCCAGATCCAACAGCAGACGGCGCACGGCGGACGGGTCGCCTGTCCCCGCCGGTGGCCCATCCTCGGCGGCGGCTTCCTCGGTCGGTGGCGCATCCCCGGCGGCCGTTTCCTCAGCCGGTGGCGCTTCCGGTTCCGGCGGCGCATCGGGCTCGGCCGTTGCGGCCTTTGCCAGCCGCGCCTTCACTTGAAGCGGATACTTCGCATGGAACTGCCGGGCGGAGAGTTCCGCGACGGAGGGGTCGATCTTGCGGGCCGCCGCGAACAGGTCCGCGTTCGAGATGCCGGGGTCCGCTTCGAGCGCCCGCACCACGAACTCCATGACGGCCGCGCCGTCGCCGGATGGCGCGGGCACGGGGGCAGGCGCCCGGTCCGCCTTCGGTTGCCGTGCGGGCTGTCGCGGCGGTGCGATGCGCCGGGTCGCGGGCAGACGGTACTTGGCGTGAAACTGTTGCAGCGTAAGCTCCCCCACCGACTCCTCGATCTCCCGGGCACCGGCGAACAGGGTCGCGTTCTTGACGCGGCGGTCCTTCTTCAGTTCGTCTTCCACGTACTGCATGACGGCATCAAGCGAGCTGCCCATGTCGTTACCCTTTCGGAGGCCAGATGCGCGCCGGATGGACGCGGATGAGTCGGGGAATCGCCCTATCGGGAAAACTCGGCGAGTCGTCGGGCAGCGTCAATGTCGCCGGTTCGCCGGGCACCATTGGTGTTCGGGGCGGCTCGAACGTCACCTGAGGTAGCGCCGGTGATCGACCGCGTGCATCCTCGCTGGCGGGAGCCGCCGGTTTGGCGAGCACCGTCCTCGCCGGCGCGATTTCTTCCATGCCCGGCGGACGCGGCCACGGTTTCAAATCCCGAGGCGGCGTTCCCGGAGCGACTTCGAGAACTCGCGGTGCGTGGCGCACACGGGAAGACGGCGCGTTCGGCGTCCAGCCGGTTGCGACACGCCTTGGTGATTGAGGGGTCAGAGGGGGCACAGCCCCCCGCCAGCCTCCGCGGTGCCGCACGAAGTGTGGCCACGGGGAGTACGCTGGCTTGTCCACCGTAGCGTGGCACAAGCCAGCCTGGGGGACGCCCGCAAAACCCTCCCGCTCGCCGCCTGCCACTGCGGTGGCCGGGTCGCCCGCGGGCAAGCTCTTCAACTCGCGGACGGCGAGGGCGAAGGCGAACCCTCTGGAGCCTCTTTGACGGCGGCGCTCTCCCCGCGGCCCGGTTTCGACCCTACCCGTACCCCTCGGGAGGCGGAGATCGTCGATCCTGGCCCATTCCACGGCCCGTAGGTTGCCCGAAACGCCCCTTCCTCGCCCGGAAACCGCGTCTGAGCCGCCGTCGGAGGCTCCGGCACGTCTCGGCACCGCTCTCCGGCGTCGGGAGGCATTAGATTTGCAAGCTCCGCCTCCATCCGCCCGCCATGCGCTATCCATGCCCATAACCAAGCTCCGCAAGATCATCCTTGGCAACCGCCGCGCCGGTGCTCCAGACCCCCAAAGCGAGGAATCGGCTCCAGCCACGCCGGTTCGGACGGGTTCCTGTACGGAAACCGACCCCCGGCTCAAGCAGTTGGTGAAGCGGGCGACGCCCCCAAGTGCCGTGAGTCTGTGGAACGTGCTGAACCGAGACGAGCGCGAGGAGGGGGTTCGGTGGTTCATCGAGAGCGACGAGATCGGGCGCGAGACGGTCTGCAAGGCGGTGGCCGACGCCATGAGTTTTCGTCCGCAGACGGTTCGCCGTTGGCCACTCGACAAGCTTGTCCGGACCACTTGCACCGTTCCATTGCAAGATCCGATGGTCACGCAGCTCATCCTCCTGACCAGCGTCGAAACGCCCGCACGCCTCCCGATGGTAACGACCTTCCTGGACGGACTCGGGATACCGCACGACGACGGCGAAGTCGAATCGGTCGAGAGCATCGACGCCTCACAGGACGCCTTGGCGAGTGTCGCGGCCAAGATGGCCGACAAGTACGGGGACCGGGCCGTGGCCCTATACCTCCTCGTCCTTTGGGGGGTCGGGGCGCCTCTGGGCGAGAAGTCGCGCGCATGGCTCGGAGATCGTTGGGCTCTGGGTGACCCGGGAGGTGGTCCTGAGCCGCGGAAGGCCGCCCGGCGAAACGCTGCGAGGACGGCAGCCGAGACATCCGACGCACCGGACGTTCCGCAACGTCAGGCGCCGGCGGTGCTGGACGGGGAAGACCGTGCCGAGGATGACCCAAGCGACGTTTCCACGCCATCGACAGCGATCATGGAGGAGGCTTCTGTTGATGAAGCCGAGGGGAAAGCTGCCCCGGCCCGCCGACATCTCACGTCGTCCTCCCGTCCAGCATCGCTCACGATCCTGGACCGGCTTATCGAGCGGGCTCTCGACGAGAGCGCGCGGGAGACGAGGGGGGCGCTGAGCGAGAACGAGATCGACGCAGTGATCGAGGAGTTCGTCAGGCTCAACGGCACCCGGCATGAGTCCTGCTTCCACTCCGGATACAGGGACGGCCTCTTCGACCGCAGCGCGGACGACTCCTTGAGCGTCAAGCATCCGGCGCGCCTGCAATGGTACTGGACGGGAGCCGTGAAGGCATGGGCGGCGCGCGAACGATGGGACCGGATCGTGCGCGAGTACGACGACAACCCATTCGTCAGGGAGTTGGTGACCGGGAGCAGCCCAGCTTCGGCGTTCGCGGTTCTCGCAATCGTCAATGCCTTGCACGGGGTGGGCCGGACTGCGGAGATCGGGCGGTCGCTGACCGACCGCGCGCTGATCTTGGAACCCCGGCTCTTCGACCCGCTCCTCTCCGCAGCCACGGACCTCCTCCGGGAAGGTGACGCCACCCACGCCCGCCACATCTTCGACCTGCTCGTCCGGGTCGGCGAACAGCTGAAGGAAGCCGGCTCGGCTCCGGAACAGCGGGTCCTGCTCGACGCCAGACGCCGCTTCGCGCACAGTCTCCGGGCACTCCGCGAGCACGAGCGGGCAGAGCGGATTCTGAAGGATCTTCTGGTAGCAGATCCGGATCCGAGCGCCCGTGCGATGGTGTACGCCGACCTCGGCCTGATGGCGGGCGGTTTCGACGCCATCGAGGATGTTGCGCTGCCTACCGGCCAGGCCGCCGTGGCGAGCGTTCGCGAGCGTCTCGCCAAGGGTGAGGACCACTTCCGGCAATCGGTTCGGGAAGAGACAGACGGCTCCGCCCACGGGCACTACTGTCTGGGTATCCTCGCGCTCGCCCGCGGCAACGACGACGACGCGGCTGAGCGCCATCTCGTAGCCGCGCACCTGCGTTTCTCGAAGCGGGTCCGATCCTACGGAAGCGTGGTGCCACGATCCAACCTCTATGCGGCAATCGCGAAAGCACGGCAACTTCAGCCCGACAAGCTCATGCACGCCGCCCGCGTCATCGTGGACGCGCTCGCGTCAGGTGCTCGGTTTCCGATCCACCTCGTCAGGGAGACCGTCGAAGCGTTCGACTTGGCCGACGACAAGGAGAATCTCCGGCGCGTGTCGGAAGCCGTCATCGAAGCTGCCGACGGACTCGTGCTGGACGCGCTCGCCGAGTGCGGCCCGGCCCTCCGGCACTGCCCGCTCCTCGCCGAAAAGCTCCATTCGCGGGCGAGCGACAGCGGTAGGCCCGCCGATCTCAAGGCCGCCGATCTTCGGGCCGCCGTCCGGGGTCACATGCATGCACGGTCGCACGAACGGGCCGGAGACGCTCTGGACGAGCTCGAACGCCTCGCCCTGAAGGGCGTGGCGGTCCCGGAGTTTCAGAAACTCCTGAACGACCCGGCGGGTTACGATCCGGCTTGGAGCCGCGAGGACTCTGCCATCGCGCGCGCCCGAATCCACGAGGCGCTCGGGGAGTTCGAGGCCGCAACCGGGATTCTGAGAGAACTGTTCCACCGAAAAGCCTCAGAGGATACCGAAGACGGTCTCCATGACGCCGCCGGCATTCTGGCACGGATCTCGGGGTACGGCATCGACGCCTCTTTCTACCGGGAGATGCGCGACAGGCACCGGGCTCTCGCCCAACAGTTGGGCGGTGCGCGAGCAGCGGGTGCCGACGGTGCGGGCGGGCCGCCGACCCGGCGGAGACATGTCAGGATTCTGGTGGCCGGGGGGGCCGAGGAGGCGGCCAAACTGGAAGCACCGGTCCGCGAGGCACTGCGCGCGCGCGATCCGCATATCCACACCACCTTCGTCCAGACCGGATGGGGGAGCAACTGGCGCCGCGCCCTGCCCGAACTCGAACGGCACGCGGCCGACCATCACGGGCTGGTCATCCTTCGCTTCGTTCGCACCAACTTCGGCCGCCACGTTCGCCAACTCTGGCCGAATGATCGCCCATGGCGCTTCTGCTGGGGCGGCGGGCGTGGCGCGATCATCGAGACGGTGCAGAAGGTGGCCGCCCTCGTCCGGAACGGCTGATCGTGGCCTGGGACGGGCGTTCCCGGTTGACAGGATGCGGAAAGGGCAGTCTGGCCCCAACTTCCAGATCGTTACCCTCGATCAAGGCGTAGATGGGTATGCCTCTCCGCCATCGCCACGCGAATGCGAACATGGCCAATCGCCCGATTGAGAAGGACATGAGGACGCCCGCGATTCCCGCAAATCAATCCCGGTTTTCCCGCTTTCGCGACCCGATCCGACCGGATGCAACCCAATGGCAAGAGTGGCAGATCGTGCAGCCCTGGTTGAACTTACGTGATTTCTTGCCGCGATTCGGCGCGTTGGCAGTCTGCGTTACCAGCGAGCCGACGAGGGACAGCTTCGGAAGGCACTGGAAGCTCGCCGCAGAGTTTCCGTCTGATCCCGCTTTTGGCGGGAACAGAATAGCGGGAATCCGGCCACCGAAGCCCGTAAGTCCAAGAATCAAACAAGAT
>JAJEBR010000052.1 GCA_022822445.1 Gemmatimonadota bacterium | reverse complement strand
GCTCGGCCCCGAGGTGGGTGCCCTGCTGGCCAAGGCGCTCGAGGCGACTGAAGAGAAGCTCTACCGCGAGCAGCGGGCCGCCGGAACCGAACATCAGACCACCGCCGCCGAGCGCCGCGCCGACGCCTTCGGACTCTGGCTGGAAGAACGCCTCCAGCCCAGGGTCCAGCTGGTCGTGCACTCGTTCGAGGCAAAGGCGGTGTCCGCGGACCAGGCGGCGGGCCCAGTCGAGGCGGCGGCGGCCCCAGCAACGTCGGCGCCCGCGCGCGTTTCAGCTGAAACGTCCCCACCTGCCATGGGAGCACCCTCCCTCGTCACGGAGGACGGTTCGCGCGTTTCAGCTGAAACGTCTTCGCGGCTCTGTTGCGATGCGGAGGTCGTGCCCATGACGCGGGGAGCGGACGGCTCCGTGCTCGATGTCGGACGGCGCCGCCGCACCGTCGGCTGGCGGCTCCGCAAGGCGCTCGACGCGCGCGACGGCGGGTGCCGGTTCCCCGGATGCGGCTTGCGGCTGCGCACCCACGCCCACCACATCACCCACTGGGCCCGCGGCGGGGAGACCGCCATGCACAACCTGGTGCTGCTCTGTCCCTTCCACCACCGCGCGGTCCACGAAGGCGGCTGGCGGGTGGAGATGGACGAGCACGGGGTTCCGCAGTTCTTCAATCCCCTGGGGGCGCACATGCCGGTGGTGCCCGAGGCCCCGGACATCGGTGGGCTGCTGCCGGGCGGGGCGTCGGGGGAACCACCGGCGGACGGCCCGGCGGCAGCACCGGCGGCAGCCATCACGGCGGCAGCCATCACGGCGGCAGCACCCGCGGACGCCACGGGGATACCCCCGGCGGACACTCCGGCAGCCTTACAGGCGGACGCCGGAGCGGAACCAACGGCGGACGGCTCGCCACCCGCCACCCCGGACTTCGGGCTGGTCCGCTGGCATGGGCAGCGCGGCATCGGACCCTCGGCCGGCGGCTCGCTCTGGCGGGGGGAACGCATCGACTGGGGCTGGGCTCTGGCCTGCCTCTGGAGGGAGGGGGGTGACGGCGTCGGTAACGCGCCAGCGGGACTCCGTGAGTAGTGATAACACTCCTGCACTACGTGATAACACCGAATTTGGCGCGAATCCCCCGCGGCATGCATCCGCGGGTGCCTATCCTGCCCGGTTGGCCGACGCTCTTGGCTAGAAGCTCGACACCCCCAGCCCCCCCAGCGTCTCCGCCATCACCACCTCCTCGGTCCAGTAGGGTTCCCCGTACCGGCACCGGATCATCGCCCCGTACGTCGCGTGCACGGCGCGGATCTGGTCCAGGACCGGCCGGTCCCCGCCCGGGAAAACCTCGCCGATGCCGCTCTTCCCCTCGAACTGCGAGCCGTACGCGGCGAGCGCCTCGATCTTGCGGTCCATCTGGGCGCTGATGTCGATCACGAACGTCGGCTTCACGGCGTCCTCCCGGAAGGCCAGCGCGTAGACCACCTTCTCGGGACGGTGCGGGGCGCCGCCTGCAGGAAAATTGCGCAGCCCCGCCAGAAACGCCGCATCCCGCGCCAGCCGTGCTGCCTGGCGGTGATCCGGATGCCGCCCCTCCACCCAGTGCGTCACCACCACGCGCGGCCTCAGTTCCCGGATCAGCCCGGCCACCACCATCTGCGACTCCCGGTCGTTCGCCACCGCCGTGTCCGGCAGCCCCGCGCACCGCCGCACCGCCAGCCCCATCACCTCCGCCGCGGCCGCCGCCTCGCGCGCCCGGCTCCCCGGCGTTCCCCGCGACCCCGCCTCCCCCGCGGTCAGGTCCAGCACGCCCGTCCGCTCCCCCGCCTCCGCCGACCTGATCATCGCGCCCCCGCAGAAGATCTCCGCGTCGTCGGGGTGGGCCATGATGGCCAGAACGTCGAGCGGCCCGGTCACCGCCACCTCCGCGCTTCAAACGGTCCGGCCATCGCTGCCCCCGCGCTTCAAACGGTCCGGCCACCGCCGCTCCCGCACTTCAAGCGGCCCGGCCATCGCCGCCCCTCGGCTGCGTGCAGCGCCGGCCATCGCCGCCTCCCGGCTGCGTGCACCACGGCCAGCCGCCCCTTCCGCCGCCGCCGCGTCCGTCGCGCGCGGGCGCCCCCTCACTCGTACCTCAGCGCGTCAACCGGGTCCAGCTTCGCGGCGCGCAGCGCGGGGATCATCCCGAACAGAATCCCCGTCAGCGCGGCCAGCGTGATCGCGGCAAAGACGGACCACAGCGGAATCCGCGCCGGCAGCGGCGTGTAGTAGGCCAGCAGCTCGGAGATCCCCCAGCCGATCAGCAGCCCCGCCGCCGCGCCCGTCGCGGTGAGCAGCGACGCCTCGATCAGGAACTGCCACAGGATCTCGCGCCGGGTGGCCCCGACCGCCTTGCGGATCCCGATCTCGCGGGTGCGTTCGGTCACCGAGATCAGCATGATCCCGATGACGCCGATGCCCCCCACCATCATCCCCACCGACGACAGCCCCACCATGATGGCGAAGAACGCGCCGGTAAGCTGGTTGAAGAGATCGGCGATCTGGTCGCTGCGCACGAAGCCGAAGTTGTTCTCCTCGCCGGGGCCGAGACCGCGCATGGAGCGCAGCGCGGAGATGATCTGATCCTGGGCCTGCTGGTAGGTCACCCCCTCCCGGGGGGCCACGGTCACGGTGATCAGCGTCCAGCGGGAACGTGCCTTGAGGCGCTTGTCGGCCGCCGTGAAGGGGGTGAGGGCGAAGTTGGAGGTGGCTTCCCCGAAGAGGTTGTCCTCCGGCTGGTAGACGCCCACCACCGTGAAGAGTTCGTTGGCGGCGCGGCGGCCGGCGTTGACCCTGAGCCGCTTCCCCACGGGGTCCAGCTCCCCGAAGATCGACTCGGCCAGCGACGCCGACAGCACCACGACGGCCCTCGCCTGGTTCACCTCGGCGGGTGTGAAGTCCCGGCCGGACACGAAGTCGCCGGGTACGAACGCCGCCCAGCCGGAGGACTGGCCCCGCCAGCTGGCGCGTACCCAGTTGGAGCGGTAGCGGAGCGCCGCGCTGAACTCGAAGCCCGCCACGGCCAGGTCGATGCCCGGAAGGTTCCGCACGCGCCGGATCTCTCGGTCGCTGATCGGCGGGCGGTCGAACCAGGCCGGCCTCCCGGAGCCGTCCGTGGTAATCCGCACCTCGCTGAAGTCGAAGGGCATCAGCGAGAAGTTGTTGGGGCCCGCCGATTCGACGGCGCCCAGGACCTCGCTGCGGATCCCCTCGATGACGGCCGCGACCGTAACCACCACCCCCGCACCGATACCGACACCCAGCACGGTGAGGACGGTCCGGCGCCAGTTGGCGACCAGCGCGGCCCTGGCGACCCGGGTACCTTCGCCCAGGACGTGCCCCCAGGTGTCCACGCGGGCCCGGTCCCGCCGCGGCGCGGGGCGCTTGAAGTCCGCCATCACTCGTACCTCAGCGCGTCGACCGGATCGAGCCGCGCGGCCCTCGAGGCAGGATACACCCCGGAGACCACGCCGACGATGACGCCGAGCGAAACGCCCAGGATGATCCACTGGGGCGCCACCACGGCGGGCAGCGGCGAGACGGCGCCCACCAGCACGGTGAGCGCGACGCCCACCCCCACCCCGATGACCGCTCCCATCCCCGACAGCGTCCCGCTCTCGATGAGCACCTGCATGAGGATGTCCGCCCTGCGGGCCCCGAGGGCCTTCCGGACCCCGATCTCACGGGTCCGTTCCATCACCGAAACCAGCATGATGTTCATGATGACGATCCCGCCGACCACCAGCGACGTCCCCACCAGCCCCGGCAGCGAGATGTAGAGAATCCGGCTGATCTGGTTCCAGAACCCCAGCACGCCGTCCACCGTCTCGGCGGCGAAGTTGTTGAGCTCCGACGGCCGCAGCTGTCTGCGCACCCGCATGATCTCGATGATCTGCTGCTGCAGGGGAACCACCATCTCCGGCGTCTCGGCCCTGAATTGAATGACCCCGACCCTGTCCGGCGGCCCCGCCATGCGCTGGACCGGCGAGTGGGTCGGGGCGACCGCGGTGTTGTCGAGGGAGAATCCGAGGAAGGATCCCTTCTCCGCGAGCACGCCGATGACCTGGAAGGGGAACCCGCGGATGCGCACCCTCTTGCCGAGGGGGTCGATCGACTCGAAGAGCACGTCGGCGGTGGAGCTGCCGAGGACGACCACCGGTGCTCCGCGGTCGGCCTCCTGCCGGGTGAAGGGCCGCCCCCGTTCCACTTCCAGATTCTGGATCTCGAAGGTCTCGGCCGACGCCGCCGAGATACTCACGTTCTCCACCCTGCGCCCGAACTCGGACTCGATCTCCCCCCCGGTGGTCGACTCCGCCCCGGCGATGGCGCGGAAGGTGACCCGCTCGCGCAGGTACTCGAGGTCGTCGAAGGTCAGACTCGGAGCCCGCGCCCAGGCCCGGCGCTGTTCGGGCGAGGCGGGAATCTCATCGCCGGGATTCCTCAGCACGTTCACGGTGTTCATCCCGATCAGCCGCTCGGCGAAGGTGCCGCGCACGTACCGGTCCATCCCCTCGACGATGCTCACCACGACGATCAGGAACATGACGCCGACGATCACGCCCAACAGGCTGAAGAAGCTCTTCAGCTTCTGCGAGCGCATCTGCTCCGTGGCGAGCCGGACGCCTTCGAGGATTCGCATCGGCCTGGGTCCGGGTTAGCTGGAACCGTCCTGCTCGTCCGACTCCAGGTCCTCGTCGTGCTCGACCGCGTCTCCGTCCTCCAGAGTGCGGATCACCTGCCAGGGCCCGCTCACGATCGAGTCGCCCAAGGCAAGTCCGGAGACGAGCTCGAAGTACTCGTCGCCGGCGATCCCGATCTCGACCGGTGTGAAGGTGACCCGGCCGTCGCGGATGACGAAGACGCCCTCGATGGGGTCGGCCTTCTCGCCGGAGCCGTTTCCGTTCGAGCTGCGGCCCTGCACCTCGTCCTCCTCGCGCAGGGTGACGGAGATGATCGGGACGCTGAGCTGGTTGTTGCGGGTGTCGGTGACGACCTCCGCCGTGGCGGACAGGTCGGGGCGCAGTTCGACCTCGGGCGGCACCAGCGTGACGATCACCTCGAAGTCGATCGTGGGCGTCTGGCCGGACCCGGCGCTCTGCGAGGGGGGACGGATGGCGCTGTTGCCGATCTGGGTGACGTAGCCGGGGAACTCCATCTCCGGGAAGGCGTCGAGCTCCACCGTCGCGTAGTCGCCCAGCGCGATATCGGGCACGTCCGTCTCGTCCACCTCCAGCACGACCTCCATCACGGACAGGTCGGAGACGGTGAGGACCAGGCTGCCCGGGTTGTTCATCGTCCCCACGATGACGGTCTCGCCCTCTTCCACGTTCAGGCGCGTGACCCGGCCGGTCATGGGGGCGATGATCACCGTCTTGGCCAGCTGGTCCCGGGCCTCTTCCACCGCCGCCTGGGACTGGCTGACCCCGAAGGTCGAGGCGTCCAGCATGGAGCTCTGGATTTCCAGGTCGGTCCGGGCGTTCTCCACGTCCTGACGGCTTACCAGAAGCGAGTCGGTGGCCCAGATGGCCTCCATGCGCTCGGCCTGGCGCTCGGCGCGCACGAAGTTGGCGCGCGACTGGGAGACCTGGGACTGTGCCTGGCTCAGGTTCGCCAGGCTCCGGTCCAGCGCGGCCTGGTACCGGGTCGGGTCGAGGCGCAGGAGGATCTGGCCCTCTTCCACGTCTTCCCCCTCCTCGATGAGCAGCTCGGAGACGCGCGCCGAAATGTCGGAGCTGATGTCCACCTTGCGGGTCGCGCGCACGTTGCCGCTGGCGGTGATGGTCGCAACCAGGTCCCGGTTGCCGACGGTCTCGGTTCGCACCGCGATGCGGTCCTCTCGCGAGAAGGTCATGCTGATGAACGCCGCGGAGCCGAAAAGTGCCAGCACCGCGACGCCGATGAGAACTTTCATTCCGGTTCGCATGTTGTCTATGGATTCCTCAGGGGTATGCCGACCACGGCCTCGAGGTTGGCGATCGCGTCATGGTAGGTGAAGATAGCGAAGAGCCGGTCGCGGTCGGCCATCGCCTTGACCGTCTCGGCCTCCACCAGGTCGATGAAGTTCAGGAACCCCAGGCGGTACCGCTCCTGCGCCAGGCGGAGCTGCTCGTCGGCCAGCGCCTGGTTGCGCTCCTCGATGAGCGAGGTCTGGTAGGCTGTGCGCACCTCCGCGGTGCGCGTCTCGATGTCCGCGCGCAAGGCGAGTTCCTGCTCCCGGAGCTGGTAGCGGGCGTCGAAGAGCTGGGCGCGCGCGCCTTCCACCTGCTGCTGGCGGCTCAGGCCCTGGAAGATGGGGATCGAGACCGACAGGCCGGCCGAGGGCGGCGAATTCGTGAAGTTGAAGGGGAACGCCCTGTTCGCGTCGCGGATGGCTTCGAGTGTGGCCTGCGAGGTCGCCAATCGCGAGCAGTCCTGGGGCTGGGGCGGGTTGGGCAGCGCCGAAAGGAGCTGGTTGAGCGACTGGCACTGCTGCACGGCGCCCACACCGGCCGCGATGGCCTGGGCCTCCTGCGCCCGGGTGCTGCTCGCCTGCCGGGTGAAGCCGCTCCAGCTCGCCGACATCGACACGCTGGGGAGGTACGAGGAGCGCGCGATGTGCACCCCGTAGCTGGAGGCCTTCTCCCGCGCCCTCGCGGCCTCGAGCCCCGGGTTGCGCCCCAGCGCCATCTCGTACAGCCCGTCGGCGGTCCAGGTGGGCTCGGTCACGGTGAAGGTCGACGCCAGCTCGGGCTCCGCGGTCAGATCCGCGCCCATCTGCTGGAGCAGGCGGATCCTGGACGTCCTGACTCCCGTCTGCGCCTGGAGCACGGCGACCTCGGCCCGGCCGACGGCCACCTCGGCCTGCTGCACGTCGATCGCGTTGCCCGATCCCATCTCCTGGCGGCCCTGGGCCAGGCGCAGGTTGAGTTGCGCCCGGTCGAGTTCCTGCTCGACGAGGCGCAGCCCCTCGGTCTGGCGGAGGACGTTCAGGTAGGCCTGGGTCAGGCCGAGCCGGATCGCCGCCTCCTGCGAACGCACCAGCGCCCGGGTGGCGTCGCGGTTGCGCCGGGCCTGCCCGGGAGCCATCAGGAGGCGGCCGTTCAGGGAGAAGCCCAGCGACGCGTTGTACGAACTGAAGAGGAAGGAGGGCTGGTCGCCGAAGCCGAGCTGGTCCGCGGTGATGCTCCCGAAGCGCTGTTCGCCGGCTCCCTGCCAGGAAAGGCTCGATCCGAGCGAAGCCGACGGCAAGAGGGCTCCGTAGGCCGAGGTCAGGTTCCAGTTGGCGACGCGGATGTCGTTGCGGGTGGCCAGCATGGTCGGGTTGTTCCGGAGCGCGATCTCCAGGGCCCGTTCGAGCGACAGGGACTCCGGCACCCGCTGCTGTCCGGCTGCAGCTGCCGGGAGCGCGGCCAGCGCCACCAAAAGTGTGAAGACCCTCTTGGCGAGGGACGCTTGAGGGCGCGTGATGTTGAGCAAAATTATCCTCCTGGTACGGTTTCGTACCTTGGTTCTTCGGCATGTCGAATGACCCCGCACTCTCGAATGACACGGCGCGACGGGGTCTCGTTGGGGGCCGCCGCATGCACTACGCAACTGACGATGCCCCGGTTTCCTGCTACGCAAGCGGAGCAGGTTTCCTTCAAACGGCGGAATCAGAGGCTCCTTTCGGCGACGAACCCCCGGCCCGGAAGGGAAACGCGCACCAGGCGCCCGCTGCCGTCGAACCACACGGTGCCGGCCCCCTCCCCGGAGCCGAAGTCGATGCGCGTCGCCTCGATCCGCTCTCCGCCGAGCTCGATGCTCTCGGGAGCGGGCGGGGACACCTCGATCGGCTCGATCCCCTCGGAGGCACGGGAAAAGACATGCACCGTGCGGCCGGCAGGATCTTCGGCCGCCAGCTCGCCCAGCACGAAATAGTGGTGCGCCACCCGCTCGTCGAGGACGAAGGTCCCAGGGCGGGCCCGGTAGCCGCGCACCCTGAGTCCCCAGTCCGTGACGGTTCGGGTGCGCAGGCGGCTGCCCGTCCTGGAGAGCGTGACGGAGACCGTGTCCACTCCTGTCTCGACTGCCGCGTAACGGACGATGGCCAGCTCCGGGCCGACCACCTCCAGGAGCGTGTCGAGCCTGCGGCCGTCGTGCATGGAGATGACGCTCCTCGCCTCGGTGGTCTGGGCGTCGCCTGAACCTTGCCGCTGGATCGTGAACTGCTCCGAGCCCGCTTCCGCGCCGTCGATCCAGATGCGGAATGCGCCACGCTCGACCAGCTGCGCCGACAGCGCGGCGCCGGGCATGGGGCCAGCGCCGAGAAGCGCCGCCAGCAGGAATCCGCGTCGCGCCGCGCGGAGGGGGCGGCGTGGGGTGGCGGGGGTGGCGGGGGGGCGGGGGTGGCGCGATGCTGAGGGCGGAGTCATGCGTTCCATTAAGTTAAACATAATGACGAACGAATCCGTGCAGGACGGTGGCGTAGCGGGGTCCGGCGGCTCCGGTGCCCACGAAGGCCGAGTCACCGCGGGCGTCGACCCGGGTGCACAGGCGAGCCCGGGTGGCGTGGGCCCGGTCAGGCGCACCGATCCCCTGGTCTGGGCCGGCCTCTTCTTTCTGCTGCTCTGGACGCGGCTCGAGCATCCGGCGGTCCTGGTCGGTGCGTCGACGTGTCTTGGCGTGGCGGCGCTGCGGCGTCCGGTCGGCTGGAGGCTGGCCATTTCCGTCGTGCTGCTCGCGGCAGGGGTCGTCATGGGCTTCTACACCGAAATGCAGGACCGGCGGCTCGCCGCGGATTGGGCCGGGTACTGGCAGGAGCGCCGCGCGCAGGTCGGCGAGCGGGTCGAGCGGCAGTTCGACGAGCTGGTGGCGGGCGGGGACGAGGCGGCCGACCGGGTCGCCGCGCTGGCGGGTTCCGGGCTCGGCACCGTGGCGCTGGGGGACTCCCTGAGATCCATCATCGGGGGTTTCGGCCTGACGGGGGCGGCTCTCTTCGATGCCGGCGGAACGCTGGTCGCCTGGGATGGAAACCAGCACGGGCGCCTGAACGCCGACGTGCGGGACGGCAGCGCGGGCTACTCCTACGCGGGGACACCCCTCTTCTCATACCTGTATTTCTCCCGCGCGGCCCCGGGCGGTGACGGAGCCGCGGTGGTGACATCGCTGATGCGCTCCGAGCTGCCCGCTCCCTTCGCGGCGGGCAGCGACGACTTCGCTTCCCGGACCTCCCGGGCCACCGGCGAACGGATCCGCATTTCGCGCGCCGAGAGTGCGCAGGGCCCGGGAGTCTTCGACTTCGGCTGGCCGGACGAGGCGCTGCTCAGCATCACGGTCGAGGAGCCCGATCCGTCGGTGCGGCGTGCGGAGCGACGGGATCTGGGGGCGGGGATCGTCGTGCTGCTTGCGGTCCTGACCTGGCTGCTCCAGTCGATCGGGGGGTCGCGCGGCAGGCTCGGGTATTCGGTGGCGGGCCTGGCCGGGGCGGCGGTCATTCTTCCCCTTGACAGCACCTTCTGGCCTTCCGCCGTCACCTCCCTGGCGAACACCCGGCTCGCAGGTCCGCCGTCCATCCCCCTTGGGCGCGCACTGCTCTTCTGCCTCGCGGCGACGCCTTTCGCCATCCACATGATCCCCCGCTGGCGACTGGCGGTGGGGGAATGGGCGCTCCCGGTCGCGGTGGCGGCCGGGTTCCCGGCGACGCTGGCCTGGATGGGGCAGGGCGGATCCCCGGAACTCCTGGGGACCACCGACACCCGCTGGATCTTCTTCCAGTTGACGGTGACAACGTTGTTGACGCTGATCGCCGGCGGGGCGCTGGCGGTGAGGCCGTCCCCGCGGAGGGAGGCGGAGGCCCCGGGGCTCACGGTGCTCGGGCTCGCGGTGGCGGCGGGATTGAGCGCGGCAGTCGCGGCGGGCGTGCGCACGGGACCCCATGTGGCTCCCGCGCTCTCGCTGCTGTGGATGCTTCCGGCCATCCTGGTCGTTCGCGGCATGGACCTCTCGGCTCGCGGGTCCTACCTGCGCTGGTTCTGCGCCTTCTGGCTGGCGGTGACGGCCGCGCTGCCCTTCACCTGGTCGATGCGCACCGAGGCCCGCATGGAGATCGCCGAAGAGCAGCTGAAGCGGCTGGGGGCCGTCCCCGACCCCGAGGTGGACGCCCTGCTGGACCGGTTCGCCAACCTGGCCGATTCGCTCGATCTGGTGGGGGCGGGAGATGTCGAACTGATGTACCGGGCGTGGGCGAACAGCGGTCTGGCCGAGCACGGCTCGCCCATCTTCGTCACCTTCTGGTCCGCCGACGGCGTCCGGCTGCAGGAACTCGGGCTTGGCACGACGGGGGACCTCCCGGAGCTCGCCAGGGCTCTGCTGCCGCTGGATGAGCCCCCCGGAGCGGTCTCATTCCATGCGCTGGAGGAGCCCGATCTGCAACGGTTCGTCGCGGTGACACTCTCGGACGGGCGGATCGTGTCCGGGGCCATTCCGCCCAGCCGCACGATCGCGCCCGCCTCCGCGCTGGGGCCGCTCTTCGCACCGATGGCGGGCGAACAGGAGTTCCTTACGCTGGTGGCCTACCCGGGAGAAATCGCGGCGGAGGACATCGGTGCGGTCCGCTGGAGCAGGAACGAGGAGGGCTGGGGTGGCGAAACGGTGGCGATGTACCCGGACGGACCGTACACCGTCTCCTTCACGATCAGCATTGCCAACCTGCCGGTGATGGGTGCGCGCGCCACGCTGCTGCTGGTGCTGAGCCTGGTGGTGTTCTCCACGATGTGGCTGCTCAGCATTGCCCTGATCGGCTTCCGCCTGCCGGCGCCGGTCGACTGGCGGAGGCTTTTCACGTCGTTCCGCGCGCGCGTCACCTGGACGCTCTTCGGCTTCTTCGTCCTCTCCAACGTCGTCTTCGGCACCCTTGCCTACCGCAACCTGACCGGCGCGTCGGAACGGACCGCCACCGCGCTCGCCGAGAGGGTGGTCGGCCAGATCGGCCGAGCGTACCTGGAGGAGGGAGGGTCGATGGAATCGCTGGCCCGGCGGGTGGGCGCGCACCTGCTGGAGTACCGCGACGGGGAGCTGGTCGGCGGGTCCGTGGATGAACTCATCGAGCTGGGGCTGTACGAATTCTGGGTCGACCCCGAGATCTTCGATGCCCTGGAGAGCGGCCGCAGGGCGGGTGCCTCGAAGGTCGCGAACCTGGGGGACTGGCAGTACGTGCTGGCGCACCGCCGCCTCCCCGACGGCGACATCGTGGCTTCTCCGGTGCCGCTTCGGGCGGGGGCCGCGGCGCTGCGGCGGCGCGACGTGGCCGACCTCCTCGGCGCTGCCATCGTCCTCGGTCCCATCCTCTCGCTGGTGCTGGCACTCTTCGTCGGCCGGGCGCTCACAAGGCCCATCCAGATCCTGCAGTCCGCGTCCGAGGGAGTCGGACGGGGGGACCTCGGGGTCCACCTCCCCGACCGCCGCGTCGATGAGTTCGGCTCGGTCTTCGCGGCCTTCAACCGGATGGTGCGGCGGCTCGGCGAAGCCCGCACGGAGCTGCTGCGCACGACCCGGCGCACCCAGACGATCGTGGAAGAGGTGGCCACGGGCGTGATCGCGGTGGACCTCTCCGGCTGCGTGACCGTGGCGAATCCGCGGGCCGAGGCGCTGCTGGCGACGCCCCTGCAGAACGGCCGGCCGATCCCCGGCGCGGGCGGTCCGGCGTCGGAGTTGGCGGCGTGGCTGGAGGCCTACGGTGCCGGGGGCAGGGCGGAAGCCGACGGAGACTTCCGCTGGTCCGGACGGCGGATCCGGGCCCGGGCGCGCCGCATCGTGCAGGAGGGACGACCGGGGGGTGTCGTCGTCAGCCTGGCGGACGTGACCGATGAACTGAGGAGCGAGCGCATCCTGGCGTGGGGCGAGATGGCCAAGCAGGTCGCCCACGAGGTGAAGAACCCCCTGACGCCGATGAAGCTGTCGGTGCAGCACCTGGTGCGCGCGTGGACGGACGAGCGGCGCGACTTCAGCGGGATCCTCAAGCGCAACGCGGGAGCGATTCTCGGCGAGATCGACCGGCTCGCCCTGATCGCGAGGAGCTTTTCGCGGCTGGCGTCGCCCGGGGCCGCGGAGAAGGGGCCGCTGGTGCCGGTGGCGGCGGACCGCGTGATCCGCGAGGTGCTGGATCTGTACAGGGGCGGCGGATCCGCGTCCGTCCAGGTGGAGGGCGACCTGGCGCCGGGGCTGCCGCCGGTGGCGTGCCGCGCCGACGAACTCAAGGAAGTGCTGCTCAACCTGGTGGAGAACGCGCGGGACGCGATGCCTGGCGGGGGGGTCGTGCGCATTGCGGCGGCACCGGCGGAGGATGACCCGGGGCGGCAGGTCATTTCGGTGGAGGACGACGGGGTGGGGATCCCCGAGGAACTGCTTCCGAGGATCTTCGAGCCCAAATTCTCCACGCGCTCCACCGGGGCGGGCCTCGGACTCGCCATCGTCAACCGGCTCGTGGACTCGTGGAATGGAGCGGTGGAGGTGGAGAGCGAGGCCGGGGCGGGGACCCGCGTGCGGGTCCATCTCCTGACGATGCGGGACGAGGAGGTGGAGGGGGAGGCGTAGCGTTCGGGGTTCAGCCGGGCAGTCGGCGGCGTGAGTCGCGCTGCATTCGGGGGCGCGGCCACCGGCGGCGGGCGCCCCCCTCGCCATGGCCTCCGTTCCCTGGTCGGCGCGGCGGGCCGCTGCTTGGCGGGCCGTGCGGGGGCCGATAGCTTGATTGTGTGCTCACCACGATGTTTGGCCAGACACCCGAATCGCACGACCGTTCTCCGGGACGCTCGTTCGCCCGGAGCGTGAACCTGGCCGATTGGCTGCGCGACCGCTCTCCGGGGGTCGCGGAGCGGTGGGCCGAAGGGCTGCGGGGTGGGGGCGGTTCGTGGGAAGGGGAGGCGGAGACGGTTCTGCAGCCCTTCTGCCGCGGGCTTGTGTCCTTCCTTCCGGGGATGCTGACGCCGCTCCGCACCGATATCGTTCCGCTGTGGACCGAGTGCGCGGAGCTCTACGGGTCCGTCGCCGCCCGGCGGGGCCTGTCGGCCGGCGAGGTCATCGATGAGTTCCAGCTCCTGCGTGAAGTCATACTGAGGATGATGTTCGAGCAGCCCCCGGCCGGGCCCGGTCGCGCACTGCCCTTCCGGGAGGTGCTGCTTCTCAACCGGGCGCTCGACATCGGCGTCACGCAGGCCAGCGTGGGCCACACCGATCTTCTCTTCTTCAGCCTGCTCCACGGGTCGGGCAGTCCGCCTCCCCTCGGGCGCAGGGAGATCGAGGAGGTGAGCGGGCAGATTCGCGCACTGCAGACGGAGCAGCAGCGGATCGTGCGGCACGCCGCGCGAGTCCAGCCGAGGTGACGGACCGCGAATCGGGGGACCCGCCGCCCGGGGGAGAATTCGGGGGTGCGGGGGAGCCGCCCAGGGACGGTTCGGATCCGGCACCGGGCGGGATGCCGCCCGGGGAGTTCCGCGAGTGGGGGCACCGGATGGTGGACTGGGTGGCCGGCTATCTCGAGGATGTCGGGAGCTACCCGGTCTTGGCCGGGGTGGAGCCGGGACGGGTGCGCGGGAGGCTGGCGGCCGAGGCGCCGGTTCGGGGCGAGCCCATGGAGTCGCTCTTCCGGGACTTCCAGTCGGTCGTTCTGCCGGGGATCACCCACTGGAACCATCCGGCCTTCTTCGCCTATTTCGCGGTCTCCGGGTCCGGTCCCGGCATCCTGGGCGAGCTCCTCACCGCGGCCCTCAACGTCAATGCGATGGTGTGGAAGGCCTCCCCCGCGGCCACCGAACTCGAACAGCTCACGCTGGATTGGCTGCGCGGGTTCGTGGGGCTGCCGCCCGGCTTTAACGGAACCATCAACGACACGGCCTCGATCTCCACCTTCCACGCGCTGGCGGCGGCCCGCGAGCGCGGGCTTCCCGAGGCGCGCGTCCGGGGATTGGCGGGTGCCCCGCCGGGCCGGGTCTACGCAACGGCCGAGACGCATTCCTCCATCCTCAAGGCGGTGCACGCCCTGGGACTGGGCCGCGACGGCCTGCGCCCGGTCGCGACCGGGCCGGAGCGGGAGATGGACCCCGTGGCCCTCACGCGGGCGGTCGAGGAGGATGTTGCGGCGGGGTTTCGGCCCCTGGCGGTCGTGGCCACGATCGGAACGACCTCCGTCACGGCGGTGGATCCCGCCGGCGCGATCGCCGATGTCGCCGCCGCGCACGGGCTGTGGCTGCACATCGACGCGGCCTATGCCGGTCCCGCGGCCGCGCTCCCCGGCATGCAGGGCCACTTCCGCGGCTGGGAGCGGGCCGACTCGATCGTCATCAACCCGCACAAATGGCTCTTCACGCCGATCGACTGCTCGGCTCTCTACGTGCGCGATCCGGGTGCGCTGCACGCGGCCTTCTCGCTGACCCCGGCATACCTGGAGACGGGCGAGGAGGGAGTGGTGCACCACATGGACCAGGGGCTGGCGCTGGGCCGCCGCTTCCGCGCGCTCAAGCTGTGGTTCGTCATGCGTTACTTCGGCCAGGAGGGGCTGCGGGCCATCCTGCAGCACCATATCGAACTCGCGCGCCTCCTGGCCGGGCTGGTGGATGCGGCCCCGGGCTGGGAGCGCTGGCGGCCGTCACCCTTCTCGCTGGTCGTGCTCCGGCATTCGCCCCCGGGTGTGCCGGCCCCGGAACGGGACGCGGCCAACCTCGCGATCATGAACCGGGTGAACGCCGCCGGGACTGCCTTCGTGTCCCATACGGAGATCGACGGAGAGGTCTGGCTGCGCTTCGCGATCGGGAACGTGCACACGATGGAGGCGCATGTGCGCGGGGCCTGGCGGGCGCTGCAGGAGGCGGCGGGACCCACGCGAAACGGCGCAACCGAGGACGTGATGTAAAGCAGACACGACATTTTGTAAAGTCGGCTTTACGTGTGTACTGCCAACTACGCCTCCCGCACCTCCCTGACCAGCTCCGACATCTGATCCTTGGCGTCCCCGAAGAACATCAGGGTGTTGTCCATGTAGAAGAGGTCGTTGTCGATGCCGGCGAATCCCGGGCTGAGCGAACGCTTCATCACGATCACCGAGCGCGCCCTGTCCACATCGAGGATCGGCATCCCCGCGATGACCGAGTCCGGGTCGCGGGCAGCCGGGTTCACCACGTCGTTGGCGCCGACGATCAGCACGACGTCGGTGGTGTCGAACTCGGCATTGATGTCGTCCAGGTCCAGCAGCTTGTCGTACGAGACGTCCGCCTCGGCGAGCAGCACGTTCATGTGGCCCGGCATGCGGCCGGCGACCGGGTGGACGCCGAAGCGGACGGTCACCCCGCGGTCCTCCAGCAGGTCGCACACCTTCTTCAGCTCGTGCTGGGCCTGGGCGACGGCGAGCCCGTACCCCGGCACCACCGCGACCGAACCTGCGTACGCCAGCACCATGGCCGCCTGTTCGGCGTCCACGTCCCGCACCGGCCGCTGGCCCGTCTTCACCTTTGCGGTCTGACCCTCGGTGCCGAACGCGCCGAAGGCCACGTTGCCCAGCGAACGGTTCATGGCCTTGCACATGAGCTGCGTCAGGATCAGGCCCGCCGCGCCCACGAGCGATCCGGCGATGATCAGGATGTAGTTGTTCAGCACGAAGCCGGTGGTCGCCGCGGCGATCCCCGAATAGGAGTTGAGCAGAGACACCACCACGGGCATGTCCGCGCCGCCGATCGGGATGACCAGGAGGACGCCCAGGACCAGGGCACCGGCGACGAGCGCCAGGAAGAACGGACCGCTGATCTCCAGCCCGCCCATGCCGACGAGCGGCGCGACCGAGTTGGCCACGCCCATGTGGGCCAGACTGGCGCCCGCCACCAGGACAAGGAGGAAGAGGAGGGCGTTGAAGGTCTTCTGCAGGGGGAACGTGACGGGCTTGCCGGTGACGATCCCCTGGAGCTTGCCGAAGGCGATCAGGCTGCCGGAGAAGGTCACCGCGCCGATCAGCGTGCTCAGCACGATGGTGATGCCGACGTCGGTTGCCAGCGACGGACCGCTTCCCCCCGCGCGGACGAACTCCGCCGCCGCGACCGCCGCCGAGGCGCCGCCGCCGAAGCCGTTGAAGACCGCGACCAGCTGCGGCATCGCGGTCATCTGGATGTACCGGGCCAGCACCCCCCCGATTGCGGCGCCGGCGACCACTGCGGCCAGCACCGTCGTCCAGTCCAGGATCTCGTTGTTGAGGAGGGTGACGACGATGGCCAGCAGCATGGCAAGGGAGGCGCGTGCGTTCCCCGAACGTGCCGTGGCGGGGGAGGAGAGCTTCTTGATCCCGGAGACGAAGAGGACCGCCGAGATCAGGTAGACGATTTGAGTGATGGTGTTTTCCACGGTCGGCCTCAGCGTTTCCGGAACATCTGCAACATGCGGTCGGTGACCATGAAGCCGCCGACGACGTTGATCGTGGCCATGACGATCCCCGCAACCCCCAGAACCTTGACCCACGGCGCGTGGGCGGATCCGGTGACGACGAGGGCGCCGATGATGGCGATGCCCGAGATGGCGTTGGCGCCGGACATCAGCGGGGTGTGCAGGGTGGGAGGCACCTTGGAGATCACCTCCCTCCCGGCCAGCGTGGCGAGCACGAAGATGTACAGCAGGATCAGCAGTTCACCCATGGGTCTGTCACTCCGTTGAGGACGCCAGCCTGGCCCTGACGCGTTCGTTCGTGATTTCGCCGCCGTGGGTCACGCAGGTGGCGGCCGTGATTTCGTCGTCGTAGTCGATCGATCCCTCATCGTCGAAGAGGTCGCCGACGAAGCTGGCCAGGTTGCGGGCGTACATCTGGCTGGCGTGGTAGGGCAGTTCGGCGGGCAGGTTGGATGGACCCATCACGGTTACGCCGTTGTGATCGACGGAGCGGCCGGCGACGGTGAGTTCGCAGTTGCCGCCGCTCTCGGAGGCGAGGTCGACGATGACGCTGCCGGGCCGCATGGTCCCGACCATCTCCTCCGTAATGAGGACGGGGGCGGGCCTGCCGGGGATCTGCGCCGTGGTGACGACCAGGTCCTGATCCCGGATGTGGGTGGCGATGAGCTCGAGTTCGACCTCGTGCTGCTCTTCGGACAGCTCCTTCGCGTAGCCGCCCTCGTCCTCGGCGTTCTCGTCGAGGGTGGCCTCCAGGAAGGTGGCGCCGAGGCTCTGTACCTGCTCCCGGACCGCGGGCCGGATGTCGAAGGCCGATACCACCGCGCCCAGGCGGCGGGCCGTCGCGATCGCCTGCAGCCCCGCCACCCCGGCGCCCAGGATCATCGCCTTCGCGGGGCGGACCGTGCCGGCGGCGGTGGTGAGCATCGGCAGGAAGCGGGTCATGGCGCCCGCGCCGGAGAGCACCGCCTTGTAGCCGGCGACCGTAGCCTGCGAGGAAAGCACGTCCATCTTCTGGGCGCGGGTGATCCTCGGGATGAGCTCCACTGCAAAGGCGGTCACGCCGCGGGCGGCCAGCGCCTCGATGACCTCGGTCGGCCCGAGGGGATCGAGGTGGCAGACCAGCACCGATCCAGGAACCAGGGCGGCGACCTCCTCAAGCGTCGGAGGCTGCACCTTCAGGACCACGCCGGCTTCGGCGAGGAGCGCATCCCGGTCCGGAACCACGGTTACGTCCGCCTCCTCGTATTCGCGGTCGGGGAAGGATGCGCCGACCCCGGCACCGGCTTCGAGACGGAGTCCGAGCCCTTTCCTGGCGTAGAAGCGTGCCGCCTCGGGGACGAGGGCCACGCGGCGTTCACCCGGCCGGCTCTCGGCCATGATCGCTACTGTCATTGATTCTTCTCCCGGTCAAAATCGCGCTCAACTTGCAGACCCGGAGCGCGTTGCGCCAGTCCCCAGCGGCCCCCGGAGCCCGCCTGGACCGCGATTGCCGGACGAGATAGGCCGATTTTGCCATACCAACGCCCCCGCCCTGGCCCTACCGTTGTCGCCAGCGCGCCCCCTGATCCGGGCCGGAAGCCTCGCATTCGCTCTTCGGGCCGGTCGTCCGGGTTGGCGCCGGATTCCGGTCTTCGCGGAGGGAGCGGTGCTCGCAGTCGTACATTCGTATTGGGTTCACGGCGTGGAGGGGAAGTCCGTCCGGGTGGAGGTGAAGGTCCAGACGGGGCTGCCCCTCTTCACGGTGGTGGGGCTGCCGGCCGGCGCGGTGCGCGAGGGGAAGGAACGCGTGTTCGCGGCGCTGGCGCAGACCGGCCTGCCGCTGCCCCCCCGGCGCATCACGGTCAATCTCGCCCCGGCCGACCTTCCCAAATCGGGCTCCGGCCTGGACCTCCCGATCGCGGTCGCCCTCCTGGCGGCGTTCGGCCACGTCCCGCGCTCGTCGCTCGTCGGCTGTGCCTTCGTGGGCGAGCTCGGGCTGGACGGGTCGGTGCGCCCCGTGCGCGGGGCAATCGCGCTGGCCATGCGATGTCGCGCCCACGGAAGGGCACAGCTCTTCGTGCCGGGAGGCAATGCCCTGGAGGCGACGGCCGTCCCCGGCATCGATGTCGCCGGGGTGTGGACGCTCGCGGAGCTGATCGGGATCCTCTGCGGGGAGAGGGTCCCTCTTCCGCCGCCCCCATCGCGCGCGCCGCCTCCGGCCGTCCAGCCCGATCTGAACGAGGTGCGCGGCCAGACGCTGGCGAAGCGCGCGCTGACGATCGCGGCCGCGGGGGGACACAGTCTGCTGATGTCCGGTCCGCCGGGGGCGGGGAAGACGATGCTGGCAAGGCGCCTGCCCGGCATCCTGCCGCCGCTCTCCGAGGCGGAGTCGCTGGAGGTGACCCGTGTCCATTCGGTGGCCGGGCTCCTCGACCGCGACCACCCGGTCAAGACCGTGCGGCCCTTCCGGGCGCCACACCACACGATTTCCGCCGGGGGGCTCATCGGCGGCGGCAACCCGCCGCGCCCGGGTGAAATCAGTCTGGCCCACCTGGGGGTCCTGTTCCTCGACGAACTGCCCGAGTTCAGCCGTGCGGTCCTGGAGACGCTCCGCCAGCCGATCGAGTCGGGTTACGCGCGCATCGCCCGTGTGCGCCACACCGTGACCTTCCCGGCCCGCTTCCAGCTGATCGCGGCCATGAATCCCTGCCCCTGCGGGATGGCCGGCGACAACTGCGTCTGCCGCGACCGGGAGGTGCACCGCTACCGGTCGCGCCTCTCGGGTCCGCTACTCGACCGCATCGACCTCCAGATTCCGGTGGCCCCGGTCGGCTGGGACCAGTTGACGGCGCAGGCGGATGCTCCGGAGCGAGGCTCGGCGGCCGTGAGGGAGGTGGTGGTCCGCGCCCGGGCCCGTCAGGTGTCGCGCCGCGGCGGGCGTCCGCTGCTGAATGCGCTCGTGCCCTCCCGGGACGTCATGGAGGTGTGCCGCCTGGAGACCGCGGGCGCAAGGCTCCTGGAAGAGGGCGTTCGCCGGTACCGGCTCTCCGCCCGATCCGTCCACCGAACCCTGCGCGTCGCACGCACCATCGCGGATCTCGGCTGCGAGGACCGGCTGAGCCAGCGGGCCGTGGCCGAGGCCCTTCGTCTGCGGGCCGGGCTACAGGTTGCGGAAGCGACCGCGGCGGGCGGCCACCTTGTCCACTCACCACCGCAGCGATTAGGCTGACAACGGAAGCAATCACATGACGGATACCCGCGCCAGGATCAGTGCTCATGGCCCACTACATGGACTACGCGGCCACCTCCGCGATCCGCCCGCCGGAAGTGGGCCGGGCGGTCGCCGAATTCCTTGGCGGCGTCGGCTGCACACCGGGCCGGGGCGGCCACTCGGGAGCGGTCGAGGCGGCCCGGCTGGCGTTCCGCTGCCGGCGGGCCCTCGCCCGGATCATGGACCTGCCCGGAGACCCGGGCCGGATCGCCTTCATGCAAAACGCCACCCACGCGCTCAACACGGCACTGTGGGGGCTGCTCTGCCCGGGGGACGTGCTCGTCATCTCACAGTACGACCACAACGCCGTGCTGCGGCCAGCGGACTACCTGGAGCGGGAGCGGGAGGTGGAAGTGCGCGTCCTGTCGGGGAGCCCGGACGGCTCGATCGACCTGGACGAGGCGGCCCGCCTGCTGGATGGCGCCAGGGTGCTGGTGGTGAACGTGGCCTCGAACGTGCTGGGAACGGTGATGCCGGTGCGGGAACTCTGCCGCCTGGCGCACGAGGCCGGCGCGGTGGTGGTGGCAGACGCGGCGCAGTCCGCCGGGCACCTGGCCTCCGGGGCCGCGGCCGAGGGGGCCGACGTGGTCGCCTTCACCGGGCACAAGGGGCTGCTGGGTCCGCAGGGGACGGGCGGCCTGTGGGTTCGCGAGGGCGTCGACGTCGGCTCGCTGCTGTGCGGGGGAACCGGCGGGGATTCGCGCCGCCGCAGGATGCCGCGGGCAATGCCGGACCGGCTCGAGGCGGGCACCGGAAACACGCCGGGAATGGCCGGGCTGCTGGCCGGCTGCCAGTTCCTCATGCAACGCGGAACGGATGTCGTGCACCGACACGAGATGGCCATGAAGGCGATGCTTCTCGACGGATTCTCCACCGTTCCCGGGCTCTGTGTGCTGTCGCCTCCGGCTCCCGGCGGGGTGCCCGTCGTGACGGTGAAGGCCGAGGCCATGGACGCTGCCACCCTGGCGGGCCGCCTCGACCGGGAGTACGGCGTGCAGACGAGGTCCGGCCTGCACTGCGCCCCGGAGGTACACAGGATCCTCGGCACGCTGGAAGAGGGGGCAGTGCGCTTCTCGCTGGGTTGGGCGTCCACGCCGGAGGACGTGGAATCCGCCGTGGAGGCCGTCGACGCGGTGTTGCGGCCCGCCGCGGTCGCGGCCGGTTGAAGCCCCTCAGACTTTTCTTCGCGCTCTGGCCACCGGAGGAGGTGCGCGAATGGCTCTGGGCAACGCTCGAACCACTGCGCCGTGCCCGCCCCGGAGTGCGCTGGATTCCGCCGGAGCGGTACCACGTCACGCTCCGGTTCCTGGGCGACACCTCCCGTGCGCTGCTGCCGTCGCTGAAGCTCGCCGCCAACGTGCTCGCGCGCGAGGAGCCGTTCCGTGTCCGTATCACCGGAACAGGGGTGTTTCCGCCCCGCGGTGCCCCGCGGGTGTATTGGGTGGGGCTGACGCCGGGGGCGCCAACCCGGTTGCGGCAGGCGCTGGACGCCGCGCTCGCGCGGGAGGGGTTTGCACCGGAGCGGCGCCGGTTCAAGCCCCATCTCACCGTGGGGCGGGCACGCGCCGGCGGCGCGCAGGGTGTGGCAGAGGCACGAGGTGGCGCGGTGCCGGTGGCGCCGGGAGAGAGCTTCGATGTCGACGCGCTGCATCTGGTCAGGAGCGAACTGTTCCCCGATGGGCCCAGGTATGCGAACATTCACAAGGTGGTCCTTGCGGGGCGTCAGGAGTGACCGAGCGATGGGCAAGGCAGTGAAGAAGATCGTAACCCGGTTGGCGCTGGCCGTTCTGGTCGTGCTCGCGGCCTATGCGGGCTGGAAGGGTGGCGACGTGGTCTTCCCGCGTCTGGAGACGGCTCTGGGGATCGGCGAGATCGAGGAGCCCGCCCGCCCGGACCCGGTTACCTCGGAGGCCGCGGACCTGGCCCGTGAGAAGATCGAGACCTTTCGGGAGTCGGAGGACGCCGTCGAGCTGCGCCTGAAGCCGTTCGAGGTGTCGTCCCTCCTGCGGTACTCCCTGACCGGCATGCTTCCCGCAGGTGTCGTGGATCCGTCCGTGGAGATGGACGGGGACCGCATCGACCTCGTCGCCAGCGTGATCCCCGCGGCGCTGCCCGATCTCCCGGATCTGGGGGGAATCACCGGGGTCGTGGTTCCCGACACGGTGGCGGTGTCCGTCGGCGGCTCGCTGGTGCCGTTCGGAGACCGGGGCTCAATGCTCCTGGTCAGGGAGATTTTCGTGGGCGGCATTCCGATACCGTCGAGCGTCTTCCCGGACATTCTCACGGCACTGGGACGCGAACCCCGGCAGGGGTTGCCGGCTTCCGCCATCCTGGCGCCGGCGTTCGAGAAGATCAAGAGCGCCTATATCGAAGACGGCGAACTCGTTCTGGTTCGCGCGTAGCAGTCCGTGGATAATCCCCGCGTAGCACCGAGGGCGGCGAGGCGCCTGGCTGGCAAGGCGCGACGAATGGTGAATAGCAGCGCTATTCGCCCGAGGAGCAACGCAGAGCGGCGCTCCAGGAACCGTGAAAGTAAAGACGACATGACATTTGGTAACGTTCTCATTACATCGCGAGTGCTTGAGCGCCGCGATCCAGCCCGGGTGCATCGCCGCCCGAATGCAGCCGGGACTTATTCCACGATGGACTGCTAGAGCTCGCATGGCCAGAATCCTGATCATGGACGACGACGAGTCGGTCGCGAACGCGCTTCGCCAGCTCTTCGAGTACGAGGGCCACCGGGTCCATGTCTGCGCCAACGGACCGAGCGGGCTGATCGACTATCCTGACTTCAAGCCCGACGTCACCTTCCTCGACGTGAAGATGCCGAAGATGGACGGCCTGGAGGTCCTGGAACGAGTCCGCGATGCAGACCCGCGCGCGGTGGTGATCATGATCTCCGGCCACGGCACCATAGGCACGGCAGTCCAGGCCACGCGCAAGGGCGCCTTCGACTTTCTGGAAAAGCCGCTCGACACCGACCGGCTACTCGTAACGCTGCGCAACGGGCTCGCCTTCCGGGGGCTTTCGGACAGCGTGGAACGCCTCCAGAACGAAATCCAGATCCGGCACGACATCGTGGGTGCGTCGCCGGCGATCCGAAAGGTGCTGAAGGAGATCGAAACGGTCGGGATCACGGACGCGCGCGTGCTCATCGCGGGGGAGAACGGGACGGGCAAGGAACTCACCGCGCGCGCGCTGCACCGCCGCTCCAGCCGGGCGGGTCTGCCCTTCGTCGAGGTCAACTGTGCCGCCATCCCGTCGGAGCTGATCGAGTCGGAGCTGTTCGGGCACGTGAAGGGATCCTTCACCGGTGCCGTGAGCGACCGCACGGGGAAGTTCGAGCAGGCCGACGGCGGAACGCTGTTCCTCGACGAGATCGGAGACATGTCGCTGGTGACCCAGGCCAAGGTCCTGCGGGCGCTGCAGGGCGGTGACTTCACCCGGGTCGGCGGCAGCCGCTCGATCTCGGTGGACGTGCGGGTCATCTCGGCGACCAACAAGGACCTGATGGAGGAGATCGACCGGGGCAGCTTTCGCGAGGACCTTCTGCACCGCCTCAACATGGTGACCATCCGGGTCCCCCCGCTCCGGGAGAGAAGGGAGGACATCCCGATGCTCGTCGCGCACTTCGCCGAGCTTGCGCCGAAGCGGTTCGGCGTCCCGTACAAGAGCTTCAGCGACGAGGCGATCGAGACCCTGGCCTCCTCCGACTGGCCCGGCAACGTGCGGCAGTTGAAGAATGCGGTGGTGCGCCTCATGATTCTGAGTGCGGGCGACGCGGTGGAGCGGCGTGATGTGGCGCAGTTCGTGTCGTCGGACGGAGCCGGACCCGGGATCCCCGGCGAGATGATGGCTCTCGAGACGCTGAGCGAATTCAAGGAAGCCGCCGAAAAGGCATACATCGAGTTGAAGTTGCGGGAGCAGGAGTGGAACGTGTCGGAGGCGGCCAGGCGCATGGGCATGCCGCGTTCCAACCTCTACAAGAAGATCGAGCGTCATGGCCTGGTGCGGAGCTAGCAGCGCACGGACCGGCCAGCCGTTCGAGCGGCGCGGAGTGGCCAAGGGAATGCGACCCACGGGGGATCCGCTTCCCGGTCATCGAAAAGAGAGGAGAAGCGGATGACGTCGCCCCAGTTGTCGGACTCGGCCGATGGCTCATTGGGACAATACCTGCGGGAGATTGCCAGGTACCCGCTTATTGACCGCGAAGAGGAGGCGCGTCTCGCGAGGGGGATCCGCCGAGGCGAGGAAGAGGCTCTGGACAAGCTTGTAAGGTCGAATCTGCGGTTCGTCGTGTCGGTGTCAAAGAGATATCGGAACCAGGGGGTGCCCCTGTCGGACCTCATCAACGAGGGGAATCTCGGATTGATCAGGGCGGCCCGCCGCTTCGACGAATCCAAGGGCATCAAGTTCATCAGCTACGCGGTGTGGTGGGTTCGGCAGGCGATCCTGCAGGCGCTTGCGGAACAGAGCCGGATCGTTCGCGTTCCGCTCAACCGCGCGGTGATGTTGCACCGGATCAGCAAGCAGAAGTCGATCCTCATCCAGAAGCTGGGCAGGGAGCCGACCGCGACCGAGATCGCCAAGGCTCTCCAACTGGACCCGGAGGTCGTGGAGGAGGCGTTGTCCACTGGCCGGGCCCACCTCTCTCTGGATGCGCCCATGGTGCCGGGGGAGGACAGCTGCCTTCTGGACTGCCTCCCTGACCAGCTGTCACCGGGCCCGGACGAGGAGACCTTCGAGCGGGCGTTGACCGATACCCTGAATGCCGCCCTGGACACGCTGGACGGACGCGAAGCCACCGTGCTCCGTCTCTACTTTGGACTCGGTGACGAAGCGCCGAGGTCCCTCGAGGATATCGGCGGTGACCTGGGGATCACGCGGGAACGGGTGCGCCAGATCAAGGAAAAGGCGCTGCAGCGGCTGAGGCATGCATCCAGGGCCCGGTATCTGGTGACCTTCGCCAGGTAGCGTGTCGGCGAGCCGGTCCGGGTGGCTGCCGGCGTGGCCACTCCCGGACGGGCCCGCGGGGCTGGGCGTCCGCGAGGGGTGGCCGCTCCTGCGAGCCGGCCGACAGATCCCGACAGTCGCATTGACACCGTGCTGCCTGATCGGTATCGTTTAATGCTGTAGAGCATTCACAAGCCGTTCTCCGCTTCGCTCTGTGGCGCGGAGGCGGCTTCGTTTCGCGGATGAGGAATCGCGTGACCAGGACCATCACCCCGAGGGAAGACGACATCCACCGCGCCTGGTGGGTGGTCGACGCCGCAGGCAAGCCGCTCGGCCGGCTCGCCAGCGAGGTCGCCCGCATCCTGCGCGGAAAGCACAAGGCCATCTACACGCCCCACCTCGACACCGGCGACCATGTGATCGTCATCAACTCGTCGAGGGTGCGTCTCACCGGCCGCAAGGCAGAACAGAAGACCTATTTTCGCCACTCGGGGTACATGGGCGGCGACAAGCACATTCCGTTCGCCACCATGCTGGAGCGGTTCCCGGAGCGGGTGATCGAACTCGCGGTGCGCGGCATGCTGCCCAAGAACAAGTTGGGGCGGCAGATGCGCCGGAAGCTGCGGGTGTACCCCGACGCGGCCCACCCCCATCAGGGACAGTCCCCCAAGCCTCTCGAGATCTGAACCGTACGGACACGAACATGGCCGCTCAAACGCACATTCAGACAGTGGGCCGCAGAAAGACCAGCGTCGCCCGGGTGGTTCTCCGGCCCGGGGGGGGCAGCTGGTCGATCAACGGCCGCACCCTCGACGACTACTTCCCCCGGCCCGCACATCGGGTCCGGATTGAGGAGCCGCTCCAGACCGTCGCGTCGGAGGGCAGCTTCGATGTCCGCGTCCGGGTCAACGGTGGCGGGCTGACCGGTCAGGCCGACGCGATTCGCCTGGGGCTGGCGCGGGCACTCGCGGTCCAGGACGAAGACAATCGGGCCGCGCTCCGCGAGAGCGGAATGCTCACCCGGGACGCACGCAAGGTGGAGCGGAAGAAGCCGGGCCGCCCCAAGGCGCGCAAACGCTTCCAGTTCAGCAAGAGATAGAGCCTGCTCAATGGATTCAGCCACCAATCACGTCGGTCTGGACGAACTCCTCGATGCCGGGGTCCACTTCGGCCATCAGACGAGACGCTGGAACCCCAAAATGCGTCCCTTCATCTTCGGGGAGAGCAACGGGATCCACATCATCGACCTCCGCAAGACGCTCGATCGCCTGAACCGGGCGTGCGATGCCGTCCGCCGCACGGTCCTGAAGGGCGAGAACGTGCTGTTCCTCTCGACCAAGCGCCAGCTGCGGGTCGTGATCGAGGAGGAGGCCAGGCGGTGCGGCGCGCTGTTCGTGACCGAACGGTGGCTGGGCGGCATGCTCACCAACTTTCAGACCATCCGCCGCCAGATCCGCCGCATGAAGGAGCTTCAGCGGGGCAGGGACGAGAACGCGTTCGAATTCTACACCAAGAAGGAGCGACTTCTGCTCGAGCGCGAACGGGAGAAGCTGGAGAAGTACTTTCACGGGGTGAGCGACATGGGCCGGCTCCCCGGCGCCGTGTTCGTCGTGGACGCGAGGCGCGAGATCATCGGTGTGCGCGAAGCCCACCGGCTGGGGATTCCGGTCATCGCCATCGCCGACACCAACGTCGATCCGGAGCTGATCGACTACCCGATCCCCGGGAACGACGATGCCATTCGCTCCGTGAGCCTGATCGCCGGGCAGATCGCCGACTCCATCATCGCGGCGCGCCGTGAGGTACCCGACGAACAGCTGCGCCGCCAGGTGGAGCTGGAGGCGACCACCTACTCGACGGAGACCGGTGAAAAGTCCGCGGATACCCGGGAAGCCATGCCCCGGACCCGCAAGCGGAGGCCGCGGCCCGAGGCCATCGCCCAGGTCCGCAAGGCCGGAGACGGCGGCGATGACAAAGGGCGGAAGGGGCGCGGCTCCGGGCGCGGTTGAGGCGCCGAGTGTCCGGTGCCGATGCGCGCAGGCGGTGCTGCCGGTGGGTCCGCAGTTGCCCGCGCTCATGATCCGGCGTCCCGCGGTCGCCCGTGAATCCTCCGCCGGCGCCTGCCCGCGTTATCCAACCAGGGAGATTCCACCGACATGAAGATCAGTGCAAAGAACGTGAAGGAGCTCCGCGACCGCACGGGCGCGGGGATGATGGACTGCAAGAAGGCACTTCAGGAGACCAACGGCGAGATCGAGGCGGCGATCGACCTGCTGCGCAGCAAGGGTGAGGCCAAGGCGGCCAAGAGGGCCGGACGAAGGGCGAACGAGGGCACGGTCGCCAGCTACATCCACCACGGGGGGCGGATCGGCGTACTCGTCGAACTCAACTGCGAAACCGATTTCGTGGCCAACACCGACGATTTCCGCGGGCTGGCGCGCGACTTGGCAATGCACGTGGCGGCGGCGGATCCGATTGCGGTTGACACCGCCGATGTGGATCCGGCCGTAGTGCAGCGGGAACGGTCGGTATTCGAGGAGCAGGTGGCCCGGGAAGGGAAGCCGGAGCACATCCGCGAACGGATCGTGGAGGGGAAGCTCGGCAAGTTCTTCCGGGAGCGGGTCCTGCTGGAGCAGGCCTACATCAGGGATCCCGACCGCAGCGTCGGCGACCTGATCACCGAAGTGGCGGCGCGCACCGGCGAGAAGATCGAGGTGGCGCGGTTCTCCAGGTTCCAGGTGGGGGGTTAGCAGCTGGTGAGACGCGTTCGTGGCGGTGGCCGGCCATGAGCGGCTCGGGCCCCAGGAGTTCCGGATATGACCGCGTGCTCCTCAAGCTCTCCGGCGAAGCGCTCGCGGGGGACCGGGGCTTCGGCATCGATCCGGAGGTCGTCGATTCCATCACCGACGACGTCAGGGGCATCCACGAGCTTGGCGTCGCCCTCGGCCTGGTGATCGGGGGCGGGAATATCGTCCGCGGGGCGATGGCGAGCCGACAGGGCATGGACCGGGTCTCGGCGGACTACATGGGCATGCTCGCCACGATCATGAATGCGCTCGCCATGCAGGATCTGCTGGAGAGGAAGGGGATCGACACGCGCGTGATGACGGCCATCCGCATGCCCCAGCTCGCGGAGCCCTACATCCGGCGCCGGGCGGTGAGGCACCTCGAAAAGGGCCGGATCGTGATCTTCGCCGGTGGGACGGGGAACCCGTACTTCTCCACCGATACGGCCGCGGTGCTCCGGGCCATCGAGATGGACGCCGACGTGGTGATCAAGGCGACCCGGGTCCGGGGCGTCTTCACCGCGGACCCGGCGAGCGACCCCGACGCCACCTTCATCCCGGACATTTCGTACCACGAGGTCGTCGCGCGGGACCTGCGCGTGATGGACGCCGCTGCGGTCTCCCTTTGCCGAGACAACCATCTGCCCATTATCGTGCTCGATCTTGAAGACCAGGGGGCGGTGCGGCGGGCGATCCGCGGGGAGCGCGTGGGGACCCTGGTTTCGTAGCTTCGCATTTCAGGACCTCGACGAGGAGGAAACCTTGGAGGTAGTGGACGACGCCAGAAAGAGGATGGAAGACTCGCTCGACGCAGTCGGGCGGGAGTTCGCGACGGTGCGGACCGGGAAGGCGGTCCCGTCCATCCTCGACACGGTGCGAGTGAGTGCGTACGGGGGAATCATGCCCCTCAACCAGGTCGCGACCGTCTCCGCCCCGGATCCTACGTTGCTCGTGATCCAGCCGTTCGACCGTTCGCTGATCGAAGACATCGAAAAGGCGGTGCTGACCTCGGGACTCGGGCTCAATCCGGCCAACGACGGCGCGCTGATCCGCGTCCCGATTCCCCCGCTCAGCGAGGAGAGGCGCAAGGAGTACGTCCGGCTCCTGCACCGCCTGGCGGAGGAGGGGCGCGTGTCGGTGCGCCAGGCCCGCCAGGCGGCGAACGACCGGATCAAGGAGCGGTTGCGTGCCCACGAGGTGGGCGAGGACGACGCGCACCGGATGATGGCGAACGTGCAGAGGCTGACCGACGAGTACTGCGGCAGGATCGACGTGCTGCTGGTCTCGAAGGAGAAGGAGGTGATGGCGATCTGACGGACCGACTCGACCGGATCAGGATGGCCAGCCATCTACCGCGGCATGTGGCCATCATCATGGACGGAAACGGCCGCTGGGCGGGTCGCAGGGACCTGCCGCGATGCGTTGGCCACTGGGAGGGGATGAACGCGGTCCGTGAGGTCGTGGAGGGCGCGTGCGCGGCCGGCGTCGAGATCCTGACGCTGTACGCGTTTTCGACCGAGAACTGGCGCCGCCCCCCGGAGGAGATCGAGGCGCTGATGGGGGTTCTCCAGGCCTTCGCCGAGAAGGAGCGCGAGCGGCTTGCCCGCGAGGGGGTGGAGGTCAGGGTGCTCGGCGAGATCGAGCGCCTCGACGAACCCTCGCTCGAGGCCGTCCGGCGGATTGTGGCGACCACGCGCGGGGGCGATCGCCTGCTGCTCAACCTCATGATCTCGTACGGCGGGCGCGAGGAGATCGTGGGAGCGGTGAGGGCGCTGGCGGCGGCCGCGCGTGCAGGGATGGTCGAGCCCGGGGCGATCGACGAGGACGCCTTCAGGGGCGCGCTCCTGACCGGGGGCATCCCCGACCCCGATCTGCTGATCCGCACCTCCGGCGAGATGCGCATCAGCAACTTCATGCTCTGGCAGCTGGCGTACACGGAGTTCCACGTCACACCGGTTCTGTGGCCGGACTTCACGCGGGAGGATCTCTTCGAGGCCATTCTGGAGTACCAGCGGCGCGAACGCCGCTTCGGCGGGGTCGCCGCCGGATGAGCGAGACTCCGCGGTCCCCGGGCTTCTCGGAAGAGCTGCGCGCCCGGCTGTGGGTCGTGGCCGTCCTGCTGTCCGTGACCATCCCTGCCATCTATATGGGCGGCTGGTATTTCGCCGCGCTGGTCGCTGCGGTCACGGCCCTGACCTCCCACGAATTCTACACGCTCGTGAAGGACAGGGCGGGACGCCCACTGGCGTGGCTGGGGGTCCCCTGCGCGGTGCTGCTCGTGCTCATCGCCGCCTGGGAACCGAGCTTTCACATCTGGGGCAACCGCGCGCTGTCGCTGCTCCTGCTCCTGGGGCTCGTTTCCGTGGCCTTCACCGTCTTCGACCGGTCGACGGATCAGCCGCTCCTCTCGGCGACCGCGACCGTGTCCGGCGTGCTCTACACCGGAGGCACGCTCTCCTTCGCCCTGCTCCTGCGCAACCTTCCCGAGATCCGGGGCGCGATACCGGTCCGACCGGTGGACGGCTTCCTCCTGGTCATGCTGCCGGTTGCTGTCACCGCGCTCGCCGACAGCGCCTCGTACTTCGTGGGCAAGCGCATCGGCCGCAGGCGTCTCGCGCCCAGGCTCAGCCCCGGCAAGACGGTGGAAGGCAGCATCGGGGGACTGGTGGGCGCCGCGTTGACGGGGTACGTCGCGGGCCTGTTCATGGGCGGCGTTGGCACTCTGGTGCTCACCCCCTGGATGTGCGCGGTGATCGGACTCCTTCTGGGGATTGCCGGACAGCTGGGCGATCTCTCCGAGTCGCTGCTCAAGAGGGAGGCGGGGGTGAAGGACTCCGGAAGGATGCTGCCCGGCCACGGAGGCATGCTCGACCGATTCGATTCGCTGCTGTTTACCATGCCCCTGGCATACGGGCTGGTGCTGCTGGCGCAGGTTCTGGCGTGAAGCGCCTCGTGATTCTGGGCGCCACCGGATCGGTGGGCTGCTCCGCGCTGGCGGTGGTGCGCCGCCATCCCGGGCGGTTCCGGGTGGTCGGGCTCGCCGCTGGACGCTCCGTCGCTGCGCTCGAGCGACTCGCAGCGGAGTTCGGGCCCGTCCGCGTCGCCGTCGCCGACCCGTCCGCGCTCGCAGGCCGTACCGACCTGTGGGACGCGGGGTGGCGGGCGGGGCCGGGCAGTGTAGCGGAGCTGGCCGCGCTACCAGAGGCGGATATCGTGGTCAACGCGATCGTGGGGGCGGCCGGCCTCCGGCACACCATCGCCGCGCTGGAGGCGGGCAAGCGCTGTGCCCTCGCCAACAAGGAATCACTGGTCGCCGCCGGAGAGATCGTCCTGAACGCGGCTCGCCGGGGCGGCGGGGAACTCGTTCCGGTCGACAGCGAGCACTCGGCGATCCTGCAGTGCATCGGCGAGGCGAGGCGGGACGAGGTGCGGCGCATCATCCTCACGGCTAGCGGCGGCCCCTTCCGGGAACTCGACCCGGCGAAGCTGGACGAGGTCGACGCCGCAATGGCGCTGAATCACCCCACCTGGGAGATGGGCGCGAAGATCACGGTCGACTCGGCGACGCTGGCCAACAAGGCCCTCGAGGTGATCGAGGCGCACTTTCTCTACCGGCTCCCCTACGACCGGATCGACGTCGTCGTCCACCCCACCTCGATCGTCCACTCGTTCGTCGAGTTCGTCGACGGGTCGGTCCTGGCCCAGATGGGCGAGCCCAACATGGAGCTCCCCATCCTCCACGCCCTCACCTGGCCGCGGCGGCCCCCGGACGCGACGCTCTGCACATTCGACCCGCTGAAGGCGTCGCCGCTGGCCTTCGAGCCCGTGGACACCGGGCGCTTCCCGCTATTCGGCCTCGGCGTGGAGGCAGGCCGGAGGGGAGGGGCAGCGCCGGCGGTCTTCAACGCCGCCAATGAGGTGGCCGTAAAGGCGTTTCTGGAAGGAAAGGTTACCTTCCGGCGTATGGCGGGTGTCGTCGCCGGGGCGCTGGAAGCCCTCGGCAGCCACGCCGCCGATTCGCTTGAGGAGATACTGGAAGTGGACGGCGCCGCTCGCCGGCACGCCGCTTCGTTGGTATAGGGGGAAGATATGACGATGCTCCTGGCCACGGTCGTGCTGCTCGGGGTCCTGATCTTCGTGCACGAACTGGGCCACTTCTGGGCGGCGAAGGCGGTCGGCATCAGGGTTGAGCGGTTCTCCATCGGGCTGGGACCGCGCGTTTGGGGGTATACCCGGGGCGAGACGGAGTACGTTCTCTCCGCCATACCGCTGGGCGGCTACGTGAAGATGCAGGGGATGGAGGACGAGGTGATGGAGCACCTCGAGGGGGGCGCCTCCGGTGCTCCCCGGCGCCCGGATCCCCGAGACTACGACTCCAAGCCCATCTGGGCGAGGGCCTTTGTGATCTCTGCGGGCGTGATCATGAACATGCTCTTCGCCGTGGCCGGCTACAGCACGGCGGCGGCCTTCTGGGGGATCGAGGAGATCGCGACGACCCGCGTGATGGCGGTCGCGGACAGCACGCTGCCCTCCGGGGCCGAGGCGCTGGCCGACATTCCCTCCGGTGCCGGGATCGTGCAGATCGGCGACACCGAGCCACAGTCGTGGCATCAGGTGCAGCGCGCCTTCCTGGAGTCGCCGCCCGGGCTCGTGAGCGTGGTCGTGGAGTCGCCCTCGGCCACCTTCCAGGTCGAGATCCCCGAGGGTCTGCAGGACCGGCGCTCGCTCGCCGCATCGCTGGAGCCCTGGATCGAGGCCCGGGTGGGCAGTGTCACACCCGGGTCCGCCGCCGACCTGGCCGCTATCGCGCCGGGGGACGTCGTCACCAGCGTGGCCGGGATCCCGGTGGCCAGCTGGCGGGACATGGTCACGGAGGTCGGCGCGAGGCCTGGGGAGAGCGTGGAGATCGGGATCCTGCGCGACGGCACCGAGTTGCGGCGCAGGGCCGAACTAGGGGTCGTCGAGGACGGGGCGGGAGAACGGGGCCAGTTGGGGGTGACGAGCACCAGCCAGCCGACCGTCCACGTCTCCGTGGGTCTCGTCGGAGCCGTCGAATACGGGGTGGACCGGACGGTATACTACTCAGGTTTTATCCTGAGCTTCCTGCGCGATCTGGTCACCGGGAACGTCTCGCCGCGGGATGTGGGCTCCATCGGGACGATCGCAGTCATGTCCGGCGAGGCCGCCTCCCGGGGGATCGGGGATTTCCTGGAATTCATGGCGCTCTTCAGCATCAACCTCGCCATCCTCAACATGCTGCCGATTCCCGTGCTCGACGGGGGCCACATGGTGTTTCTGGGACTCGAACTGGTCCGCGGGCAGAAGCTGACCGTCAAGCAGCGGATCCGCTGGAGCCAGGTGGGACTGATCGTCGTCGTGGCGATCATGGTGTGGGCGCTCGGCAACGACGTGCTGCGCCTGCTGGGCCTGTAGCGGACCACGCACCGGTCAGCGGTCAGCGGTCAGCGGGGGCGGCGGGCCGGCGGCTCCCGGGACGCGCCCCGCCACGGCTCAGAAGAGGGAAAGCTGAGCCGGGCGGTTCCGTTCGCGCAGCTCCGCCAGATCGACGAGGGGGGTGGGCCGATCGCTCGCGGCCACCAGCACCTGCCCCTTGTAGCCCTTCCTCCGGAGCGCCCGCTCCATCACCGATCTCGCCAGCGCCGGCGTGTTCGTCTCTTCGGACAGGTGCGCCAGCACGATCGCCGACAGCCTGGGGCCCAGCAGCTCGAGGGCGAGGTCGGCGGCGGCCTGGTTGGAGAGGTGCCCCTGACTGGAGGCGATCCGCGACTTGACGGCGGTGGGGTAGGGGGCCGCCCAGAGCATCTCGGCGTCGTGGTTGGACTCGATCACCAGGGCGTCGCATCCTCCGAGCGCGTGCTTGGCCTGCACCCCGGGACGACCCATGTCGGTGGCGATTCCGAGGCGCAGTCCGGTCGCCACGTCGCGGACGGCGACGGCCACCGGCTCCGCGGCGTCGTGAACGGTGATGAACGGCTCGATTTCGAGGTCTTCCAGCGTGACGGGATATCCCGGACGGTATACGTGGACGGTTTCGGTTCCCTTCAGCAGCCGCCTGCAGGCCTCCCGCGTCCCCGCCGTCATGTAGAGCGGGGTGCCGTGGGCGCGCGCGAACACGCCGGCGCCGCGGGTGTGGTCGCCGTGTTCGTGGGTCAGCACGATCGCCGCTATCTGGTCCGGCGTGCGGCCGACCGCATCCAGGCGTGCGGCGATTTCCCGGCCGCTGAAGCCCGCGTCGATCAGGATGGTGGTCGACCCCGTGGCCACCATCGTCGCGTTGCCGCGGCTGCCGCTCCCCAGCACGGAGAACCGCACGGGGTCAGCCGCCGCGTCGGGCGCGGAGCTCCGCCGTGTCGCGGAAGGCCCGCCGGTACAGCTCCCGCATCCCGGGCGTAAGCTCCATCCCCCGCCTTCCCAGCACCACCGCCGCAGTCTCCAGGAACCGTTCGATGTCGTACTCGCCGGAACCGGCGCCGAAGCCCCAGGAGAACGGCGGCACCGACTTCGGCGGCATGCGGCCCCCGAAGAGGTTGGAGCCGGCGCCCACCACCGTGCCGGTATCGAGGAGTGTCCCGATCCCGGTGCGCACATGGTCTCCCAGCAGACATCCGGCCTTCATCAGTCCGGTCTCCACCGTGCCCCCGCCGGATTGTACGCGGACCGGACCGTAGGTGTTCTTCAGGTCCGAATTGGTGGTCATGGCACCGAGGTTTACCCAGCGCCCCACGATGGAGTGTCCCAGGTAACCGTCGTGCGCCTTGTTGGCGCAGCCCAGCACCAGCGACGCAGCGACTTCCCCCCGGACCCTGCATCCGGGCCCGATGCTGACGCCGGCGAGCTCGCCGCCCAGAATCATGGACCCGGGCCCCACCCACGCCGGCCCGCGGATGCGGCTCGGCGCCTGCACGCGCGCGCCCCCCTCCACGATGACCGGCCCCGCAGTGGTGTCCAGAACGACGCCGGCCTCGACCACCGCGCCTTCCGCGACGCTGACCGGCCCGTCGCCCACGCGGTGCACGCCGGGGGGCGGGGCGCTCTCGGGGAAGCGCTCGCCGTCCGCGCGCAGGCGATCCGGGTTCGCGGCCATCAGCTCCCACGTGCTGGCCAGCACCCGGCCCGCGACGGAGACCCTCGGCCACGCGTCCGGGTAGCTCCCCGCCTCGAGCCCGGGCGGCAACGGCGCCCCGTCCGGCACCCGGACGCCGACCGGGGTCGCCCCCGTCGCGACCACGGCCGGACCGGCGGGCCATTCGGCGGGCGCCTCGGCGGGTACGAAGCGGCTCGACAACAGGATCCGGAGCTCGTCGTCGCCCGGTTCGCCGGCACCGAGGCAGGGCGGCGCGCCAGGCTCTTCGAAGCCCTGCAGCGCGTCGCCGGCGAGGTGTCCCTCGCACACGACCCCGAACACGCGTTCGCATCTGGCCCGCAGGGTCTCGGTGCCGAAGAGGAGTTCCCCCACCGGCCGGGTGAGCGCGAAGGGGTGCCAGCCGCGCGCGACCGGGTCGTCGAAGAGGAAGAGTCTGGGCGGCGCGGGCATCAGCCGGAGCCATCCCCCGGCCTGTCGATCTCGCGCAGGTACCGCTTCAGCTCCGGCGAGCGGGACCGCGGCATGACGAGCGTTTCCCCTTCGGTGCGGACCACCAGCAGGTCGCGCACACCCAGCAGCACCACGCGCCCCGAGTCCGCGACGGCGATGTTGTCCCGGGCATCCGCGAGGCTCACCGTCCCCTGGGCCACATTCCCGTCCCGGTCCGCCTTCCTGTGGCGCGCGAAGGCCTCCCAGGTTCCCACGTCGTCCCAGGCGAAGGTGGCGTCCAGGGACCCCACCCGGCCGCTTCGCTCCAGCACTCCCTCGTCCACGGAAACCGGCTCCACTTCGTCGAAGAAGCCGGCGACATCGCCCCTGTCGAGCAGAGGGAACGCCCCGGCGATTTCGGGAGCACGCGCCTCGACCTCGGCCAGGAAGGTGGCGGCCGGCCAGACGAAGATCCCGGAATTCCAGCGGTACCCCTCCCGGATGTACCGGGCGGCGGTGGCCGCGTCCGGTTTCTCGGCGAACGCTTCGACGCGGAATGCGCGATGCCCGGGCGGCGCGTCCAGCGGACGGCCGGGCCGCAGATAGCCGTAGCCCGTCTCGGGCCGGTCGGGCGGGATGGCGACCGTCATCAGCAGGTCCTCACGCACAGCGATGCGGGCCGTCGCGCGCACCGCGTCGCGGAAGGCGGAGGCCGGGTGGATGACGTGGTCGGCGTGAAGCGAGACCATGACGGCGCCTGGCTCGGCGCGCGCCAGTTCCCAGGCCGCCCGCGCGAGCACCGGTCCCGTGCCCCGGGGGCGGGGCTCTACCAGGAATGCGTCGGCGGGCAGGCCGGTCATCTCCCGGATCGGCGCCACGAGGTCTTCCCCGGCCAGGACCCGCGTCCGCTCCGGCGGCGCCAGCCCGCGCAGCCGCTCGAGGGTGTCGACGATCAGTGGCCGCGCGGATCCGAGGGGAAGCAGCTGCTTGGGCCGGTCCGCCCTGCTCAGCGGCCAGAAGCGCCGGCCGGATCCCCCCGCCAGAATCGTGACCCACACGGAGGGGCCGGAGGCTCCGGTCATCGGTTCACTCTGGCGGTCCGCAAAGCGATGAAAAGTGTGGTAAACATGACATTTTGTAATGTCCTCTTTACATCTTGACCAGCCAGGGACGACGGAGCGGCTCCGTTGAGTCGCCGACCCCCATGCGGCGGCGGGCATCCACCCGCAGGCGGCGGCATCCACCCGCAGGCGACGGCATCCACCGGCAGGCGGCGGGAAGCTAGCCGGATGGGGGGATGCGGGTCAAGACTGAATGAGCGGTCGTTCTACGGTTGACGGCGCATTGCTGCGCCCGGTAGAATTGACTATGAGGAATCCCGCAGTCTCCGCGGCCGGGACATCCGCAGCCGCGTCTCCACCCGGTCCCGCCTTCGCCGGTCTCTGTGCCACGGCACTGGCGCTGGCATTTCTGGTGGCGTGCGACGACGATCCCCTGGCCGTGCGCTGGGTGGAAAGCCCGGACACTGTGCGCCTTCACGCGCTGTCCCTCACCGAGCCGAATCTGTTTTCAGGCTTCGACTTCCACCCCCGCACCCCCGTACTGGTCGAGAGCCTCGCGACCGGAGGCAACTTCGACCTGGCCGTCGACACCGCAGGCGGTGAATTCGTGTGGCTACCCCCGGGCGCGCTCGGGATCACCTCGTCGGCGGGAATCGCCACCCTGGAAGGTGAGACCTTCGAATCGGCGGTGAAGGCGCCGGGCGACACCGCGCAGTACGCCACCACGGCGCCCGTACCGGTCAGGACCCGCACGACCTATGTGATCCGTACCCGCGGGCACACCGGGTTGTTCGGCATCAGCTGCAACTACTACGGGAAGATCGAAGCGCTGGCCATCGACGTGGCTTCGGGCTGGATCCTCTTCCAGTTCGACGTGAGCCCCGCCTGCAACAACCGGGATCTGATCCCGCCCGGATAGCGGCCCGTGTCGCAGATTCCCACCCGGATGAAACCGGAGATGCGTCCCCGGCGGACGCCGCGTCGCTGATGCTCGACATCGGGCTGGTTCGCCGCGATCCCGCGCGGGTGGTCGAGGGCCTCGTGCGGAGGGGAATCGAGGACGCCGGGGCGATCGTCGAGGCGGTCGCTGAGCGGGACCGTACCCGCCGGGAGGCGCTGAAGCGGGTCAACGAGCTCAAGGCGCGGCGCAACCGGGCCTCGAAGGAGATCGGGGCCGTGAGGCGCCGGGGAGGCGATGCCAGCGGGCAGATTGCCGTCATGCGAGAGGTGGGGGCCGAGATCGCCGGTCTGGACGCGGTCGTGGCGGAGGCCGACGGCTGGCTGGCGGAGACGCTGGTGACGATCCCCAACCTTCCCGACGATCGCGTTCCCGAGGGCGGAGTCGAGGCCAACCGGATCGTGCGGCAGTGGGGAGCGCGTCCCGACTTCCCCTTCACTCCGCGCCCCCACTGGGAGCTGGGGGAGTTGCTCGGGATCCTCGACCTGGGCGCCGCGGCGAAGGTCTCGGGGTCGGGCTTCACGGTCCTGCGTGGACGGGGCGCCGCGCTCCAGCGGGGGCTGATCAACTGGATGATCGGATTGCACGCCGCCGAGCACGGATACGAGGAGGTGCGGGTCCCGTACCTCGTCACGGCGCGGACGATGACCGGCACCGGGCAACTGCCCAAGTTCGCCGAGGAGTCCTATGTGACGAACCCCGACGGGCTCTGGCTGATCCCGACGGCCGAAGTCCCGGTCACCAACCTGCACCGCGAGGAGATCCTGAGCGGGTCGGCGCTGCCGCTCAAGTACGTTGCCTACTCCCCGTGCTTCAGGAGGGAGGCGGGGGCGGCGGGCCGGGACACGCGGGGGATGCTCCGCGTGCATCAGTTCGACAAGGTGGAGCTCGTCCGCTTCGAGCGTCCGGAGGCCAGCGAGGCGGCCCTGGAGGAATTGACCGCCGAGGCGGCCCGCATCCTGGAGCTGCTCGGACTCCACTACCGGGTGGTTCTGCTGGCCGCCGGGGACCTCGGCTTCTCCTCCGCGCTCACCTGCGACCTCGAGGTCTGGGCGCCGGGCGTCGGGAAGTGGCTGGAGGTTTCGAGCTGCTCCAACTTCCGCGACTTTCAGGCGCGGCGGGCCGGGATCCGCTACCGGCCGGAACCGGGCGCCGCGACCGGATTCCTGCACACGCTGAACGGCTCGGGGCTGGCGCTGCCGAGACTCATGGTGGCGCTTCTGGAGACCTGTCAGCAGGATGACGGCTCGGTGCGGCTGCCGGAGGTGCTCGCCCCGGTGCTCGGCTTCACCGGCATCCCGGCCGCGGTCTGATGGCCACCGCCTGACGGCCCGGTCCCCGGACCCCGCGGAGGTTCGCTGATGAACGGAAAGAGGCGCAATCGCAACCCGACGGGGTCGCGGACGTGGCCCACCGCATTGGCCATGGTCTTCGTCGCGCTCCTGGTCTGGTACATGGTCTACACGGCCGCGATCGTCCGTTCGCGCGACGCCGATGTCGAGATCACCGCGCGCATCTACGCCGCCGTGCAGGAGGGGCTGACGAGCCAGGACTTCAACGGTGAGCTGCGCGCGCTCCAGGATCTCCAGCAGCTGCTGGTCGATCGGGGAGTGCCGTTCGTGGTCACCTCGGCGCCCGATGAGCGCTACATCACGTCGGTCAATCTGCCTTTCACGGTCTCCGAGCCCCCGACGCCGGAGGATACCATCCGCATCCTCAACTACACCTCCTCCGAACTGGACTCGCGCAACGCGCCCGTGCCGACTCCCGGGGGGCAGCTCGTCCATTACGGCATCACCCCGGAGGAGGCCAGGCTGCGGCTGATCCCCTTCCTCTGGGGGGCGGGCATGCTGCTGACGGTGCTGCTGGCGGTGCTGGTCTTCCGGTATCAGCGCCGCACCGCCGCCGAGCACGCCTGGACGGCGATGGCCAGGGAGTTGGCGCATCAGCTCGGCACGCCCATCAGTTCGCTTCAGGGGTGGGTCGAGCTGCTGGGGCTGGCGCCGGACGAGCGGCCGGGGAAGATGGCCCAGGGCGAGATCGCGACCGCCGTCGGCGACGACCTCGTCCGGCTGGAACGGGTCAGCCGGCGGTTCGAGCTGATCGGACGGGATCCGGCGCTGAGGCGCGTGTCGCTGAAGCAGGTGGTGGACGGACTGCGGTCCTACATGGAGGTCCGGCTGCCCCGGCTGGGCCCGGGAGTGGCGCTGCACGTCGACGTGCCGGACGACCTGCCGGATGTGCAGGGCCACGAGGTGCTGCTGACCTGGGCCCTCGAGAACGTGGTCAAGAATGCGCTCGACGCGATGGCGGGGACGGGAGGATCGATCACCATCTCGGCCCGGGCTGCCGACTCCCGGTGGGTCCTGCTGCGGATCCGGGACACCGGCCCCGGCGTGCCCTTCGAGATCCGCGACCGCCTCTTCGATCCCGGCGTGACCACCAAGTCGGGGGGTTGGGGAGTCGGCCTCACCCTGACCCGCCGCATCATCGAGGTGGTGCATCGCGGCCGCATCGAGCTCCTCGACCGGGGTGAGCGGGGCGTTACATTCCAGGCCCGGCTTCCCCAGGCCGGCGAGATCTGATCCGGTGCGGGGAGCGTTCCCGGCCGCGCGCCCGCCACGGCATCGGCTCCCGTCATCCCCTGCGTCCACCTTCGGCCAGCCCGGTGCACCGCATAAAGTCGCTCCTGGAATCGCTCAACCCTGAGCAGAGGGACGCCGTCGAGCACTTCGAGGGCCCCTGCCTGGTTCTGGCGGGCGCGGGCTCCGGCAAGACGCGTGTCCTGACCACCCGCGTCTGCCAGCTCATCGACGAGCACGGTGTGCCTCCCGGCCGGATCATGGCGGTCACCTTCACCAACAAGGCGGCCGGGGAGATGCGGGAGCGCGTGACGGCGATGCTGGGGGGCGAGCCGAAGGGGATCTGGATGGGGACCTTTCATGCGCTCGGGGCCCGCCTGCTCCGGCGCCACGCGCCCGAGCTGGGCTGGACGCGGAGCTTCGCCATCCGCGATGCCGAGCAGTCGCTCCGGGAGATCAAGCGGGCCCAGACCGCCGCCGAGGTCAGCCCGAAGCGGTGGAAGCCGAAAGCCATCCGCAGCTGCATCTCGGATGCGAAGAACCTGCTGGTGGGGCCGGAGGCGTACTCCCGGGAATACGGCGATGGCCCGGATCTGCTGCTTCAACAGGCTGCGCGGGTCTATCCGGTCTACCAGCAGTCGCTGCGCGAGCAGGACGCGATGGACTTCGACGACCTGCTCGTGCAGCCGGTGCGGCTCCTCGAGGGCAGTGAGGGGCTGCTGCGGCGGTACCGGCGGCAGTTCGCCTTCCTGCTGGTCGACGAGTACCAGGACACCAACCACGCCCAGTTCAGATTCCTGGAACTGCTCGCCCGGGAGCACCGCAACCTCATGGTGGTCGGCGACGACGACCAGAGCATCTACGGCTGGCGGGGTGCCGACATCCGCAACATCCTCGACTTCGAGCGCAGCTTCTCCGGCGCCCACGTGGTGCGGCTGGAGCAGAACTACCGGTCCACCCAGGTGATCCTGGACGCCGCCCACGCGGTCATCTCGAAGAACGTGCACCGCAAGGCGAAGCGGCTTCGCACCGATCGGGTGGGCGGGGACCCCGTGACGGGTGTCGAGGCGGGCAACGAGACCGACGAGGCACGCTGGATTGTGGAGGAGATCGAGGGGCGGATGCTCGCCGACCCCGATCTGGACCACCGGGACTTCGCGGTGCTCTACCGCACGAACGCACAGGCGCGCGCCCTGGAGGACCGCTTCTGGAGGCGCGGGCTGCCGTACCAGATCGTTGGCGGGGTGCGCTTCTACGAACGCAGGGAGATCCAGGACGTGCTGGCCTACCTGCGCCTGATCGCGAACCCGCGCGATGTGGACGCCTTCGAGCGGGTGGTCAACTACCCGCGCCGGGGGGTGGGCAGCGTGTCGCTGGGGCGCCTGTTCAGCTTCGCGCTGGAGGAGGGGGTCGGTCCGCTGGAGGCCGCCGAGAGGGCGGGGGAGGTGCCCGGGCTCAACCGGACGGCGCGCCGCGGGCTTCTCGACCTGGCGGAGCTGGTGCGGCGGTACTCGATTCGCGCCGCAACCGAGACCGTCGGCGAGGTTCTGGAGGCGCTCATGCGCGAACTGGAGCTGACCCGGCTGCTGCGCGAGGAGGGCCCGGATGGGGACGACCGGGCCGAGAACGTCCGCGAACTGGTCGCCGCGGCCAGCCAGTTCGAGTCCGAGTCGCTGCCGGACCTGGAGGACGACGAACGAGATACCTTCACGGATCTCGGACTCTTCCTGCAGCACGTGGCGCTGGTCGCCGACATCGACCGCCACGATCCCGGGGCCGACGCCGTCACCCTGATGACGCTGCACAGCTCCAAGGGCCTGGAGTTTCCGGTCGTCTTCATCAGCGGCATGGAGGAGGGACTCTTTCCGCTCGGCCGCGCCTACGACGAGGAGCGCCTCCTGGAGGAGGAACGGCGCCTCTTCTACGTGGGACTGACGCGGGCGCGGCGCAAGGTGTACCTCATCTGGGCAAGATCGCGCCGCAGGGCCGGCGACGTTTCCTGGTCCAGCCCGTCGTCGTTCATGGACGCGATCCGGGGCGAAATGGAGATGCGGTCCACCGGTCGGACCGGGTCGGCCAGGTGGGTGGGCGGTAGCCGCCGAAGGACGCGGCGTGAACGGGCGGCGCGGGACGAACCCGACTTCAACCAGGACCGCCCCAGCTACAGGAAGGGAGAGCGGGTCGCGCACCAGACCTTCGGCTCGGGAACGATCGTCGAGCTTTCGGGGTTCGGGCCCGGCCTCAAGGTCACCGTCGACTTCGACGACGCGGGGCGCAAGAAGCTGGTGGTGCGCTACGCGGGGCTGGAGAAGGACTACTTCTGAGCGGATGCGGCGGCGACGGAGCCGGTGCTTCGCCGCCCTCGGCACGCCGCCTGGATCATTCGACGGACGGGGGGTCCCGGGACTCCGACGAGCCGTCCGATTCGGGACGCGAAGCTACTCCTCGGCGGGATGGGCCCGCGCCGGATCGCCGTCGCCTTCGGCAACCTCCGCCACGGGCGGCTCTTCCGCATCCCGAACCTGCTCCGAACGCCCCGGCGGCCACCGCAGACTCCCCAGTCCGGCCCGTAGCGACCGCAGCCTGGAAGCCCCCTCGAGCACCGCGTCTTCCGCCTCGGACTGCGCCAGGTCGAGCAGCGCCACGAGGTCCTTGAGCCGCTTCTGAAGCTCCCCCGACGCGTCCGCGATGCCATCGGCCAGTCCCGTGAAGGCCTTGTTCACCCGGTCGACGTCCCCGCGGGCGACTTCGGTGATGTGCTCCAGGTTGCGGGCGGCCGCGTTGGCGTGTTCGACCAGCGGCCGCGAGCGCTCCTCGGCGGAGGTGAGGAAGCGGGTCCAGGCGCCCGACATCCGCCGCATCTCTGCCAGAAGGAGGAGCAGGATGGCCAGTACACCGGCGAGCGCGAGAACGACCAGAACGACCGCCCAGCCCGGAAGGAGGGTCAGACTGTCGCCTGCGAGCGTCAGGACCGTCGTGTCCTGCTGCGCCGGTGGACCGGGGAACGGCATGTCGCTACTTCCGCCTGGCATGGGGTGACTTGCGGTGCGATTCGAATATGGGACTTCAGCCCGGCACGATCCAGCGGTAGCTTTCGGTCATGCCCACACTGATCGTGACCGGCGGCCGCGAACTTTCCGGCACGATTCGCCCTGCCGGCAACAAGAACGCGGCGCTTCCCGCACTCGCCGCGACGCTCATGTCGTCCGATCCCGTGACGTTGCGCAACGTCCCGCGCATCCGGGACGTGCACACCCTCCTTGAGATCATGGAGTCGCTGGGCGCCGTCGCCACCTGGACCGGGCCGAGCACGGTGGTGGTGGACGCGCGCGGCGTGAACGCGGGCAACCTCGACCCGGCCCTTTCGGAGCGCATCCGCGCGTCGATCCTGCTGGCCGGTCCGCTGCTCGCTCGCTTCGGATCGCTGTCGCTGCCGCCGCCGGGGGGAGACGTGATCGGCCGCCGCCGGCTGGACTCGCACATCCTGGCGTTCCGGGCCCTCGGCGCGGAGATCGGCTTTTCGCGCGGCCTCGAGATCGACGCATCGTCGCTGAGGGGCGCGAACATGTTCCTTGACGAGCCGTCGGTCACTGCGACCGAGAACGCGGTGATGGCCGCCTCCATGGCCGGCGGCGAAACCACCATCCGCAACGCCGCCTGCGAGCCGCACGTCCAGGATCTGTGTCACCTCCTGAACGCGATGGGAGCCCGTATCCGCGGCATCGGCGGCTCCACCCTCGTCATCGAGGGGGTCCCATCGCTCGGCGGCGCCGACTACGAGATCGGGCCCGACCACATCGAGACGGGGTCGTTCATCGGCCTCGCCGTCCTGACCCGGAGCCGGCTGGTCATCGAACGTGCCCCGGTCGAGCACCTCGACTCCATCCTGATCGGCTTTCGCCGGCTCGGCGTGGACTGCCGCATCGACGGGAGGGACCTGATCGTGGACGGGCGCACCGAGCCGGTCATCCGGATGGATGCCTTCGGACACCTTCCGAAGGTGGACGACGGGCCCTGGCCTGCCTTCCCGGCGGACCTGACGTCGATCGCGGTGGTGACCGCCACCCGAGCCCGGGGAACGGTCCTCGTACACGAGAAGATGTTCGAATCGCGGATGTTCTTCACCGACAAGCTGGTCTCCATGGGCGCGCGGATCATTCTCTGCGACCCCCACCGGGTCGTCGTGGTGGGGCCGTCGGAGTTGCACGGGGCCACGGTGGAGAGCCCGGACATCCGTGCCGGGATGGCGATCCTGATCGCCGCGCTGGGTGCGAGGGGCGAGAGCCGGATCCGCAACGCCGCGCAGATCGAGAGGGGCTACGAGCGGATCGACGAACGACTTGCCGCGCTGGGGGCGAAGATCGAGCGGATCGATTGACCACCGGCAATGCCCGCCGCTATATTGGTCCTGTGGCCGGGCCGCCGTGGTGGCCCTTTTCGAGTGGGGGATGGCGTCCCCCGCTTTTTTTGTCGGCAGTTGCCAGGGGGAGGGCGTGAAAACAGACCGGGCGGAACTCCACCAGGGGTTCGAGGAGCAGCTCGCGAGTCTCGGCTACGAGATCGTTCAGCTGGAATGGGCCGGGAATGCTCAGCGGCCCGTGGTACGCCTGCGGGTCGAACACCAGCCCCCCGCCCGCCCGGTGTCGCTCGACGACTGCGCCCTGGTGAGCCGTCGGCTCGAGGCGTGGCTGGACGAGGGAGGGCGCCTGCCCGAGCGCTATGTGCTGGAGGTCTCTTCGCCGGGCCTGGACCGTCCTCTGACGCGTGACAGGGATTTCGACCGCTTCCGGGGCCAGCGGGTGGCGGTGCGGGGAACGCAGGTCCTGTGCGGGCGGGCGTCGCGCCTTGAAGGGGAACTGCTCGGCCTGGTGGGGGGCGGGGACGGAGCCATGATCCGGCTCCGGTTGAACGAGGGCGACGAGGTCGAGGTTCCGCGCACGGCGGTGCGGGACGCCCGGCTCGTCCAGGACTGGAGCCAGGTCATTTGATGAATACGGGTCTGATCATCGCAGCCTTCAAGGACATCGCCAAGAGCAAGAGTCTCGAGCCGGACGAGGTCAACGCGCTCATCCAGGACGGGATTCATGCCGGACTGGCGCGCATATACGGTCCCAACGTCGACGCCGAGATCACGATCGACGACCTGGCGGGCGACATCGACATGGTGGTGCTCAAGCGCGTAGTCGCCGAGGTCGAGGACCAGTCCGCCGAGGTGTCGCTCGAGGAGGCGCGCTGGGACGACCCCACCTACGAGGTCGGCGACGTGATGGAGATCCCCGTCGACTTTTCGGAGTTCGGACGCAACGCCGTCATGGCGGCGAAGCAGCGCATCGTGCAGCTGGTCCGTGAAGGGGAGCGGCAGCGGATCCGGGACGAGTATTCGAACCGGGTCGGCGAAATGCTCTCGGGCGAGGTGCAGCAGATCGAACGGGGCAAGCTGGTGCTGATCCTGAACCGGTCGCGCGAGGCCGAAGCGATCATCCCCTGGAAGGAGCAGAATCCGCGCGAGCGCTTCCGCCAGGGCGAGTCCATCCGCTGCGTGCTGAAGAAGGTGGAGGAGACGCCGAAGGGCCCGAGGCTCATCTTCTCCCGCGCCGACCCGCTCTTCGTGGCCGCGCTCTTCAAGCTGGAGGTGCCGGAGATCTACCAGGGCATCGTGGAGATCAAGGAGCTGACTCGGGAGGTGGGGGGGCGCACCAAGATTGCGGTGCACTCCCGGGACGACTCGATCGATCCCGTGGGGGCGTGCGTCGGCCTGAAGGGCTCCCGGGTTCAGGCCGTGGTTTCCGAGCTGGGCGGGGAACGGATCGACATCGTGCCCTGGCATCCCGACCCGGAGGTCTTCGCGCGCCGCGCGCTGGCCCCTGCGCGCGTGGCCAAGGTCGTGTCCGATCCCGCGCGCCAGGTGATCACGGCAATCGTCGACGAGGACCAGCTGTCGCTGGCGATCGGGCGCAACGGGCAGAACGTGCGCCTCGCGTCGCAGCTCATCGGCTGGCAGATCGACCTCTATGGCTCCCGCGAATGGCTGGAGCGCGGGGAGGACATGGCCGTCTTCGTGGCAGGAGACGGTGACGGTTACGAGACGGCCGACTTCCCGTTGAGCGAACTCGCGCTCGACGCGGAAACGCTCACCGCACTCTCGACCGCCGGATACGAGAGCTTTCTCGACATCATCGACCTCGACAGGACGGACTTCCTGGCCGTCGAAGGGGTCACGGAAGAGGAGGCCGCGAGGCTGCTGGCCCTGATCGAAGATCTCACCGTGCCGGATTCGGAGGCGGCAGGTTCCGGTTCGGTCGAGGCTGGAGGTGTCCCGGACTGATGAAGGTTCGCGATCTCGCCACCGACCTGAAGGTTACGCCGGACATCCTCGTCCGCTTCCTGCGTAAGGCGGGCGTGCGCGTGGGGCATCCCGACGCGCCGATCAGGGATTCGGACGTGGCCAGGGTCAGGATGCGGCTGGAGCGGGAGCGGAGGGCCGGCAAGGGCAATGCGGCCGATGTCATGCGAGCCGACCTCAAGCATGAAAAGCCCGTCAGCCGCCGCCGCCGCGTTCGCAGGCGCAGGAGGACCCCGGCGGCCCCAGTCGCCGAGGCCGGCGCTGCAGCGGGTGAGGTGTTCTCCGACGATGGCCAGCCGGCCGGTCTTTCCGCCGACCAGCCTCCGGCGGCCGTCGCTGCCGAGGGTGCGGCCGCGCCGGTCGCTGCGGCCGGTGAAGCCCACGGGGCGACCGAGGCGGAGGTGCCGGGAGTACCGGGAGCTGAAGCCGCCGCGGTCGGTCTGCCCGACGGCGGAGACGAGGTCGTGTCCCCACCCGCCGGGACAGCCGCCGCGACGGAAACGGATGCGGCATCTGCTGCAGTGACCGAAGTCGCACCGGAGCCCGCGGCCGAAGCGCCGGTGTCGGTGGAGCCGCCCTCCGGTGTGGAGGAGCTTGCCGGGCCGGTCGCTGCGGTCGAAGGCGCTGCGGCGGCTCCGATCGATCCCGGGGAGGAGAGCGTGCCGACCGTTGCCGCGGCTCCTCAGGAGGTTGTGCCGGCACCGGCAGCAGACGCACCGCCGACCACGCCTGCCAAACCGCCCGCATCCGCCAGGTCCGGCCTTGCTCCGCCTCCTTCGGTTCGCCAGGGGATGGGGGACGCCGGCATGCCGGCCCGCGCCAGGCCGGCCCCCGCCGCGAGCGCCGGGCCGGGTGGCAAGGTTCGCATCCAGGCCGAGGGGTACACGTCGGACGGACGCAGGAAGAAGGACCGCAGGAAGGGCAGGCGCCGCCGGGGCGCCAACCGCGACCTCGCCAAGGAGAACATCCAGCGGGTCATGGCGGAGATCAAGAGCGGTGGCAAGAAGCGCCGCAAGGGCAAGGCGACCGTGGCTGCCGCCAAGGAGGAAAAAGTGGCCGCCAAGGAGGAGGCCGCCCGCAAGAGCGCCGCGGAGGCGCGCACGGTTCGCGTCAACGAGTTCCTGACGGTTGCGGAGCTGGCGGAGCTGGTCGACGTGAGCGCGACCGAGATCATCGGCACCGCCTTCCGGGATATGGGCCTGCCGCTGACCATCAACCAGCGACTCGACTTCGATCAGATCGAACTCCTGCTGGAGGGGTTCGGATTCACGGCCGTCCGCGAGGCCGACTACATCCCGGCCGCTGAATCGGTCCCGGAGGAAGACCCCGAGGACCTGCGTCCCCGTCCGCCGGTGGTCACGGTCATGGGCCACGTCGACCACGGCAAGACGAAGCTGCTCGACTGGATTCGCAACACGAACGTGGTCGCGGGCGAGGCCGGAGGAATCACCCAGCATATCGGCGCCTACCACGTGGAGCTGGACGAGGGGCGCACGATCTCCTTCCTGGACACACCCGGCCACGCGGCCTTCACCGCGATGCGCGCCCGGGGTGCGGACGTGACCGACCTGGTCGTCCTGGTGGTCGCGGCCGACGATGCCGTGATGCCGCAGACCGTCGAGGCCGTCAGCCATGCCCGCAACGCGGGTGTCCCGATGGTCGTGGCCATCAACAAGATCGACCTGCCGACGTCCGATCCCGGGAAGGTCAAGCAGGACCTCCTGCGGCACCAGGTCACGGTCGAGGACTTCGGTGGCGAAACGCTGGTCGCGGAGGTATCGGCCAAGACCGGCCAGGGGATGGAAGACCTGCTGGACAAGGTCCTGCTCCAGGCCGAACTCCTCGAACTCAAGGCCAACCCTTCGCGCGACGCGATGGGGGCGGTGGTCGAAGCGGAGCTGGACATCGGGAAGGGTCCGGTGACGACCATCCTCGTTCAGAGCGGAACGCTCAGGGTCGGGGACAGCTATGTCGTCGGCCTGCACAGCGGCCGTGTGCGGGCATTGCTCGACGAACGCGGCCAGAACGTCGACTCGGTGGGGCCGGGCATCCCCGTTCAGATCCTGGGGACCGCCGGCGTGCCGCAGGCGGGCGACGTCCTCCAGGTCATGGACGCCGACCAGGCGGTATCGATCGCCACCAACCGCCAGCGCCTCGACCGCGAGAAGCAGCTCAGGATCAAGGAGCGGGGCATCAAGCTGGGCGACTTCAGCCAGCTCCTCGCCGCCGGAGAAACCAGCTCGCTGCGCCTGGTCGTCAAGGGGGACGTGGACGGGTCGGTGCAGGCGCTCTGCGACGCCATGGAGCAACTCTCCACCTCGGAGGTTCAGGTCGAGATCATCCACCGGGGGGTGGGGGCGGTGAACGAGTCCGATGTGATGCTGGCGCTTGCCGCCGGCGCGGTCGTGATCGGCTTTCGCGTACGGCCGGACGGCGGTGCGCGTCAGGCGGCCTCGCGGGAGGGAATCGAGATCCAGACCTACGACATCATCTACGAAGCGGTCGACAACGTGCGGGCTGCCCTGGAGGGGTTGCTGGTGCCGGAGCGCAAGGAGCAGGTGGTTGGGGCGGCGGAGGTCCGCGTGGTCTTCAAGATCCGCGGCGTCGGTACGATCGCGGGCAGCTACGTTGTCGAGGGCGCGATCCGCAGGGGTGCGCTGGCGCGCGTGATCCGCGACGGTGTGGTCGTCTACGACGGCGAGATCGGGTCGCTCAAGCGATTCAAGGACGACGCCCGGGAGGTGAAGGAGGGGTACGAATGCGGTATCGGCATCGCCAACTTCAACGACGTCAAGACGGACGACATCGTCGAGACCTACGATGTCGAGGAGGTCGCGCGAACGCTGGCCAGCGCCGAGGCGGTCTGAGGGCGCCCGGAGCTCTGGAGGCGGCGTGTCCGCGATGGTCGTGACGCTGTCCACCTGGGAGCTGTCGCTGCCGGGTTCGAGCTCGCTCAAGGACAAGCGTTCCGTGCTGCGGTCGCTGAAGGACCGTCTGGGCCGCATGAACGTGTCGGTTGCCGAGTCCGGGTTGCAGGACATGCGCCAGCGGGCCCGGATTTCGGTGGTCTTCCTGGCAGCCCACTCCGCCCAGGCTGACTCGATCCTTGCTTCGGTCGACCGCCTCGTCGCAAACGCCCGTGGCGCCGTGGTGATCGGCAACAGCAGCGAGCGGCTCTGATGTCCCGGCACCGGCGTTCCCGCCTGGGCGAGCAGTTGCGGCGCGAACTATCGCTCAAGATCGACACCCTGGTGCGCGATCCGGGGCTGGGGTCGGTTACCGTTACCGGGGTCGACGTGACCGCCGACCTCTGGCTGGCACGCGTCTACGTCGAGGCGCACGGTTCCGCCGAGGAGCAGTCCGAGTCGATGGCGGCGCTCGGGCGGGCGGCTCCGTTCCTCCGCTCGGTAATCGGACGGGAACTGCATATCAGACGGATGCCCGAACTGCGCTTCCACCGCGACGAGTCGACCGAGGCGGGTCAGCGCATCGAGGCGATCCTGCGGGAAGTGCTTCCTGGCGACGGAGCCGGAGGGGGCGGTGATCCCGAGCCCGGTCCGGGGGCGGGGGACCGTTGAGCGGCCGCGCCGAGCGAATGGGATTCCTGCTGGTCGACAAGCCGGGCGGAGTCACCTCTCACGATGTTGTGGCTGGCGCGCGCCACGCCCTCGGGGTCCGAAAGGTCGGCCACGCGGGCACTCTGGACCCCTTCGCGACCGGCCTGCTGGTGCTGGGCATCGGACGCGCGACCAGGCTGCTGGAGTACCTGGTGGGCCTGGATAAGGAGTACGAGGGCACGGCCCGCCTCGGCGTCACCACCGAGACTCTCGATCCGGAGGGTGCGTGCGTCGTGCGCGACGACCGGTGGCGGGGGATTCCTCCCGAACGAATCCGCTCGGCTGCGGCCGCGCTGGAGGGGTCCATCCTGCAGACGCCTCCGCGGTACTCGGCGGTGAAGGTGCGCGGCGTGCCGGCACATCGCCGGGCCCGGCGAGGGGAGGAGGTGGAACTCGCACCCCGGGAGGTTCAGGTGCACCGCTTCGAGGTGCTCGGCGCCGACCTGCCCGAGGTTCGCTTTCGCGTGGCCTGCTCGAGCGGCACCTACGTGCGCAGCCTCGCCGGCGCACTGGGGGAGGATCTTGGCACGGGGTGCCACCTCACCGCGCTGCGCCGGATCCGTGTCGGCGCCCTCCACCTCCGCGACGCGATTTCGGTCTCCGGCATGTGCGCCGGAGCCGGAACCCCGCCGTCCAGCGCGTGGATCGAGCCAGGCATTGCGCTGGCGCACCTCGGCACGGTGGAGGTGCAGCCTGCGGAGGCGGCGCTCCTTGCCCAGGGCCGGCGCATACCCGCCGGGGAGTCCCGCGCTGGGGCGTCCACTCCCGGCCCGGTGGCCTTCGTGCTGCCCGGGGGCGAACTCGTGGCCGTGGGGGGGGTCCGCGACGGGCTGATCGAGCCGGGCAAGGTGTTCCTGCATGCCTGAGTCGGCCCGCGGCCCCACCGTCTTCCCGGCGGGCCCGTCGGGGCTGCCGTGCGACGACCGCCCCGTGATCGTGACGGTGGGCACCTTCGACGGGGTGCACCTCGGCCACTGGAGGGTATTGGAGGAGATCGGAGCCCGCGCCGCGGCCTCTGGTGGACGGAGCGTGCTGGTCACCTTCGACCCGCACCCGCTGCGGATCGTCCGTCCGGCGGCGGCACCGCCACTCCTCACGACCCCCGACGAGAAGAAGACCGTGCTCGCCGAGAGCCGCCTCGACTACGTCGTGTTCGTGGCCTTCACACCCGAGCTGAGGGAGTACTCGCCGCGCCGGTTCGTGACCGAACTGCTCCTGTCGAGGCTGGGCATGAGCGAACTCGTCATCGGCTACGATCACGGTTTCGGCAAGGGAAGATCCGGTGACGTGGACACGCTGCGCGTCATCGCGGCCGAGTGCGGTTTCGCACTGGACGTGGTGGAGGCCGTCTACGCCGACGACACGGCGATCTCCTCGACCTCGATCCGCCGTGCCCTGCTCGAGGGACGACTCGCCGATGCCAACCGCGGTCTGGGCCGGCCCTATCCTCTCTCGGGAATCGTAGTGCGCGGCGACGGGCGCGGTCGCGAACTGGGCTTCCCTACCGCGAACATCCGCGTCTCCGGCGTGGACAAGCTGGTTCCCGCCGCCGGCATCTACGCGTGCAGGGCGTCGGTCGCCGGGGTCCGGCACATGGGCGCCCTCCACATCGGGCCGCGGCCCAGCTTTCCCGGGGCGGACCCCACGGTCGAGGTCTTCCTGCTGGACTTCGAAGGCCGTTTGTATGGCCACGAGATCCGCCTCGAGCTCGTCGAGTACCTCCGTCCGGTGGCCGCCTTCGGCACGGTGCAGTCGCTGAAACGACAGATTCGCGCGGACGTGGAGCGGACCCGGGTCGTCCTCGCAGGCAGTGGATAAGTCCCCGCGAACCACCGGATGCGGCACCCGGGAAATTCGAAATGTAATGAAAACATGACAGAATGGAGCTGCCCCGTTTTCACGGACAGGTGGTTTGTGGGGTTGATGGTTTCTGATTCTGGTTGTTCTCCCTGCCCTGAGTCCAGGGAGAGAGGCGACCTGTGGGTCGGACGCGGCGAAGGTGCAGGAGAAGCCCGGAGAGC
>JAJEBR010000017.1 GCA_022822445.1 Gemmatimonadota bacterium | reverse complement strand
GAGGCTGGCGGTGCGGATCCAGGAGCCGCTGAAGTTGGTCGTGACGGTCTGGTCGGACTGGGCGATGGTCACTTCGGCCGTGGTGGCGTTGAAGCTGGCATCGGCCGGCAGGCCGCTGATCGTGATGGTGTAGGTACCGCCCTCCACATCTGTAAAGGAGAAGTACCCACCGCCAGACGTGGTGGTTGCGGCACCGCTGCTCAACGTGACGGAGACCCCGTCGGTCCACATGCTTCTGTAAAATCAATATAATCAACACTATATGAGTGTATGGATGTTCTGATTATCACTTCCGCTACCGCGTCAACCGCAGCGTTTTAGGGCGTCCACGACCTGTTCCAGGTCACAACATAATCACATATAGTAATATTATATAATACTACGCAAGTACCCCTCCCATGACGTAGGCTCCCCACTGTTCCATCACCGCGCGCCGCTGTTCGAAGAAGTCGGTACGACGGTAGGCGGCCTCTACCGGATCCTGGACGACGTGGGCCAGCGCCGCCTCCGCGACTTCGCGGCCCACCCCCGTTTCGGCCGCCCAGTCCCGGAAGCTGGACCGGAACCCGTGCGGCACGCATCCCAGCTCGAGGCGCTGAGCCAGGACGGCGAGCGTATTGCGGCCGATCACGCCACCCCGCGACGACGGAAACACCAGGTTCGAGACGGACGGCAGTTCGCGGGCCGCGCGAAGCACGTCGAGAGCCTCCCCGGACAGCGGGACCCGGTGCTCGCGTCCGGCCTTCGTGTGCTGCGCTGGGACGTTCCACACCCGTTCCGTCCAGTCGACTTCATCCCACGTCGCCTTGCGGATCTCGCCCGCCCGAGCCGCGGTCAGCACCAGATACTGGAAAGCCAGGCTGATCCCCGGCGCGGCCTTCGCGGCGCGCACCCTTGCGAGCGCCCCGGCCACCTCCCGATGGGGTAGCGCCGCCATGTGTTGCTTACGGCTAACATCTTGGGGCAGAACCGCAGTAACGGCGCGATCGGCGGGGTCTTCGCTCCGGTATCCGCGGCCGATGCACCATTTCATCACATGACTGATTCGCGCCCGCAGCCGCCGGGCCGTGACGCGCTTCCCGTTCCAGATCGGGGTGAGCACGGCCAGCACGTGGGCCGTGGTGATTTCGTCCACCGGCTTGTCCCCGATCACCGGAAAGGCATAGCTCTCCAGACTGGCCTTCCACTGGGCCTCGGACTTGCTGCCCCGCCGCCAGGAAGCGCGTCGCAGGCGGATCACCTGCCGGGCCGCCTCCGCGAACGTCGGGGTCTTGCCGGCGCGCGGATCTCCTCCCCGAAACGCCACGCGCCGATTCTCGAGCGCGGCCCTGCGCGCGTCCCCGAGGGTCACCACCGGGTAGGGTCCGAGCCCGATGTTGACGGGCTTGCCGTCGATGCGCAGCCGCTGCGCCCAGGTCTTCGACAGCCGCCCGGATTTCGTGGGCTTCACCAGCAGCGAAAGGCCGTGCCCGCCACGTCCGTCCCCATAACGTCCAGGACGCTTCACTGCTTGAACAAACCTGGCGGTGAGCCGCTTCGGACGCGTGATCGGGTATTCCTCCGGTTATCAGAAGACGACGATTCCGACACTGGCCCGGAGCGCCGACGGCGACGCCTCCGGGCGTTGAACTGACCCAGGGGGCCGCAGATATAGAGACAGGCGAGAGCGAACGATATACCACGAACATGGTAGGCCTGACACCGGCCCTTGACATATCATTCACAGTGAATTGGTCACACTTGCTTCAGCATTCCGCGGGTGCGAGACGGTATCCGCCATCGCTTTGAGAGCGGGAGCGATATGGGATCACGGGATCAGTTTGATGTCGTCGTGGAGAATCTGTACCGGGCGGCGGTTGCGGATATTCCCTGGGAGTCGCTTTGTCCGCTGATCAACGCCCTGATCGGGACGGTCGCCCATGGCCTGACGTACGCGGAGGTTGGATCGAACGGCGAGCTCGTCATCAGCCAGGCGGGGTTCTACCTGGGCGAGGAGAGTCGTCCCGACGTGGAGCGATCGTACTTTCGGGACTACTTCCCGCGCGATGAGGCGATTCCGCGGCTCTATGGACTCGACGACGGCGAGCTGGTCCATAAGCCGGATCTCTACTCCGACCGGGAGAAGAAGACCTCCACCGCGTACAATGAGTTCCATTGCACCCTCAGGACGCAGAACGGCCTCTTCCTGGGGGTCGCCCCCCCGGAAGGCAATACGATGATCTTCTCCGTCGGCAACTCCACGGAACGCGAAGGTTGGGGGAACGAACAGATCGAGATCCTCCAGGGGCTGTTGCCTCACCTGCGCCGGTTCCATCGCGTGCGCCGGGTGCTGGCCGCCACCGAAGCGTTGGGCACCTCGCTGGTCGCACTGCTCGACAACAAGCGGCTGGGGCTGATCCAGCTGGACCGCAGCGGCCGCATCCTCGAGGCGAACGACCGCGCCTCCGACATCCTCCTCAAGCGCGATGGGCTCCGCGACCAGGGCGGTGTCCTGGCAGCCGCGAACCGGGACGAGCACACGGAGCTGCAACGCCTGCTGGCGCGCGCGCTGCCCCCACACAGCCATCAGGGTACCGGCGGCTCGATGAAGATCTCGCGCACGGAGGATCGAGTGCCGCTGGTCGTGGAAGTCCATCCGGTACGGCGGACGGGTGCCGTTGCCGATGGGTCGCAGCTCGGGGCGCTGGTGTTCATCGTCGACCCGGCCGCTCGGCCCCCGGCAGACCCGGACCTGGTCACCAGGTTCCTGGGCCTCACGCCCACGGAGAGCCGCGTGGCGGTGGCGATTGCGGGGGGCCGGACGGTCGCCGGCGCTGCGCAGGTGCTGGGCTGTGCCGAAGGCACCGCGCGGGCCCACCTGAGGCAGGTCTACCGCAAGCTGGGCATCCGCAAGCAGACGGAGCTGGTCCAGACGCTGCGGTCGCTGGACCCGATGGCGTAGGCGGTTGCAGGCGGCACCGCGGTTTCCTCGCCCTGCGGGACCGCGAAGGATGCCGCCCCCATCAGCGGAACAGCGCCAGCAGACTCCTCGGGGCCACGGTCGTGCCGCCGTAGCGGACCACCCAGTGCAGGTGGGGTCCGGTCACGCGGCCGGTCGCGCCCACCCGGCCGATCGGGGTGCCGGCCGTAACCGCGTCGCCCGCCTCGACCAGCTGCTCGCTCAAGTGGGAGTAGCTGCTCTGCAGCCCGCCGCCGTGGTTCAGGTACACGATGTTGCCCGCGAGCAGGAAGCTGTCGACCAGCGCGACGATCCCGTCGGCCGCCGCCACCACCGTGTCGCCGCGGGCGCCGGCCAGATCCAGCCCCATATGCCGGCTCGAGATCTGGCCATTGAACTCGCGTCCGGTGCCGAATTCGCTGGTGACCCGGGAGTCGCGCGGCATAACCATGTCGGAGGTCCAGATGCGGGGAGTCATGCGGGTGTCGCGGGACACCTGCGCGGCCTTCTCCCGCTCGCGCCGCAGCCTCGCCTGGTCCTCCTCGCCCGGAGGCGACCCGAAGCGCGGCGCCACGGTGAGCCGCTCGTGGTCGTACTCGCCCGCCACGATCGGGATGCGCAGCGAATCGGACTGGGTGCGCCCGTCGGAGTAGGTGGCCTCGACCCACGCGTCGATCGTGTCGGTGGCGCCGATGGGGACGGCGGCGAGGCTCTCGAAGACGGAGTCGGGCGCGGCCGGGGAGCCGCCTGAGGCGGCCGGGGAGCCGCCTGACGCCGCCGGGGAGCCACCTGACGCCGCCGGGGAGCCCGCGCCTGCCGCCCCGGATGCCGCTCCCTCCGCCAGCACGAAGTACAGCTCCTCGCCGGCCGCTTCCCCCCATGCCGACACCATCCCCACCTCTGGCGGAACGGCCACCCGAACCAGGAAGAGGTGCCCCTGGGCCGGCTGGGCGGGCAGCCACTCGACATCGAGAGGCGGGAGCGGGGCGGGCGGTCGCTCGCAGGCCAGAATGAACGTGGTGACCGCCAGGCCGACCGTAGCGAGGGTGAAGGGCCCCCCTCGCGCGCGGCGGCGCGGTTCGTCCTGGTGGCTTGTGGCGTGTCTGGTAGGCATTGCTCTCGGGGTTTGAGGAAGAAGGGCCAGTCAGAACCGCGGCTTCGCTCCAAAGCCGCAGGGCGGGACTCCCGTCGAGCATCGCTCCCATGTCGAAGAGAAGGCCGCAGGATTCACGCTACCAGATGCGACGCACCCCAAAACCGTCGAAGAGCGACTCGATCGACACAAGAGGAAGGTCGTGCGCGAGCGATTGTGCAATCAGCATGCGGTCGAAAGGGTCCTTATGCGAGCCTGGGAGTCTCCCCGCGCGCTCCGCGTGAGAGACGGTGATCGCCAGCGGCTGGAAACCGTGGTTCTGAATGGTTGTCATGACGTTGCCAGCGACTTCCTCAGCGCCAGGCAGCTTCCCGAGCCGGTGCCTGGTGGTGATTTCCCATGCGGAAGCCGCGCTCACCAGGACCGTGTTGTCCGGGTGGCCGATCACCTCGCGTGCGGCCCTGGACAATCGCTTGTCGCCGGCAAGCCACCACAGGAACGCGTGTGTGTCGATCAGGAGCTGCACCCGGTCACTCCTCCCAGGCGGCCAGCTCGGACTCCGGCAGCGGATCGAAAAAGCTATCGTCCACCGTGAGACGGCCCTCCAGGGATCCGAAACGGCGGACGGGACGACCGCCCTGGTGCGCGACCAGACGCGCGACGGGCTTGCCGCTCCGGGCGATCACGATCTCCTCGCCCGCTTCCACCCTTGCGAGGAGTCGCGAAAGGTGGGTCTTGGCCTCGTGAACGTTCACGGTTGACATCGGGCGCCCCTCTTCCGGCCCAGCGAGTAACTTAGTCAGAAAAATGACTAATCATGGGTCCAAGGGATGTCAAGCTTCATCCGAACTACCGCCCCAGCTCCCCGAACCCGTCCGGCGGACGCCGATGCCGCGTCCCCTGCTCATACGCGTAGGCCAGCCGCAACAGCAACCCATCGTCCCAGGGCCGGGCCAGGATCTGGAGCCCCGCGGGGTGCACGCCTTCGCTGTAGCCCATCGGAACCGTAATCGCGGGCATGCCGGTCGCCGGCGCCACGCGCTGGGAGTTGTCGCCGCTGTACTCCTCGTTGGCGCGGTCGATGTGGGCGGGCGGACTGAGCCACGTCGGGTACACCAGCGCGTCGACGCCGGCCTCGTCCATCGCGGCCACGAGGTCGGCGAGAAAGCCCTGGCGCTCCTCGTTGTCGGCGTAGTCCGGGCAGGGTGGGTCCCACTCGGCGGGATGCACGTCGAGCGGCGCGTTCTCCGCGTTGCGTAGCGACCGCTCCGCGTCAGCCCCGTATTCGCCGCTCTCCAGCACCTCGACCACGTCGGTGATCGGCGCGCGGCTCCCGAGCGACCGCAGGTACATGTGCATGTCGTAGCGGAAGCGGCGGCAGTACATGTTCGGTCGGCGCGACTGGGCGCGCAGATCGAAATCGAACGGGTCGACGATCTCGGCGCCCAGCCCGGCCATCTCCTCCAGCGCGCCTTCGAAGACTGCGACCACCCCCGAGTCGGCGTCCTCGGTGTCCACCAGCGCCCTGAACACGCCGATCCGCGCGCCCTCCAGCCCGTCGGCGTCCAGGAAGCGGGTGTAGTCGACCTCGCGGTGCTCCCGCGCGGGCTCGGTGTAGGGATCGGCGGGGTCGTAGCCGGCCACGATGGTGAAGACCAGCGCCACATCCGCGACGGTTCGTCCCATCGGCCCCGCGATGTCGCGGTCGAAGGAGAGCGGGATGACGCCGTCCCGGCTCGTCAGCCCGATCGTCGAGCGGATCCCCACCAGCGCCAGCCGCGACGACGGCCCGCGGATCGAGTTGCCGGTGTCGCTTCCGAGCCCGATGAGTCCGAAGGCCGCCGCGACCCCCGACGCGGTCCCCCCGCTGGAGCCGGCCGGCACCCGGTCGAGCGCGTACGCGTTGCGCGTGGTGTCGAACGACGAGCTGACCGATTGGCGAGGGCTGAAGGCCCATTCAGCCATGTTCGTCTTGGCGACGACGACCGCGCCCGCCTCGCGGATGCGCCGCACCATGAAGGCATCGTCCGGCGGAACGTTCCGAGCCAACGCGATCGAGCCCCCGGTTGTGACCATGTCGTGGGTGTCGAAGTTGTCCTTCACCAGCATGGGCACGCAGAAGAGCGGGCCGGGGGTCTCGCCGTCCGCCAGCGCGTCGTCGAGCTCGTCGGCGCGGTCCAGCGCGGCCGAATTGACGAACGTGAGCGCGTTGATGCGGTCCTCGTACGCCTCGATCCGGTCGAGGTGCGCCTGCACGACCATGCGGCAGGTGGTCCGCCCCGAGAAGATGGCCTCGTGGATGTCCGCGATCGTCGCCTCGACGACGGGGATGGGGCGGGGGGATGGGGTGCAGGCGGTGGCGGCGAGGAGGGCGATGGCGCCGGTGCCTGCGGCGGTTGGTACGTGGCGATGGCGGGATGTGGTCTTCATCGTGTAGCCCGGGATCAGGATGCGGTTTCGGATGCGGGTTCGCTGCCCAAGGTAGCGCCGTCCGCCGAGGGCCGGCCACGCAGGTGAGGCGCCAACCGTCACCTTCAGCGCTGTCACGCTTCCGTGCTGTCACCCTTCCGCGCTGTCACCCTTTCCGCGCCGTCGCCCTTCCGCGCCGTCGCCCTTCCGCAACGGAATCGTCTGAGGTGCGCCGGTGTCGCTCCCGGGTCCGGGGTGGTGCGCGACTCTGAGCGGCCATTCGTAGACGCTCTCCAGCGTCTCCCGCGTCACGACTTCGCCAGGGGTGCCGTGGGCCCGCGCGCGGCCGCAGTCCAGCAGTAGCAGTCGGTCGGCGAAGCGGGAGGCCAGATTCAGGTCGTGGGTGATGACGAGCACGGCGAGCCCGTCGTCGCGGAGTTCGCGGAGGAGGTGGAAGAGCTCCATGCGGTAGCGGAGGTCGAGGCCCGCGGTGGGTTCGTCGAGGAGGAGGATGGGGGCTTCCTGGGCGAGGGCCCGGGCGATCCGGGCTCGCTGCCTTTCGCCCCCGGAGAGTTGGCCGATGTCGCGGCCGCCGAGGTCGGCGACGGCACAGCGCTCGAGCGCGCGGTCCACCGCGGCCCGGTCCCGGTCCCCGGTGCGCTCCCAAGGCCCGAGGTGCGGGTACCGCCCCATCCTCACCATTTCGCGCACGGTGATGGGGAAGGGGGAGGACTCCGACTGCGGCACCACCGCGATCGTGCGGGCCCGCTCCTGGTCGCCGAGCGCGTCGAGCGGACGGTCGTCGAGGTTCACTTCGCCCTCCAGTGGGGTGAGCGCCCCGGAGAGCACCCGCAACAACGTCGTCTTTCCGGCCCCGTTCGGCCCCACGACCGCGAGCAGCCGCCCCGGCGAAACCGTCAGCGAGACCCCCCGCACGGCTTCCACCTCCGCACGCGGGTGCCGGAAGGTGAGGCCCCGTCCCCGCAGCACGGGACGCTCGCTGCGCTGCGGCACGCCCGCCATCCCCCCGCCCCCCGCCACCCCGCCACCCCCGACCCCCACCCCCACCCCCCCGCCCCCCCCCACCCCGCCACCGCCC
>JAJEBR010000064.1 GCA_022822445.1 Gemmatimonadota bacterium | reverse complement strand
CGCACAGTGCGAGCCGACCTTCAGGATGTCCCTCTCCTCGAGAACCGCGGTATTGGCGCACCCGTCGTTCGGGGTCAGCGTGACCGTGTTGCCGTTCCTGGTCCACGCGCCGGATTCGGTGTCGCCCCACGGTTCCCCCAGGAGGACACCGGTCAGGGCGAACGCGTAGGTGCCGTTGCCGCGAAGGTCGAGGGACCCGGAGGTGATCGTGACGATGTCGACCGAGACCGGCATCGCCTGTCCGTCCAGCGACCAGAGGTCCCAGAATCCCGCGACGTTTATCTCTTCCGGCTCCGCCGAATCCCGGCACGACGCGAGCAGGGCGGCGGTGGCCAGCACCGGCAGGGCCGCAGCCGCCAGGCCGATGCGCCGGTTCATGACGCACCCGCTGTTCCCGCAGCCGCTCTTCCCGCCGCCGTTGGCCCCTGGTTGCCGCGCCCTTCTACGAGGCTGCGCAGACTGGCGGCGATCTCCTGGGCCGAGAGGGTCTCGCGGACGGCGTCGCGGACGATGCGGTTGCGGGGATCGGCCTCCCGGGCCTGTTCGAAGCTCTCCAGGGCCGAATCGAAGTCTCCCAGCATGCGGTGCAGCACGCCGACGTTGTAGTGTGCCGCGGCCAGGTCCCGGTGGTCGATGTCCTCCCCCGAGCCCGGCTCGCAGGCGCTCGCGCTGGCGATCGACATCTCGAGCGCGCGCTGGTAGTCGCGGGCCTCGACGGCGCGGTAGGCCCGGTCCATCCCGCATCGGTCGACGTCGAAGAAGACCAGTTCCCTCGCCTCGAACCAGCTGAACAGGATCGGCGCGATGGTTCGGATCGTGCTGCGGTAGGCCCGTCCCGCCACCGTCCCCGGGGACGGGAAGTCCGGTTGCCCCCGGATGCTCGAGTTCATCATCTCGGGCTCGTGGGCGAGCGTGCGCGAGGCGGCCACGAGACCGGCGGACGGATCGACGACCTCGAACGTCCCCCGGAACCTCACGACCGTGCGCGCGTGGTACTCCGGCACGGTCCGGCGACGGGTGTTTTCGCCCACCCTTTCGACGATCTCCCTCGTCGATTCAAACCGTTCCTGCTCCGTTTCGCAGCGCGTCACGTCGACGGCGATCACCGCGTCCGCGTTCTGCCCGCCATCGCCGCGCGCAACCCGCACGCCGCGCTCCAGAAACTCCTGCGTCAGCGCCTGCTCCCACTCCGCCTCGCAGCGCGCCTCCGCTGCCCCGGCGCGCCCCCCTCCCGCACGCGAATCCCCGGCGAACGCGACCTCTTCCACGAGGAGGCCCGCGTACGGCGGGTGCTCGACCTGGACGGTCACGCTCGGGTTGAATGCGGACGAGTATCGCATCGAAGCGCAGGACGCCGCAGACACCACGGCGATGGCGAGGGCGGCGGTGAGAGCGGCGGTGCGGGCGGCGGTGCGGGCGGTGGCGCGGCGGTTGAAGCCGGTGTCGGCGTGCGGGACCACTGTTGTCGCTGACATTGTCGTCTTCTCCCTGGGCTCCGTCACCGTCTTCACTCAGCCGCCGGGCTGATAGCGGTAGGTGACCTCTCCCAGGACGAAACTGACGACAATCGAAACGGCCGATCCCACCAGCCAGGAGGATGGAGGTTCGGGGTCTGCCGTGTCTACTTCGGGGGCCTCTTCGGGATCCCCGGCATCGGGGCTCTCATCGGGATCGGGCAACAATTCATCCCATCGCCAGCCTCCTCCGAACAGAGGAAGATTGTAGCTCCCTCCGATCACGTGCCCGCCATCGGTCACCCTGGCCAGCTCGACCCCGTGCAAGGCGGCGAACACATCGCCGGATCTCCCGGTCGGGAACCACTGCACCCCGACACGCCACGAGACCTCGCCCCCGTCCCAGGTGCCGACCCGCCACTTGGGCGACAGCCGGACCGACACGTCCTCGAAAGCGAAGGTTCCCAGTTTGGTTTCGATGCCGAAGTCGTCATTCCAGTACTCGGCAACCACGCCCACGAGCGCGCCTCCGCCAAGGGTGACGCCAAAGCGCCAGGGAGACGGATCGGACTGGGCTTCTGCCCTGCCGGCGGTGGCCGCGAGCGCCGTCATCAACAAGAGAAGACGCGGGAGCCGCAGTCGGGTGATGGAGGTCATGGCGATGTTCCTTTCGCTTTTTGGACGTTACCCCTTCTCCGGTTTGCACAGAGTAACCGGGTCAGTCTTCGTCGCGCAAACGAGCTTTTATATTCGCCACGTTATCGCCATGTTATAGACCAAATTCGCCACATATTGTACATATAGAGACGGCACATACAAATGGGGCAGAAGTGGCTTGACCTCCGTCCGAGAGCAGTCGTTTCAAAGGGAGTTCTACCGCATCATCGACCAGCAGAACCACGGCCCCCTGCGATCACGAGGGCGAAAGCCCCCGTCAGTTCCTGAAGGTCGGTATCCGGACGATCAGACGGCTTGCCAGCGAGGCGAACGACCTCTGCGGTCCGGTGACGGCCCACTCGTTCGCGCGCAGCCACAGGGCGGTGGCCGCGAGCGCGAACGACCCGACCCACGCCCAGTAGGCGGTGCCGAGATGCCCGTACATGACGAGGTCGCCGTCGAGCGTCACCGGGAGCGGACGCAGCAGATTGGCTACTCCGACACCCAGGGCGGAGACGGCCACGGCGCCGAGCCCGCGCCTCAGCCACCCCTCCAGCCGGCGCCGGGTCCGCCCGAGCAGAGGCAGCGTCAGCCCCATCGCAAGGCTCGGCAGCAACGCGACGATCCAGCCGCTTGTGAGCGCGAGCCACAGGAACTCCCGGCCGGTGGCCGAGATCACGAAGTTCGGGCTGGACGGCTGGATGGCCACCATGCCGAACCCGGGCAGCAGGAGCGACAGCGCGTACAGCCCCCAACCCGTCAGCAGAAGAGGCCTCCACACGGGGGCCTCCGACCTGGCGTACTCGCGGAAGAGTCGGGTCGGGTCGCCGATCTCTGCACGGACGGCGGCCTCGAATGCCGCCGCGGAGCCGGCGACGGGCCCCGCTTCCCGTTCTTCGGCCGCGTGGGACCGCAGGTGATCCTCCAGTTCATTCAGCTCCAGCGGAGAGAACCACCCCCTGGCCTGAAGATCCTCCCGCCAGCTGCGGACTTCGTCATCCAGCTGCAGCACCGCTGCCTCCCCATGCGATCTTGAGGGTTGCGTCCACTGCCCGCCAGCTCTCCCGGTCGGCCGTCAGCTGTCCCCGGCCCTCGCTGGTCAACCGGTAGTACTTCCGCGGCCGCTCCTCCTCCGTGATCTCCCAGTAGCCTTCGATGAAGCCGTCGCGCTCAAGCCGATGGAGCAGGGGATAGAGCATCCCGCCGGACCATTGCAGGTCACCCTCCGAGAGGTGCTTCACCTGCTTCAGTATTTCGTATCCGTACCTGTTCCCGCCCGCCAGAATGGACAGCACCAGCGGGCGCGAGCATGCCGCCACGAGTTCCTTCGAGATCTTCTTCTTCATCCTGTTCCTCGCCAGCGCCCACAGACCGGGCGCCAAGATAGGGTTGCGGACCCGTTCCATCCTCCACCCACCAGAAGCCCCAACAATAGGAGCGCGACCGCTCCCACGGCCACCCTCGTCCCCACCGCCCGCAGGAAGAGTTCCCTGGCCTCCGCCCGCCGTTGCGCCTCGCTCCGGATCAGATCGGCGACATCCGGGGTTCCGGCCCAGCCCGCGGGAGTACCGCCATCAAAGGCCTCCACGGACAGGTCCGCGCCCTGCCTCAGGAGTACCTGGACGATGTCCGGATTCGGGGTGCCCATGCGCACGTCATCCAGCCTTCTTCGGGCGGCGTCGTGCAGGGGCGTGAGTCCCAGACTCGCGCGGGCGTTCACGTCTGTCGCCCTGGCAAGCTCCTCCACCACGGGCGGGTTGTCGTTGAAGAGGGCCGCAAGGTGCAGGGGTGTGCGCCCCGGTTCGTTCACCGCGTTCACATCCGCACCGTACCGGATCAACACGCGCACGATCTCCGGGTTCGAGCTGTACCGGGCGGCGACGTGAAGCGGCGTCCGGCGCGCGGGCGGCGACGAATCCTCCAGGTCGGCTCCCGCCTCGATGAGCACCGCGATCACCTCCGGGTCGTCGCTGAACGCGGCCGCGCTGTGCAGTGCCGTCCAGTTCTCGGGTGGAAACCGGTGGTGGATGGGGTTGCCGCCGGCGATGCACTCCCGTACCCGGTCCGGATCGGCGGCCCGCCAGAACTCCGCGGTTGGCCAGCCCTCGCAGGGGAACTGGGCCGCGACCTGCGCGACCGACAGCGCTGTCAGTAATGGAATAGCAACATGGGTAGCCACGGGATGCCTCCTGGGGCACAATATCGTGCACGGATGGCGAATACGCAAGGATCCGCTCTCGCAGAGGCCAAGCACCCGGAGGCCCCCGACCGGCACCCGGCCACCGTCTGGCCAGCCCTGAGCCAGCCCCGAGCCCACCCCCGAGCGAGCCCCGAGCGAGCCCTTGTCCGCAGCCCTTCGTCCGCCTACCGTCTCTGTCCACGCACGACGCACCCCCCGACCCGGAGCGCCAACGATGAATCGCCGGATCCACGCCGCCTTCAGCGCCGCCGCCATCCTCTGCGCGGCCGCGGCACTGGCCACCGCAGCCCCCGTCGCCGCCCAGCACAACACCACCAACCCCTTCCGCCCCGTCTACGGCTGGGGCGAGCTCCCCGAAGGCCGCGAATGGGGCTCGACCAGCGCGGTCGAGATCGCCCCGGACGGGAACATCTGGGTCGCGGAGCGCTGCGGAGCCAACACCTGTGTCGGCTCCGACCTCGACCCGATTCTGCTCTTCGACACCGACGGCAACCTGCTGCGCAGCTTCGGCGCGGGGCTGATCGCGTGGCCGCACGGGATCGACGTGGACCACGAGGGCAACGTCTGGGTGACCGACGCGTGGCGGTCGATGGCGACCACCACCGGCAACACGGTGCTCAAGTTCTCTCCCGAGGGCGAGCTGCTGATGACGATCGGGACGCCCGGGGAAGCCGGCGACCCACCCACCCACCTCACCCAGCCGTCGGACGTGCTGGTCGCTCCCAACGGACAGATCTACGTTGCCGACTCGCACGACCGCACCCGGGGCCGGATCATCCGCTACGCCGCCGACGGCACCTACATGGAGACGTGGGGCGAGCTCGGCTACGGACCGGGGCAGTTCCGCGACCCGCACGCACTGGCGATGGACTCGCAGGGCCGGATCTTCGTGGGCGACCGCTACAACAACCGCATCCAGATCTTCGACCAGGAGGGCGAGTTCATCGCGGTCTGGACGCAGTTCGGCCGGCCCAGCGGCCTCTTCATCGATGCCGACGACAACATCTACGTGGCCGACTCCGAGTCGAGCCCGGCGCGCAACCAGTTCACCGGGCAGCGCAACGCCGGCTGGGAGAAGGGGATCCGGATCGGGGACGCGCGCATGGGGTGGGTGCACCACTTCCTGCCGGACGACATTCCCAACGTGATGGGGTTCAGCGGACCGGAAGGCGTGGCGGTCGACCGGGACGGGAACGTGTACGGCGCCGAGGTGTCCCAGCGGCGGATCACGAAGTGGGTGCGGTTCAGGCGGTAGGGCGGAAGCCGGGAGAACTTGCTCCCTGAAGCACGATGGACCTATGTTGACCCATTGCAGCTCGATTGGGGTGACGTGCGAAAGGGAATGAAATGATCTCCGAGTGGTGGCAGCCTGTCGCGGCGGCGGCAAGCGTGGTGCTGGCGACGGTGGCAGCGTATCAGGCCGGGCGAGCCGCGAAGTCTGCGGAAGCGGCAGCGGGCAAGGCGGCGAAGGAAGCATCCGACGAGCTCTACGAGCGCCTCAGGACCAATGACTTCGCGCATGTCGGGAAGGACATCCGCAGGCTCGACGCCAAGATCGACTCGACGAAGCACGATATCCGCGCCAGCGAAGCCAGGCTGCTGGAGGCGATCTCCGGGGTGCGGGATCTGGTGACCGGGCTTCGGGAGGCGCAGCCTTAGCGGTCCGAGAATCCCCGCGTCCACCGTGACCATGCGCTCCGCACCACCATTGCCCGGTATGTGCCATGCTCCTGTTGCGGGCGGCGGCGGGCCTCGTCACGTGTCCTCAACACGCGTCACAGAAATATCCCGGGACGGCAGGCTGCCCCCCCTCACAGCCCCTCGATGCCAGGCGTCCGGGGCGATACCCGGCGAACGGGACGATGCCTGGGTCCGGACGATGCCCCCAGCGTCCGGGGCGAAACCCAGCGTCCGGGAACGCATGGGGACGGCCGCTTTGGCGTCTCTTTGACAGATTCGGTGACAGATTCCACTATAAATCTGACAACAGCCCGAGGTCAGTCACCACCGAAAGGCGTTCGATGCGTTGTTTGGCTTGCGTCCGTGGCCTGCTCTGTCTGCGTGGCCTGCTCTGCCTGCTTGGCCTGTTTTCTCTGCCTGTCCTGCTCCGCCCGGGGACCGCTCACGGCGCCGCCAACCCGGAGCCGCCGCTTTCGGCGGGCACCGCGCACCACGAGCCGGCCCGATCGGACACCGGGGACCCGAAGCCGCAGGAGGTGACCCCATCGGACCCTGCGGACCCGACGCCGGAGGAGCCGGCCGCAACGCTCTCCAACCCCTTCGCCGGCTTTGAGACCATCCGCCTGTCGAACGGTGTCAAGGTTTGGTTCAAGCGGTTGCCGGGGGTGCCGAACGTGTCGGTCAGTGCCGGGATTCCGGTGGGGTCGGACGCGGATCCGCCTGGCAAAGAACAGCTCGCCCACTTCACCGAGCACATGCTCTTCTCGGATCACGACGGGCGGACCGAGCAGGAGATCAAGGACGCGGTGGAGGGGATCGGGGGGCGCAGGAACGGGTTCACCTTCGCCGACCACACCTGGTACTACGTGACGATCGGCAGGGAGCACGGGCTCTTCGCGATCGAGTGGCTGGCGGGGATCATGTCGCCGCACGAGATGGACCCGGCGGTCGTGGAGCGGGGACGCGAGCCGGTGGAGAACGAGATCGGAGCCCGGGAGCGCGAGATCCTCGACCACCTCCAGGCGCTGCTCAACCCGGCGTGGCTGGGTCCGCGCGGCTTCTGGGAACGCGAATTCGGGATCGAACCGCTGCGCCCGCCGGGCACCTACATGTGGAGGAGCCTGAACGCGATCACTCCCGACGACCTGCGCGGCTTCTACGAACGCTACTACGCGCCGGGCAACATGACCGTCACCATCGTGGGCGACCTGGACCGGGACGAGGCGCTGGCCGTCGCCGAGCGGACCTTCGGCTCCTTCCGCGCGCGCGAGGTCAATCGTCTGGAGATCAGCACCGAGGACCCCGGGCGCGGCACCGCCGAGTACCGCTGGAGCACGCTGGCCGGCGTTCAGTACCTGTCGACCCACAAGCTCTTCGAGCCCACCGCCGACGATCTGCTCACGTCGCTCTTCGTCCGCGATCTGCTGAACCGGCGGCTGGGGCAGCGGCTGCGCTACGGCGAACGCAAGGCCGTCTACGGGGCCAGCGTGAGTCTGGTGCAGCGGGGGCCGGGGGCCTACCTGCGGCTGTTCACCCGGATCGACGAGGAGGACTACGACTTCGCCACCGGCGTCATCGACGAGGAGATCGAATGGCTCAGGGCCGGGGCCCACGATCCCGCGGAGTTCGAGGCCGACCGGGCGGCGGTGATCGAGCGGCTGCGCGCGGCGAACCAGACTTCCGCGGCGCTCAACAACTGGACCCAGAGCTATTTCTTCGATCCCGCGGTCTTCGAGGACTTTCCGGATGTCGTCTCCTACTACGAGAATCTGACGCAGGAAGAGGTGGCGTCGTTCGCGTCCGAGGTCTTCGACGAGTCGCGGCTGATCCTGTCGGTCGCGCGGCCGCTGCCGTTCGACCCGGTGGTGCCGGTGCTCGCGGCCGGGGCGCTGATCTGGGGGACGATTCTGATGATGGGCCGGTGGCTGACGACGCCGCTGCAGATGAGGGAGATCCGCTACATCGCGCGGCTGCGGCTGCCCGAAGTGCTGGTGGTGGCGTACACGCTGGGGCTGGTCGCGTGCCTGGGGGCGGTGGCGATCGCGTCGGAGGTGGGAATGCGGTGGATGACTCCCTGGATCCGGTCGATCGACAGCTACCCGGTGCAGACCGCCGCAACCGGGCTGATGCTGTTCGTCGTGCTGGCGCTGGCGCTGCTGATCTACGCCGCCGCGCCGCGCAAGCTGCTGCTCTTCAGCGACCACGTGCGGATCAAGGGGCGTGCCTGGCGCTCGCGGGTCCTGCATGCCGAGGACATCGCCGAGATCTCGATCCGCCGGTTTCCCGCCGTGTGGCTGCACCCGCGGATCCTCCGCAGCCCGCCGCTCACCTTCGGCCTGCTCAAGCCGGGGATCTGGCTGAAGCCGAGGAGGGGGCGGAGCTATTTCTTCCGCGTGCGCGACACCGACGAGCTGGCGGAGGTGCTGGGCGCGTGGTGGGGGAGCCCGGTGGAGTAGGCGGGCACTGTAGCGTTTGCTTTACGAATTGTCGTGTTTTCTTGACATTTCGGGCCTTCGACGGTCCGGTCTCATGTAGATCGTCACCCCAACCGCTTCGATGTGCTGCCTCAAGGGCGCGTGCCGGATCTCTTCGAACGCCTTGGCATCACACCTTTGCGGAATGTCGAGATCTTCCAGGTCGAGGATGAGCCGCCCCAGCGTGTAGCGATCCCGGATTCCCTTCGTGGCGAGGTCGATGTCGGAGCGCGGCGAGGCCGATCCCAGCGCGTGAGACCCGAAGAGCGTTACGGACCGCAGCTCCGGATATGCGGAGAATACGCGGGTCAGCTTGGCCAGCAGTTCCTCGCCGAGCGGGTTGTCGGCTCCTGGCATTGTCGGGTGGCTCATCCTGCCGACTCCTCGGCTGCAAAAGCGCTCCCACAGTTCGCCCAGCAGATGCAGGTATCGCCTGTGCACTCTGTCGGCGACCGCTTCGAATTCGTCGGCATCGTACTTGTGAGACATCGCGTTGCGATCGGTGAGCATATCGATCCACGCTTCTCCATCGCCAATGAGTCCGGTCGCGAACGCCTGGCGGATTACGCTGCGAGGCGTAACGGACGGGACTTGAATGCCATCGTAAGCAAGACGGTCTTTCAACGTCTTCCAGGCAAGCTCGAAGGTATACTCGAATCGCTGGATCAGACCTTCGCGTTCAAGGTCGCTCAGCAGCGCCGGGTCGTTGACCGCCGCTTCACGCAACAGGGAATACGCGCGGGAGAAGTTGTGGAACCTGTACAGCCAGCGCGGAGTCGGATCGCCGGTGGCCACCTGCTCTTCGCGCCCGGTCATGTGTCGTCCCCTTCACGCGTCGTTTCCGCTACGGCATCTCCAGGATAATCTAACTCCCCCACCACCCCCTCCCACTCCCCCGTCAGCGCGGCTACCTCCTCCATCCTACCGGCGCGCTCCTCTTCCAGCCTCCGCACCTCGCCCGGCGACGCCCCCGCGTAGAACGCCGGGTCCGCGAAGACGGCCTCGATCTCCGCCACCCTCGCCTCGGCCGCCTCCACCTGCGCGGCCAGCTCCCCGGCACGCTCCTCCAGCCGCCGCCGCTGCCATGCCGACAATCGCCGCGCGCCCAGGGTACCGCCGCGTCCCCCGCCCTGCGCCCGGCCGCGGCTCCGGTCTTGCCCCTGTCCGCGGCCCACACCTTGCCCCTGTCGGCGGCCCCGGCCCTGCTCCGCGTCCGAGCGGCCGTCCGGCCCGCCGCCCCCCGCCTCCCCCCCACCCCGCCCCCGCCGCCGCCCCTCCCGCGCGCGCTCCACCACCTGATCCACATCGAGATGGTCGTCCCCGCGCGCATGCACGTATTCCTCGTATGTGCCCCGGTAGTCGCGGATCCCGTCTTCCGTGATCTCCACGATGCGGTTGGCCAGCCGCCCTACGAACCAGCGGTCGTGCGACACGAAGACGAGGGTGCCGGGGTAGGCGCGGAGCCCGTCGACCAGGGCCTCGATCGCCTCCAGGTCGAGGTGGTTGGTGGGCTCGTCCAGGACCAGCACGTTGGGCTGGCGGACCATCAGGCTGCAAAGCACCAGCCGGGCCGACTCGCCGCCCGACAGGGTCTCGAGGCGCTTCTCGGCGTCGTCGCCGCTGAAGAGGACCATGCCGAGCTGGCCGCGGGCGAAGCCGCGCCCCTTTCCGTCGCAGTACTGCTCGATCCAGGCCTCGGCGGTGCGCTTCGGGGTGCGCAGGTGGTCGGCGGGGTCCTGGGCGAAGTGGCCGGGGTGCGTCTCATATCCCCATTCGATCGTCCCGGCATCTGCCGCCACCCGTCCCACCATGACATTCAGGAGCGTCGATTTGCCGATCCCGTTGGGGCCGACGATCGCCAGCCGGTCGCCCCGCGCGACGTCCAGGTCGACCCCGTGCAGCACCCGGTTCTCGCCGAACGACTTCGTCACCCCGCGGATCCGCAGCACCTCCCGCCCGCTCGGCCGCACCTCGCCGAACCGGAAAACCGGGTAGCGCCGCGAAGTCTGCGGGAGCGGCTCCAGCGCCTCGGCCTTCTTCTCGATCAGCCGCAGCTTGCTCTGCGCCTGGCGCGCCTTCGACGCCTTGGCCCGGAACCGGTCGACGAAGCGCCGGTGGTGCGCGATCTCGCGCTCCCGCTGGGCGATCTCCTTCTCGCGGCGCTCCCGCTCGGCGGCCTTCGCGGTGAGGAAACGGGTGTAGTTGCCGGGGTAGCGGGTGACGGTCTCGTAGTCGATGTCGAGGATGTGGGTCGCGACGTTGTCCAGGAAGCGGTGGTCGTGGCTGATCACGACGGCCGGCCCGCGGAAGCCCCGCAGGAACTTCTCCAGCCACCGGATCGAGAGGATGTCGAGGTGGTTGGTGGGCTCGTCGAGGAGGAGCGCGTCGGGCGCGCCGCAGAGGACCTGCGCCAGGAGGACCCGCAGCCGGAAGCCCCCCGACAGGTTGGATAGGGGCCCTTCATGAATACGTGCCGGGAGCCCCAGTCCTTCAAGAACGGCCGCCGCGCGCGCCTCCGCCGTGTACCCGTCGTGCCGTTCGACGATCTCCTCCAGCGCCGAGAAGCGGTCCGCGTCGAAGTGCTCGCCGGAGCGCTCCAGCACCCGCTCCCGCTCGGCCATAGCGCGCCACAGCTCCTCGTTGCCCATCAGCGCGACATCGAGGACCGGCTCGTCGGCGTGCAGGAACTGGTCCTGCCGCAGGACCCCGAGGCGAACGTCGCCCGGCACCGACACCGATCCCGCGCTCGCCGGCAGGTCGCCCGCCAGGATGTTCAGCAGCGTCGTCTTCCCCGACCCGTTTCCGCCCACCAGCCCGTACCGCTCGCCGGCGTTCAGCCGGAAGGACGCCCCGCGGAAGAGGGTGCGGTCCCCGAAGGACTTCTCGAGCCCGGCGACGGCGATCATGGCACCGGGATGCCGGGCACTCCTACCCGCCCAATTCCCTTCTCACCCGCCCGAGGAACTCCTCCGCCGTCTCGCATTCGATCACTGCGGTCGAGACCAGGTGGATCCGCGCCGACTCCAGTTTCCGCCCAAGCAGCGAGGACACTTCATCAGCGACCCCCGCCCCGAACTTCCTTGCCACCAATTCGTGCAGGAGCCCGGATTGGCCCTGCCGATACCGCTTCAGCCCGAACTCCTCCATCCACCGGTTCGGGAACTCCGTGCTGACCTGGCTCATCGTAGTCGCCTCCTTCAACTGTTCCGTAGCCCATCCCTCTGAAATTAGCATCTCGGCAATGCAATCGGCCATGAAGCGATCATACTGGCTGCCCCCCCGGGAACCATGGAACTCCACACCGCCATCGGCGTATGCACGGGCGAACCCGGCAAGGCGAGTTCTCCGCTCGAAGGGAGGCCCGGAGCCCGCAGGCGGTGTGGAGGAGGTTGGGAGGGATACGCGATGACGCGTCCAAAAAGACTGAACGCCACTTTTGTAAAGGCGGTACGGCGTCCTGGACGATACGGGGACGGCCGCGGGGGGCACGGACTTTCCCTGCTGGTCAAGCCGACGAAGTCCGGGCGGCTGTCCAAGACCTGGGCCCAGCGGCTGCGGATCGACGGCAGGGCCGTGAATGTGGGGCTGGGTCCCTACCCGGTGGTCACGCTCGCGGATGCTCGCAAGGCCGCGCTCGAGAACCGGCGCGTGACGTTTCAGGGAGGGGATCCGCGGGCGGGCGCCACGCCCACCTTCGCGGAGGCGGCGCAGTATGTGGTCGGCCTGCGGCGCGCCACCTGGCGGCGGGGGAGCAAGTCCGAGGCCCAGTGGAAGTCGAGTCTGCGGACGTACGCGTTCCCCGTGATAGGGGACAAGCCGGTGGACACCATTACCACGGCCCATGTGCTGTCGGTGCTGACCCCCATCTGGAACGAGAAGCGGATCACGGCTCAGCGGCTGCGGGGCCGGATCAGCTACATCATGAAGTGGTGCATCGGTCGCGGCTACCGGCACGACGATCCCGCGGGCGACGCCATCACCGCGGCGCTTCCCCATGAAGCCAAGCGGAAACAGCACTTCCGGGCGCTGCCCCACGCGGAGGTGGCGGGAGCCATCGCGAAGGTGCGGGCGGCGGAGACGTGGCCGGGGATCAGGCTGGCCTTCCAGTTTCAGGTGCTGACGGCGGCGAGGGCGGCGGAGGTGCGGCGGGCGACCTGGGATGAGATCGACCGGGAACAGCGGGTGTGGACCGTGCCCGCGGAACACATGAAGGCCGGACGCGAGCACCGGGTGCCGCTGTCCACCCAGGCCCTCGATATCCTCAGCGAGGCACGCGCGCTCTCGTCGGATTCGGGGCTGTTGTTCCCCTCCCCCCGTGGCGGGATGATGGGTCGCAACGCACCGGCCACCCTCGCGCAGCGCCTTCAGCTGGGATGCGTGCCACACGGGTTCCGGTCCAGCTTCCGGGACTGGACGGCCGAAACGGAGGTCAGCCGCGAGGTCGCAGAGGCCGCCCTTGCGCACGTCGTGCAGGACCCGGTCGAGGCCGCCTACCGCCGTACCGACCTGTTCGAGCAGCGGCGCTCCGTGATGGAACGATGGGGCGACTATGTCTTGCCACGGGATGTTGCATAGTGCCTGCAAGGGCATGAGTGAGGACGCGGACCAGGAGCGGCGGGGATTCCATGTGATATTGTAATGCCGCTTGCACTATAGACATACGATCTATAATGTATCTATATGTACGCCTCACCGAGTGCATCGACCGCCGGCAGTCGTCGCCACCCCTGCCCCTGGGACGCGTCAGAATCGGCATTCCCTGATAACCGGAGGGATACCCGATGACGCGGCCGAAGCGCCTCAGCGCCCGGTTTGTTCAGGCCGTGAAACGTCCTGGGCGTTACGGGGACGGCCGCGGGGGGCATGGACTCTCCCTCCTGGTGAAGCCCACGAAGGCCGGGCGGCTGTCCAAGACGTGGGCGCAGCGGCTGCGGATCAACGGGAGGGCCGTCAATGTGGGGCTCGGTCCGTACCCGGTGGTCACGCTAGCGGAGGCGCGCAGGGCGGCGCTCGAGAACCGGCGGGCGACCTTTCGGGGAAGGGATCCGCGCTCGGGCGACACGCCGACGTTCGCGGAGGCGGCACGGCGCGTGATCCGCCTGCGGCGCGCGACCTGGCGGCGGGGGAGCAAGTCGGAGGCACAGTGGAAGGCGAGCCTGGAGGCCTATGCCTACCCGGTGATCGCGGACATTCCGGTGGACGAGGTCACCACGGCCCACGTGCTGGCGGTGCTGACGCCCATCTGGAACGGTAAGCGGGTTACGGCCCAGCGGCTGCGGGGACGGATCAGCTACATCATGAAATGGTGCATCGGCCGGGGCTACCGGGGCGACGATCCCGCCGGCGAGGCCATCACCGCCGCGCTTCCGCATAAAGTCAAGCGCAAACAGCACTTCCGGGCGCTGCCGCATCAGGAGGTGGCCGGGGCGATCGGGAAGGTGCGGGCCGCGAAGTCCTGGCCGGGGATCCGGCTGGCCTTCCAGTTCCAGGTGCTGACGGCGGCGAGGGCGGCCGAGGTGCGCCGGGCGACCTGGGACGAGGTCGATTGGGAGCGGCGGGTGTGGACCGTCCCCGCGAAACACATGAAGTCCGGACGCAGGCACCGGGTGCCGCTGTCCACGCAGGCTCTCGCGGTGCTTCGCGAGGCACGCGACCTCCCGTCCGCCTCGAACCTGATGTTCCCCTCCTCGCAGGGCGGAATGATCGGCCGCAACACCCTGGCCACCCTCGCCCACCGCCTCGAGCTGGGATGCGTGCCCCACGGGTTCCGGTCCAGCTTCCGGGACTGGGCGGCCGAAACGGAGGTCGGCCGCGAGGTCGCGGAGGCGGCGCTGGCCCATGTCGTCCAGGACCCGGTCGAAGCGGCCTACCGGCGCACCGATTTCTTCGAGCAGCGGCGCTCGGTGATGGAGCGGTGGGGGCTCTATGTCATGAATGGGATGCATCTTTCGGATTAGTCAGATATGAATTATATTTACGTTCATGACGCCCGTCCACCCCCGCTTGACAGGGTGCATCCCCACATACCGGAAATGATAACCGGTTCGCCCACAGATTCATATAATTGTGAAAATATTGCAGTTATGCAGGCACTTGTGCACTACGGGGTCTCCGTCACCCTGAGCAGCGGTGCCGCAACCACGACGTCTGGCGGTGGGTACTTCTCCTTTCTAGATGTGGAAGGCGGTACCTACACCATCACGATCAGCGGCCTGCCGGCCGATGCCAGCTTCAACGCCACCACGGCCGAAGTGACCATCGCCCAGTCCGACCAGACCGTCACGACCAACTTCAGCGGCTCCTGGATCCGCACCGCCAGCCTC
>JAJEBR010000101.1 GCA_022822445.1 Gemmatimonadota bacterium | reverse complement strand
CCGCGACAGGCCGGTGCGGGCCATCACCTCGGGCAGCCGCACGAAGCGGACCGCTGGGTTCGTTCTCGGTGCCGTCTGTTGCTTGGTCATCGCTGTGTTCCTCCTCGTTTTCTTCGCTCTCGGTGCGGGCTTCCGGTACCGCGCGCGGCGGGGCGGATCGCGCGCACCGCCCGACTCCTGGCCGAACCCGGAGATGAACGCGAGAACACGGTCCGCCGAGCGTAGCGTCAGGGACCGGCCGCGTTCGACCTGGCGCACCAGGTTCGCGTCGCCCAGCGCCTGCCTGCCGAACCTCGTCGGGCTCAGTCACGTGTCGTCGAGGAACGCGCTAACTCGCGTGCTGAAGTACTCTTCCAGCGTCTCCATGTCCGAACGCTGAAAGCTCTTCCGCAAGCCCGTCAACCTGTCGGAAACGACCTACAGTCCGGGGACGTTTCAGGACGTTCCGCAGGGTCGGAGACCCGTCAGTCGCTCCGCCAGCGGCACGAAAAACACCCCCGTCGCCCTAGTCGAGGGCACGGCTGGCAGGGCCGTCGTTCCGAGGAAACCCGGATCATCGGGGTGCTCGTCGGAGTGGATGGGGTCTCCTTCTCGACACCCCCATTGACTCGCACGGCAATGCCGTTAGCTTCGCTACCATCTTTCCGAGACCGACCTGGGCGGACACACCCCCAGTGTCGCTCGGTATTCCCTTTACCACCGGAGAATTGTATGAAGCGCTCGCTGCTCAATCTCCTGTCAGCAGGTACCATCCTTGTCGGTGGCTGGACGCTCGTCTCGCCCGCTCCGGCACTGGCTACCTCCCGCGCTGCGTGCTGCGCGGACTGCTGCGGCCTGGTGTGCTGGAAGAACACCGATGGCTCGTGCGGTGCGTGCGACTACGTGGGCTGCGACGACGAGGAGAACTAACTCGTCGTGAACCACGCTGGCCGAAGCAGTCGCCAGAATGGCAGGAGGGCGGCCGCCCTCCTGCCATTCTGGCTGCCAATTGTGCTTGGCGGCTTCACGGGAGGTTGCGACGAAGCCGCCCCACTGATCGACGCCCCCGCGCAACGCGATCAGAGTAGAGAAGTGCGGATACTGCCCACCGCCACGGAAGCGGTCTCTGATTCCAGCCTCCAGTTGTCTTTCGTGGAGGCCATCGCCATCGATTCGCGGGGGCGGGTGTACGTTCATGACCGCCTTCACCAAGGCGTCACGGTCCTCGACAGTGATCTCAAGTTCATCCAGACTGTCGGTCGCCTAGGCTCTGGCCCAGGTGAATTCGAGTACGTAACCCGCATCGGCATCCTCGACGCAGATAGCCTCGCCGTGTACGACCGGGACTTGGACCGGATAACCGTGTTCGATCCGGCCACCCTGGCCGTTGCTTATACATCGCCCAATCCACTCGGCGTCAGCCCAAATGACCAGAGACGTATGGCCCAGGAGGTGTTCCGCTTGCCGGGCAGCCCCGCCTACCTGGGCGTGTCGCGACGGATGTATTACGCCAGTGATGCGCCGGATGGGCCAGCGACGCGGACTGACATCATCGTGTCGGTTGATCGCTCGGGGGCATACCGGGACTCGGTGATTGTGGTGCCCGCCCCCGAACGGCTTCTGGCGAGAAGGCCGGGCCGCCTCACTGCCGGGCCGCATCCCTTCGGGAGGACTTCTTGGATTCGGCCTCTGCGGGGTGACCGGTTCGTCTACGCCAATTCCGGTCACTTCGATGTCGCGGTGTTCGACATTACCGGCGACACGGTGCAATCGTTCTCGTATCCGACGACGACGCTGCCGGTCACGACAGAGCAAATGGACACTCAATTAGGCGAGTTGCGTCCAGAGTTGGCGGCTGTGCTCCGTGACGGAAGACCATATACTTGGCCTCCCCTCGTCGGCCTTGTGGTGGACGATGAAGAAGCCACTTCCATTTGGGTGGGGATCCGCGGCCAGAACGGTGAAGACGCTTGGGAATGGGCGGGCTTTACGGAACAGGGCGAGTACGTCGGGTCGGTATTCTTGCCCTCCGGCACGATCCTGATGGCCGCTCGCGGCGGGAGGATGTTCTCGGTGTCCTTGAGCGAACATGGCGTTCCACGGATCCACGCGTACCGCATAGTGACTTCGGAACAGCAAGGCCCAGCAAGATGAAGGCAGCCAAGACCAATCTCGCCAACGTGCTGACCGGAATCTTGGTCGTCTGCGCAGTGGCAGTGACCATCGCCGTTGTCCAGAGGGAGTTCTTCGGCAGCGTGGATGACGATGCTGAAGCTATTCGTGAGATCGAGGTACCGGAGGACTTGTTCGACGAAGGACTCTGGCTGGGGCCGAAGGACGCCGCCGTAGTGGCGGTCGAATTCTCCGATTTCCAGTGCCCCTATTGCGGGGTCGCAGCGCAGACTCTGCGTGAATGGCGGTTACGGTACGGGGACGAAGTCGCGGTCCTCTATCGCCATTATCCAATGAGTTCGATTCATCCTCACGCGATGGAGGCCGCTGTCGCAGCCGAGTGCGCGGGGGCTCAGGATTCATTCGAGCGCTTTCACGATGTGCTGTTCGCAGATCAGGAAAGCATTGGCCGTACTGCATGGTCGGAGTTCGCAGAACGGGCCGGAGTCCCGTCAATCACCCAGTTTTCGGATTGTCTGGAGGAGGATTGGCCGATGCAGCGAGTGATGAGTGATCTGCGAGCGAGCGACGGCGTGGGCGTCCGAAGTACTCCAACTGTGATCGTTGGCGACAAGCTCATCATCGGTATACCTCTTCGCGAGGCACTGGAGGCGGAAACGGCACTCGGGTTGGGTAAGTCCACCAGTTTACCCGCTGGCTGAGTGCTTTGGCGCGCCGCGCCTCTTGGGTCGGCTGGTTCAAGTTGGGAAGGGATGAGAGCACCACGTCTCGGCGTCCCGCCGTTTGGGTCCGTCAGACCCGCTGTTTTGTTACGGCCAAACCACATGCGGCCTGATGGCAAGAATGGCAGATCGTGCAGCCCTGATTGAACTTACGTGATTCCTTGCCGTGATAGCCGATACCTACAACCTGCCAGCCCGGCGCCTCGCCGCCCTCGGTGCTACGCGGGGACTATCCACGGACTGCTCGCGCTCCCCGGGCTCAGAACAGCCCGAAGTTCACCCCGATTCGCCAGGTGACGAAGTTGAAATCGCTCAACAGGTGAGGGAAGACGATCCGGTCCCCGTGGTGGTGGTCGCCGCCGGCCTGGCCACCGTGGTGGTGGTCTCGCTGCACCAGGTCGTACGGAGGGGGTTCGACACCGAACCCGCCGGCGCTCGGCGGCCCGTGTTCCTGGGCGGCGTGGCGCCGATCCAGGTGGTCGGCGATTCCGTGGTGCTGGTAGGATGCCGAGACATCCACGGCGACCGGGCGGCCGCCCCCGCGCACCTGAACCGAAATGCCCCCACCGGCGCTGAGAGCTGCCCCGGTACCGTCGAGGTCGACGCTGCGGCTGAAGGGCTCGTCGTCCAAGTAGCCGCGCGCGTTCGTGTCGCCGACCAGTCTGGCGAAGCCCAGGGTGCCATAGACATACGGCCTCACCGATCCGGTCCGAAGGTAGACCTGGGGCCCGATCCCGACCGAGATGATCGTGATGTCGGTGCCCACCCGCATGCCGCGCAACCCCGTAGTGGTGTGCGGAGGGTGGTTGAAACCCCCCTCGTACGCGCTGAGCCGGCCTTCCACCCGCAGCGCCGCGTTCCGCATGCGATCCAGGAAGAGCGTGCCGCCCGCTCCCAAACCGCCGCCGAGATCGGCGTAGCTGTGCAGTCCGCCCACGGAGAGGGCCGCTTCTCCGTACAGGAAGAACTCTCCCTGGGGTCGGGTCCGGAAACCGCCGTGTCCGTCGTCATGCCCCTGGGCCGCGCCGGCGGTGGGCAGCGCCAGGATCGCCGCGACCGCGACAGTCCCGACCTTCCCCCAGCCGGTACGTCTTCCGTCATGCTCCTTCTTGTCGTTGATCTTCATTTTCTCACACCTCGTCCCCTGGCGTTCCGACGCGTGGGTCGAGGACCTCGCTCGCCGGGACGCCGCTGAGTCGCCTCTGATCCATCAGGAACAGACCGTGCACGATCCATCCATCCCTACCTGCGGGAATGCGATTGGTTCCGGGGTTCCCGGCGGGGGAATGCGAGGTGGAAAACGGGGACAGCAGCGACGCCTGCAGCCGGGCGATCCGGGCATCTCCGGAGCGATCGCCCTCTCGTTCAGCGACGAGTTGAAGGAGACGACCGGGCAAATCGCGTTTGGCGGCCGGTTTCGCTTCACGGCGGTGAACGACGGCCGGACCGGCGGCTGCGACATCGATCTCCTCGAATCCAGCGAGGGGCTTGAGGAGACGATATCCTGGAAGGGCACCGTCTGCGGAATCGGGATCGATCACACCGAACAGCCGTCCTGATACGTTTCAACTGAAACGCCTTTGCGCGGAACTCGGCGTTCAGCTGAAACGCTCCGGCGCTGGCATCCCCGTTCCCGACCGGTGCCTACCCCCGCCCCTCCACCCTGATCGTCAGAATATCGATATCGTGGTACTGCTGGTGCCGGATCGACGACGCGTAGTGCCGCAACAGCCGCAACGGGGTCTCGGCGTCGACCGGGACGTTCCCGGCCACCTCCGTCAGCATGGTGAGCTGGTCCTCCAGGTTGGCCTGGTCGGTGGTGGCGATGAACTCCAGGTCGGCGGCGTCCCCGTCGGCGCTCGCCAGCAACAGGAGGCGTCGCTCGGTGTCGCCTGCGCCCTCCACGCCGGTCGCCCCCTCGGGGTCGCCCGCACCCTTCATGCCGGTCGCCCCTTCCGCTTCGCCCGCGCCATCCGCCTGCCCACGCGTCAGAATCTGCATCGTCTCCTCGCCGACGGCGCGCAGCCGCGTCTCCATCTCCTCGTCCCATCCCTTGCGGGCGGCGAACTTCGTCAGGAAAGCGTCCACCTCCGACCAGGTCTCCGCGGTCAGGCGCGTCTTCAGGCGTGACCGGCGCCCGCCGGTCAGCTCGGTGAACAGGGTCAGCCCGATCACCGCGAAGCCGCCGACGGTCATGCCGTTGCCGAGAAGTTCGCCCCAGGGGCCCGTCCAGTATTCCGGGTAGATCCAGTCGAGCTGGAAGGCGATGCCGATCCAGAAGGCGACACCGACGACGAGTCCCTTGCGGTAGTCCAGGCCGTCCTGCAGCAGGATCTTCATCCCGAAGACGAAGATCAGAGCCACGATGATGACGAAGTAGGCGGCCACCACCGGACCCGGGATCGCAATGATCAGCGTCACGAACTTGGGCAGGAATGCGAGCACGACGAAGACGATGCCGACGCACACCCCCACCGCGCGGGAGGCCACGCCCGTGAGCTCGGCGACGCTGATGCTCATGCCGTAGGTGGTGTTGGGGACCGTCCCCGCGAGGCCGGAGAGCAGGTTGCCGACGCCGTCGGCGGAGATCGCGCCCTGGATGGACTTGAAGTCGATCGCGCGCGGTCTGCGCCACGACACCCGCTGGATCGCGATGCTGTCCCCGAGCGTGTCCATCGCGCCAACCAGCGTCACCATGATGAACGACGGCAGCAGCGCCCAGAACTCGGGCCGGAAGCTGAGGTCGACCCCCGGATAGGCGATAGCGGGCAGGCCGATCCAGGAGGCTTCGGCGACGGTGCTCATGTCGTAGATGCCGAAGCCCAGGCCGGCGGTCAGGCAGCCGGCGAGGATGCCGATGGCCGGGGCCCACAGGCGCGGGGCGCCGGAGAATCGCAGCGGGATGAGGACCGTGACGAGGAGTGTGACCAGCGCGGTGACCGGAGCGGCCGCGGGAGAGGCGTCCGCGGGAACCTCGGCCAGCTTGCGCAGGATCATCGGGGACAGCGTCACCGGGATGAGCATCAGCACGGTGCCGGCCACGGTGGGGGTGAAGATGCGCCGCAGCAGCGCCATCCTGGCGGCCAGCGCGAACTGGACGAGGGAGGACGCGATGATGAGCGTGGCGAGCATCCCGGGCCCGCCCTGCTCGATCGCCGACACGCTCACCGCGAGAAACGCGCTCGTGCTCCCCATCACGAGGATGTAGCCGGCCCCGATCCGGCCCACCCGCCGCGCCTGGATCGCGGTCGTCACGCCGCTCACGATCAGCGCCGCGAACACCGCCCACGACAGGTACTCGTCGCTCCCGCCCGCGACGGTGATCATCACCGTAGGCGTCAGGATGATGCTTGCGATACAGATGATCGCGTACTGGACGCCGAGCCCGGCGGTCATCGGGAGCGGGGGACGGTCGTCGGGCTCGTAGCGGACGTCCTGGCGCGCGAGCGCGGGGTTCGGGCCGGCCATCAGCGGCGCGCTCCGGCGGCTTTGGCGACGGAACCGTCAGCTTCCGGCGCGGGTGCCGAGGTCCTGGCAGTGGGGTCGACGGACTGTGGCGTGCGGGCCGTGGTCTTCGCGGCGGGAATAGCGGCTTGCGGCCTGCGGGCCGCAGTCTCCGCGGCGGGTGTTGCCGCAGGTTTCCATCGCTCGGGCTCAGCCTCCAGCCGCGCCACCGCCCCCCGCAGCACCTCCAGCGCCAGGTCGATGGTGTCGAGGTGGGTGCGAAACGCCAGCGCGGCCATCCTGAGCACGAACCTGCCATCGATCGTGGTCGACGACAGGAAGACCCGCCCATCCCGGTGGGTCTCCTCCACCAGCGCCTGGTTGAAGGCGTTCGCGTCGCCCGACTCCGGCACCCACCGGTAGGTCACGACGCTGAGTTCCGGCGCCGGCCCCACCTCGAACCCCAGCGCCTCGACCTCGCGGTGGAAGTACCTCGCGAGCTCGAGCTTTTCGCGCAGACACGCGCGGAACGGCTCCTCGCCGTGCAGGAGCAGCGGCAGCCAGACCCGTAGCGCGCGGAAGTGTTTGGTGAGCTCGGGCGACACGGCGGCGGGGGACCGTCCCCCGGCCTCGGCCTCGACCGTGTCCTGCATGTAGCTCGCGTAGTAGGCGTGCGCGTCCTGGAGCGCGTCCCGGTGCCGAACCAGCACGGCGCCCGTCCCGTACGGAAGGAACATCCCCTTGTGCGGGTCGAGGACCACCGAGTCCGCGCGCTCCATTCCCGCGAGCGCGGGGCGAAACTCGGGCAACATCGCGAAGAAGCCTCCGTAGGCGGCGTCCACGTGGTACCAGAGGCCTTCGCGGTGGGCGATTTCAGCGATCTCCGCGAGCGGATCGACCGCGCCCGTATCCGCGGTGCCCGCCGAGGCGAGCACGAGCCAGGGGTTGAGCCCCCGCGCGCGGTCCGCAGCGATGACTTCGGCGAGCGACCGGGGACACAGCCGCCGACCCTCGTCCACCGCGACGTCCCGGCGCACGGTCTCGACCATTCCCGCCACGCGCAGCGCCTTGTGCAGGCACTGGTGAATGTGCGGCGAGGCGTACACGACGGCGCGCTCGAAGTCGCGGGCCCGGAGCCCGGCCGCTTCACGCGCGGCAACGACCGCGATCAGGCTCGCGATCGACCCGCCCGAGGCAAGGTTGCCGTCCGCGCTCTCCGGGAACCCGACGAGCCTTGCCATCCAGTCGAGGATCAGATCCTCCATTTCGACCGCCCCGGGCCCGGCGAAGCGCACGCCGGCGTACTCGTTCGTCACCGCCGCGAGGTAGTCGGCGAGCGACGAGGCGTAGAGCCCGCCGCCGGGGATATAGGCCAGGTGTCCGGCGTGCGAAGGCAGGAGCCCCGGGCGCACGACGGACTCGTCGATCCGCTCGATGAGCTGGTCCATCGGCCGGGGGCCGGGTCCGGCGGCAAGGTCGCGGAGCGCGAGGGCGGCGGACTTGTCGTGATTGAATGCGGGAGTCTCCGGGAGCTTGCCGAGGTATTGCTGGGCGTAGGCGTGCGCCGCGCTCAGGAGGCGATCGCGTTCGGCCGCATCGGGGTCGAGCGAGCGAGATGCCCGCTCGAGTTCGAGAATCCGGGAGCGCAGGGTCATCGGCGGGCGGGTCGTGGGGATGGTCGGGTCGGGATTGGTGAGAGCTTCGGTGATTGGCGCGGGTGCCACCTTACCGCGGATCGTCCGGGAGCACCACCCGCGGGTCTTCGCCCCGCTCCTCGTGGCTGCCCAGGCGTGTGCGCTGCAGGATGGCCCTGTCGATCAGACCCTCGACGGTCGGGTCCACATTGCGCATCCGGATACGGGTCATGAATGCCCGTGGTCCCATGGAGACGAACAACCGACCGAAAACTTCATCGGCGAAGCTGCTGGTGAACACGCCCACACCATCAAAATCGAGGATGATGGCCGCCCGGTCTCGCAGCAGGTTCCGGATTACCCGGCGAATGTGCCGGCCCCCCTTGCGGGAACCGAAATGCAGGGACGCCTTGTCCGACATCTGCAGGACCAGGTCGCCCGAGTCGCTTTCGAACTCCCGCTCCACGAAATCGAACGGAGGGTCGTGGGGCCTCCCCTTGAAACGCAGCGCCCGCTCAAGCAACCCGGATTTGTCAAGGCCGATCTTGCATCTGACGGCTGTCCCCCTGTAGGGAGCCAAGGGCCTCGAGGTCTTCAGGCTGTCCTTGGCGACGCGCTGCAGGACACCGCGGTTCGACCTGATCTCGAATTCGCCGCCGGACAGAGCCGCCACCTGGTAGCTGCCGAAGAGACCGTTGCCGGCGTTGCGTTCCTTGTCCCGTGTGACACCTTCGGTGATCGCCTCCCGAAGCGCCTCCACGTCGTCCTCCTTCTTCATGCTCGCGGCAATGCCGATCCCGGCGTCGGCGACGACAAACTCCACCGCATTCGATGCTGCGTAAGCGGTGGCCTGAACGAATCCCCCCACTGGAGACTCGGCGTGCATGGGAACATTGTCCATGATTTCACCGAGCGACCATTCGACCGCCTTCAGCATGTCCCGGCTCGTGTCCAGCGTGCCCAGAATCAGCTCCAGGACTCGCTCCAGGATCGCCTCCTGACCATCGTCGCCGTCTCCGTGGAAGCGGAGAGCAGGCACCTGCCCGTGGGGGTATCGATTCGGCGGATGGTTCTGCGGATCGATGTGGTGTGCCCAGTTGGTGTTCAGGAACAGCCTTCCCAGCTCGCCGTCCTGCGGTGGAGTGAGATCGAAAGAGATCCCGTGCGACTCCCGGTAATGCACAATCAGGGGAATCAGGGGGAGCATTGCGGACTGAAAGACGGCCGTACATCCAGCAAAATCCAATGCGATATTCAAGTCCTCCTTGCGCCCGGTCGCCCGGTGAAGCTCCGCACAGAGTCTGGGCAGGTCGTCAGGGAATATCCTGCCCCTGACGAGAATCGAATCGCCCTTTCGCTGGATTCTTGCCATCGGTGTCGGCCAGTGTGCGATGTTTGTCCACCCGGGCCCGTCGGCGCCCCATGGGCCAGGGCGCCCTATGGGCCAGGCTGGTGTCGCGTCCCCGCGGTCCGCGAACAGCCACGGTGTTTCCGGGACTCGATACCAGGATAGCCGGTTTCGGTATACGGAGCGACCATGGGGCCGCCAGCGTCCCGGTCAGTTCCGCCGGGCGAGCCTCCGGTCGTCCTCCTCCATCCGCTCGGCCACAGCCCGGCACAGTCGGCTGAGCAACCCGCTCACCAGAGTCAGGATGCAAAGGAGGCCCAGGATGACGAACGCCGGTCCATAGCCGAACACGACCCCTGCACCGGCCGCGGCCACGGAGGTCGGCACGAGCACCGCCAGCATGCGAAGATCGGAACTCGGCCTCCCGAACCGTTCCAGAAAGGCCTGGACCCGCGACCGGCGGTGGCCCGCGACCCGACCGGCCGCCTTCGCCAGGAGCGCCGTAACCGCGCTTCCCAGGCCATCCGCGATCAAGCCCGTCAGCATGTCCATCACGGTTTCACTCCCAGTCCTTCATCCCGGCGCTTCATCCCGGTGTCCTGTCCCGGAAACCTCTCGACGATTCGAGTACCGATGCATCCACGCTTCCGGGCCGCTCGCTCGCCGAGCCGCACTGTCGCATCTACATTACAATATGTCATGTTGTCCTTACATTCTCGTCTTTGAAGCTCCGCCTGCGTTGCTCTCCGGACGAATAGCGGTTCCCTATTAACATGATGAATGATCCGGTGTACCACATCCTCGATGCCTGCTTCGTCGTCTTCCACGTCCTGCTGATCGGCTTCAACCTCCTCGGCTGGGCGTGGCGCAGTATCCGTCGGCTCCACCTCATCGCCATTAGCGCGACGCTGCTCTCCTGGTTCGGTCTCGGGGTGGCATTCGGATGGGGATACTGTCCCCTTACGGACTGGCATTGGGACGTGAAGCGAGCGCTGGGGGAGTCGGCGCTGCCCGCCTCGTGGGTCAAGTACTACCTGGACCGCCTCACGAGTCTCGACTGGGATGCAGGCGTCGTCGATGTCCTGGTGATCGGATTCGGACTCGGGGCGTTTGTCGTGTCACTGGCGCTCAATCTGCGGGACTTGCGTCGGCGGCGGCCCTCCTCAGATTAGCCCTCCCGCATCCGTGTCGCATCGAAACCAAAGGCACCATTAATGAATACGTTTCAGCCCAGGCCTTTGTTCACCAACGCCTCTGCGGCCACCGCCGCTGGCGCCGCCGTCTCGGTAGTCGCCGCCGCTGGCGCCGCCGCCCTGTTGCTCGCGATCACCGCCGCCGCACCGGTCCACGCACAGGAGTCCGCCGGCGTCTGGACGATGGACCGCATGGGGCTGCCCGCCGAGCTTCGCGACAACATCGAGCGCACCGACTTCGCGGCCGGACACATGATGTACGTGGACCAGGAGCTCCTGCCGCAGTGGAAGGAGGTGCTCGACGCCTTCATCCTGCGTACCGCGGGCGGGTCTCGGCCGGTGTCGGAGTAGTCCACCCCATGTACCATCGCATCGTCTGCCTCACCGAAGAGCCTACCGAGATCCTCTACCGGCTGGGGGAGGACCGCCGGATCGTGGGCATCTCCGGGTTCACCGTCCGCCCGGCGCGCGCCCGCAAGGAGAAGCCGAAGGTGTCGGCCTTCACGAGCGCGAAGATCGACCGGATCCTGGAGCTGCGCCCGGACCTCGTCTTCGGGTTCTCCGACATCCAGGCGGACATCGCGGCCGACCTCATCCGCCGCGGCATCGAGGTCCATATCTTCAACCACCGCTCGGTGGCGGAGATTCTGCGCACCGTGCGTGCGATCGCGGGGCTGGTGGGATGCCCCGCGAAGGGGGAGCGGCTCGTCGCAGAGCTGCAGGCGGGGCTGGACCGGATTCATCGCCAGGCGGAGGAGTTGCCGCGCCGCCCCCGCGTCTACTTCGAGGAGTGGTACGACCCTCTCATCTCGGGAATCCGCTGGGTTTCGGAGCTGATCGAGCTTGCCGGCGGCGAAGACTGCTTTCCCGAGTATCGGGAGGGGTCGCTGGCCCGCGAGCGCATCATCGCCGATCCGGAAGAGGTGGTGCGCCGGGCCCCGGACGTCATTGTCGGCTCCTGGTGCGGACGGAAGTTCCGCCCGGAACGGGTGATGGCGCGGGAGGGCTGGACGAGCATTCCGGCGGTTGCGGACGGGCAGCTCCACGAGATCAAGTCGGCCCTGATCCTTCAACCGGGGCCTGCGGCGCTCACCGACGGCGTTGCCGCGCTGCAACGCATCATCGGAGACTGGGCATGGGGACAATCGGATTCGGGCTGAACGGCCTCCGCGTCTTGCCCGCGATTCCGTCGTCGGCCCTTCCGACCGCCTGCGCGGGCGCCCCGGATGCCGCGCGGTGGCCGGAAGCGGTCCCGGCGGCAATTGGTCGGCCGGTTCTTGCGCTTCGGGGCGTGACTTCCGAAAGTGACTTCGGTACGTTGGCGTCACGGGACGCAAAGGGAGGATAATGTCTACACAGAGGTACAAATCATTCGAAGAGTTGGGGCAGGTGCAGCAGGAGCGCCGCCGCGCGTCCGCGGGGCGGGCCTCGCAACCCTCGGTTCCGGGGACCGAAAAGCTCTGGGTCCAGGCGCACGTGGCGCCCCACGCCGAAGCAGCCGCCGACCACGAGTGCCGCTCGATAGTGCTGGAATGGTTGCAGGAGAGCTTCGAGGATCGCTTGCCGCGGAAGGCGCTCCGCCACCGCGCATTTCTGCACCGGGAGGCGGACGCTTCCTGCCGGGCGGTCAGGGTTCGGGGTGCCGGCAAGGATCTGTGGGCCGTTCAGGTCGACAGGAGTTCCGGACCGGGGAGGCAGGTTGTCACGTCGGTGACGGTCGCGAGCGTCCTTGGCCGCTCCACGGCGATCGGGATCGAGGTGCACGACCGTTCCGTGGTCCCCGGCGAGGCTGTCAATGAGTACCCCGCCGAGCTGATCGCCGACATCGCGGGGCGGGTCCCGCTTCTGCAGGGCGGGCGCCGGTTCGCCCTCGACCCGATCGTGCTCGACACGGAAGAGGCGATGAGCAGCTTCCTGCAGATGCTGGTCGACCCGAGGCGCGACATGCCCTTCGCGGTAGTCTCGGTACCGCCGGAAGAACCGGACAGGGAAATGCTGGAGGCGCAGTGGAAGGGACTCGCGCACGCGCTGGCGGGGCTGGCCGTGGTCTGGGTGCTGCCGCCGGCGATGACCTTCCGCCTGAGCGATACGGTGAGCAAGCCGCTGTCCGTATTCCTGGGGGCTTGGCGGTTCTACCGGCCGGGATTCAACGATCGGGCGGATCGGACCCGTCATCCGCTGGTGCTGTGGAACCGTCTGACCGACGAGCGCGGACTGGGCATGACGACGCGCCTGTTTCGGCGGCTGGCCGCCGAGGAAAGGCTGCGGTTCGAAGAAGGGGACCGGGATGGGCTCAGCTACGACGCGATCGCCCGGGAAGTGGCGGGCGCGGCGCGCGGTCCCGCAAGGCTGGTGTCTTTCCTCAGGCGCCGGATCTGGGGCGCTCCGGCGGCGCCGGTCCCCGGGGGCTCCTCGCCGCACCGAACCGACGGGCACGGGCGAGCAGGCCTCGAGGCGGGCAGCAGGAACTCCGGCGGTGCGGCCGCGGCGGTGGTGCGGGAGAAGGAGCCGGCGGCAACGGACGAGTCGGCCGGGGCCGATGAGGAGACGCCGCTCCTGCGCAGGAAGCTCAAGCAGGCGCGGGACAAGGCACGGACGCGCGGCAACCGCTACGAGCAGGCCAGGGAGAGGGCGGATGCCGCGGAGAGGGAAAGGGACGAGCTGCGCAGGCGGGCGGAGCAGCTGGCCGGCCTGGTGCGGTCGCTCGGGGGCGATCCGGACGCCGAGATCCCGTTCCCGACCAGCTGGGACGAGATGGCGGCGTGGTGCGACCAGAGTCTCGCGGGCCGGGTGTCGCTCACCAGCGCGGCGCGGCGGGAGCTGGGAGGCGCGGAGTTCCTGGACGTGGGTCTGGCGGCGCAGTGCCTGAGCTGGCTTGGTCATGAATACCGGGACGGGCGCGTGCAGGGAGGGGATCCGGAGCTGCACGGAAGGATCGGCGAAATCGACAACGGCGTTTTTAATCTTCCCTGCGGAGGAGACGCCTTCGAGTGCACCTGGGACGAGCGCCGGCACACGGTGGACTGGCACATCAAGCGGGGCGCGAACACGCGGGACCCGCGGCGGTGCCTGCGCATCTACTACTTCTGGGACGACCAGACGCAGCGGGTCGTGGTCGCGTCGATGCCGGCCCACCGGAGGAACGCGCTGAGCTGAGCCGGCCGGTCCGCCCCCCCTACCGCTTCCCGGTCGCCACGCGCTTCTTCTCCTCCTCCAGTTCGTCGGCCGGCACTCCGTCCGTGATCCACTTCGGCGCCGGTTCGCCCTTCAGGTAGTGGCCGAACCACTCCAGGATGCGGCGGTGGTAGTCCTTCTGGTTCGCCTCCTGGCCGAAGCCGTGGCCCTCGCCCTCGTAGACGAGCAGCACCATCTGTTTCTCCGCCCGGCGAGCGAAGTTGTAGAACTCGGTGCCCTGGAAGAACTCCACCGTGCCGTCGTTGTCGCCGAAGGCCATCAGCAGCGGGGTCTCCATGTTGTGGACCTCGTGAATCGGCGAATTGCGCCGGTGGGCCTCCGGATCCTCCCAGAAGGGGACCTCCATGCGGGCCTGGCCGGTCTCCCAGTGGCTCACCTCCGCCATCCCGACATTCCAGTGGATCTGGCCCATGAAGCTGACGAAATCGGTGAGGGGAGCGCCGGCAACGGAAGCCGCGAAGATGTCGGTGCGGGTCGGCAGATAGGTGGCCTGGTAGCCGCCCCAGGAATGGCCGATGAGTCCCACCGCGTCCGGGTCCGCCACGCCCATCTCGACGGCCTTCGCGACCGCCGCGCGCACCGACTCGATCGCGCTCACCCCCGGATCGCGCGCCCGGTAGACGATGTCCGGCAGGAGTACCGCGTACCCGTGCTGGGTCCAGGCCGTGTAGTTGTAGTAGTCGGTCTCCCTCGGGACACGGAAGGAGTGCATCTGGGGCGACAGGATCTCGTAGGTGTAGACGATCGTCGGGACGGGCGCGCCGGCGTCGTAGTTGGCGGGGTAGAGCAGGACGAACTGCAGGTCGCGACCGGCTTCGCTGACGAAATCGACCAGCTCGGCCCGTCCCCACGCCACCTCGTCGATGAACGGGTTGACTTCGGTGACCTGGACCGGGTCCGACAGATCGGGCCCCGCCACGAAGTAGTCGGGCGGGTCGTCGAAGGCCATCACCCGGTATAGCAGGACGTCGGCGCTGTCCGCCCGGGTCAGGCTGCCCACGGAGGCGTGCTCCAGGATCAGCGTTTCGGCCGAGCTCCAGCCGCGGGTGAAGCGTGCGTAGCCGCGCTCCTCGGTCTTCTCGTTGTAGAGGGACAGGTAGGGGCGGGAGCCGGGATCGATGCCGGGATCGTCGTCGTCATCGCCCGGCCTGAGGCCGGTCATCCGGTAGGTGATGCCGGACTCGGCCCCGCGGGTGAGGCGCGTGGGGTTCGAGCCGTCGGGCTCGATGCGCCAGATGTCGTGCTTGTCGTAGAGGAGCAGGGCCGCGTCCTCCTCCAGCCAGCCGGCCGGGCCGAAGCCCATCGGTGGCGTCAGGTCGGTGGGCGTGTCGTAATCGACGTTGGCGAATTCGGCGTCTACCGCGGAGGTCAGGTCGTGCTCCTCTCCGGTGCGGAGATTCAGGCTGTGGTAGGCGGAACCGTCCCAACGGACGATCCAGCCGCCCCCGGTACTCGGCCACTCGTATCGCACCCGCGTCAGGATCTGTCGCCGTTCGCCGGTCCGGGTGTCCACCGCCCACACGTCCCGGTAGGGGCGGCCGAACATCGCGCCCCACGGGTAGGGGTCGTCGGTCTCCTCCAGCGCGGTCTCCCAACCGCGGAGAAGCTGGGAGCTCCGTTCGAAGTCGGATCCGACCACGCTCACGCGTTCTTCGTCCAGCCGCCAGATCGCCAGCAGCGTGCGGTTGTCGCTTCCTCCGCCGAAGCGGGCCTGGGCGGGGAAGATCTCGACATCCTTCGTGTGCCAGATCTGCACGCCGGGAAGGTCGGGCTCCTCTTCCGGGGGCGCGCGGGTCCCCTCTTCGCCCTCGCCGCCCTCACCTTCGCTCTCGTCCTCACCCTCCGCCCCCTCATCCCCCTCCTCATCGCCCTCCGCGCCTTCGCTCTCCTCCTCTTCTTCCTCCTCGGCCATCCGTACCCCGAACGAGATCATCGTGCCGTCGTCCGACCAGATCGGGGCCCGCCCACCCACGTCGAGGGTGTCGGGGATCCCGGCGGTCGACCCGTCCAGGATCGTCATGGCGCCGCCCCGGTCCACGCCGCGCCAGACCAGCACGTCGAAGAACGTGGCGTCGTCCGACGCGGGTTCGCGTGAACGCATCACGACCAGGTCGTAGGAGTCGTCGCGCCAGCGGAGGCTCTGGTAGCGCGACCCCGATGCGTCCGCCGAGCGGAGGGTGCCGGACTCGGCGTCGTAGAGCTGCACGCCGTTGCCAAAGTCGCTGCCGGTGGAGATCACCATGGCCAGCAGGGGACCTTCCGGGCTCCAGGTCATGGCGGAGACGTTGCCGAAGGTGGTCGTGGTGCCGTCCGCCAGGGTGACGATGCGCAGGTCGGCGCCCTTGCCGCGGGGCTCGCGGGGTGCGGTGCCGCGCAGCGCCAGGAAGCGTCCGGTCGGATCGAAGCTCCGTGAGGAGACGGCCTCGAACTCCTGCGTCTCGCCGGTCCGGAGGTCCATCAGCATGGTCTTGTTGCGCACGGGCTCCTCCGAGCGCGCAAGCCGCTCCCGCTCCTCGGGCGACATGCCTGCCGTCCACAGGAACCGGCGGCCGTCGGGGGAGAACTGCGCCCCCGAACCCCACTCGAAGACGCGCGTCGAGTCCTCGTCCAGCTTCCGCAGCCGCAGCTCCGACGTTTCGTCGACGCGGCTGACCGTGTAGGCGAGCCACGTGCCATCGGGGGAGAGGGTGCCGAAGCCGAGGCTCTCCCAGCGGCCGTAGTCGTCGGGGGTGACGAGGGGGCGGTCCTGGGCGGAGGCGGGGGCGGGGAGGAGGAGGGCGCAGGCGGCGGCAAGGGCGAAGAGCGGGCCGCGCGGGGGCCGGGAGGGGGGGAGGGGGGTCATGGGGCTCGCACCTGGCTTTCGGAGTCGGGGATTGTGGCAGGAATATGATAGCGCGGACGGGGGAGGGCGGCAGGAGAATGTGGCGCCTTGAGCTTGCACTACGGCCTGCCTCTGTAGCGGCGCGCCCTGTGGCCGATCCCATGGAAGTCTACAGAATCCACGACCGGCGCTTCCACGCGCTGAGCGGAACGGGCGCCGCGCTACGGAGCGGTAGATGGAACCCGGTTGGGGTTCCGATCATCTACACTTCGCTTGCCTATGAGGGAACTCTGCTGGAGGTGATGGCGCGCGCGGTCGCGAGGGGTGCTCCCACCTGCCATGTCGCGTCGCGCATCGAGGTGCCCGGAGAGTGCGGGGTGGAGATTCTGGAGGAGGCCGACTGGCCGGGGTGGCGCGACAGGGTGCGCTCCCGGGAAATCGGGCGAGCCTGGGTCGATGCCGGGCGCTCGGTGGCGCTGGTGGTGCCTTCATTCATATGTGGCGCGGCCCTGGGGGCGCAACGTGGTCCTCAATCCCCGCCACCCGGACTTCGGCGCGGTGCGGGTGGCGGAGGCGGTCGCCGTTGCCTGGGATACGGGTCTTTTCTGAGGGCTGTTCCGAGGGGTGTGCCGCCGCCCGTCCCGGCGGTATAGTGCACTGGTCCGTCCTCGATCACCCTTCATCCCCCGGAGCCACCCCCGTGCAATACTCCCTTCTGGGAAACAGCGGACTCGTCGTCTCGCGAATCGCCCTCGGCTGCATGAGTTTCGGCAGCCGCGACTGGCGCCCCTGGATACTCGAAGAGGACGAGGCGATGCCGTTCTACCGGCGCGCCGTCGAACTCGGCATCAACTTCTTCGATACCGCCGATGTGTATTCGCTGGGGGTGAGCGAGGAGATTACCGGGAAGGCGGTGCGCGAGTACGCGAACCGGGACGAGGCGGTGGTGGCGACCAAGGTCCGGCTGCGGATGGGGACGGGGCCGAACCGGGGCGGGCTGTCGGCGAAGCACATCGTGCAGTCGTGCGAGGCGTCGCTGCGGCGGCTCGGGGTGGAGCGGATCGACCTCTACCAGATCCACCGCGCCGACGCGAGCACACCCGTCGAGGAGACGCTGGCCGCGCTCGACCGCCTCGTCCGGGACGGCAAGGTCCTCTACCTCGGGGCCAGCTCCATGTTCGCCTGGGAACTGATGAAGATGCTGTCGGTCTCGGAGCGCAACGGCTGGGCGCGCTTCGTCTCGATGCAGAACCACTACAACCTCGTCTACCGGGAGGAGGAGCGGGAGATGATGCCGCTCTGCGTCGACCAGGGGATCGGCGTGATTCCGTGGTCGCCGCTCGCGCGCGGACTGCTGACGGGGAAGCGGTTGCGGGGCGGGGAGGGTGGTGCCGTAGCCGGTGGTGCAGGGGAGGGTGGTGCGGCAGACGGCGGTGCGGGGGACAGCCAGAGCGGTGGGGGCGGCAGTGCCACGGGCAGTGCGACGGGCGGGGGCGCGGTCGGAAGCGGGCACGCGGACTCGGGCGCCCGCGCGCTGCGGAGCGAAGCCGACACGCTCACCGACGAGCTCTACGACCACGGTTCCGATTGGGACGTGGTCGACGCGACCCTGAGGGTGGCCCGGCGGCGGGGCGTCGAGCCGGTCGAGGTGGCGCTGGCGTGGCTGCTCTCGCGGCCCGCGGTGGTGGCGCCGGTGGTGGGCGTCACGAAGGTGGAGCAGATGGACGCGGTGGCCGCCTCGGTCGACCTGGTCCTCACGGACGACGAGTGTGCCGAACTGGAGGCGCCCTACCGGCCCCACGACGTGCGCGGCTGGCTGGGCGGAGCCGTGCGGCTCCCCGGGATCAGCTCGTGAGCGGCCTCGGCGCGGGCGCGGCCATGTCGGATTCGGCCCCGGGCGGGGGCGGGACCATGTCGGATTCGGCCCCGGGCGCGGGCGCGGCCCCGGGGATCCCGGGCCTCACCCTCACCCGGGCCGACTTCGAGGCCGCGTACCGCAACGTCGCGCCGCACGTCCAACGCACCCCGATGCTCACCAGCCGCTCCCTGAGCGAGGCGTGCGGCCTGGACGTCCGCCTCAAGGCCGAACTCTTCCAGCGCGGGGGCTCCTACAAGGTGCGCGGCCCGCTCAACAAGATCGCCAGGCTGACCGCGGAGGAGCGGGCCCGGGGCGTGATCTGCTCGTCGGCGGGCAATCACGCGCAGGGCGTGGCGATCGCGGCGCGGCACTACGGGGTGCGCGCCGTGGTCGTGATGGCGGAGAACGCGACCCGCTCCAAGGTCGCCGCCACGGAGGGCTACGGCGCCCGCGTGGTCCTGCACGGCAGCATCTGGGACGAGGCCAACGAGAAGGCGCTCGAACTCGTGGAGGAGGAGGGCCTCACCTACATCCACCCGTTCGACGATCCGGACCTGATCGCGGGGCAGGGGACCCTTGGTCTGGAGATCCTGGAGCAGTTTCCCGAGGTGGAGCTGGTGATCGTGCCGATCGGGGGCGGCGGTCTGATTTCGGGGATCTCGATGGCGGTCAAGTCCATCGATCCGGCCGTCCGCGTGATCGGCGTCGAGTCCTCCGGCGCCCCCGCCATGAAGCGCAGCGTGGAGGCGGGCGGATGCATCGTGCTCGAAGAGATGGGATGCGTCATCGACGGGCTGCGGGTCCTGCGCGTCGGCGACAACACCTGCAGCGTGGTCTCGCGCTTCGTCGACGAGATCGTCACGCTGCCGGACGAACAGATCTTCGACGCCGTGCTCTGGATGATGGCCCGCGCCAAGCTGGTGACGGAGGGTGCCGCCGCGTCGCCGGTCGGGGCGCTTCTCCAGGGGCTGGTGGACGCGCCCCCGGGCACGAGGACCGTTTGCGTGCTCAGCGGTGGCAACCTGGACGTGGAGCAGCTGCGCGGCCTGTCGTGGAACTGAGCGGCAGCGACGGCATGACTGGATCCGCGCCTCCCGTTCACTACCTGGTCCGCCTGGCCGCCGAAGTGGCCAGCAAGTCGAACCGGACCCGCCGCCGCTTCCAGAGGCAACTGGCCCGCAATCTGGAGGATGCACTGGCCTCCACGGGTGCCCAGGCCCGGGTCCGTGACAGATGGAGCCGGTTATTTGTCACACTATCTGTCAAAACGGCCTCCGAAGGCCCCGCGCAACAGGAAAATGCCGCTGGCCGGGCGGTCCGTCCCGAGGCGGATGGCGCCGCGGACGACGCCATGCGGGCTGCAACCCGCGTCTTCGGCGTCAGTTCCCTTTCGCGGCTGGACGCCGAGATCGACGCCGATCTCGCCGAGATCGTCCGGACAGGGCACGACCTCTACCGGGACGCGGTGCGCGGCCGGCGCTACGCGATCGCCGCGCGCCGAACCGGCCGGCATCCGTTCTCCTCGCGGGACATCGCCGTGGAGCTCGGCGCGGCGCTCAACCCGTACGGCACCGTCGACCTGACGACGCCGGAGGTTACCGTTTCGGTCGAGGTCCGGGATCAGCGCGCCTACCTGTTCAGCAGCCGGAGCGAGGGGCCCGGCGGCCTCCCCCTCGGCGTGCAGGGCAGGGCGGTCTGCCTCATCTCGGGCGGCTTCGATTCCGCGGTGGCGGCGTGGCTGCTCCTCAAGCGCGGCGTCGCCCTCGACTACGTCTTCTGCAACCTGGCCGGCCCGGCCTTCGAGCGTTCCGTCATCCAGGTCACCAGGGTGATCGCGGACCGCTGGAGCTACGGGGACCAGCCGCGCATGCACGTCGTGGACTTCGGCGAAGCGGTGGCCGAGTTGCAACGCCGCGTCACGCCGCGCTACTGGCAGGTCGTCCTCAAGCGTCTGATGTACCGTGCCGCAGACCAGGTTGCGGCCGCGATCGGGGCGGACGCCGTCGTCACCGGCGAGTCGCTCGGCCAGGTGTCGTCCCAGACGCTGCGCAACCTCCGCGCGATCGAATCGGTGGCGGCGCGCCCGTTGCTGCGCCCCCTCCTCGGCTTCGACAAGCACGAGATCATCCGCATCGCCGAGCGGATCGGCACCGCCGCGCTCTCCGCGCGGGTCAAGGAGTACTGCGCCATCCTGTCGGGCAAGCCCGTCACGGCCGCGAAAACCCTCGCCGTGGACCGCGAGGAGGCACCTCTCGATCCCGCCCTGGTCGGCCGCGCCGTGGCTGCCCGCAAGGTGCTGGACCTGCGAAGCCTGGCGGACGACGACATCCGCCGCGACTACCTCTGGGTTGACGAGCTGCCGGAAGGCGCGCGCGTCATCGATTGCCGGCCCGCCCAGCAGGACGACGGCTGGCGGTATGCGGGCTCCCGCCGGGTTCTGCCGGATGAGTTTCCGAAACTGTCAAGATCGCTCGACAAGGACGCGCCTTACGTACTCTTTTGCGACAACGGAGTACAATCGGGGCAGTTAGCCAACCTGCTGCAGACGGTGGGTTACGAGGCGTACGCGCTGAGGGACGGCACGCGGGCCTTGCGGAGACAAGTGACGTAGATTCGCGAACCGGAAACGACGGGTCCACCAGGCGGCACGAGAGCGTCAACCATGCCGCCGAGGAATGAGGTGGTCGGCGATGTGCACGCCAACAGCGCCGAGGGCGTCTGGTCGCTGTCAGGCGGTCCATCATCGGCACCCTTCCGCAAAGTTCCCGTGAAGCACAGTCGATTCGCCTGAATCGATAGCGCGGCAACTTGAATATTGAATATATCTATGGGGGTTGGTATAATGGGTGACACACGACCCGGCACCCGTTCGACGATTTCAGCTTCTTTCGTCGTCTCCCCGACAGTGAGCCGCTTGAGAGCATTCATCCTGGCAGCGGTTGCACTCGGCGCCATCGCCTGGGCCATCGGCTGCGGCGACGGCACGACCGAACCGCCCACCACCGAGCCCCCCACCCGGCCTTCCCGCCCGGCCGCGATCACCGTGACACCGACCCCGATCCAGCTGGCGGCGCTGGGCGCGACCGTGCAATTGCGCGCTGCGGTGCGCGACCAGAACGGGCAGCCGATCACGGGAGCCTCCGTTACCTGGACCAGCAGCGACGCGGCAGTGGCAACGGTGGACCCGGCCGGGCTGGTCACGGCGGCGGGCAACGGAACGGCCACGGTCACGGCGACCGCCGGAGCGGTGTCGGCAACTGCGGCCGTGACTGTGGCCCAGGTCGCCACCGGGGTCGAACTGTCACCCGCCATCGACACCGTGCTCGTCGGCGACTCCATCCGCCTCTCGGCGACGGCCGAGGACGCCAACGGCCATGCGGTGGCGGGGAGCCGGTTCAGCTGGTCGTCCAGCGATGCCTCCGTCGCGACGGTTGACGCTTCAGGGCTGGTGCGCGGCGTCGCCGGGGGCGCCGTGACGATCACCGCAACGTCGGGAAGCGAACAGGCAGCGGCCGAGCTCACGGTGCTGCACCCCGATCGGCCCGTCCTCGTGGCCTTCTACGAGGCAACGAATGGTCCCGGCTGGACGGCGCACGACGGCTGGCTGTCGGACCGGCCGGTCGCCGAGTGGCACGGAGTGACGACGGGCGCGACCGGCCGCGTCACCGGGCTGGACCTCAACGCGAACAACCTGGTCGGCGCCATTCCGCCGGAAGTGACCGGCCTGTCGCACCTGGAGATCCTGGACCTTGAGCGGAACCAGCTGGCGGGGACGATCCCCCGTGAGCTGGCGCAGCTGCCAGCCCTCAGGGAGCTGAACCTGGGCGTCAACGATCATACGGGCCGGATTCCGCCGGAGCTGGGCGAACTGGCCAACCTGGAGGACCTTCGTGTTCGCCGCAACGATCTCTCCGGGACGGTCCCGGCCGAACTCGGCACACCTCTTCCCGTGTAGTCCACCAAGGTCCATCGAGTAGGCCATAACACGCTACTGGACAACGTGTTTCGTGGAACACTCAGCGTCTCATCGTCCCTTGCCGTCCATCGCAATCCGGTGTATTCTTCCCTGTGTAGTGCTGCAATAAGTGATACACCACAAGGAAGGAGACCCCATGACCAAGCGACCGAGGACGCTTTCCGCCGCGTTCGTGCGGACGGTCGGCAGGCCCGGAGTCTACGGTGACGGGCGGGGAGGCCGCGGACTGAGCCTCCGGGTTCACCGGACCGTGGACGGCCGGATCACCAAGACGTGGCGGCAGCGCGTTCGGATCGATGGACGGCTCACCTCGATCGGGCTCGGGCCATACCCCGAGGTGACGCTCGCCGAGGCGCGCCAGAAGGCGCTGGACAACAGCAGGGGCGTCCGCTTGGGCCGGGATCCGCGCGGGCGCGGGATTCCGACGTTCGGCGAGGCCGCCAAGCGAACCATCGAGGTTCACCGCGAGGCGTGGAAGGCGGGGAGCCCCCTGCCCGAGCAGTGGGAGTCCACGTTCCGTCTGCATGCCGCCCCTCTCCTCGATAAGCCGGTGGACCGGATCACGAGCGCGGACGTGCTCCGGTGCCTCACTCCGATCTGGAACTCGAAGCCCGCCGCCGCGCGGAAGGCCCGGCACCGGATCACCGCCGTGTTCCGCTGGTGCATTGGGCGGAACTACCGCCCGGACAACCCGGTCGACCGGGCGGTCGAGGCGCTGCCGAAGGCGAACGGCCACACGACAACCCACCATCGCGCACTGCCGCACCGAGAGGTCGCGGCCGCGCTCCGGGCGGTCCGCCGGACCACCGACACGCACCCTTCGGCGGCTCCGTGCGTCGAACTGATCGTCCTCACCGCCGTGCGTCCCGGCGAGGCGCGCGGCGCACGCTGGGACGAGATCGACATGGACGCGGCGAGGTGGACGATTCCCGCTTCGAGGATGAAGGCGGGACGCGAGTTCGCCGTTCCGCTCAGCACGGGCGCGCTCGGCGTGCTCGACCGGGCGCGCAAGCTCGTGCCCGGGTCTCCGCTGGTGTTCCCGTCCCGCAATGGCGGTCCGCTGCCGCCGAAGGCACCGCTCAGGGTGCTCAAGCGCGCCGGGGTTGACTCGACGCTGCACGGATTCCGTTCGAGTGCGCGGTCTTGGATGGCCGAGTCCGGAGTTCCGGCCGAGGTCGCCGAGGCCTGCCTCGCCCATGTGCCGAGGAGCAAGGTCGTTCAGGCGTATCAGCGCTCCGACCTGCTTGAGAGGCGCGCCGAAGTCATGCAGGCGTGGAGCAACAACCTCCTGTAGCCACACCCCTCCCTCCACCGCGGCGGCGACAGGCTTCACCGTTACGTAGCGCGACCTGCGGGCAACCCCCGTCTCGTTGCCGCCGTCCACTGCGGGAACCGGCTCGGACCGGCCTCGCCGGGACGTGCCCGCACCACCGCACACGACCTCGTCCCGCGCGCCGATGGGGGTGTCTTGACTTGCCGCTGGCGACGACGTGGCACGGGCTGGAGGCGCTGCGAAACGTCCTGAAACGTTGTCGGACTGTGGGCGATTTTCCACAGGTTGACTGCCTTGCGGGAGGGTCTTCAGCGTTCGGGCATGATGACGCTGGAAGATCAGTTCATTTCGCGGGTGAGCGCGTTTCTCGGACGCTCGGACTTGAGCCCGACCGCGTTCGGCCAAAAGGCCGTGGGCGACCCGAATCTGATGCGCCAGATCGCCCGAGGCCGCTCGCCGAGACTGGCGACCGCAGACCGGATTCTCGCGTTCATCGCGGAGCGCGACGGCGATCGCCGCAGCGCGCGGGATCCACCCTGCGCAACAGCGACACCGGCGACCGACCAGCAAGCAGAGCACAACGAGGAGGAGCAGGACGATGACCGAGAACCCGAGGAATGACAGAACGAACCCGCCGATCCGCTTCCTGCGGCTGCCCGAGGTGATGAAGCGCACGGGCCTGTCGCGGAGCACGATCTATGTCCGGCTGGCCGAGGGGCGCTTCCCACGGCCCGTCGCCCTGGGCGGGCGCGCGGTGGGCTGGATCGAGGCCGAGATCGAGGAGTGGGTCGCCGAGCGGATCGCCGAGAGCCGATCCGTGGACGAGCGGGCCGGTGAGCGCGTCGAGGCCGCGCACCGGATCCCCGAGGCCGGTTGGCGGGCGGCGGAGGCCCGCCCGGTCCGATGATGCGGCGCGCTCGAAGCGGTCGGGGAACGGCGTCCTGGGCTTGCCTTGGGGAGGCAAGCCAGAGTACCCCGTGTAGGACACGGGGCCTGGCGAGGGGATGGCGCTGCCCCCCTTCGAACCCCACCAATATCCGCGCGCCGCTGGAGCGCGCGGGCGGGGGCTCCGCCCCCCGTCCCCCGTGTCGGCCGTCCGTCCGATGAGCGGCCGCCGCCCCGCAACCGTCTCCGCCCGCGTGTCGGCGGCCGAACTCGCCGACTGGCGGGCCAAGGCCGCAGCCGCCGGCGTCCCGCTCTCGGCGCTCGTCCGGGAGGCCATGGCCCGCACGCGGACATGGACCGCCCCGGCGGCCGAGGTCGAGCGCGAGCGCACGAAGCAGGTCGCGCGCATCGGCAACAACCTGAACCAGATCGCCCGGTGGGTGAACACCTACAAGGCGGCCATCGAGGCCGTCGAGGTGATCGGCCACCTGATCGCCATCGAGCGGGCGCTCCGCACGCTGGCTCCGGTCGAGAGCCCGGACGCCGATGCTCGTTAAGTTTCTCTCTTCTTCAGAAATATCGTAACCTATATATATGACAACATCTTATGGTAACATAGGTGATTGTTATCCCCATTTTACATCCCTATTACTGAACGGGATTCTGTGCGACCTTGGCGGACGCCGGTGGACGTAACTGTTCGGCCAAGCCGTGGTGAGCGACCGGTTGTGCGGATCGTGGGGGGGTGGGCTTACCGAGGGTGCGCCTCCAGTGCAACGGGACGCCCGCTCAGGGAGTCTAATAGGTGTGGTGATGTCCCGAAACTCCAGGAGTTCCGACCGATGAACGAACCTTCCCGCGCTACCGCCTCCACGTCCATTCCCGTGATGCTGGCGCTCTGCTTCGGTGCGGGCTGCGCGGAGGGAGGCATTGAACGCTCACCGGGTGATGTCCCGACCTTCCATGGCGAGGTCGACCTGGAGTTTGGGGAGATCGAGGGTGAAGATCCCTATCTCTTCACGAGGATCGAGTCGATTGTCGAGGACACGCGCGGGCGGCTGATCGTCGCCGACCTACAGTCGCACGAGGTGCGGGTCTTCGGCTCCGAGGGCGACTTCCAGTTCCGCTTCGGTGGTCAGGGAGAGGGACCCGGCGAACTGACGCAACCCTGTTGTCTCGCGTTCGGACCGGAGGGCAGGCTGTGGGTGCGCGAGAGTACCCGATACAGTGTGTTCCGGCTGGACGGCGCGAGTGCGGAGTACGACGGTGGAGCCAGGATCGCTCATGTGGGTATCGGCATGGTTGCCCCGATCACCTTCGACGCGCAAGGTCGGCTTGTCGACATCGGATCACTGATGACGGACGACGGAGGTGCCACCGCACGTTTCCATCACGGTTCCGGCGGAGCCGTGGACACGGTCATCATGTCCAGTCCGGAGACGTTCGGGACGGGCTCGACCACGGTTGAACGCATGTTCGGCGACACCCCGGTAGCCTTCTTCGTCTACCAACCGTTCGGCCCGCTGTGGGTTCAC
>JAJEBR010000082.1 GCA_022822445.1 Gemmatimonadota bacterium | reverse complement strand
GGCGCCGTGGCACGCGGCAACCGGAACCCCGCGAGGGACAGGCCGGGCCGGCAGGGTGGCGGATGGGTCCGTAGTACCGGGGACGCGGGGTAACGCCCGCCGAGGGAAGGGGCCCTGAGTCGGGAGCGGTGCGGGAAGGAGGCAGGGACATGACCACTGGCGCGAGCCTAACAGGGTCGTCGAGCGTCCAGAAACTCCAGACCGTGCTACATGCGAAAGCTGCGTATTCCGACGATGCCGACCACCGATTCCAGTGCATGCCGACCGGTGATTCCGATCGATGCCGATCACTCTGGAGGAAGCGAGGGTCCATAGCGGAGCCGGGGTGTGGGGTTGAGGGTTGGAGTCTACTGGCTGTCACCGGTCTTCGTCGAGTCGTAGAGCCTCCTCATGGAAGCGCCCTTGAGGGTGATTCTGTGTGCGTTGTTGAGGAGGCGGTCGAGGATGGCGTCGCCGAAGGTGGGATCTCCGACGACATCGTGCCAGTGATCGACGGGGACCTGGCTGGCGAGCAGGGTGCCGCGCCGCGCGTAGCGGTCGTCGAGGATCTCGAGCAGGTCGTGGCGGCTCTGTCCGGAGAGAGGGGCGAGGCCCCAGTCGTCGAGGATGAGGAGCCAGGTTCTGGCGAGCCGCTGGACGAGTTTGGGGTAGGAGCCGTCCCCGCGGGCGAGGGCGAGTTCGTCGAGGAGCCGTGAGAGGCGGTAGTAGCGGGTGGAGATGCCGTTGCGGCAGGCCTGGTGGCCGAGTGCGCAGGCGAGGTAGGACTTGCCGGATCCGGTGGCTCCGGTGACGAGGACGGTCTGCCCGTCCCGGATCCACTGCCCGGAGGCGAGGCGGAGCACGAGGGATCGGTCGAGTCCGCGGGGGGCCTTGAAGTTGAGGTCTTCGATGGCGGCGTCGAGGTGGAGCCTGGCGTGGCCCTTGAGCCTCTGGTAGCGGCGCTGTTCCCGTTCGGTCTTCTCGCGCTCGAGTAGCAGCGAGAGGCGGTCATCGAAGGAGAGTTCGGCGATGTCGGGCATGGCGGTCTGCTCCTCGAACGCCCGGGCCATGCCGGCGAGCCGGAGTTCGTGGAGCAGGTCGAGGGTGGGTTGTCGAAGCATGATGGTCAGGACTCCTTTCGGTTGTGGGACGTTCCGTTGCGGGAGGCGGCGTAGTAGTCCGGTCCGCGGATGTGGGCGTGGTCGGCGGGCAGGAGGAGGTCGCGCTGCTCCTCCTCGCCGGTCTTGTCGAGGCCGGAGGCGAGGATGGACTTCACCGATCCGTAGCCGAGGGCGCCGATGTCGAGGGCGCGGCGGCAGGCGGCCTCCATGCGCTCGGCGGGGTAGGCGCGCGCCAGCCGCATGAGGCCGAGGCAGCTGCGGTAGCCCTGTTCGGGGTGGGGGCGGCTCTCGAGGAGCCGCTGGACGAAGGCGGCGGTGTCGGGTCCGATCCTTCGGCCCCATGCGATGAGCCTCGACGGGCTCCAGTCGGCGTGGCCGCGGTGCGCGGCGGGCATGTGGGCCGGATCGGTGGTGTAGGCGCCCTTCCGGTGGCCGCGGATGTGGGCCGCGACGCGCCGGTGCCGGTGGAAGATCTCGACCGTGGCGGCGGCGATCCGGACATCGACCTCGCGGCGGGCGAGGGCGTGGGGGACGCTGTAGAAGCGGCCGCCGGCCTGGATGTGGTAGTCGATGTTGACCCGCGCCCTGCGCCACCGGGCGAACTCGTAGCGCCGGGCGGGAAGCGGCCTCAGCGCCGGACGGTCCAGATCCTCGAACCAGCTCAGGCGGCTGCCCTCGGTCTTCTGGAACGGCCGCTCGTTGAGCGCGGCCACGAGCGGCGCGATGGCGTCCCGGAGTTCGCCGAGCGAGAAGAACGTCTGGTGGCGCAGCGGCGCCATGACCCAGCGCTCGACGTGCTGGACGGCGGTCTCCGCCTTCGCCTTGTCCCGGGGCTTGCCCGGCCGCGCCGGGAGCACGGTCGTCCCGTAGTGGGTGGCGAGTTCCTGGTACGTGGGGTTCAGATCCGGCTCGTAGCGGCTTGCCGTCCGGACCCCCGCCTTCTCGTTGTCCGGGATCACGAGCTCGGGCACCCCGCCGAAGAACTCGAACATGCGCACGTGCGAGGCCGTCCAGTCGGGCAGCGACCGGCTCAACGTCACATCGACGAACGTGTAGTTCGAGGCCGCCAGCACGCCGACGAAGACCACCGCGTCGCGCACCTCGCCGGTGCGCCGGTCCACGACCGCGAACTTCGGGCCCGCGTAGTCGACGAACGCTTTCTCGCCCGCCCGGTACACCTGGCGCAGCACCACGTCCAGCCGCCTCCGCCACAGCCGGTAGCGGTCGCAGAATCGGCTGTACCCGTAGCCGTCCGGATGCGCCGTCCGGTACTCCAGCCACAACAGCCTGAGCGTGACGCCCTTGTGGCGCCGGAGTTCGCGGTGCACCCGGCTCCAGTCCGGCTCGGGACGGGGGACCCGCGAGGGCGGAGCCGGCGGGAACAGCGCCGCCTCCAGCGCCGCGTCGTCCAGCCCCTCCGGCAGCGGCCACGACAGCCCCGCCGCCCTCGCACGGCCCGCGTAGTCGCTCACCGTGCTGTTGGCGACACCCAGCGAGATCGCGATCTCGCGGTGGCTGCGCCCGAGTTCGTACTTCAGGCGCAGAAGTTCTCGGATCTTGCGCATGGACAACCTTTTCTGCGACACCCTCTCCCTCCTCCTCTGCGGGGACCTTCCGCGAGTAGGGAAAAGGGGGCCGCTACAGCAGGTTCTCCAGCACCGCTACTTGCTCACTCCAGGGTGATCGGCATGCGTCGGAATCGGTGATCGGCATGCACTGGAATCGGTGATCGGCATGGATCGGAATCGGTGATCGGCATGCGTCGGAATCCGCACCCGTCCGCCACCCCGAGCGCCTTCCTGTCCTGCGACATCGTTGCAGCGCGGAACCTCCACCTTTTTCGTCAAGGCGGATGTCCGCCGCAAGGCGACCAAGGCGCTTATGACGGAAGCCGATACGATCCAACGTAAGGATGCGATGTTCGAAAAGCCGCATCACGCGTTCGGCTGATGCGCGCAATCAAGGAGATTCCCGAAAGGCCCTTCCCTCCGCAGTAATCCGGAAACGCTGGTTCCGGCTGGTTGGCTTTTCGGGAATTGTCATCTCTATCCAGCCTTCGCCGAGGCAGGGCTTGAGGTAATTTTCTCGAAGGTGACCGGAGTTCTGCAGCCCCAGCGCCGCCAGAATCTCGCGACGCGTCATGTCACCGATCAGGGCGGGAAGAAGTCGCGTCCCCGCCTTGACCACCTTCGGCGCGACCGCATCCGTGGGAGGAGGCACGGGCTTGGAGGCATCTGCGCGCTTCCGAGCGACCGTCACGGCGGAGTCCCGCACGACAGATTGGTTCCGGGCGTCCGCCGGCCGTGGGCGAAAGAGGTCCGGCTGAAGCGGGCCGGCGGACTGCAGGACCGGTGATGCATCGGCCGACACGACCGCGCGCATGTCCGTCGGAGTTCGCGGCTCCGGCCACGACGCTGCACCCCTCAAGGCCAGCCCCTCAAGGCCAGCGCACGGCTCCCGGGTGC
>JAJEBR010000121.1 GCA_022822445.1 Gemmatimonadota bacterium | reverse complement strand
TACCGCGCGGGACGCTTCCGAACTGCGCCGTCAGGGTGACGACGTTCGCACGAACCGCAGCAAGAGCCGACGCACCAAGGAGCGTGAACTGGAAGCCGTGTACGCCGAGATCGACGGAATGTTCCGTCTGGCGTTGCCGGAACTTCGCCAACTCCGAGGACTCGGGTTCGACTTGGTGCAGGCGGTGGAGCCTGCGTCCCGTTCCACGGGCATCCGTAGGTCGCGGACCCAGCGGGAACCCAGGCAGCCTAGAAGGTCGACGCGAAGGCGGCCGTGAGATGGCCGCCGAGCGGCGACGGTAAGCCGCTAAGGATGTTCGCCATCGAGCTCAAGTCGATGTTCGCGCCAAGCCCTTCTCTGCAGACAGTCGGGCTCCGTATCGTGGGCCTTGATGGGACGAGCCATACTCGTGTCGTGCAGGACTGGTGTACTGACTCGCCCGTAAGGCTTCGTGTCGTAGGCCGTTGCCGCCATAGCATCTTGTCGCATCTATGGGAGAGGCGGGAGGATTCGTCTGTTGGTATTGGCCAGGAGCGTGCCGGTGTCGCTATCCTGACTGTCGAAGTCCCTGACGACTCGACTTCAGACCAAGCGTGGAATGGACACGATCTTGACTAGCACTAGCCTGCGACCGGTGGCCCCCACTCGCTCTATGGGGCGTCGGAGGGAGTCGGTACGCCAACGCGTAGGAGTAGGTCGGCCTCTGAGCGCGGTTGCATTCCTGGGCATCGCCCTTCTTGCCTGTGATGCCTCAGGCGACGCCGACGAGTTCTCAGAGCTTGGATCTCCTGATGTGGGCGGTCCTCGTGTTCTTGCCCAATACGACGACCCTTTCGCACGGTTTCGCGCCGAGCATGAGCTTGAGAGGGCTCGACGGAACGCGGCCGAACCGACGCTCCGATTGCTTGAGGGGACAGACAGTGCGCGGGTCGAAGCTGCGATCGAAAGATCACGTAAGCGCGTCATGCAAACCGGCTCAACAATCTGGCACGAATACTACGGTTACTATTTCCGGGGTCGGCCCGTGCCGTCGACGGGCCGGGACGCAGAACGAATCCGTGAGCGGATCACTACGCCCGAGCAGGTTTTAGCAATCGATTGGCTTACCGACGAAGACGTAGCGAGAATCATGGACGCCCTCGACGGTATTGGCTGGTAGGGTGGCGGCGTTGCACCTTCCATGGAGAGCCCTCTTAATCGCCTAGAATCGACGATCGCCGGTCCCCGAGGGGTACGGGTAGGGTGAGAATCGGGCTCCAGCACAGCCTCGACGCGGAACCGGGGGATCCCGAAGCGAACCGCGATGGCCGCCGGACTCTCGCCCCGAGCCGTCCGCTCACGGATATCGCAGGTGAGGCATACGGGTTCCTCCCGGGGACGGCCCACGTAGAGCTTGCCGCAGGACCCACACCGCCGTTTCCCCTGCTGCCGGGGCCACGACAGCGGCGGCAGCCGATCCGCCATCTTAGCTCGCTGGAGGCCGGGGCACCTGGAGGTCCTTGCAGATCTTTCTGGCGAGATCCCGGTTGATCTCGTTGTGCCGGGGAATCGTCGAGACCTTCTTGGCCGCCCGGTTCATGTAGAGGGTGTGGTTCGCGCCTTCGCGCAGAAGGGCGCATCCGTGGTGTGCCAAATGCCGCAGCAAGTCCCGGCGCTTCACGCCGTGACGGTGATGGGCTCTCTGATGACCGCACCGCCGGTGGCGTCCTCGCGGGCCATTTCCCGGTTGGCTTCGATCACCAGGGCGACGGCTTCCCGAAGGTTCGACCGAGCTTCTTCGAGGGAAGCGCCTTGGGTGTTGGCACCGGGAAACTCCTCGATGAAGGCGATGTAGCCTTCAGGAACTTTCCGGAACACCGCCATGCATTGCAGGTCCACAACGGACCTCCTCAGTGAGTTGGGTTGCTGACTCTAAGAGGTAATCTAACTCCCGCGCAGCCTCGATGACGAACCGTGGGATTCCCCGAATCCCCCGGACCCCGCTTCACTTCGGCACCCCGCAAGAAGGCCGTCCGACATGACCCGCGCCCTAGCGGACGACGAGCGCGTAAACGGCGCGGTGCACCACAGCCGCCAGCGTCAGGTCCCCGAAGTGCACCTTGCCGTGCCATCGGCACGCTCCCGTCGCCGACGCGAACCTTCCCACAAACGGCGCGTTCGGCCCTCCCCGCGGGCCGCGCCACAGCCAGTTCCGAAGCCGAGCGGTCACGCATCACCCGGCCCCCGCGCCAGCGCTCCACCTCCAGTGAGGTCCCTTCCCGTTCTGACCAGACTCCCAGATTCACGGATAAGCCAGCGGCTTCTCCTCGGCAAGCACCGTGACCTACGCCACCGATGGTTCGCGAATGGGGTGGTCCATGTCTACGGAATCCACGTCCGCATGGTTAGGGATGCCCGGACCGAAGTAGGTTTGGAGTTGTAATTCACCGGACTTCGGTTGGTCCGGCTAGCCGAGCCTCGTCAGGCGTAGCCCCAAGGGCCGAAGAGCTGGGGGGCGTGCAACCGTCCGTTGCCAGACCGCTTGAACCTTGGGTCCACCAGCACGGCTAGGAAGACACGCCGGCTCTCCCCTTCTCTCGTCCGGGTTGTGTTGTAGCACATCCGTGGTTAGACTGTAGGCAGTATCGCCTACAATATGTATCCCAAACAGCCTGCAAGGGGTCTGGCACGATGACGACACGACCACCTACCAAATCAGTCCGAATCACCCAAGGAAAGGTGGACGAGCTCCGCAAGTGGCTCCGCCACTGTCCCGTGAAGAACTTGGGGGCAGACGCGAGCGAGCGCGCCCTGATCGACGCCGCCCTCGAGATTACGACGGCTTTGGTCTCGTTCGGTCCCCGCCTCCCACGAGTGCATCGCTCGATGGGTCGCTTCAAGGGTCCAGGCGCCGAGGCAGACACAGTGGTTCACGTCCCGGATGAGTTGATCTACCTTCAGGGCGAGGGGCTGATGGTACTGACCGGAATGCAGCGGGTGGAGAATACCGATGACTGAGTCGACACGCCCAATGCGGGTCGGTGACGGGGCGAGTACGCATCCCTCCCTACTACATTCCGATGCCGGGCCTTGGTTGACTCCAGACAAAGGGATTCCATGTACTCGCATCGCATGACCATCGCTCGTCCCGGCCTTGATGAGCCCATCCTCGAAGACCTCGATTGCGACTGTCAAGACGGGCCAGACGGGACCGCCAAGGTATTCGTAATGCCAGAGGAGTGGCCGAGGGTGTTGGAGGCCAGATCCGGTGACCTCGCCACGGTCACCAACGAATACCGGACGCGAGTTGGCCGAATCGTGAGTATGCGTGATCTCGATGAGAGTCTGGTGGTGGCGTGGGGAGTGTCGAAGCCCCGCCCCACCGTGGGCTTTAGACCGAGCCACCAGCCTCCGCTCGACACTGGACAAAACTGATTTCCGTGTCGGACGCGTATCCTCGCCATGAGCACGACGTCTCGGTTGCGGAAGTTGTCGCCCGACACCGTCAGAGGATTGCGGAGCACATTGACAGCATTCGGAACGCCTCTCGTGGGCCGGGCATATCGTCACGGGTCACCCTCAAGATCGTTGTTGACGAAGCGGCGCTAAGGCACGCTGCTGAAGCAGTTTTCGACGAGGCGCAGCGGCCCCTACTAGACGGTGCTACCATCGCGGAAGAAGCTGTGGCCGACGAGCCAGCCAAGGGTGAGGTCCCCGTTGGAGCGGTGATCCCGCTAATCGACGAGTGCTTGGATTTTCTGGCTTCCTCACACCTGTCGGCCTCCAAGGCCGTGTCGGAGATCAGCGCCATCTACCGATCTCAAGAGGAACTGCTCGCTACCCTATGTAGGCTGGGTGCGATTAATGATCGGGAGCTCGACGCCTATTCCGACAAGCTCAAGCGCGCCTTCAACGCCACGAAGCTTGAGCTCGCTCGACGTTGGTTCGACCAAGGACGGGACGAAACCGACATCGGCAAAGCGACACGGAAGCTATACCGCGGAGTTGGTGGAGCGACGGAGGTTGCCACCGAGACTGCCGACATCATCGAGGCCGCGCGGGACTGGGGACGACTCGGTGACCACCCGCGCACGGGCGCCCCGGTCTTTGTCAAAGTCGGTCCCAACGGCAGGATGTACGTGCAACTCGGTCGGAGGTCGGAAGCCACTCCGAAGCGAGCCTTGAGAATCGAGCTACCTGATAGGGTGGAGTACGAATCCTCCGATCCACAGGTGGTTGCCCGCTACACAAGCAGACGAGGCGGCGATCCGAGCGACGTTACGTTGGATCAGGCTCTCAAGCTGATTGACGAGAGGCTGGAGCGAGATCGCCGGTGGGGTACGGATCCGAAGTCCGGACGACCGATCTTCCTCAGAGCGGGACCCTACGGGCACTATCTGCAATTGGGCCGGACGATTCCTGCGGGTGGGTCAGGCGGTACTGTTCGGGTAAGCGTGCCGCCACACATCGACCCAGACGCGCTGACACTCGAAGAGGCAAGTCGACTTCTCCAAAGACGGATGGAGCAGGATCGTCCACTGGGCCAAGACCCGGTGAGTGGCCAGAACGTGTATGTCAAGGATGGACGCTTCGGGCCATTTGCGCAGCTCGGCGAGCGAAGACGTAACGGGCCTCGGGTTAAGATCGTGGACCTGCCGGAAGGACTGGAGCTCCATGACGTGGACTTGGAAGGTGCCCTCGCGCTGCTCGGGCAGTTTGCGCTGCGGAACCTCGGCCCTCACCCCGACACGGGGGCTGCTGTCACCGTGCAAACAGCAGGGCGGTTCGGGCCATTCGTATCATGTCGGAAGGAGCACGCCACGGTGCCCGAGCGATTCGATCCGATGGAGGTGACTCTTGACGAGGCCGTTGGGTTTCTGGTTGCGAAGCGTGAGCTGTTGGTCTGGCGCCGAGAAGCTCGCGCCGAGTTCGACAAAGCCGTGTCTCCGCCGGGTGGTTGGTACGAGAGGCTTGGCCAGGTGAGTGAGATGGACCTTGAGCCCACCGAGATAGGCAGGCTGCTCCAAGAGAAGCGGGCCGAGTATTATGCCAGCTTGACGGAGCTCGATAGGGTAGCCATGCTCGACAGGATCGAGGCGGTCCATGCCCGTCAGCAGCATCCGCCCCATGAAGCCCATCGTCGCGGGGACATCAGCGACGAAGCGTTGGAGCGCGCAATCCAGTATCTTGACGAGTGGTTTGAAGAAGCGCGGCGGACGGTTGCACGGGACGCGTTTTCGGAGCGCGTCGAGTGAGCGGTCGCTGGTCTTCCGGGCCGTGCGGGCGGTGTGGCTCTTCCCGCCAAAGTGGTCGGTTTTCCCGCTCTTGCGGTACGGTCCAGCAGGGTCCAGCCCAACGGCAGGAAACGCAGATCGTGCAGCCCTGTAATACTTTAGACGATGTCCTGCCGTGATACACGCCTCAGACACTCCGCCAGCCCGGCGCCTCGCCGCCCTCGGTGCTACGCGGGGATTATCCACGGGCTGCTAAAACGCCGAAACCCCCGTAATCGTCTGCCCGAGGATCAGCGAGTGGACATCGTGGGTGCCCTCGTAGGTGTGGACCGACTCCAGGTTCGCCATGTGGCGCATGGACGCGTACTCGGCGAGGATGCCGTTGGCGCCCAGCAGCCGGCGCGCCTCGCGGGCGATGTTGCAGGCCATGTCGACGTTCGCGCGCTTGGCGAGGCTGACCTGCTGGGGGGTCATCGTGCCTTCGTCCTTGAGGCGGCCCAGGCGGTAGCAGACCAGCTGGCCCTGCGTGATCCAGGTCAGCATGTCGGCGAGCCGCACCTGCTGGATCTGCTTGCCGCCGATGGTGCCGTCGAACATGACGCGGGTGCCGGCGTAGCTGGCCGCCTCATGAAAGCAGCCCATCGCGGCTCCGACCGCGCCCCACGCGATGCCGTAGCGGGCCTGGGTCAGACACATCAGGGGACTCTTGAGGCCGGTCGAACCCGGCATGAGCGCGTCTTCGGGAAGGTGGACATCGTCCAGGACCAGCTCGCTGGTGTCGGACGCCAGCAGCGACAGCTTTCCCTTCTGGTCGCGGGCGCTGAAGCCGGGGGTGTCGGTGGGGACGATGAAGCCGCGGATGCCCTTCGTGTTGCCGGGCTCCCGGGTCTGGGCCCAGATGACCGCGACATCGGCCATCGAGCCGTTGGTGATCCACATCTTGGTGCCGTTGAGCACCCAGCCGTCGTCGGTCCGGCGGGCCCGCGTGATCATGCCGGCCGGGTTGGAGCCGTAGTCGGGCTCGGTGAGGCCGAAGCAGCCGATCTTCTCCGCTGACGCCAGCGCGGGCAGCCAGGTGCGGCGCTGCTCCTCGCTGCCGAAGGTGTGGATGGGGTACATGACGAGGGCGCCCTGGACGGACGCGAAGGAGCGGATCCCGGAGTCGCCGCGCTCCAGCTCCTGCATGATGAGCCCGTAGGCGATGTTGTTCAGCCCCGCGCAGCCGTACTCCTCGGGCAGGTTCGCTCCGAGCACCCCCAGCTCCCCGATCTCGGGGATCAGTTCGGTGGGAAAGCGGCCCGCCACGTACGCGTCGCCGATGACGGGAATGAGCCGATCCTCGACCCAGTCGCGGATCGTGTCGCGCACCATGCGCTCCTCTTCCGTGAGGAGGGCGTCGATATCGTAGAAGTCCAGGCCTTCGAACCTTGCGGCCATTGCGAGTGTCTCCTGTGGGTCTGCCCCGGTGGGGCGGTTCAGTCTGTGCGCCGCGGGTGGCGAGTGAGTGGCCGTGCGACGGCGCCCGTGGAATCTGCCGTCAGCGGGGCCGTCTGCGGAAGCGCAACTGACCGTACCAGAACTCGGTCGCGATCCGCGAGCATAGCCAGAAGGTGGCCAGCACGACACCGATCCAGCCACCTATCAGCATCGTCGGCTGGAGAACGAGGAAGATCCAGGCTGCGAGCGCCGCGGCGATCCCGCCGCCGACGATCCAGCCCACCCGCTTCGCCCGCGCCCGCGCCGTCGCAACGCACGCGTCACACCAGAAATGACGGTCCAGTTCGGTCGAACGGAAGGTGCGCTCGCAGCCGGCGCAGGAGAAATCGCCCGCGATGTCGGGCAGCCGCGCCTTTCGCAACCCGATCACGCCAGCGCCCCGATCCGGCTCCGTGACCCGCGCGGCCCGCCGCCCGCGATCACGCAGGTGCCGCCACTCACACGCGTGCCGCCACTCATGCGCGCGCGGCCGATCACGCCAGCGCCCCGATCACCGCGCGGGTGAAGGCGGCCGTGCCGTCGCGGCCACCCATGTCGCGCGTCCGCGCCACCCCGTCCCGGATCACCCCCGTGAGCGCCCCCCTGATACGGGACGCGGTCTCCGCCTGGCCCACATGGTCGAGCAGCATGCACGCCGAGAGGAGCAGCCCGGTGGGGTTGGCCACGCCCTGCCCCGCGATGTCGGGCGCCGACCCGTGCACGGCCTCGAAGACCGCGTGGGTCTCGCCGATGTTCCCCGCCGGCGCGAACCCCAGCCCCCCCACCAGCCCCGCCATCAGGTCGCTCAGGATGTCCCCGAACATGTTCTCCATCACCAGCACGTCGAAACGGTAGGGATCGAGCACCAGGAACATGGCGGTCGCGTCGATGATCCTGTCCTCGAAGGCGACGCGGTCCGCGTAGTCGGCGGCCATGCGCTGGCCCACCTCCAGGAAGAGCCCCTGCGTGTGCTTCAGGATGTTCGCCTTGTGCGCCAGCGTGACCTTGCCGCGTCCGTTCGCCACCGAGTAGTCGAAGGCGAAGCGCACGATCCGCTCGCAGCCGTACCGGGTCGTGATCATGACCGATTCGGCCGCCGCCCTGGGATCGCGGTCCATCCCGATGAAGTGCTCGACGCCGACGTACAGGCCCTCGGTGTTCTCGCGAATGAGCACCAGGTCGATGTCCTCGTAGCGCCCCCCGGGGAGGATGGTCCGCGCGGGACGCACGTTCGCGAAGAGATCGAACCGCTTCCGGATCGCGACATTCACCGAGCGGAACCCGGACCCCGACGGCGTCGCCAGCGGACCCTTCAGCGCGACGCGGTTCCGCTCGATCGAGTCGCTCGTCTCCTGCGGCAGCGGGCTGCCGTGCGTCGCGACAGCGCCCACGCCGGCGGCCTGCATGTCGTACTCCAGCTCGGCTCCGGCTGCGGCCAGCACATCGAGGACGGCCTGCGTCACCTCGGGGCCAATCCCGTCGCCGGGGATCACTGTGATATTCGTTAGCATATATTCTGATCTCGATTATATAGCATCATATATTGTCGATATACGATCATATATCGAAAAGCTGAAGATGTCCGCCCTGTCTTGCGGGTTTCGACCCCTTGGCGCCACGCGTCACCCACCCTCTTCGCCACCATCGCTGCCGTCCCCCGCCTCGAAATCCAGCGCCGCCGAGTTGATGCAGTAGCGGAGCCCGGTCGTCTCCGGTCCATCCGGGAAGACGTGGCCCAGGTGGGCGTCGCAGCGGCTGCACACCACCTCCGTCCGCCGCATGAAGAGGCTGCGGTCCTCCCGCTCCTCCACGCTCCCGTCGCCGGCCGGCCGGTCGAAGCTGGGCCAGCCCGTCCCGGAGTCGTACTTTGCCTCCGACTCGAAGAGCGGCTGCCCGCAGCAGACGCACATGTACGTCCCTTCGTCCTTCGAGGCCCAGTACTCGCCGGTGAAGGCGCGCTCCGTGCCTCCCTTGCGCGTGACCCGGTACTGCTCCGGCGTCAGCATCTCCCGCCACTCGCGGTTGCTCCTGTCGGTCTTCGTCATGTCAGGTATCCCCCGTCCACGGGTATCACGACCCCCGTAATATGGCGGGCCAGCTCCGAACAGAGGAACAGAATCACCGAGACCACGTCCTGGGGATCGCCCAGGCGCCCCAGCGCGCTGCGCTCCCGGGCCCGGTCCATGATCTCCGCGGGCACCCGGTCGGTGAGCCTGGTGGTGCGGATGTAGCCCGGCGCCACCGCGTTCACGTTCACGTTCGACGGCCCCAGCTCAAGGGCGGCGGAGCGGGTCAGCCCGATCAGCCCCGCCTTCGAGGAACAGTAGTTGGCCAGACCGAATTCGCTCGACAGGCCGTGGACCGACGAGACGTTGACGATCTTGCCGAACTCCTGTGCGCGGAAGTACGGCGCGATTTCGCGGATGCAGTAGAACGCGCCCGAGAGATTGGTGTCGATCACCGACCCCCACTCCTCGTCCGACATGCGCCAGAGCGCGTGGTCCGCGCCCACGCCGGCGTTGTTGACCAGGACGTGCAGTCCACCCAGTCGCTCATCGGCCTCGGCGAAGAACTCGGCGGTCTGCCCGGGGTCACGCACGTCGCCCGCCCGGATCAGCACCTCCACTCCGGCCTGCTCCAGCACCTCCCCCACCTCCGCGGCCGCCGTCCGGCTCTCGGTGCCGGTGTCCAGGTAGTTGACGGCGACGTTGACGCCCCCCGCGGCCAGGCCGATCGCGGTGGCCCGCCCGATCCCGCTCGATCCGCCGGTGACGACGGCGCCCCGCCCGCGCAGCGACGAGAAGAGCGGCGCCGGTTCCGGACTGGTTTCGACCGCGACCTCGCTCAGCAGTTCCTCGACCGCCTCGCCCAGGCTTGCCGCGGCGGCGGCCTCGCCTTGCAGCGGGTCGCCGGCCCGGCTGGCCGATTCACTGGCTCGGCCCGCCGGTCCCCCTGCGCGGCCCGCCCCGTCGCCCTTCACGGCGTCGCCGACTTGCCGGCGTGCTTGATCGACCGGCCCTCGGCGAGGAACACCGCGTCCTCCGCGAGGTTCGTCGCAAGGTCCCCGATCCGCTCCAGGTTCTGCACCACCAGGATCATGTTCACCCCCGGCTGGATGTAGCGCGGCTGCTCGGACATGAATGACAAGATGACGCCGAACGCGGAGCGCCGCATGTCGTCTACCAGGTCGTCCTCCGCGATGACGGCCCTCGCCGCCTCGGTGTCGCGGTTGATCAACGCGCCGAGGGCGCGGCCCAGCATGCTCCGGACCTGGGTTCCCATCTCGCGGGTCTCCAGAATGTCCGGCAGGGGCGGGTGACCAGCCGTCCGCCGGGTCGCATTCGCGATGTTCACGGCGTGGTCGCCGATCCGTTCGATGTCCCTGGAGGCCCTGAGAACGGCGAGCACGAAGCGAAGGTCGCCGGCCCTGGGGTTCTGGAGCGCCAGAAGTCCCATCGCGCGCTCGTTGATCTCGTTGTCGAGGTCGTTGATCCTGTCGTCGGCCCGGCGGACCAGCGCCGCCCTGTCCGGATCCCGCTGCTCAAGCCCCTCCATCGCCAGGCGCACCAGCTCCTCCGCCCGCCCCGCGATCTCCAGGAAGAGGTTGTGGAGCTGGTCGAACTCGAGCTCGAAGGGCTGCCTGGGAGGCGGGTGCTCCGTCATGGGATCCGACCGGTCAGGTAGGACTCGGTGCGCGGGTGCGCGGGATTGGTGAAGAGCGTCTCCGTGGGACCGTACTCCACGAGCTCGCCGCGGTCCAGGTAGGCGGTCAGGCTCGATGCGCGGGCGGCGAGGCGAAGGTCGTTCGTGGCGATCACGATCGTAAGGTGGGGCAGCTGCGCGTGCATGAGGGACTCGATGCGGGCGGTCGCCGTGGGGTCCAGGGCCGTCGTGGGCTCGTCCAGGAGCAGGACCTGCGGCCGCACCGCCAGGGCGCGCGCGATGCAGAGCTGCTGCCGCTGACCGGCGGCGAGGGACACGGCGGGCACATCCAGATCCTCGCCCAGCTCGGCCCAGAGTCCCACCGCGGTGAGGACCTCCTCCGCGAGGGCGTGCAGGTCGCCGCCGAAGCCGCTGGCCCGGGGCCCGAAGGCAACGTTGTCGAAGACGGACCCGGGGAAGAGCGCGGCTTCCTGGAACACCATCCCGATGCGCCGCCGGACCTCGGCCGGGTCGGTCTCGCGCCGGTAGAGCTCCTGACCGTCGAAGAGCAGGCTCCCGCTGGTGCGCGCGCCGGGAATCAGTTCGTTCATGCGGTTGAGGGCGCGCAGCAGCGTCGTCTTGCCGCACCCGGAGGGTCCGATGACCGCGACGACCCGGCCCCGTGGGATGTCGAGGGAGACGCCGGAGAGCGCGGGACGGTCGCCGAAGCGGACGGAGAGGTCGCCGAGCGAGAGCAGGGGAGCGCGAGGGTGCGGGCCGTCGCGCGGGGGGGTCGCCGGGGGGGCTGCGGGGGGCGGGGGGGTGACGGGCGCGCTCACCGGGCGGCTCCCGCGAGGCGGCGGCGCAGGGCCATTCCCGCCAGGTGGAGGACGAGGAGGAGCGCGAGGAGCACGACGCCCGCACCGGCGGCGAGGGCGGTGAAGCCGGGTTGCGACCGGGCGCTCCAGGCGAACACCCGGGTCGGCAGGGCGGTCAGGGGGTCGCCGGGCGTGCCGGGGGCGTAGGTGATGAACGACGCCGCGCCGATTACGAGCAGCGGCGCCGCGGCCCCCGCCGTACGGGCGAGCGCCAGCGTCAGGCCGGTGACGATGCCGGGAGCCGCGGCGGGCAGCACCTGCCGGCGGATGACCTCCCACCGCGTCGCACCGAGTGCGTAGGCCGCTGCGCGAACCCCGGTCGGGACCTGCCGAATGGCCTCCTGCGAGGTCACGAGGACGGTGGGCAGCGCGAGCATCGCCAGGGTCAGGCCGCCCGCGAGGACCGTGGAGCCGAGCCCCAGGCCGCGCACGAACAGCGCCAGCCCCGCAACTCCGAAGACCAGGGGCGGCACGCCCGCCAGGTTCGCCACCGCGGACTCGATCGCGAGCATCGTGCGGGTGCGGGGGGCATACTCTTCGAAGTACACCGCCGCGCCGACACCCACCGGGCAGGCGATCGCCGCCGTGAGCAGGGTCAGCCAGAGTGTGCCGGCGAGGGCGGGGCCGATGCCGGCCTGCGCGGCGAAGCGGGAGGGGGTGCCGAGGAGGAAGCCGAAATCGAGGACGCCCCGCGCCTGCACGAGCAGGATCGCGATCAGGGTCATCGCCGTCGCGAGGGTGACGGAGGCCGCGACGCTGCCTGCTGCGCTGACCGGCCCGTGGTGGCGGAACCTCTTCATCGCCGCCCTCCCGCCAGCCATCTGCCCAGCGCGTTTACCGCGTACGTGATGGCGAACAGCACAGCGGCGACCGCGAAGAAGGCCCGGTACTCGAGAGTGCCGGATGCTGCGTCCCCCATGCTCGCCTGCGCGATGTAGGCGGTCAGGGTGCGGATGCCCTCCAGGGGACTCCAGGTGAGGCGCGCCTGGTTGCCGGCCGCCAGCGTAACGATCATCGTCTCCCCCGCCGCCCTCGCCAGCGCGAGCGCAAGGGCGGCCGCGATGCCGCGCGACGCCGCCGGGAGGACCACCCGGACCAGAACCCGGGCCGAACTGGCCCCAAGCGCCAGACCCGCGTCGGTAAGCGACGGAGACACCGCCTTCAGCGCTCCACGGGAAAGCAGGGCGACGGTGGGAAGGATCATCACGCCCACCACCAGGCACGCCGAAATCCCGTTGTAGGCCTCGATCGAGGGCCAGATGTTCCTCAGAGCGGGTGTGACGAAGTTGAGTGCAACATAGCCGTAGACGACGGTGGGAACCGCTGCCAGCACCGTCACCGCGACGGTCAGGAGCCCGGCCACGCGGGGATCCGCATAGTACTCCGCGTAGATCGCGGTGAGCAGTCCCAGAGGAAACGCCACCACCGCCGCACCGGCCGTGATCTGCGCCGTGGCGGCGATGAGGGGCAGGACGCCGAAGCGTGGCTCCTCGGCCAGCGGGGTCCAGGCGAGTTCGCTGAAGAAACGAACCGGGGACACCTCCGTGAAGAAGAGCACGGCTTCGCTCCCCAATGTGGCGGCGACGGCGATGGCGGCCAGGGCGGCCAGCACGGCGCAAAGTTGGAAGAAGCGCGCCGCCACGCGCTCCGAAAGGGCCAGCGACGCGGTTCCGCCGCCCGGGAACGCAGGCGCCAGGGGCCCGTCGGGCGGCGCCCGGGCCGGTTCAGGCGACTTCGGCCGGCTCCCATCGGCCATCATGAGGCCTCCCGTCCCGATTCGAGCATCACCCGGCCGCGCGCATACTCCGCCGCCGGAAGAGCCACGTATCCGGTTTCGACCGCGAGCGTGGCGGCGGCGGACAGGTAGTAGTCCACAAGGGCATACACCTCTTCGCGAGCGAGGGAAGCGACGCCGACATGAATGAAGAGGTCCCGCGCGAGCGGACTGTAGCGCCCGTCGGCCACCGCGTCAGGGGTGGGTTCCACGCAGCCGAAGCCGGTGTCCACGGGGACCGCGCGGAGGTCTTCCCGGTTTCTGGTGTAGGCGGCAGAGCCGAGGTAGCCCAGTCCCCAGCGGCCACCCGCCACCCCGCGCGCGATCAAGTCGTCGTCCTCGCTTTGATAGTGGTCGGATCGGCTGGCCCCCGGTCGTCCGACGACCACCGACGTGAACAGTCGGAACGTTCCGGAATCGGGCCCCGGGCCGAAGAGGCGGATCGTCTCGGCGGGATACGACGGCCTGAGGTCGCGCCAGGTTCGCACCTCTCCGGCGGACCCCCACAGCCGGGTGAGCTCGTCCAGCGTCAGGCACTCCACGAGGGTGTTGGCCGGATTGGCGATGATGACGATGCCATCCCGCGCCACCGGGATCTCCAGGAAGGGGAAGTCCAGGGCGCTGCAGCGCGCGGCCTCGGCGGCGGAGATCCTGCGCGACGCACCCGCGATGTCGATCTCGCCGTCACACAGCTGCCTGAAGCCCCCCGCGGTGCCCGAAAAGCTCACGGTGACCCGACTGTCGGGCCGGACTCCGGTGAACGACTCCGCCACCGCCTCCGAGAGCGTGTACAGGCTGCTCGAGCCGCCTACCGACACAATCCCCCCGGCCCGGCCCGGCGCACCGCAGCCTGCTTGTGTCGCGACCGTGCACGCCGCGACGACCGCCAGCAGTCCGTGAACAACCCGCACGTTGGACCGATGGCGGCGAGGCCCCGGGCTGGCAAGGCGCGACGATTGGCAGATCAACGCGCTATTCGCCCGAGGAGCAACGTCGAGCGCCACCACGGGCGGCCAGACTTCGAGGGGCCGGCCAGGGGCCGCTGGATTAGCAGGCATTCTCAACGTCCTTGCTCCCGCGGAAGCGCGAATTCCCGTCCCGGCACGCGACTGAAGGATTCGGTCGCGGGAATCGTAAATGTTATGGTGGTGCCCGCACCGAGCGAACTGCAAACCCCCACGTCGCCCCCCATGCTCGACACGAGGTGCCGGACGATTGCAAGACCGAGCCCGGTACCTCCTTCTTCTCGCGAGCGCGCTGTGTCCACCCGGTAGAACCGCTCGAAGACCCTTGGCAGCGAGGAGGGGGGAATGCCGGAGCCGTTGTCCTCCACGGCAACCGCGATCATGTCCTCCGCCCGGCTGATTTCGACGCCGATCCGGCCGCCTTCTGCGGGAACGTACCGAAGGGCGTTCTCGAAGAGATTGCGGAAGATCTGGTAGACCGCAGCCTCGTCTCCCATTCCCTCGCCCTTTCCGACGGTCCGGAATTCGAGGTCCTGCCCCGACCAGCGCTCCTCCAGCTCCCGCCAAGCCTCCCAGGCCACCTCCTGCACCAGAAACGGCTCCCGCTCAGGGCGCCACGCTCCCGACTCGTAGCGAGAGAGGTCGAGCAGGTCGTCCACCAGCCGCTGCAGGCGCACCGTGTTGCCCTCGATGGAACGCAGGAACTGACTGCGCAGGTCGACCGGCAACTCCGCGTCGAGCACCGTTTCCGCAGCGGCGCGAATCACCGTCAGCGGGGTCTTCAGTTCATGTGACGCATTGGCGACGAAGTCGGAACGCACGGCCTCGAGCCGCCGAATCTCGGTGATGTCCACCAGCAGCACCACCGCCCCCCCCGCCGTCCCCCGCTTGGTGCGCACCTCCAGCTCCCGGTCGCCCACGGTCACCTCCAGGCGGCCCTCGGCGCGCACCACGGACGCCTCGAGAAAGTCCCGCAGCACCGGGTCGCGGACCAGGGACCCCACAGGCGAGAACGGCAGCACCTCGACCAGGCCCAGCAGCTCGCGCGCCGCGGGATTGATGCGCAGGATCCTGGCGTCGTTGGTGAGCGCCATGAGGCCCTCTCCCACCTCGTCCATGAGCTGCGCGAGCTCGTCGCGCTCGCGGGTGACGCCGCCCAGCTGTTCATCGAGCTCGCCCCTGACCCGATTGGCAGCGGACGCCACACGCGCGAGCTCGACGAAGCGGGACAGCTTGACCCGGGGGCCGGCGGTCTGCCCCGTCGCGAGCCGCGCCAGCAACTGCCGCACCTCATCCAGAGCGCCCGCAATGGCGCCCGTCCCCCGGTCCAGCGCATACACGCCGGCCGCCCCGGTCAGTAGGACCGCCAACAGGACACCACGCGCAACTCGGCCCGCGGCATCCATGATCGGGTCCACCCGGGCCGCGAAGCGGATCACGACCGGCTGGCCGCCGCGGTACAGGCGAGCCGCGCTGTAGACGTAGGGACGTCCGTCCAGCGCGCTGACCCGCCGGGAGGAAGCGGTAACGCGCCGCAACGCCCCCACCACCTCGATCCGCCCGGAGGACTCCGGCACGGCATCGGCCTGCTGAGCTCCGAAATCCGAATCGGCGATCAGGCGCTGGTCGGCTCCGAAGACGCTCACGCGGTAGCCGGAGGAGCGCGCCAGGGCCCCGGCCACGCTGTCCAGCGATTCCTGCTGGGACGCACGCAAGCGCTCGGCCCCCAGGGTGGTCGCCGCGGCCAGGTGCCGCTCCGCCTCGGCCTCCAGCACCCGCGCCGCCACCGAACGCGTGACCGCCCACGCCGCCAGTGCGAGCACCAGTACGAACCCCGCACCGGCGAGTCCGGTCGCCAACCTCAGTGGAACCCTCAACGCACTGCCACACGCCGGGCGGCCGCCGGCACCCTGTCCCCGTCTTCGGGCGAACCGAACCGGACGCCGACGCCGCTCCTCCCGCTACCCGGCAGGCTCAGGCCCCCGAAAACGGTACCCGAATCCGCGGACGGTCTCAATCCATTCACCGGCATGCCCCAGTTTGGTACGCAGACGACGAATATGCATGTCCACGGTCCGGGTTCGCACCCCATCCCTTGTCCTTCCCTCTGCTTCCCAGGCCGCCTCCAGGAGGTCCGCTCGCTTCTGCATCCGTCCCCGGTTCTCCACCAGGACGCGGAGCAACCGGTACTCGGTGGGCGTCAATGGAACGTCCTCGCCCCCCAGCGTCACCCGCATCGAACCCCGGTCCAGCGCCAGCTTTCCCGCCCGGAGCACCCCGCCCTCGTGGTCGGCCAGCCCCGCGAATCCCCCTATCCGCCTCAGGATCGCTTCCACCCGCAGCACCAGCTCCTTCGGACTGAAGGGCTTGGTGAGGTAGTCGTCCGCCCCCAGCTCCAGCCCCTCGATCCGGTCGGCCTCCTCCCGCCTGGCCGTCAGCACCAGTACCGGGACGTACCGCGTCGCGGGATCCTGGCGGATCGCCTTGAGCACCTGGTCTCCCGACAGGCCGGGGAGCATCCGGTCGAGCACGACGAGATCCGGGATCTCCCGGTGGACGGACTCGAGGCCGCCGTCGCCACCCCCCGCGGTCTCGACGCGGTATCCCGCGCGAGTGAGCTGGTACGCCACAAGCGCCGCAATGCCCGGATCGTCCTCGATCACGAGGATGCGCGCCGGCGGTTCGGACTTGCTCGTCACCGCGGCGACTCCGCATGCACCTGTTCGACGATCCGGACGACCTCGTCCTCCGTGAGCGTGTGGTCCACTTCCTTGGCCCGGTTGAAGATCCGCTCGCACAGCTCGGCGTCGCCGGGATCGTAGCCCCGGTCCGCCAGCCAGTACCGGACGTTGGAGATCCCGGACATGGGCCCGACTTCGATCTCCTGGCGGCGGCCCACGAGCGCGGCGGGAACGCCCGAATAGACCCGGTCCGCGAGCCAGTCCGCCCCCTTCGCCTGCGCCTTGATGATGGCGGCCGCGTGGACGCCGGTGGCGGTGCGAAATGCGTCCGAGCCGATGACGGGGTAGTTGGGCGGAAGGTGAACGTCGCACTCGCGGGCGACCAGTTCGCAGTACTCCGAGAGCAGCGACAGGTCCGCATCGTGGACACCTGCCAGCGCCAGGTTCACGAGCAGCAGGTCCATCTCCACGTTGCCGACGCGCTCCCCGATCCCCATGGCCGTTCCATGGATCCGGTCCGCTCCCGCCTCGATCGCCGCGAGCGCGTTGGCCAGCCCCAGTCCGCGGTCGCGGTGGCCGTGCCAGTCGATCTTCACCCGCACCCCCGACGGGTCGACGATCTCGCGCTTCACGAACCGGAGCAGCGCCCGGACCCCGGAGGGCGTGGCGTGCCCCACCGTGTCCGAAAGGCAGATTCGCCGTGCACCCCAGCGGATGGCGTTGCCGTAGAGCGCTTTCAGCGTCTCCGGATCCGCCCGGGTGGTGTCCTCGGTGACGAACATGACGGAGAGCCCCTCGTTCACGCAGAACGAGACCGACTCCTCGGCGGTGTGGAGCATGCGGTCGAGCGTCCAGCCCTCCGCGAACCGCCGGATCGGCGAGCTGCCGATGAAGGCGCTGACCTCAATGGCGATACCGGTCCTCTGGGCGATCCCGACCACGGGTTCGACGTCAGCCACCACGGTACGGGCAGCGCAGTTGGGCTCGAGGGACAGCTTCGCGTCCCGGATCTCCTCGCAGAGGCGCGTGACGTCGGCGACGGCCCTCGGCCCCGCCGCGGGCAGGCCGAGGTCGGCGGCATGGAGGCCGAGCTCGTCCATGAGGTGCAGGAGGCGGATCTTGGCGGCAATGGGAGGGTCGGTGACCGATGGGGACTGCAGCCCGTCGCGGAGGGTCTCGTCGTTCAGCTCCACGTGGCGGCCCCACGCGAGGGTTTCGAACTCCGCCACGTTCCAGTCGTGAATCAGGCCCCTGCCGTTCATCCTTGCTCCATTCGTCGTTCCCGGTCCCGTCCCCGGCGCCGGCGCAGCCGCCGGACGCGGCCCGCAGCCCATCCCGTCCGCGCGTCCGACCACTTCAAGATCGCGATCCCCCCGCCCCGGAGCAAAGCACCTGCGAATGATCGACTACGTTGAGCGAGCCCTCGCAGTTCGCCACCACCGCCCCGCCCCCGACCATCGCGCGGCGGAGACGGCTCCCTTCCACCCGCGCTCCGCGCCCCACGATGGTGTCGCGCAGCACGGAGTCCCGCACGCGCGCCCCCGCCTCGATTGTCACGTTCTCGCCGATCCGGCACCTGCTCACGCGGGCCCCCGCCTCGATCCGCGCGAGCGGCGAAACCACCGACTCCGACACGACCGCCGCCGGGTCGACCCCGCCCCTGATCCCATCCACCAGGTACCGGTTTGCCATGAGCAGCGCGTCCACCTTCCCGGCGTCGAGCCACGTCCGCACCGGCGCGGTGGCGATACGGGCCCCCGCGTCGACCATGTACTGGAAGGCGTCGGTAAGGTAGTACTCACCCGCCGGACCCGGCCCCCGCGCCAGCGTCTCTTCGATCCCCTCGAAGAGCAGATCGTGGTCGCGGATGTAGTACAGCCCGATGTTGGCCAGCCGCGACACCGGCTCGCTCGGCTTCTCCACGATCCGGGTCATGTCGCCGTTCTCGTCCGTCACGATCACACCGAAACGCTGGTAGTCCTCAACCTCCCTGGCCCAGATCACCCCCGCGCGATCCGCGTCCAGCGTCTGCGTGATCGTCAGGTCCACCTCGAAGAGGGTGTCGGCAAAGAGGATGAGCAGCTCGCCGTCCGCCCAGGGACGCGCGAGCGCGACCGCCCCCGCCGTGCCGTCCTGCACCTCCTGCACGACGTAGTGGGCCCGGATGCCGGGGTAGTTCGCGGCGATGTGCGCCCGGATCCGGTCCTGCAGGTGCCCGACGATGAAGACGACCTCGGAAACTCCGGCCGCCAGCAGATCGTCGAGGATGAAGTCGAGTACCGGCTTGCCCGCGACGCGGATCAGGGGCTTCGGCGTGAGGTGGGTGTGTGGCCGCAGGCGGGTCCCTTTGCCCGCGAGCGGGATCACGGCTTTCATTGGGGCGCGCAGGTGTCCTTTCTCGCCGTCGGTCGGCGGCGCCGGGGCGGGCGCGAGGAAGGGTGATGGCGGAACTGAAGATAGCGGAGCGGGAAGGATCCGGACCCAACGGGCTTGGCAGTCCGCGGAATAAGCCCCGCTGCATTCGGTCGGCGATGCATCCGGGCTGGGCGCGGCGCCCACGTATTCGCCATGTCAAGAAAACATTACAAAATGTCATGTTGTCTTTACGTTCGAGCCTCCGAAGCACCGCTCTGCGTTGCTCCTCGGGCGAATAGCTCCGCCATGCGCCCTTCGTCGCGCCTTGTCAGCCCGGCGCCTCACCGCCCTCGGTGCGACGCGGGGATTATCCACGGACTGCTCGCACGGTGTTGACCTCCGGGCGCCGCTCTGGACAGCTTTCCGCTAGGCCCCGCGGGAATTTGCCGGCCCCTGGGGCTCGACGTCATCGGCCACCGTTCCATCGGGGGAAACAGGCATGTGGCAGGGATTCACCAGTCGTTCGGCGCGCTCCAGCGCGGATTCCGCCGACCACGGGCTTGTCGGCAGAACCTACTCCATTCCCTTCGGGACCGTCTGGGATGCCGCCGTGCGGCTCGCTGCGGGGGGACTGCGGGGCTGGACGATGACGAATTCGGACGACATCGCCGGCATCCTCGAGGCCAGGATCCGTGGTCTGGTGCTGCCTTTCCCGGCGACCATCGTGATCACGGTATCGCTGGACCGCAACGCACAGACGCGCGTAGACCTCAGCGCCGAGGGGCGGCATCGCGGCGGCGACTTCCGTACGAACGCCCGGCGGATCCGGCGATTCTGCTCCGCCCTCGACCGCGCTCTGGAAGCCGAGCCGCACCAGGTGCTCAACGTGCGGACCAGGCCGGGACGCGCCGCGTGAGCGCAGGCCCGGCGGAGCCTCGCAGTCTGTGGATGATCGCCGCCCGAATGCAGCGGGGACGTGTTCCGCGGCCTGCTCAGTATCGAACTGTAAAGAAAACACGACATTTCGTAAAGCTGACATTACATTTTGGCCGGTTGGGCGGAGTGTTTCGGCGTGTCGCCTCGCCGCTCCCGGCCCTCACGGGGGCTCACCCACGGGCAGCTCGGGTGGCGGTGGCGATGATCGCCGCGACCCTGGCCGGATCGTGCGGGGACGGGGGCATGGAGGCGGGAGAGCAGACAACGGAGGCCGATTCGGGTTCCGGCAGCGGTCCAGCGACGACATCGGTTATCACTCCGGGTACCACTTATCAGCGGACCATCGTGTTCATCGAGACCTCCGGCGATTCGGCGCAGCTCGCGCCCTGGGACTTCCAGAACCGGGTGGAGGCCGACAGCGTGCACCGGTCCGTGCGGGGCTGGCTGGCGCGCGCCGGGCAGTGGCGCCTCTTCATGGAGGACGAATGGGCCACGGTTGCCACTCGGGCGCCGTGGCGCATCGTGCCAAGGGGACCGGCGCGTCTGGTCGTGGGGCTCGAGGATGTCCTGGAGGAGATCTACTACCGGGAGGGCGTGCGCGACCTGTCGCTCACGCTGGGCCGGACGGTCACGGAGTGGAGCGGCCAGCGGGGCTCTACCTACCGGATCCTCGAAGGAGCCCTTCGGCTGGCCGACGTGGAGACGGAAGGCCTGGTGCTGGACGCGTTCGCGGTGCGGGCCACCGAGAACGCGGGGAGCGCGGAACTGGGGGTGTTGATCGGAGACGAGAGGCTCCAACTGGTTTTCACCAACCTCGAGGAACCGGGCCGCCACCGGGTTTGGGCCCGCAGGGACACCCTCGATTTCTTCTGGCCGGAGGTGGAGTTGACCTGGGAGGAGACCCGCGGCTTCGAACGGGCAAGGCGGGGCGTACCGGTGCTGTGGCACATCGAATCGGAGGACGGGATGCTCTCCGGCAGCTTCGAGTCCGTGAGTTCCCATGTGCAGGCCCTCAGCGGTCCCGGCGCCATTTTGCCGGTTTTGGCCGCCTACGAAATCGCCGGCCGCATCAACATCGGCGAAGAGGAGGTGGCGGTGAAGGGCTTCCTGCGCCACTTCCAGCGATGAACCCCGGAGAGCGGAAGGCGGAATGAACGATTTGCTCCTTGCCATCGGGGCGATCGTGGGCGGCGCGATCGCTGGCGGCCTCACGAACACGGTCGCGATCTGGATGCTCTTCCATCCCTACCGCCCGCCGCGCCTCATGGGAATGCGCATCCGCCTGCTGCAGGGGGCCATCCCCAAGAACCAGGCCCGGCTGGCCGCCGCGATCGGGCGCACCGTGGGCAAACGTCTCCTGACGGAGGACGATCTCACGCGCGTTCTGGCCGAGCCCGAGTTCCGGGATGCGTTCGACCGGGGGCTCGTCCACTTCCTCGACGAGGTCCTGGAGGTGGAGAGGGGATCGCTGCGGGACCTCCTCGGGCCGGAGGTAATGGCCGCGGCCGGCCCGATCATCGAGGACGTGCTCGACCACACCATCGCGAGGATCGAGAAGCACCTCCACTCCGTCGAGTTCGCCGACACGGTCGAGGAGCGGGCGTCGGAGCTGGCGGCCTTCGTCGCCGACCAGCCGGTGAGCGACGTGCTGGTTCCCGGGCGGGAGGCGAAGGTAGCCGCCGCGGTCGCGGGATGGGCCGAGGCCGCCGTCTCGACCGAGCGCTTTCACCAGACGGTCTCCGTGTACCTCCACGAGGCGGTGGAACATCTGCTGAGACCGGACGTCACCCTGAGGGATCTGCTTCCCCCCGGGATGGTCCCCACCATGGAGCGTGCGATCGCCGGCTATGTGCCGCTTGCCATTCAGCGTCTGGACGCACTCCTCAGGAAGCCCGCCACCCAACTGCGCTTCGAGCAGGTCACCCGCGACCTTCTGCGACGCTTCCTGCAGGACCTCCGCTTCCACCAGCGCGTGGTCGCCCGCCTGGTTCTCAACGAGGAGACCATCGGCAAGGTCTTCCGCACAATTCAGTCGGAAGGGGCGGAACGAATCGCCGGCATGTTCCATGAACCCGGCGCCGAGGAGGCCACGGCCAAGGGTATCAGCGACGCGATCGGGGACCTGCTGGACCGCCCGGTCACGGAGGTGTTCGGCGAGCCGGACGACGCCGGGGTGGCCGAGACCGTCGAGACGCTCGCGACGTGGCTGGTGACGCTGGCGCGCGATCCCTCCTCGCGGGACTTCCTGACCGAGAAGCTGGAAGCCGGGCTGGCGCGCGTCTCGGAGCGCACGTGGGGAGAGCTGCTGCAGGAGGTGTCGCCGGAACGGGTGTCCAGCTGGGTGGTCGCCGCGGTCCGGACCGAGGTCGCCGCCAACGTCTACCGCGATGGTGTGCGCCGGCTCGCCGCGTCCGCGCTGGATCGTCCCATCGGGCGCCCCGCGAGGCTCCTCCCCAGCGGTGCGGCGGACGGCATCCGGCAGGCCGCGAGCGAGCCGCTGTGGCGGGGGATCCAGGCACAGATCCCCTCGGTGGTGGCCCGCCTCGACGTTGCGCGCCGCGTCGAGAACAAGGTCCTGGAATTCCCCGTCGAGCGGATGGAGGAGCTGATCCGGCGCGTGACGCACCGGGAACTCCGCATGATCGTCATCCTGGGCTACGCCCTCGGGGCATTCATCGGAACGATGCTGGTCGTCATGGAGTACTTCCTGAACTGACGCCGCACTGGCTCCGCTTCCGTCCGGTGGCACTCAGCCGCCAGGCGCGTCCGCTGGCGTGCCGCTCAGCCGCCCAGGCGCTTCCGCTGGGTGCCATTTGGCCGCAGCCGCGGTCGCTTCAGGATGCCGCTCAGCGCCGTCCGGGCCGCCCTCTCCGGTTCGGCGCCGCCGTCCGGAAGTACCGCCGCGACTGCCGCCGATGGGATCCGCGAGGGTCCTTCCTCATCCAGTTCAGGATGGTGAAGTGGCGTCTGGCGGTCTTCGTCCGGCCCCATTCACTCCCCAACGTCCGTTCCAGCTCCTGAAGATGACGCTCGCTGTGCTCCCCGATCTTCCCTGCGTTCCTTACCCCGCGCCAACGTCCCTGGAGAAGGGCCCCGCTGTCAGGTCGGCCCGGCATCCCCAGGTAGATGCCGAACGCCAGCGCAAGAACCCCGACCAGTATCTGCCAGAATAGTGTCATTGCACCTGCTCCCCGTATCCCCCGGCCCGCCGGCCGTTCATCGCACGGCCTCCATCCCCGCGCCGCACTCCGTCCTCACCCACTCCAGGTAGTCCTCCGTCCCGTCGACCACCTCGTGCGCGATCAGCTCCGGCACATCGTAAGGGTGAAGCTCCGCCGCGCGCTCGAGCAGGCGGGGGAGAACCGCGCGGGTCGTCTTCAGGATCGCCACGGCCTCCTCGTCCCGCTGCAACTCGCCCTCCCAGCGATAGACGCTCACCGCTCCCGGCACGATGTTCCCGCACGCCGCCAGCCGCTCCTCGACGAGGGTGCGAACCACGCCCTCCGCCACATCCGTCCCCGGCGCGGTCATGAGAACCGTCACCACCCCGGTGTCCTGCCCCCGGCTCATATCCACATCCAATCGCCCACGGCACGCCTCGAATCCACCGTGAACCCCGGCATGCCGATCAGGCCACGAACATCGTCTGCTCGACCGAGTCCGCGCTGTAGAACGACTCGATCAGCCCGCCGTAGCGCTCGGTGACCACAGCCCGCTTCACCTTCTGCGTCGGGGTCAGCGCACCGTTCTCCACGGTGAAGGGCTCGGCCACGAGCCCCACCTTCTTCGGCTTCTCGAAGCGCGCCAGATCGCGCATCTCGCTGAAGAACTCCTCTTCCAGCAGCGACTGGCACTTCGGGTCGCCCAGCAGCGCCCGTGCATCGGACGCGTCGAGCCCGGCCTCCTCGGCCCAGCTCCCCAGCCGCTCGAAGGCCGGCACCACCAGCACCGAGCAGAACTTGCGGCCCTCGCCCACCACGACCGCCTGGTCGACGAACGCGTTCTTCTTGAGGAGGTTCTCGATCAGCTGCGGGGCCACGTACTTCCCGCCCGACGTCTTGATCAGATCCTTCTTGCGATCCGTGATCTTCAGGAACCCGTCGCTGCTCAGCTCACCGATGTCGCCCGTGCTGAACCAGCCGTCGTCGGAGATCACCTCGCGGGTCATCTCCTCCAGGCCGTAGTAGCCCTTCATCACCTGAGGGCCCCGAATGAGGATCTCGCCGTCCTCCGCGATCCGGACCTCGGTGCCCGGGACCGGCGGGCCCACGGTCCCGATGCGGAATTGCTCCGGGGTGTTCACGTTGGTCACGGGAGAGGTCTCGCTGAGCCCGTAGCCTTCGAGGATCATGATGCCGGCGCCGAGGAAGAAGCGGTTGATTTCGGGCGCCAGCGCGGCCCCGCCGCTCACGAAGTAGCGCAGCCGTCCGCCCACTCCGGCGCGGATCCTGGAGAACACCAGCTTGTCGACGATCCGGTATTGGAGCCCGACCGGGAACGGGACCTTCTTCCCGCTCTCGCGGCACAGCGCCACGCGCCGGCCCACCTTCGCCGCCCATCCCACGATCTTCGCCTTCAGACCGCTGGCGTCGAGAACCTTCTGGTAGACCTTTTCGTAGAGGCGGGGCACCGACACCAGCACGGTGGGGCGCAGCACCTTCATGTCGGCCGCGACCGTTTCGATCCCGCCGTGGGTGACCATGCACCCGCAGGCGAAGAAGAGATAGTCCACCATGCGCTGCAGGACGTGGGAGAGCGGCAGGAAGGAAAGGCTGACGTCGTCGGGGCCGACCCCGAGCAGCTGCTCGGACGCCCAGATGTTCGATGCCACGTTGTTGTGCGTGAGCATCACCCCCTTGGGTGTCCCCGTCGTGCCGGAGGTGTAGAACATCGTGGCCACGTCCTCGGGCCGGGCCCGGCCGGCTGCGGCCTCGAAGTCGTCGCTCGAGGCGTCGTCACCGCGCTCCAGGAAGGCCGACCACGACGCAGCCCCGCCCTCCAGCGCGGCCGCCTCGTCGAACACCACGATCTCCACCTCGTGGTCCAGCCCGGCCACCGCCTCGCGCGCCTTGGCCAGCTGCTCCGCATCGGAGACGAAGACCAGCGAGGCGCCCGAGTCCTCCAGGATGTAGGCGACCTGGGCCGCGGGAAGCGTGCTGTAGATCGGCACGTCGACCACCCCCCCGCAGAGGCAGGACCAGTCGGCCAGCGCCCACTCCACCCGGTTCTCCGAGAGGATGGCCGCCCGGTCTCCGCGCGCGAAGCCCGAAGCCGCGAGCGCCGCAGCCCCCCGGCGCGCCACGTCGCGCACCTGGGCGTAGGTGTAGGTTCTGGCCCCAGCGCCGGTAACGTTGTACGCCGTATTGTCCGATAAGCGACTTACGGTGCGGAAAAACAGCTCTACCAGCGTTCCCTGCGGCACGTCGGCCTTGTTGGCGAAATAATCGATCGTGTCTGCCACGGAGCTACCCACCTTCCAGGACGATCTCCACCGGAATGTCCTGCCTCAGCGAAAACAGGACGGAACAGTATTTCTCGCGGGAAAGTTCGAGCGCCCGCTCAACCTTCGATCGGCTGTCCGGCGGCACACCGGTGACGTTGAACAACAGGCGCAGTCCGCTGTAGTGGCGCGGAGTCCCGTCCCGTCGGGCCCCCTGTGCGGTCACGTCGATGCCGTCGAAGGGCACGCGTCCCTTCTGCAGGATCACCTTGACGTCGATCGCCATGCACGCCGCCACCCCTGTCAGCACCAGGTCCATCGGCGAGGGGCCGGTGGCCGAATCGCCGTCCACCATGATCTGCGGCCCGTCGGCCGGTCCGCCATCGAATACGAGCCCTGAACCCGTCCAGGCGAGCCGGATCTCCTTGTCCGTCTTCATCACGCGTCTTCCCGCACCTCTTCCGTCGCCTCGCCGTCGCCCCGCAGTTCCTGGAGGGTGGCGCGCGCGTGCGCGATGTGCTCCCCCGCGTCCTCCTCCGACGGCTCCCCGGCCAGGAACGCCTCGAGGTGCTCCACCGCTTCGTCCCGTTCGCCCTGCCGGAGCAGGATGAACGCGAGGCCGTAGTGGGCGCCCGGCGCCTGCGGATACCGGTAAAGAACGTGCCGGTAGGTCTTGGCGGCGTCCGCGTCCATGCCCATCCGCGTGTAGGTGATGGCGATCTGCTGCAGGACGATCGGGTCGCCCGGGGACTCCTTGAGCGCCAGCCGAAAGGAGGTCAGCGCCTCATGGAACTTCCCCTCCTGGGAGAGCGCGAGCCCCTCGTCGTAGTAGTCGACTCGCTCGGCTCCCGAGGTCCCCCCGAAGATCTTGTTCCAGATCGTCATGGACGAAAGTCGCTGCCCCTATGTTCGCTTCAGCGGGCCGGATACTTCCCCGCGCACGGGTACATCCCTTGAAGCTATCGGAATCCGGAACAGGGACAAGACGCTATTTGACATCGCCCATCAGACGCTTCATGAACGGGCTGACGATGAGCGCGAGCAGCCCGCCTCCGCCGACGATCATGGCGACCGACCGGAACAGCGGGGACGGTTCGAGGCCTTCCAGCCCCCCGGCCACCAGCCCGGCGATCAGGTTGCCAAGTGCCGCCGCGACGAACCAGACGCCCATCATCTGGCTGACCCGGTTCCTGGGCGCCAGCTTCGTGACCGCCGAAAGCCCGACCGGAGACAGCGCCAACTCGCCTACGGTGTGCAGGAAATACATCACGATGAGCCAGGATGCCGATACCGGGGTTTCGGGCGTCGCGTTGGCCGCGCCCCAGGCGATTACGAAGAATCCCGCCGACAGCCCCAGGAGCCCCAAAGCGAACTTCAGCGGCACCGACGGGTTGGCGTTGCGGTTGGCAAGCCACACCCAGAACCACCCGAAGATGGGTGCCATCACGATGATGAAGAAGGCGTTGACGGACTGCAGCAGCCCGGCCGCGTACTCCCAGGACCCCAGGGTCCGGTCGGTGTAGTCGCGGGCGAAGATGTTCAGCGAGGAGCCCGCCTGCTCGAAGCCCGACCAGAAGAGCGCCGCCAGGACGAAGAGCCAGAAGATGACCAGCACCTTCCTGATTTCCTCCCGGTTGTGCCCCCCCCAGAAGACGACGTAGAGGAAGTACACCCCGATGATGATCAGGATCGCAGTGGCCAGGTACTGCGCGATGTCGGGCAGCGCGAGCGGGATCGTTCCGTTCGAAACGAGGAGCCCGAAGGCGACCAGAGCGACGACCGCGGCTCCGAAGATGCCGTAGAAGCGGTTTGCGGTCCGTACCACCTGCTCGGGCGACTTGTCGGTTCGGAGAACGCCGGCCTTGCCCAGCGAGCCGTACCCCATCCGGAACTGGATCAGCCCCAGGACCATGCCGAACCCTGCCGCCGAAAATCCCCAGTGCCAGTTGTACTGCTCGCCCAGCGTGCTGCAGATGAACGGCCCGATCATGGCCCCCACGTTGATCCCCATGTAGAAGATCGAGAAGCCGGCGTCACGCTTCGCGCCGCCCTCCGGGTACAGATCCGCCACCACCGAACTCACGTTCGGCTTCAGGAGCCCGGTGCCGATGACGATCAGGATCAGCCCCAGGAAGAAGGTGAACTGCGTCGGCACGGCCATGCTGAAGTGCCCCGCGGCGATGATGCAGCCGCCCACGAAGACCGCCTTGCGCTGGCCCCAGAGCTGGTCCGCCACCCATCCGCCCGGCAGTGCGAGCAGGTAGACCAGGCTGGTGTACAGGCCGTAGATGGCACCTGCGGTGACCACGTCGAACCCCAGCCCCGGATTCTCGCCGATCGTCGTTCCCGTCATGAAGAGGATCAGGAGCGCGCGCATCCCGTAGTAGGAGAAGCGCTCCCACATCTCGGTGAAGAAGAGGATCGGCAGCCCTCTTGGATGGCCGGGGAACAGGCCGGGTTCGAATTCGATCCCTTCTCTCGTGGTCATTGGCGCCTCTTGGGTCGCGGGAATACTCACCGATCGGGTTTGTCGCGAACCGTGCAACCTATCGTCTGCCGGGCCCGGCGGCGAGGTCGGGGGATCCGCCCCTGCATGATCGTGCGGAAGACTTGCGGGTCGATGTTGCCGCCGGAGACCACCGCCACCACGGGTCCGTCCTCGACGCCGGGCAGACCGCCCAGCGCCGCCGCCACGGCCGCGCCCGCCGCACCCTCCGCAACGACGTGCGCCCCTGCCCCCAGCACCCGGATCGCTGCGCACACCTCCTCGATCGAGGCCACCACCGAACCCGCGAGGAGCGAGCTTGCGAGCGGCCACATCTCCTGCAGGACGCCGGTCGACCCGATCCCGTCGACGAACGACGCGCGGTGTTGCACCTCGACCGGGCGACCGGCGGCGAGCGCGGCGGCGAAGGGGGCCGCGGTCTCGACCTCGGCACCGTACACCGGCACCCCCGGGGCGACCTCACGCAGCGCGGCCGCGATCCCGCACGAGAGGCCACCGCCCCCGTACGGCACCACCACCGCACGCACCCCGGACAGCTCGTCGGCGATCTCGAGCCCGACGGTACCGTTCCCGGCGATCACCGCCGGATCACTGACCGGGTGGATGAAGTGCCCGTCCTCGGCAGGGTGGCCGTGGTCGCGCAGCACCGCCCACCACTCGTCGAAGGGGAGCGGCACCGCGGTCGCGCCCAGCCGCGCGATGGCGTCCAGCTTGGTAGATGGCGCCGTCTCCGGGACGATCACCCTGCATGGCACCCCGCGACGACGGGCCGCGAGCGCCACTCCCTGGGCCATGTTGCCCGCGCTGCCGGTGTAGACGCCGCGGGCGAGGAGCGCCGGGTCGGCGAGCGCCATGGCGTTGGTCGCGCCCCGAACCTTGAACGACCCGATCGGCTGCAGACACTCCAGCTTCACCCACACCTCCGTGGGCGCGCCCGGGGCATCGAGGCGCAGCAGCGGCGATCGGATCGCCACGCCGGCGATGCGCGAACCCGCATCCCGGATGGCGTTCAGCGTGACAGGCAACTTGTTGGGGGCCATTCGGCAACCTATGGTCAGACGCCGCATCGCTCCAGCCGCGAGAACACCAATGAACCGCGAAGTCTCTTCAGTCCTCGAATCCGACTGCCGCACGGCACACGGACCCGGCAGCCATGTGGCCATGGACACCTTCGGCAACCCACCCCCCGCCGAATCCCCGCTCGTCCGGTTTCTCTACCCCGCCCCCGCCCGCCGGCGCACGGCCGGCGGCATCTTCAAGTGGTGGGAGAGCCGGCGCCTTGCCTACAACGTGGTCGTCGGAGCGGGCGGGGCACTTACGATGTCGATTGCGACCGTGTTCGGCCAGATCGTCGGGGAACCAATGGCGGTCAGCCAGCTGCTCACACCGGTGATCCCCATCGCGATCATGGCAAACATCTGCTACACCCTGGGCCCTGTGACCGAGTGGTTTCTCCACCGGCTCTGGGGCAGAGACGTGCAACCTGTGGGGCCACACCTCTTCCGGGCTGGGCTCATCCTCTCCGCGGGGGCCACCTTTCTGCTCCCGACGCTGCTGATGGGGTTTGCGCTGGTGCTCTGGCTGGTGCGGGGTATCTTCGGCCTCGGTTAGCCGGAGTCGGCCTCGGCAACCCCCCTCAGGCCCACCCCTCGTCCCCGATCAGGGGAACAAAGCGCACCGATCCCAGCTCCTCGCGGCTGAACCCGCCCATCGCGCTACGCCGCTCGCGTACCAGCGCCTGCCTCCCCCCACCCGTCCCCAAAGGCATGACCAGGCGGCCGCCCGGCCCCAACTGGTCCCGCAGCGAACCGGGGACGCCCGGCCCGGCGGCCGCCACCACGATCGCGTCGTAGGGAGCGTGCTCGGGCCACCCCAGCGAACCATCGCCGTAGCGAACCCGCACGCTGTCGTATCCGAGCTTGTGCAGCAGCGCCCGGGCGCCTTCCGCGAGCGACGTGTGCCGCTCCACCGTGTAGACCGCCGTGCAGAGCCTGCCCAGCACCGCGGCCGAGTATCCCGAGCCGGTTCCCACCTCCAGCACCCGGTCGCCCGGCGACAGCTCCAGCGCTTCGGCCATCCTCGCCACCATGTACGGCTGCGAAATGGTCTGGCCCATCCCGATTGGAAGCGGTCTGTCGGCGTAGGCTTCGTGGGCCCGGCCCCGCGGGGCGAACAGCTCCCGCGGCACGACGGCCATGGCATCGATGACGCGCTGATCCCCGATCCCCCTCCCGGCGAGGTGCCGCGTCAGCATCCGCTGGCGGGCTCGCTCCAGTCCGCGGTCCAGTGCGGCGGCCACGGGCCGCTTGCCTCGCCGCCCTAACGCGTGCCGCCAGCCGGCGGGGTCACCGACCAGAAGTCGATCCCACCAGGCTGGTGCTGGAGTTCGATGCTGTCGACCAGCGCAAGCGCCTCCAGGTCGATCACGTCAAGGGTGCCGCGTACCGACCCGGCCGACTCGTTGGACACGAACGCATAGCGGCCGTCCGGACTGGCCGCGACCCCGTGCGTCACCGGCCGCGAGGTGGTGATCCGCGCGAGTTCCTCCCCCGTTTCCAGGTCGATGACGGCCACCGCCTGTTCGCCCTTGAGCGTCGCGATCAGCAGTTCGCCGCCCGCCGTCACCTCCAGGTTGTACGGCGCCATCCCCGTGGGGAAGCGGCGCGACACCTCCCACCGCCCCGTGTCGATCTCGAGGATCTCACGGTTCTTGTTGCAGGCGACGTAGACCACGCGCCCCGCCCGGGCCCCGGCACCCGGTTCCACCCAGGTCGGGCTGCACACGGCGGCTGCGTCCATCGCGCCATGGCCCTCATCGGACCCGCTCATCGTCGGGTCTCCGACGGCGGAGCTGACGGCGGCCGCGTGTGCCCCGTCCCCGGCTGCGGCCCGCTCCAGCCCCTCCATCCCCGGCGTGACGTCGAAACGGGCGCTCACCTCGAAGCTCTCCAGGTCGATCTCGACCAGCAGGTCGGAGTGCATGCACGCCGAGTAGTGCCTCGACCCGCCGGCGTCCACCCGGCTGCCGTGCGGCATCAGGCAGGTCCGCACCCTCGTGACTTCGATCATATCCGGCGTATACACCACCGAAACGTCCGACGGCACCATGTCCCCGTGCAGATTGAAGTTCACCGCAAGGAGGAACTGGCCGTCCGGCGTGATCCCCATGGTCGCCGGGAAGAGGCCCAGCTGCGTGCGTCCCACCAGCGTGTCGGGGCCCGCGTGGAACTTCCACAGGTGTCCGCGGGGCGTGCCGTGCGCGATCGTGACGTACCAGTACCGCCTGTCGGGCGACACGCTCAGCCCGTGCGCGCCATCGTTGTCCCCCGGCATGATCCCGACCGGGATCTCCTTCTCCACCGAGAGACCCCCGCCGGGGATGAAGACGACCCGGCTCACCAGGTCGGAGGACTCGTTGGCGACGTAGAGGCGGTATTCGGGCGGCTGGGCCGGCGATTCCGGCGGCCGGGCCGGCACCGCGCGGACCGCGAGCAGGAGCGCGAGCGCCGGCAGCAGAAATGCGTGAACAAGCGTGAGCGCGGGCAGCGTCCGGCCGGTTATCCCGTGGATCCACGCATGCGAGCCCGAACCGGCCTTGCCAGGCACCCTCACGACACCGGTACCCTCCGCCGGGGCTCCAGCCGCACGACCCAGAGCCCGGAGTTGAGGTCGGACACGAAGATGTTCCCCTTGAAGAGCTGCGGCCCCCACGCCATCGGCGAATTGGGGACGACTCCGTCCGGACTGCCTGTGGGCAGCCAGGCCATCTCGCGTCCCTGGCGGTAGAGGTCGCCCCTGAGTTCGCCCGAAACGTCGACGACCCGGAGGCCCGCCTGGTAGTAGGCGACGTACATCCTGTCGTCCTCGATCCAGAGGTTGTGCGCGCCCGCCTCGGGGACCTCGTAGCGCGCCACCTCGCGCAGGTTTTCGGGATCCTGCAGGTCCAGGATGTGGACGAACCCGCGCGAGCCGTCACCCGGATGCCCGTTGCGCGACACGCAGTCCTCGCAGTCGAAGATCTCGTCCCCCACGAAGAGGTAGCGATGCCCGTCGGCGTTGGTGTACGGCACGGCGAAGTGGGTGTTGCCCTCCGGGTAGGCGTAGTGGCCGACCTCGACCGGCACCGCCGGCACTCCGCCCCAGCGCCCGTCTCCCACGTCGAGGATGTAGACGCCGTCGTTCCAGTAGGACACGTAGGCCAGCCCGTCGACCACCCAGATGTCGTGGAGGTACTTGCCGGGCGAGTCGATCCCCCACCGCCCGACCTCGACGACCCTCCCGGGGTCGCTGATGTTCAGGATGTGCACGTCGAAGGTGCCGTTGTGGATCGCGTAGAGGATGTCGCCCGCGAAGAAGACGTTGTGCACGCCCCCGGTGAGGTCGCCGATGTAGGTGTCGGCGATGACCGGGTGCGCCGGGTCGGCCAGATCCAGCACGACGATCCCGTTCCTGCGGTCGCGGGCGCCCTCCCGGGTGATGACCGCCAGCGTGCCCTCGGGATTGACCTTGACGTCGTTGACCACCCGCGCGTCGACCTCGACGAAGTCGGTCAACACGGGCGTGGCCGGGTTCGTGACGTCCCAGACGAGCATGCGCTGGCCCCCGAGGTGCGTGCCCGTATAGACATAGTCGCGCCCGTCGGCTCCGGTGAATGCCCACAGGTCGGAGGTCGGCCGGTCGGCGACGAGCCCGCGCCCCACGACGATCGCATCGTGCTCCACGCCGCGCTCCACAACTTCGATCAGCGCCTGGCCGGTGCGACCGGCGGCGTTGGCCACGACCCGGTAGAGCCCTGGCCGCTCGGCCACGAAGGCGCCGTCCTGGTAGACGGAGGCGCCGGAGTTTGTTCGCTCAGCGAACGAAGTCACCGAGAAGTCGGTCGGCACACCCTCGATCCCGGCGCCCGCCGCGTCCCGCGACACCACCGAGAACCGCACCACATCGCCGGTGCGCGCGCGTGACGCGCCGGAGACCTCGACCGTGGCCACCGGGTTCTCCTCCACCTCCAGGGAGAACTGCGCTTCGATCCCCTCCGCGCGGGCGGTGATCGTGACGGCGCCCGGGAGAAGCGCCTGCACGAACCCGCGCGCATCGACGGTGGCGAGGCGGCTGCGGTCGCTCTCCCACTCCACATCGACACGCCGTCGCTCGCCACCGTCCGCGGCGAGCGCCCGGGCACGCAGCTGAACGACCGACCCCGCGAGGAAGCGCACACCGGGAACGTCGATCTCCACCGTCGCGACCGGCGGCCCGACCACCCGGACGGGTGCCGTGAAGTTGCGGATCTCCGGCGGGCCGGTACCGCTGGCCGGAGGGGCCCGTATGGCCATCCGGAGGACCGCATCCCCCTCGGCCACCCCGCGGAGGAAGCCCTCCTCGAGGACTGCGACCCGTGAATCCAGGCTCGTGAGAATCCGGATTCCCGCCACGGGAGTTCCGCTGGCGTCGTACGCGACGACGTTCACCTCGTCGCCCATCGCGAGGGAGTCGCCGACCTGAACCACCACTTCCGCGGGGTCCGGGCGGACATCGGCGACGCGCGCCCCGATCCGGACCGCGGCCGGATAGCCCCGGGCGTCGAGAGCGGGGTCCGGAATCGCAGCCGAAGCCGAATCGGGCGGAGGCGCGGGCTGAGCGACCGGCGTCTGCGGCTGCTCGGCGGGCGGCGCGGTTTCGGTCGTGGGCGGCGGGGTGGGCGGCGCCGCGGTCGTGACGGTCGCCGTGGAGGTGCCGCCGCCGCAGGCTGCAAGAAGAAGGGCGAGGACGGCTGGAATGGTGGGTCTGCTCATTGCTGCTCCTGAATGTGCTCATGGGGGCGGCGCTCAGGGAATATGGAGAGGTCGCCCCCAGTAGTACCAGCCAACCCCGGTGGTGGGTTCCCTCGCGACCGTGGCGCCGACAGGGCCGTATTCTCCGCAGCACGCACCTGTCGCTTTCCGGTACTGATCGTTTCCCCGTTTGGCGGATCGATGGCGCCGCGAATAGGTTTCACGCCATGACCGCGTTTTCGGAGCGAGTGTATGACTGTGTGCGACGGATCCCCAGGGGACGGATCATCAACTACGGCAGCGTTGCCGCCCTGGTGGGGGAGCCCCGGGCCGCGCGGGGAGTCGGCTACTCCCTCAGCCACCTTCCGTCCGGCTCCGACGTGCCCTGGTGGCGCGTCGTGAACCGCAGGGGCGCGATCTCCACTTCGCGCTTCACCGGACTCGCCCAGCGCCAGCGCGCCATCCTGGAGAGCGAAGGCGTGGAGTTCAACGCCGATGGGGAAGCCTCCTGGGAACGGTTCGGATGGGATCCGCACGGGTGATCCGCTCCGCACGGGTGATCTGCCCCGCACGGGTGACCCGCTCCGCACGGGCGATGCGTTCCCCGGGCGCGATGCGCTCCGCAGGCGGGGTGCCTTCCGCAGAAGTGGTACCCTCCGCACGCGCGATGCCCTCCCCGAGCGTGATGCCCTCCGCACACGGGATGCCCTCCCCAGGCGGGATATCCCCTTCACGCTGGATCACACCTTCACGCGGGATGCCGCCTCGGGCTTGTGAAACGTTTCACAAGCAGACGGGGGCGGGAGACGGCGGTACGGTGCAAAGCTCAGGGCCCGGCGCGGATCCGGCCCGGACACCCGTGGCGTCAGCAGCCCGTGGACAGACCCCCCGCGGCATTCGAGCGGCGATGCATGCGCCCTGGGCCTTCGCGACCGCGGCCATCCTCGCCACCGGCGCCTGCGGCCCGTCCCCGACCGACTTTCACGTCGCCTACGCCGAGATCGTGGCCGAGGAGGACGCGCGCGGCGAGATCGGTCTGGAGCGGGTGCGGGTGCACCTCGGCAGTGAAGATTTTCGGCTTCGCGCCGCCGCAGTGCGGGCGCTGGGCCGCCTGGAGGAGCCACCCCGGCACGGTGAGATCTCGCCCCTGCTCGGCGACCCCGACCCCACGGTGCGCGCCGCCGCGGCCACCGCCCTCGCGCAGTCCGTCTTCGGCACCGGCCCCGGTGAGGTCGCCCGGCTGCTCGCCGCGCGCATCCCGGAAGAGACCGACGCGGCGACCCTCGGCGCGCTGGCCACCAATGTCGGACGCCTTACCCTGCAAACCCCCGATCAGCGCGCGGAGGCCGCCGCCGCCCTCACCACCGCCTCGGCCCGCCTCCTCTCCCTGCACGGTGACCCCGACCTCCTCGCACGGCTTGGCCTCGCGCGCGGAATCGAGGCCTTCGCGCGCGGCGGCCAGGCCGGCGACACCCTGCCCGCGGCCCTCTCCACCGCCGCGGCCTCCCTCGCCACGCTCACGACCGCGCCCGGCGACGCCCCCGCGCAGACCGCCACCCGGATCCGGCGCACCGCCGCCGCCGCCCTCGTGCACTCGGGCCAGCTCGGCGAGGATGCCGCGATCCGGCTGCTGCAGGACCCCGACTGGGGCGTGCGGCGCCAGGTCGTTCTCGGCACGAACCGCGACGGCACCGGGCTCGCCGACGTGATCCCCGCCGCGCTGGACGACCCCGACCCGCGCGTGCGCGTCGAGGCGGTGCGCGCCCACCACCGCTGGCTGCGGTCCGCGCAGGGCTGCGACGCGATCATCGAGGCGGTGGCCGACCCGGACCCGGATGTCGCGGCGGTCGCAATCGGGCTGCTGGGGCGTCCCTGCAGCGACCTGGAGGCACAGGTGGCGGCGCTGCGGGGGAGGGTGGCGGGGTTGGGCGGGGGGGCCGGAGGTGGCGCGGGGGCCGGGGGTGACGCGGGGGCCGGGGGTGGCGCCGAGGGGGCCGAGGCTGGCGCCGAGAGGGACGAGGCTGGCGCCGAGGGGGACGAGGCCGCCGCCGCGTCCGACTGGCGGGGGCCGGCACGGGCGCTGCACGCGCTCGCGGGGCTCGTGCCGGGTGAGGTGGCGGACGATGTCGGTCGATTGGCGCGTCACGCCAACCCGTTCGCGAGGGCGTGGGCAGCGCGGGCGGCGGGACAGGCGGGGATCGAGGACGTGCTGGTCCGGCTGGCCGACGACGCGGATCCCAACGTGCGCGAGGCCGCGCTGCAGGGCCTGGCGGCGGTGGGGGGGGTGGGGGAGGGGGAGATCTTCCTCGCGCAGCTCGACCAGGACGATCCGCAACTCGTCATGACCGCGGTTCGGCAGCTCGCGCGACTGTCCCACGACGAGACGCCGATTCCCGTGCTGCTCGCCGCCCTGGAACGCTTCACGGCCCGCGAGCGAGAGACCGAACGGGACGTAAGGGTCGCGATTCTGGACGCAATCGGCGCCGCGGGCGGGTTTTCAAGCGGGGATCTCGAGCCGTATCTCACCGACTTCGATCCCATCGTGGCCGACCGGGCCGCCGCGCTCCTGAACGCGCCGGGTGGGACCGAGGGAAGCGGCACGCGCGGCCAGCGCCCCGGCGGCGACGAATACGAGGCCGCGCCCCAGCCGCGCCCCCGCACCCCACCTCCCGACGCCGCGCGCCTCGCCGAACTCGAAAGCTCCGCCGTCGTCCTCACCATGGCGGGCCTCGGCGACATCGTGATCGCACTCCGTCCCGACCTCGCGGCCACCAACGCCGACCGCTTCGCACGCCTGGCCGCCGAAGGCTACCTGGACGGCCTCACATTCCAGCGCGTCGAGCCCAACTTCGTCATCCAGGGGGGCAGCCCCAACGCCAACGAGTACTCGGGCGACGGCCCCTACAGCCGCGACGAGATCGGCGACCATCCCCACTGGCGTGGCACCGTCGGCCTATCGACCCGCGGCCGCGACACCGGCGACGGACAGATCTTCGTGAATCTCGCCGACAACCTGCGCCTCGACTTCAACTACACCATCCATGGTGTGGTGGTGGGGGGGATGGACGTGGTCGACGCCGTCCAGGAGGGGTCCGTGATCGAGCGCGCGACGGTGGTGAAGCGGTGAAGCGACATCCGCCCACCCGCGTACCGCTCGCGCCCGCGAACCGCAGAGCCCATCCCCGTTGCATCCGGGCGGCGATGCATCGGCGCAGATTCAGCCCGCGCGCATTAATCTACGCGCTCCTTGCGCCCGCTCTCCTTGCCTGCCAGCCCCCAACGCACGAGATCGCGCGCCGCGTGGAGATCGTTCGCACCGAGTACGGCGTCCCCCACATCCTCGCCGACGACCTCGAGGCCATGGGATTCGCACTCGGCTACGTGCAGTCGGAGGACTACAGCGCCTCGATCGCCGTCGCGATGGTCGCGAGCCGCGGCACCCTGGCCCTCAATCTGGGCGAAGCCGAACTGGACGCCGACTTCGCCGCGCGCGCCTCGCACGCCCGCGCGATGGAAACCTTCGACCAGCTCGACCCCCACGCCCAGGCCGTGTACCGGGGCTTCGCGGAGGGCGTCAATCACTACATCCATCTGCACCCTGCCGAGTTCCCCGCCTGGGTCACGCCCGACTTCACCGGCCCCGACGCCCTCGCCCGCGACGTGCAGAGCTGGAGCCGCGGAGACGCCGCCCGCTTTCGCCGCAACCTGGCGACCGCGCCCGCAACGGCATCCATGCCCGCAACGGCATCCGCACCCGCAACGGCATCCGGTTCCCGTCCGGCTCCGGACCCGGTCCTCCCCGACGCCCTCCAACAGCCATCCTCTCCCACCCCATCCTTCCTGCTCGATGGCTCCAACGCCTGGGCCTTCCACGGCTCCCGCACCGCGTCCGGCCACACCATCCTGCTGCGCAATCCACACCTCGGTTGGGGCGGCGGGAACCTCCTCGCCCGTCCCTCCGGCCTGACCTACTACGAAGCGCACGTCCGCGTGCCCGGCGTCATCGACTTCTACGGCGACTTCCGCATCGGGACCGCGTTCGGGATCATCGGCGGCTTCAATCCGCGCCTCGGCTGGGCGACGACCAACAACTCCCCCACGCTGTCCCAGGTCTACCGGCTGCGCGCCCACCCCGAGCTTGAGAACCACGCGATCCTCGATGGCCAGCCCCTGCCGCTGGAACGCCGCGAAGCCACCGTCGATTACCTGACGGACGCCGGTGACACCGCCACCGAGACCCGCACAACCTGGCACACCCCGCACGGGCCGGTCATCCACCGCACCGAAGACGACATCTACATCCTCAAGGACCCGCGTGACGGCGAATTCCGGCGCGGCGAACAGTTCCTGCGGATGATGATGGCAACCGACCTCGACGAGTGGCTCCGCGTCATGGGGATGCGCGCCCACTCCACGTCCAACTTCACCTACGCGGACGCCGACGGGAACATCGCGCACTACTACAACGCCCGGCTTCCCCTGCTCCCCCACCCGGTCACCGGCGACACGGCCGCCTTCGCCGCGTCGTCCGCCGACATCTGGTCCGAACTCGTCCCCTGGGAGGATCTGCCCCTCTACCTCAACCCGCCCGGCGGATACGTCCAGCAGGCCAACGACACTCCCGACTACACCAACCTCAACGTCCCGCTGGATCGCGACACCGTTCCACCCAACCTGCCCGCACCGCGGCTGCGGCTCAGAAGCCAGCTGTCGCTGGAGCTGGCGGCCGGCAATGAGCCCGGGGGCGGGTCGGAGCCCGCGGATGCGCCGGTGTCCATGGGTGCCCCGGAGCCCGCCGGCACGCCGAACCCCGAACCTCTCACCCTGGAAGACGTCATCGCGCTCAAGCACTCGCCGCGGATGCTCATGGCGGAGCGGGTGATGGATGACCTGCTGAGCGCGGCGCGAGATGCGCTGGATCGCGGGGCTGCGGGTGGCCCGGAAGCAGCTGGTGACTCCCGGCTCGCCGAAGCCCTCGCCGTGCTCGCCGCCTGGGACCGCACCGCATCCGCCGACAGCCGGGGCGGGGTGCTATTCCAGCGTTGGGCCGGTGGTTACTTCGGCGGGGCGCCCGACTCCCTGCGCTGGCGCCAGCCGTGGGATCCGGAGCGGCCGGCGACGACGCCCTTCGGCCTGCGCGACCCGGCCGCGGCGGTGGACGCACTCCTGGCCGCGGTCGACACCCTGCGGAGTCAGACCATCCCTCTCGATGTCCAGTGGGGCGACATCCACCGCGTCATTCGCGGCGACATCGACCTGCCTGCCTCCGGCTGCCCGCCCACCCTGGGGTGCTTCCGGGCCCTGTCCTTCGCACCCGCGAGCGACAGTGACCAGCGCCTCGCGGCCAACCGCGGCGACGCCTGGGTGCTGATCGTGGAGTTCGGCGAGATCCCGCGGGCCTACACCGTGCTCGCCTACGGCCAGACCGCCCGCATCGATTCCCCGCACCACGCCGACCAGGCTGCGATGTTCTCACGCGGCGAGATGAAGCGGATCGCGTGGACCGCCGAGGAGATGGATGCAGCCGCGATTCGGCGCTACCGGCCGGGGCGTGAAGCCCGGCGGTAACGGCCCATCAGCGCGGAACCAGCGTCACCTCCATGATATCCACGAAGGGCAGGCTGTCGTCGCCCTCTTCGTAGCGGTATCCCCGCAGGGACCCGCGGAAGCCGGCCCGGGGCGTGCGCTGGCCGTCAACATAACGCACATCGAGTTGACAGTGTCCGATCAGACTCTTCCGGCAAGACCGGACGTTGACAACGGCAAGCTCGATTCATCGCGCACGGCTTCACCGAACAAAGAGGGTGGCCTCGCGCCCCGCACCGCTCCATCTTCAGCCACATCCTCAGCCTACATTCCCGCCAACGAGAGACCACCAGTCCATGAACAGCGACCGCAGGCGCATCCCCCCCCGCACGGCTACCACCCCGAACGCAACCGGCCTCCACCCCGCGCTGCTCGTCCTGGCCACCATCGCCGCACTGCTGGCATCCCCCCACCCCGCCGCCCCCCAGACCCCCCCCGCCACCCCGCCCCCTCTCGACCTCGCCACCCTGTTCGATTTCGGCCATCTCCTCCTTGACGAGAACGGCGACAGCGTGCCCGACCGCCTCGGCGCGACGCTGATCCTCGCGCCCGAACCGGCCACAGCCGAACGGGCGGCCGCCGCCGAGATCGCGGCCCGGCTCGGTTTCGAGACCATGGCGCTCGACCTGCCGTTGCGCCGCGGGGTGCGGCCCGGGCAGGTCGGCATCCTGATCGGCCACCGTGCCCTCGAACCGCTCGGCCTCTCGCCCGCGGACTTCGGCGTCCACACCCCCGCCCCCGGCACCCCCCCAACCGTCGCCACCCTTGCGACCCCGCTCGGCGACCGGTGGGTCGCCGTCCTCGGCGGTGACGACGATGCCATTCTGCGCGCGGCGCGACTCCTCGCGGGATCGCTGCCGCACATCCGCTCCCTCTCCGGGCCCCTCGTCGCCGATGTCGGCGAGGAAATCAACGAATGGCTCACGGCGGGCGACTCAATGGCTCGATCGGCCACCTTTTCATATCCACGCGTCTCCGTCAATGGCCCCGGCGACGAAATTCACCTTTTCGCCGAACTCGGCTTCGCCGCCGACCCGGAAGCGGACCCTCCCCTCGACGCCGGCACCGCCGACTCCCTCACCGCCGACGCGCTCGACCGCCTGGGCACCCTTGCCCGGGGGCGCGCCGACCCCGACAGCACAGACAGCGGTTCGAGCGACCTGCGCTTCCGAAACCTCGCCACGGTGACCGTCACCGGCGGCGGCTGGGAGGTCGAGCTTCCCGCACTGACACCCTCCTCGCCGTCCGGCGGCCGCCCCGGCGGGAGCGGCGGCACGCCCGACCTCGCCGACCTCTACCGGAGCGGTGGCTTTCTCGGCGGCGGCGACATCCCCAACAGCATCGGCGTGATCCTCGTGCCGGGCGAGGGCGCCGAGGGCGTGCCCGAACTCGCGGCCCGGCTGGGCCTGGAAACCACCGGGTTCACCGTCCCGCTGGTCAGGACGACGGGCGAGATCGAGGACGCGGCTCGCGAGCCCCCGATGGTCCTGGTGGGCAGCGATCACCCGTTCATCGCCGAGCTCGCCGACAGCGGCAGGATCGCGCCGGGGGAACTGCCCCCCGGTCACGGCCTGATCGAGATCGTGCCGGATGCCTTCGGAAGCAGGTCCGCGGTGGTGGTCACCGGTTCGGACCAGGCGGGCGCCACAATGGCCACAAAGCGCCTGGCGGAGGTCTTCCCCGGTGTCAGTGCCTGGGCCGATGGCACCCCCACCTTCAGCGACATCGAGCAGGAACTCTGGGGCACGCTGTCCGGCTACACCCCAGGCGGCCAGGCCGCAATCGGCCTGTACAAGCTGGACCGGATCGTGGCCGGGCTGGCCGGCGAGGACATCGCCTCGGCCGAGATCCTCGTCTCCGCCGAGAAGGCCCCGGCCGGCCTGGCCGACGTCGTGCGGGAGCGCGCCGCCGCACTCGGCACGGAGAACATCTCCGTCACGATCGACAACCGCGACGTGCAGGCCGCAACCACCATCTTCGACGACCAATTTGAAGTGCCCTCCGAAATAGACAGCTTCTGGGCGGCGTTCGAGGCCCGCGTTCTGCCGCAGGTCGGCCGCGGCGAGCCGGTTCGGATCCACGCAAGGCTCTCCGAGCCGCCGGAGGTGCGCCGCGCCGTCGCCGAGCGGGCCAGCCAGCGCCTCGCCGAGGCCGGCGCCGACCCCGAAGCCACCGAGGTCGAGGTTCTCTCCGCCTTCAAGCAGGGCTTCTTCTGGCTCCGCGAGTCGGTCGGGCCCCGGCTCGCGGGACAGGATATCGGCGAGATCGTGATCGAGTTCCTGCGCAACGAGCCGCCCGGCGATTGGCCCCAGCAGGCGATGCTCACCCCCCTGCGCTGGCTGCACGAGATCTTCCCGATCGACGAGATCCTGGTGGCGGACCTGGGGATCGATCTCGACCGGATCCGGTTCGAAATGGTCGAAGACGGCCCGACCTACCGCGTTCGAGCCACTTCCGCCGGCGGCGACACCCTTCTCGAGGAGACGTTCGACCCCGTCTGGGTGCTCCGCCCCTACGTCGACCGGTTCCGCGACTACGAGCACGTGCGGGTAACCACCGGCTGGATCACCGCGACCTCCGGCGCCGACACCCTCGCGCATGAGCGCATCGTCACCGATCCCGAGTGGTTCTGGGACCGCTTCCAGGCAAGTACCCTTCCGGCGATCTACGACTACGTGATGGAACGGCACGAGGGCAATCCGCGGGCGGGCCGCGCCGACCAGCCCTACTTCGGCACGCTCACCGTCGAGCTGTCGCTCAGCGAGCCCGACTACCGCCTTGGCGTCGACAACGAGATCATCTCGACGATGGACGCGCTGCACGAGGAGATCTACTTCGGCACGATCGAGTTCTTCCAGCTGCTCGGCCGCAACGCGCGTGGACAGGGTCTCAGCTATCCGGGCCGCATCATCCCCGTCATGCGGCCGAAGGGCGACGGCGGCTCCGGCAGCGGGCGCATCACCTTCACCGGATTCGCCACGGACCGGCCGACGGTAATCGTGCGTTACGAGCGGGCCGACGGCACCACCGGCGAGGAGCGGCTCGACATACCCAAGATCACGATGGGGCGTCCGGACCTGCGGAGAATCGTGATCGCGCCCGCAACCGCAGCCCCCGACGCTCTGCCAGGGACCGGCGCCGGTGCGCTACCCGCCGTCGATCCGCCCGGCTCCATCCTCTCCCGTCTCGACTTTCGCCTCCGCGTCGATTCCGAAGCCGACCAGCGCGATTCCCTCCTCATCCTTGCCACCTCCGACGCCGTCGACGCCCGAATGATCTCCGCGGAGCAGATCGCGGCCACCCTCGCAAACCTCGGCACGCTCCGGGACGCCGGGCTCTACCCCGACGCCCTCGCCTACCACGAGGTCGGAGAGATCGGCGTGCGCGCCTACTGGACCCACGAATCGACCGATTCCACCCGCCTCACCGCGGTGCTGCCCGCGAACGGAACGCCGGAACCGCTGCCCGTCTGGACCGACCTGCTGCCCGACGACTGGAGCTACACTGGCGAGCGAATCGTCCAGTGGGACACGCCCATCCCCCCGCCCGAGGGGCACGAGATGGCGGCGAAGATGAGCCACGCCTTCGACCACGCGACCATGTACCGGGTCGGCGAGAGCTACCTGGGCAGGACCACATGGGCGATGGACCTGATGTCGCCGGTCACCACGACCCACTGGTCGCGCGTCAAGGCGACGACCTTCAAGCCGACGGTCATCTATTCGGCACGCGAGCACGCCAACGAGGTCTCGTCCACGAGCCACGTGCTTCGCCACGCCGAGCTGCTCCTCACCGACCCCGGGCAGATGCCCAGGCTGGACAAGGTCAACGTCGTCATCCATCCCTTCACCAACCCCGACGGCGCCCAGCTCGCCTACGACCTCTTCCGCATCACACCCGACTACATCCTGCACGCCGGCTACCTCGGATCGCTGGGCGTGAACGTGGGCGGGGGCGGGAGCTTCCCCGTCTACCCCGAATCCAGGGTCCGCGGCGAACTCTGGGACCGCTGGCTGCCGGACATCTTCCTGAACCCGCACGGCTACCCCAGCCATCAGGTCGTCCAGCTCTTCTCGGAGTACAGCGGCCTGGTGCGGAGCGGCCGCGTCACCGAGCGCAACTGGGGCTTCAACAAGGGCTGGTTCATGCCCGGCTTCGGCTACATCGACGATCCCGACTACCCGCGCCACAAGGACGCCGCCTTCAAGATCCGCGACTACATCACCGCGGGAATCAATTCGAACCGCGATGTCTTCGAGATGAACCAGCGCACCTATGACCGCTATCGCCGTTACGGTGCGGATTTCGACCCAGAGGTCTTCCGGCTGCCGATGACGGACAGCGTGCTCATCGAGATGCCGCTGAAGGGATCGAGCGGTGGGGGCGGCTACAACCCGCGCATCACCATCTGGAGCGGCATCACGGAAGCTCCCGACGAGACCGCGTACGGGCCCTGGATGGAGCTTGTGGCGAAGGCCGGGCTTTCGTGGGACCAGGCGATTCTGGATTACCTCTACGACGGCGACCACCGCGTGAGCCGGAGCGGTTCGGCGTTCTTCGGCGGCGCCACCCTGAGGATGAGCCGGACGCGGCCGCCGGAGGATGCAGACGACGACAAGGAAGAGGCGGAAGCCGGGGAAGGGGGCTCCGGGAGGACCGGGACTTTCTGACCATGCGGCCCGGTCCCGCCCCGCGATGACGCCCCCGATAGATCTCGCCCTGCTGCGTGCGCGAGATCCGGAGCTGCTCGGGGCGCTGGTACGGGAACTAAGCCCGCACCTCCTGACGGTGATCGGCGGCTACGCACGGGACGACGACCACGCCAGCGACCTGTTGCAGGAGTGCTGGGTCCAGATCCTGGAGCGGCTGGAAGCCTACCGGCCGAGCGCGTCGTTCGCCGCGTGGGCGATTGCGGTGACCCGAAACGTCTGCAGGTCGAGTCTTCGCCAGGACGCCCTCACCGTCCACGCCGAGGTGGGTCTCCACGACCTGGCCGACGTCCCCTCCGACGCTCCCGGCCACGACGAACGGACGATGCGGCGGCGGCTGCGGACCGCTCTGTTCCGGGCGCTGGACCGGCTGCCGAACCGGGAACGCGAGGCGATCGTGCTGCGCGTGCTCAAGGGTCGGAGCGTCCGGGAGACGGCGGAAGCGCTGGGTGTCAGCCGGAGGTCAGTGGGGGACCTGGTGCAGCGCGGACTCTACCGGATTCGCCGAATGAGGTCAGTTTGGGCGGCTTTGGAGGACTGGTTGGACCAAATGTCGTAAAATGACTCCGTTAAATTGGACCGGCGAGCGTTAATGGAGTGTAGGGACCAGACACTCCCCACCGAACTGCGCGGTTGCTCGCCCATGACAAACCCCCTCAACCTCTTCCGGCCACGGCCGGATCACGACGCGTTTTCGCGCAGCCTCGGGTGCGCGCTTCTCGTCATCGTCGGCCTGTACGTCGTCTACGACGTGGGCGTGTTCATCGCCATCGGACCAGACGCCTCGGTCGGGTATCGAGTCCTGATCATGTTGGCGATGGCCGCCTTCCCGCTACCCGTCCTGTTCGCCGTTGCCACGTTCTTCGCGGCCCTGGACGCCTTCGACCTCTACGGCGAGCAGGGACCCGGCGTGCGCGCACGGCACTGGAAGCTGCTCGGGTTGCTCGCGCTGGGCGCGTACCTGGTTGTTGCCGCGGGTCCGATGACCCACGATTACGCTGTGGAGGCCCTGGTCGGACCCATCGTGGCGAGTCCGGAGGAGGGCATGGTGGCCGACCCGCGGGCGCGGCTGGTCGTGCCCTTCGCGGTCGCCCTGTTCGTGGCCGGCGGCGGGTTGGCGGGGGCCCTGACCGGACGGGCCACCGCGGGGCTGACCGCAGGCAAGCGCACCTGCGCGCGCTGGGGCGTGTGTCTCGCAATGTTCATCTCCTTCCTGCTCACGCTGGTCGCGGTCGCCGACCTGATCAAGATGCGCGGGATGTTCTCGCCACTCTGGCTTGCGCTGGCCCCGCCGGCAGTGTCCTTCACACTTGCAGGCCTATTGACCTGGCCGGAGTCCAGCAGGTTCTTCGGGTTGCCGTTCACCCGCCTCGTCCGGGGACGCCGCGCGGTGGATGCCGAGGCCCTGGCCGAGGCGCTGCGCCGCACCGTAGCGCCCGGGGTTGCTGTCAGCGACGGCCAGGTGGAGTCCGTTGTCCGCACCCTGGCCACGACGCCCAGCCCAGCACCGCCCAGGAGCGCTCGGCCACAGAGTCGCTCCTGGCACCGGCTCGGGATGGCCGTCACGTTCGCGGGCGCATGGGCAACCGTGTCGACCAGCCTTCTGCTCCTGGGAGGAGGCGGCGTGACGCCTCCCACCCTGGCGTCGGGCACCGCGGCCGGGCTCTTCGCAGCCACGGTCGCCCTCTCGTGTCACCTTCGCGGCCGCACTCCGGCCCTGACCCGGATGTCGCCCTGACCGTCCCGCCCACCCCGCCGCTCCTCGCGCTGCTCCAGAGTCCGCAGCTCCGCAAGCGTACCCGCGCTGCGCTCGGATTCGGCACCGTGTCCTGGGTCATCGGCCCGGTCACCTACGCGAACGACTGGAGCGAACTCGGGCTCCTCGCCGAACAGTACCCTGGCTCACCGGCTCTGGTCGACACCCTCCCAACTCCCAACGGCGATTCCCCGGACGACGAACCCGGTGAGGCCGAGAACGGCCGGCTCTGCCTCACTCCCCTCATCTGCTACGCCCGGCCCGACCCCCGCCAGGAGCTGCGGTTGAGCCGAAACGGGATCAATATCGAGGCCCACCTCAGTCCCGGGGTGGACGACAGACTCGGCGCCATCAGCGAGGCCATCCTGGGCAGCATCGACGTACAATGCGTCCACCGCTTGCGGGCGCGCATCGACCAGGCGGCCCACCCGGAGGCCGCCGAAATCCTGGGGCACGCGCTCGACCTTTCCACCGGTCCGTGCTCCGTGGCCGAGATCGCCCGCCGAGTCGACCGGACTCCGCGGACCCTGCAGCGCCGTTGCACCATTCTCGGGACTCCGTCCCCGAAGAGGCTGCTGTCCCTGGCGCAAATCTACACAGTGCAGCGGCTCGCGGAGTGGAGCGGTCAGCCCTATGGGGGCGTCGCCGTGGCGCTCGGTCACTCGCACCGCTCCAATTACCGGAGGCTTGCGCACGGAGTCTTCGGACAAAGCCCGACCGAGATCGAACAGTGCGGCGGGCACGAGTACGTGGCTGAAACGATCCTGCGGAAGGTGAGCTGATTTGCTGCCATGAAGACCGGCGAGGTGAGCTTCTCCAGAGTCCTGCTTGCACTGCTCCTGTTGGCCATCGGTGTGCAGGGGCTGCTGCTGGTCAGCCGCGGTCGTCCGGAGGCGGACGCAATCCTGCCCGCTCCGGCCCTCGGAGTGGGCGATACCCTTCGGACGCTCGCGGGCGAGGAGCCGGGAGAACTCAGGTTCCCACGTGCCCTTTGGGCTGGAGCGGCGCCGATCTTCAACCGGTCGAGATCGCTCTCCGCAACGCGCGCCGGACCTCTTCCACCAGCTCCCGGTCCTCCTCGGTGACGTTCCTGACCGAGAGCACGATCCCCGGAGTGATGTCGATCCTGGTCCAGGTGTCCAGGGAGTCGGATCCATCCTCACTGCCAAGGTTCGCGATCGTCTGGAGTCGCGACAGCAAATCCGCCAGTCGGGCTTCGGATTCGCGGTCACCGTCATCAAGTTCCGCTTCCGGAGGCGCGGGGCTTGACAACATCGATGGCGCTTCTTCCAGGGCCCCGTGGTACCGGCGGAGAGTCTCGCGAACCCTCCCCTGCCGTTCCACCCGCTCCAGCAGCGCCGCCTGCCTCAGCGCCGGGAGCCGGAACGCGGTCGGCGCCTGCTGCACCAGATCCTCCGTCACCGAGATCCGTCCGTTGGCGACCGCCGCAACCAGAGCCGGGGACACACGTTCGAAGATCTTCCTCAGTTCGCTCAGCGACACCGCCGGCACCCTCCCCGCTTCCTCGGCCTCTCGCACCCGCCGGATGAAGAGGAGGCGGTCCCGCACCAGCCTCGGATAACGGGTTCGCGGCCCCCGCCGGCCTACGCGCGGAAGCAGGTCCTCCTGCACATAGTAGGCGATGGTCCGCCGATCGAAGCCGGTCTCCTCCTCCAGCTCCGCGACCGAGTAGCTCGGCACCCCCATAGGCATGTGCTGTCTTTTACTGGAGACTTGATGTTGACTTACTGTCGAATATCCGTTACTGTTCAGTACTGATCACTACTGCCAACATAACAGGAGGCGCAAATTGGAACCCGTCAAGACTTCCGACCCCACCGGGGCCGCGGACCACCTTCGGACCGCACTCACCAGCCTGAAGCTCGGCGAACCGGCCACCCACCGCGGACTGACCGTCGTGCCCCTGACGACCAGCGTCAGCAGCAATCTGCGCTACCTCCTGCTGGAGGAGGGGCTGCGCCGGGACCTCGTCACCATCGGCGAGGTCTCGGAGGGCGGCAGCGTTCCCGAACTCTCGGTCGAGAACCGCGCCAGCCGGCCGGTGCTGATCGTCGACGGGGAGGAGCTCGTAGGCGCCAAGCAAAACCGCGTCGCCAACCTCACCATGCTGATTCCGGCCAAGGGCACAACGACCATCCCCGTATCCTGCGTAGAGGCGGGGCGCTGGTCGTACAGCAGGCCGGACTTCGACGTCACCGACCGCGTCCAGAATGCGCGAGGCCGGGCTGAGAAGCTCGGGAGCGTCAGACGGGCCCTCCGGCACAGCGGCAGCAGGCGGTCCGACCAGGGCCAGGTCTGGGACACGATCGCGGAGGAGGCAGTAGCGCTCGACGCGGAGTCCCCCACAAGCGCGATGAGCGAGATGTTCGAACGTCACCGGGACACCCTGGACGACTATGTCGGCGTTGTGGAATCCGCCCCGGACCAGGTCGGTGCGGTATTCATCGCGGGCGGTACGCGCTGCGGCCTCGACCTCTTCGACCAGCCGGCCACCTTCGCGGCCTTTCTGCCCAAGCTGGTGCGCAGCTATGCGATCGACGTGCTGGGGCAGAGGGCGCGGCAACACGACGCGTCACCCAGCGGCGATGCTCGCGCGTTCATCCAGCGGATCCTCTCCGGCACGTTCGACGACCACCCGGCAGTCGGCCTGGGGTGCGACGTGGGCGTAATCGGCGAAGGCGTCGTGGCGGGCGCGCTCGTTGCCGAGGACACTGTCGTGCACCTCACCGCCTTCGCGGAGCGGGAACGCCGGCGGTCCGGCGGCGGGTCGCGTGAGCGGTATGCCAGCTACAGGCAGAGGCGGAACGCCCTGGAGAGTCGGTACGGGCGGTAGGGGCAACAGCCCTCAGGGGTTCGCTCAGTCATCGCCCCCGAAGATCGAACAGGCCGTGGGGCGCCTCCATGGCTGGATGGGACCTCTCGCCGGAGCTCCCATCCGGCGCTACCATTCCAGCCTGGCAGCCCGTGGATAATCCCCGCGTAGCACCGAGAGCGGCGAGGCCCGCGTTGGCAAGGCGCGACGAAGGGCGAATAGCAACGCCATGCGTCCGAGGAGCAACGCAGAGCGGTGCTTGAGGGACTCGACACGTAAGGATAACATGACTCTTGGTAAAGTTCTCTTGACGTTGCGAAGGCGTGAGCACCGCGGCCCAACGTGGATGCATCGCCGCTCGAATGCAGCGGGGACATATTCCACGGGCTGCCAGGCCGCCGGTAATCCTCTGCCTCTCAGCCCCCAACCCACACATGGCCGAAGACACCATCTTCTCGAAAGTCGTACGCGGCGAGATCCCCGCCGACGTCGTCCACCAGGATGATCTCGTGACCGCCTTCCGGGACATCCAGCCGCTCGCGCCCACCCACATCCTGATCGTGCCGAATCGCGCGATCCCCACGCTCGCGGACGTCTCCGAAGACGACGAAGCCGTGCTGGGCAGGATGCTGCGGGTTGCCGCCGACCTCGCGGCCGACGAAGGGGTCGCCGGGAACGGATACCGCGTCATGATCAACTGCCGGAACCACGGCGGACAGGAGGTCTACCACCTCCACCTGCATCTGCTGGGCGGACGCCCGCTCGGCCCGATGCTGATGCGGTAGCCAGCCATCGTCTCCCCGGTCCAGCCTGTACAATCCGAGGTACTGAATGTCCCCATTCGACGGCCGCGCTTTCCCGGGCGCTCTCACCCCACGCACGGCCCCACCACCTCCACCACCCGGCGCGCACTGTTCCGCGCGCTCTCGGCATCGGTCCGCGAGTAGAATCCGGAGGGCGTCAGGTCCTCGGCCCCGTAGAACGCCAGCTCGCGGTCGCGCCGGAGGTGCCGCGAGGTCTCCGCCATCCACTCCACCTCGCACCTCAGCTCCGCCGGCAGCCGGTCCCGCTCCGCCAGCAGGATCCCCGAGACATCGTGAATCCTGGGAGGATCGATTCCGCAGGAGCGCAGCAGCCCCTTCAGAGACAGCTCGACGATCTCCTGTGATTCGCGCACCACGTCGGCCCAGCTCTCCCCATCGAAGAGCACGTCCAGCGCCCGCACCCGGACCGCTGCCCGGCGCAGGTAGTCCCGGGCCAGCCCCGTGTTCTTCATGACTCCCGCACCCAGTAGGGGTTCCCGTGCACGACCCGGTGGGAGATACGCTCTTCCAGGATCCGGCGTCTGACGCCGGCGAGCGTGCGCGACACCACAAGCGCCCGCTCGAAGAGCACCAGGCCGTCCATGGCCACTTCGGACCACAGGCCGGACGGAGTCTCGTCCTTTCCCGGCAGATGAACGAAGTGGGGCTCGACCGCGTGCCCGTCCCACTCCAGCGCCGGCCCGTCATCCCACTGCCGGTACAGGCCCCTTGAAATCGGCACCTGGTCGCCGACGGTCAGCAGGACATCCAGGTCCGACTCCCACGAGGGCTCCCCGCGTGCCCACGAACCGAAGACCACAACCCCCAGCAGCGCCTCGCCCAGAATCGAATGCGCCCGGCCAATCACGTCGTCGGCGGGCGGCGGCAACTCGCTGCCGGGCGATCCCAGTGCGCGGGCACAGTAGCGATTGAGGGAGATCCCCTCGGAACGCGCCCTGGCCCGCAGGGATGCATGCAGGGAGGGTGCGATGCGGACGACGAAGCGACCTGAGGGCGGTCTTTGGCGGCGGTCGGTGATAGTATCATTGACCATATCATAATGATACCATACTCCGATCCTCGACCGCAATGGCACTCCACAACTATCGTCCTTCCATGGAAGACGTTACTGCGACGAGTGCGAACAGCCGATGCTGCGCCTGGCGGCGGCTGGCCGCGACCATGGACCGACTGTGCGAGGTAGGCCTATCGGCGAGGCCTGACCGACACGGCGCTGGAGTCGCTTCTCGCCGATGATCCCCCTCAGCGCACCTCTGCCAGCAACCGCACAACCACCACGTAGAGGGACTCCTGCCAGCCGGGCTCGACATAGGCGACCAGGCCATCGGGGCCGAAAGCCACCTGGCCTGAACTCAAGCGCGTTCCCAGGTCACCAAGATCCTCGGGATCGAAGGTGCCGAGGTAGCGGCCAGCGGGCGTGAGGACATCGATCGGGCCGCCGGGTCCCCCGGGTTCCTCGCCGGTGCGCCACACCCAGAGACTGCCTTCCCAGGTGGTCCTCAGGCGCCGGATTGCAGGGATCTCCGGGTAGAATGACGCATCTTCGATGGCCTCCAGGAGCACCCCGCGGAATTCGTCCGGATCGGTCTGGCTGCGGAAGGTTCTGACGTAGGATTCCGTGCGCTCGCGCAGCCGTTCCATCTCCCTCGACCGCACCTCTTCGGTGACCTGTTTCGGCCGGAGCGGCCGGCGCAGGATGCGGCTCAGCTCCCCATCGGGGCCGACAACCTTCACCGCATATGTGGACGAGTCGACGAAGGCGATTCCGCCGCCGGCAAGCACGTCGTAGCGCACCGTTGGAACGAAAAGCTGGATTGGCATGGCCACGGGCCGGTACCGCAGATCGGAGTCGGCGTCCGTGGCGTCCCTGTTCAGCATGCTGAACGACAGTCCGGCGCTCGCTCCCTCGTCCTCCTCCGGAGCACGCCAAACGGTGGCCACCGGACGCCTCTCCATGGTCGATCCCGCGAGCGTAACCTGCTCGATGATCCGCTCCCCGCCTGAGTCGCGGACGGTGAGCAGGGCTTCGGACGTCCGGCTCGGGCGATTCGGAGCTGTCACCCCCTTGAACAGGTCAGCGGGGGCAAGACTCGCCTCGCGCTCGGGCTCTCCCCCCGGCGAGTAGCTGCGCAACGCGCTCTTGAGCAGGTCGGCGACGACCGTACTGCCGTCCGACGCGACCACAAACTCGGCGGGTCTGGAAGAGAACAGCGCCGCCTCCGGGTCGCCCTCGCCCGCTTTGTAGTCACGTACCAGACCTCCCTCCGGATCCACCACGAAGATCCGCCAGTGCCGGGGGTCCAGCGCCCCGGGATCGAGGACATGCAGGTGCCCCTGAGCATCGAAGGCGATCCGCACCTTGAGCGCAGCCCTGGCGTCGCTTGAGCCGGAGGACCGGCGAATCCACCTGAGGAACCGGGTCGCAGGGCCCAGGGTTCGCCATCCGATGGTGTTGAGCTGCCCGATGAACACTTGTTCCGTTTCGACTTCGAGCCGTCGGTCTTCACCCGGAAGGTCGATGATCTGCTGCGCATGCGCGCCGGCCGGGACGAGGGCCGCGGCCAGGGCCAGAGTCAGGGCAGCGCAGGCCAATGTCAACGAAAACGAGCGGCGTTTGCGGGAGTCCATGGTGTGCCTTCCCTGTAGCGGTGGTCGCAGGACCTTGAACCTATCCCCCACCCCGCTCCAACGCCCACGCCTCGATCCTCTCGATGCCCATTTCTTCCGTCGCAAGGCCCAGAAGGTAGTCCGCTCCGATCTCGAAGACCGACAGCCCCGCGGGCGTTTCGACGAACCCGAGCGCACGGCCGTCGGCGTCGAACACCGTCCAGATCGGTGCGGGACGGTCCGCGCCCGGGAGGTCGTATTCACGCAGCCAGAGGTGGCCCAAAGGGTCGGACAGCATCGCACGGAACGCCGGGTAGCTCTCTACGAGCGGGGCTTCCTCGGCGGCCGCGCGCAACATCCGGATGGATCGCTCCGGCATGTCGCCTGCCGCTATCGACCGTTCCCTCGCCTCAATCAACTCGGCCCGGGTCGGAGCCCTGAGTGCATGCTCCCGCCGCACAATACGTTCAAGGGAGCCGTCCCCCTTGCCGTACGCGCGGAGTTCGTATCGATCATTGTTGCCGATGACGAGCAGGTCCCCCCACGGCGCCTCCATGACCCGACGGCCGAAGGCCATTCCCGCCGTCAGCCGCATACCGGCGAAGACCCCGCTGTAGGCTTCGATGTCCGGGTAGCGGCCGAATGAAACCGTAGTTGCTCCGTCCCGGCCCAGAAGATCGTACTCGGCTTCATTGCGATAATAGCCTTCGTCAGGCTGTCGGCCGTCAGGGCCACGCGCTCTGATTCTCGTGCGTCCGAGAACACTCCCGTCGGCCAGCACGATCCTGGGCTCGAAGGGGAAGCCGAGGCCGGACGCGGTGCGGAACGAACGCCCCGGTCTGCCGGTATTGTCGAAGATGTCGCCACGCCACGGCGAACCCCCGTCCGACGCTCCTTCCCGCGTGTGTAACGCAAGAATGGAATCCCCCGGCCACAGCCTGACGCCCGTGACGTACTGGAATTCGCCCGGTCCCTCGCCGCTGCCGCCCCAGGTCGCCTGGTGGACTCCCTCTGCGTCGTACACGCGGATCTCGTTCGTTCCGGTGTTCACGATCACCACCCGCCGGTCCGGGAGCATCAGCGCGTCCATGACCTGATGGAGCAGGTACGGATCCTCACCGGTGGCCTCGCCGATCGACACCATCGGTCGCGCACCGATCTGCCAGGGAATCCGCGAATCGTCGGCGGGGCGCGCATTCTCGACGATTCGCACGCCGGCGCTGTCCCGGATGCCGGATACAAGCGGATACTCCGCGCGGTCCCAATCGACGGGGGTCCCGGGGTCGCCGGCTTCGGGACTCTCGCCGCAGCCGCCCAGGCACAGGGCCACTGTCACAAGCCATGTGCACGCTGCCGGGATCGGTTTCAGTTTGCAATCTGTCATGTTTACCTTACACTTTGTCAATGCGACCTTACATAAAGGCTGCCTTCATTCACACCGTCTCCGGCGACCCATTGCCGCGTCCGGCCCGCGTTTCGATATTCTCACGATGAGCCGACCATCCCTTTCCGTCAATCCCGTCACCCCCGTGATCGGTGCGGAGGTTCGCGGCGTCGACCTCGGCGACATCAACGACGCCGAGTTCCGCGCGATCCGGGACGCCCTCATGTCGCACTGCGTCCTCTTCTTCCGGGACCAGGAGATCTCGATCGAGAGCCAGAAGGCCCTCGGCGCGCGCTTCGGCGAACTCGTCGCGCACCCCAACGATCCCGGCGTCGACGGCCACCCGGAGGTGATGCCGATCCACGCCGACGAGAAGTCCGTCCGCGCGACCGGCGAGCAGTGGCACTCGGACGTTTCCTGCGACCCGAGGCCGCCGATGGGGTCCATCCTGCGCATGCACACCGTGCCCGAGACCGGGGGCGACACCCTCTTTTCGAACATGTACGCCGCGTATGAGGCGCTGTCGGAGCGCATGCGGACGCTGCTGGATGGCCTGACGGCCGTCCACGACGGCGGCCCCTACTACCGCGAGGTCAACCGGCTGATCGGTCGCGACGACGGGGGCCGGGCCTACCCTTCGGCCGAACACCCGGTCGTGCGCACCCACCCGGTCACCGGCGGCAAGGCGCTCTTCGTCAACCAGATGTTCACGCAGTACGTCGTCGGCCTGCCCCCCGCCGAGAGCCGCGCGATCCTGGGCTTTCTCTTCGAGCATGTGGGGCGGCCGGACTTCCAGTGCCGTTTCCGCTGGCGCCCCGACTCGGTAGCGATGTGGGACAACCGCTGCACCCAGCACCACGCGATCTGGGACTACTGGCCGGCGACGAGGTCGGGGTACCGGGTGACGATTCGGGGCGAGACGCCGGTCTGAGCGGTGCGGGCCGGCAGTGCGTGGACAATCCCCGCGTCGCACCGAGGGCGGCGAGGCGCCGGGCTGGTTGTGCGTGGGCGCCCGGGCCCGCGACCGCCAACCCTACCGCGTCACCCGCGCGCGTGCCACCGACGGCAACAGCTGCTCGTAGTCCTTTCCGGCAGCCTGATCGACCCTGACGCTGTAACGGCCGAGCAGATTCGCGTTCGCCGTCCAAAAGCGCAGAACGGTACCTGAATCGGGCAGCGGACCCGCCACGAACGCACGCATCCTCTGCGTCCCGGGCGCATGATGGACGGTGAGCCCGCCTGCACCGCGGATCGAATCGGGCAGCGGGTCGCCAAAGATGCTGAGGACCAACGCGCCCACGTCTTCCTGGTCCAAGGTCACCGAGACCTGTAGGAAACCCGACGGATCCGGCGGCGGCGGCTCGGGTTCGACGGAGTCACCGCAGGAATACGCCACAATCACCACGCTCGCGGCAAGCAATACGAGGCTGAGACGCTTCACCGCACTCACGGCACCCTCCCCACGCGCTCGACCGCCGCGTCCGCGGGATCCCCCACCACCCCCGCGCCGTCCCCCGCCACACCCACGCGGTCCGCGCCCGCCGGGCACCCCGACCCGGCCCGGCCCTCCGCGCAGTAATCCAGCCACCTCAGCACGTCTCCGGCGTTGAAGGACCCGTCGCGGTTCCCGAACCAGTCCAGGAAACGCACCTGCCCGTCCTCCAGCCGGTCGAGCCCCAGGACATGGTGCGCGGCGTCCCGCACCGTCATCCCCTCCACCACCTCGAAGCGGTCCACGATCGCGCCCGAGATCTCCGGGCGGCCCTGCACCGCCACGGTGATCGTGTCCTCGTGCAAGCCGGCCTCCAGCGCCACGGAGCTGCGGGTCCACACGACCGCATCCCCGTGTGTACCCGCGCCCCGCACCACAGACAGCCACTCCCCTCCCGAAACCCCCGCCGTCCAGCGCGCGAGCTCGGCCTCGAATCCCAACAATCCGGCGTCGAGGGAGTCGCGGGGCGCCAACGTCCATCCCGCCACACCGTACCCCACTGTACTGCGCAACGGCGCCACCCCCAGCGGCGGCTTGACCGCGAAGCTGTCCAGGACCATCGCCGGACTCCCGGAGGCGTATTCGGCCTCCACGCGGACCGTATCCACGTATACGCCCACCTCCAGGCCGCCGGGATCGACCGTCCAGGTCACGGCACCGTCTCCGGCTCCGGACACCGCATCCCCCACCTCCGCCCAGGGCCCGCCAGCGAATTCCGCGGTCCACTTCGTGGCGGGCCTCGGCCCGGTGAAGACCACCCGGACCGAATCCGCAAACGACTCCGTGCTGCCCACGAGAACCGACCTGGGGGGACCGCCCGCAACCAGCGCCAGCTCGCTCGCCAGCGGAACGTGCAGCGACACGGGGATCCGGACCGGGTCGGCGATCCCGTCCACCACCACCGAAACCACGCCTTCGTGGTCGCCCGACGCCAGGTCCGCCGCCGCGATCTGAAAGTCGAAGCGGCCCCGGCCGGTCCCGGACCCGCCCGGCAGCACCAGCCACGATGCCTCGCTCGACGCGTTCCAGCCGGCCGCGAAGTCGTTGCGGCCCCTCGGCGCCACGATCACCGCGTTGGGAATCCGGCGGGGGTCGGACACCCTGACCGTGTCGACGAACGAATCCGGGCGCACCCGCGCGCTCAGCGGCACGTCGATCGCGAGTTCGAACATCCCGCGTCCGTGGGTCGCTGCAACCAGCCGGCCGGTCCCCGGCTGCGCCGCCACGTCGTAGACGGCCGAGACCGGGAGCCCGTCCTGCAGCCGGTTCCAGGTGCCTCCGCCCGCCGGCGAATGGAACACGCCGAAATCGGTCCCCAGATAGATCGCTTCCGGGTCTGCCGGATCGTAGATGATCGAGTTGACGGGATGGTCCGGGAGGTCCCCGGTGCGGTCCTGCCAGCTGCGCCCGCCGTCGGTGGTCTGGAAGACGTGGCCGCTCAGGAAGCCACCGGCCGCCGCGTAGGCCTGGTCCGGGTCGGTCGGGTGCGCGGCCACCCCCCCGATCCAGCGATCGGGCAGTCCCTGGGCCGGGCCCGCTTCCAGCCAGGTCTCGCCCCCGTCGTGCGTCGCCACGATCCGCCCGACCTTGATGGCCGCGTACACCGTGTAGGCACTCGCGGGCGAAGGGGCGATCGCGGTGACCACGCTATCGTCGGGCGTGCTGTAGATCGGTGTCCAATTGCGGGCGGCGTTATCGGTTCGGTAGAGCGTCTCGGTCCCGAAGTACAGCCGCCGCGAGTCGACCGGATCCATGACCAGCGGGGCAATGAAAAGTGCGTTCTCGGTGATGTCGATCCCCTCGACCACCCGGCCGCCGTTCTTGCGCGGCCCATTGTACCCCGCGCCCGCGATCCACTGCGTCTCGGCGTACCACACATCCGGATCTTCGGCGTCGATGGCGGTGTACCCGCCGTCTCCGCTCATGATCTTGTCCCACGCCAGCGTTCCCCCCGAAGGCCTCAGCGTCCCCTGATCCTGCGTTCCCCCAAGTGTGATGACGGGGTCGGAGGGGTGCAGGCTGATGCCCCGGTAGAACTGGGCAAGCCCGAGGTCGGTGTTGAGGCCCTGCCAGTTGAGACCCCCGTTGAGGCTGCGGAAGACCCCGCCGTCGTTGCCGACGTAGAGCCTGTAGGGATTGCTGACGGTGTCGAAGACGAGGTGGTGCTGGTCGACATAGACATTGCTCGCGAGCACCGAGTTGAAGGTCCTTCCGCCATCGTTCGACCGGTACAGGTCCAGGGTGCCGAGAAACACAGTGTCCGCGTACTCCGGGTGCACCGCGATCGTAAAGTCGTACCAGCACTGGCCGAAGCAGCTGGCGCCGTCCGCGGGAAGGGGCTCCCAGTATCCCCCGCCATCCTCCGTTCGGTAGATCGCCATGTCGGCGCTTCGTCTGCTTTCGCCCCGCAGCACGACTCCCGCGTAGAGTACGTCGGGCTCGGAGGGGGAGATCGCGAGGATGGTCCGTTGGGTTCCGTCGCGGGGGATGGACTCGGACGAGTAGGTCCATGACTCGCCGCCGTCGGACGAACGGTAGATCCCTTCGCCGGAGAGCGCCGCATACACGATGGCGGGATCGTCGGGGTTGGCCACCACGTCGGTCGCGTAGCCTTCCAGCGCGAGCGACCAGCTGGCACCGCTCGAGGTGGAGCGGTAGAGGCCGAAACTCGATGCGACCAGCACGGTCGTCCCGGTCGCCGAGCCCGCGCTCGCCCGGTCCACCGCCACCCGCGCGATGCGGGCGCCACCGGTCCCCATCCCGCCCCTCCCGACGACCGGGCTTCGTCGCACGAAGACGTCGCTGCCAAGCTGCTCCCAGGTCGCGCCGCCGTCCAGCGAACGAAGCACCCCGCAGCCGTAGTAGCTGTCGCCGGAGAAGTGCTGTTCCCCCGTGCCCGCATAGACGATCTGCGGGTTGACCGGATCGATCGCGATCGCCCCCATCGCCAGGGAACATTCCCCGTCGGTGAGCGGCGTCCAGTTGAGCCCGCCGTTGTCCGAGCGCCAAACGCCGCCCTGAGCGCCCCCCACATACAGGATGTTCGGATCGGACGGGTGGATGGCGATTGTCGACACCCGTCCCGCGAACCTCCCGCTCGGAGCGAAATCATCCGCGTCGATGCGGCTCGGCCCGATCGCCCGCCAGCGGGTGTCCCGCAACGACATGGGCCGGGCCGCTCCGAAGCCGAGCGCCTCCACCGCCAGGAATGCGTTCTGCTTCAGGATCGCGTAGTTGACCCCCGGCCCCGAGTACAGCCGCATGCGCTCGAATTCCATCCGCGCCAGGATCTGCTCGGCCTCCTGGGCCGTGGCGGAGCGAATCCCGCCGGCAACGGCCAGAGCAACGACCCCGGCAGGCAGGAGAAGCCGCATCCCGCACAAGACTCGGATCACGGGCAGGCGATGCACCCGGGCTGAACTGCGGCGACAACGCACCCCCGCTGTAATGAGAACATTACGTATTGTCATGTTTTCTTTACTTTTCGAACCATCGGAGGTCTCCAAGGGCTGACGCCGACCGCGCAACATACCGCCGCGGACGCCATGCCAACACTCACCGCTCGAATTCATGGCGCGCCGAGTTGCGACCGAGCTGCAGTACCATCACATCCGGGTCGACCACCACACGCGCCGGCTCGAATCCGGCGCGGATCACGAAGTCGACCGACTCCCCCGCCCCCAATACCACCTCGGTGCGGGCGTCCCGATAGTCCTCCGACACCACCGAACGGCGACCGCCTTCGTCCTCGTCTGCCCAACGGAATCCAGCGGTTGCGGCCACCTCCACCCTCATCCGCCCCGTCCCCACGTTCGCCACCATGCCCCGCACCACCCATTCATCCCCCTCCTGCGTCTTCGTCACGTCCGAGAGCTCGTACTCCGGCATCACCACATCGTGGAACCACTGCCCGGCGAACGCATCGAACGCCGCCGTGTCCGGAGCGAAGTCGCGCAAGACGTCCACCAGGTCGTACAGAACCGGATGATCCGGGTTCTCCCTGTACTTGTCGAGGAAGGCCCGCAGTCCCGTCAGCATGTTCTCGCGTCCCATCTCCTGCTGGAGCATCCACATCACCCAGGCACTCCTGTAGTACGTCACAACGCGGTCGCCCGGCATCCGGCCCGTGATCCTGACCAGCGGGCGCTCCCAGTCAAAGGAGCGGCCGCGGGTATAATAGTACTCGATGGCCTCGCTGAACCGCATTCTGTAGCGGTCGCCGTGGACCTGTGCGAACAGAAGCTTGGTGGCGTAGTTGGCCATGCCTTCCGACAGGATGTTGCCCCCCGGTCCCTCCCCGGGCACGAGCCTGTTGCCCCACCACTGGTGGGCCGCTTCGTGGGCCACCACCTGGAAGGCCGCGTCGGTCCCCGGCGTGCTCCTGGTGAGAAACCCGATCCCTTCGCTGAACACGATGTTCGTCTCGAAGCTCTCCGCGTACACGGAATATTCGGGGAATTCGGAGAGCTTGAGCACGCTCCATGGGTAGGGGTGGAACCACTCGGAGTAGTAGCGGCGCGCGGCGTCGAGGGCGGCGGACATCTCCTCAATGTTGTAGTGGTGCCCGGGATGGTAGTAGATGGCCGTGCCGTTCCCCTCCCTCACAGCGTACCGCCCCGCGATCACGTTGAAGCTGCCGACCGGATGGTCCGTCTCCCAAACCACCGTGCGGCGGTCGCCGGAGACCTCGTCGCTGACCAGCCGGCCGACGCCGTTGGCGGTGTACTCCGCGGGCGTCGTGATGCGGGTGCGCACGTGGAAGGGCACGCCGCCCCACCCGGAGCGAGCTTCGGTGATGCCTTCGTGAAAGTCGTCCGGGTAGTCGCGCGGACGGGGCCGGTTGTCGTCGTCCACTCCGATCGCCGAAGCGTACCCGGGCCACGGCGCGAAGGCGAGCGAGTGGTGGCCGAGCATGACCCCCGACTCGAGGACGAACTGCTGCAGGCTCTCGGGCCGCTTGCTCATGCCGGGCAGGTATACCAGGTCGTAGCTGAAGCCGATCGTGACCGAGTCGCCGGGCGCGAGCGGTTCCTCCAGATCGAAGACGAAGAGCCTGGAGTGGTTCCGGGGCCGATGCGCGGCGCCGTCGAGCGTCCACTCGAGACGCTCCCACGGTCCGGCCGTGAGGGGCAGCTGCTCGTAGGGACGGTCCCGGTGGTTGAAAAAGGTGTAGGAGCCCTGGACGGCGACCGAGCGGCGGCGGGGTTCGATGTCGAGGTCCAGGTCGACGCGCGCCACGGACGGCATGCGAAAACCGGTCCAGGTCGTGGTGTTGGCTCTCCAGTACTGCTTCTCCCACGCCGTGGCGGCCGCCCCCTGATGACCCGCGTTGCCGGCACAGGTCAGGACCGAGGCCAGGACGATCGCTGGCGCCGCGAGGGGCAGGAGGCGCACTCCGCGCATCAGGAGGGCTCGCGGGTTCGCGCCCTTCAGCCGGTGCACGGAGTCGAGGTCGCGCCGCGGGTAGAACCTGACTGCGAGCGCGTAGAGGAGGGGAACGAGGCTGAGATAGAGGAGCCGGTTGAGGATGAGGGGGGTGCCGTGGAGCGAGAACGCGCCCATGTCGCTCCATGTGACGAACCGGGCACCGCTCCAGTTCGTGGCCCAGGTCGGCACACCACCCGTGACTCTGCCCCCCGTGAGGTACAGGAATGCGATTCCCGCCGCGTAGGCCATGTAGCGGCTGCGCACCAGGCAATAGATGAGGGTGACCAGCGCCGTCCAGAAGATGAAGGTGGGGACGAGGACCAGCCCCCAGGTGGCAGCGAAGGGAAGGAATTCGAAACCGGCCGCGGTACCGGAGACGCCTCTGGCGATGAGCACGACGGCATCGTACACGAACACGACACCCAGCATGAGCACCGCCAGGACGACATTCCCGGCCGACTTGCCCAGCAGGATCGCGCCCGTGCCGACCGGCACCGTCCTGAAGAGGTCGTGCATGCCGCGGCTGCGTTCCTTGTGCAGGCACCCGACCGTGTAGAAGAGCAGCAGGAAGCAGATCAGGGCGTTCAGGATGTCCATCTGGGCCGTCGCCACCCCTCCGGAGGTCAGCAGCACGGCGGATCCGAAGGGACCGGTGCCCTCCCCGCCGCCAGACAGCGCAAACATGAGGAGAAGAGCCACGAAGAGGAGCATCCCCGGGCGACGGACCAGGTCGTGGACCTCGCTGCGGGCGATCGCGGCGGCCACCGTCCGGAAGCCGGGGATCCGCTGCTCCATCCCGAACCTGCGGAGCCGGGGGCGGGGCACGTTCAGCTCGCCTGCGTGCTCCGCCGCCGCACCCCGTACCTTCGCGCCGCCGCGGCGCATCCACAGCCTGTATCTTCGCGCCGCCAACGCGACGGTGAGCAACCCTGCCAGGGCGATGAACAGGCGGCTCAGCAGGAAGGTCCTCCCGGGCCGAAGCGGCGCGGTGTTGTAGAACTCGACCCCGCGGTCCACTTCGAGGTAGGTGCCGCCGAGCCATCCACCACCCGTCAGATCCAGGAGCAGGAGGACCATGCCCACACCTTCCCCACCTCCCGGCATCCTCGCCATGAACGCCCCGAAGAACATGATCGTCGCGATGGCGAAGACAAGCAGCGGACGGCGCGTCCAGGCGCCCAGCAACAGCGGCACCCCCGCCAGCAGCAGGATCTGCGGAAGCCCGAAGAGCAGGGTGGGCAGAAGGTAGTTCCACACGGAGAACGGGCCGATCCCCACGGGACGCCCCGCCGCGTCAAGGACGTGGTTGTATCCGGCCAGAATGAATAGAAAGAGCAGCCACAGGAGAAGGAACGCACCCAGCGCTCCCGCGAACTTCCCCCACACGTACTCCCGCTCGGTGAGGCGCGTCGAACGGAGGACTTCCATCACCCCGAGTTCGTGGTCCCTGATCACCGGCAAGCCGGCGGACAGGGCCAGAAACCACACCCCGAAGATCAGGATCGCCAAGCCCTGGAAGCTGGCCTGATGGTACACCGAGGTGATGTGCAACAACTCGCCGCCCATCGACGGATCACCTGAAGCGATCCGGCTCACAGAGGCAAGCATCAATCCCAACAGGACCAGGAAGCCGAACAGCACCCAGCTGCCGGGACGCCGCAAAGCGTCCACCGCTTCCCGGCGCACGACCTCCCACCACCTCGCGAGGGCGTTCATCGGCCCCGGACCTCCCACCACCTTGTGAAAGGATTCACAAGGCGGGCTCCTCCGACGCGCCGGCCTCCGCGTGGTCGTCACCCGAGCCCTCGTGGGCCGGCGGGGCCCCTGCCTGGTCGCCGTTCCCCTCGCCGTTCGCCTGCGCGAGCAACAGGTAGGCGTCCTCCAGCGTGGGCTCCGCCGCCTCGAACCCCTCCGGGGGCGGCCCGTCGGGGACGTGGATCCGCACCCGGTGGCGTCCCTCGATCAGGACCCCCTGCGTGACCCGGTAGTCCCGGTCGATCTCGGCAACCCTTTCCCGGTCGACCTGGCCCTGGAAGATCTTGCCGGCCAGGAGGCCGCGCGCCTCCGCCGGCGTGGTGTCCGCCACGAAGCGCCCGCCGGATATGATCGCCATGCGCGGGCACAGCACCGAGATGTCCTCAACGATGTGCGTCGACAGCAGCACCGTGCGGTCCTCGGCCAGCTCGGCCAGCAGCCGGTAGAAGCGCAGCCGCTCCTCCGGGTCGAGCCCGGCCGTCGGTTCGTCGACGATCAGCAGCTTCGGGTCGCCGGCGAGCGCCTGCGCAATCCCCAGCCGCTGCCGCATGCCGCCCGAGTAGCCCTTCACCTTGCGCCTGGCGGCTTGGGACAGGTTGACCCGGTCGAGCAGCTCCGCCGCGAGGTGCTTCAGCCCCCCGGGCGCCTGCACCCCCTTCAGCACGAGGAGGAACCTGAGCATGGACTCGCCCGTGAGATGAGGGTAGAAGCCGAAGTCCTGGGGCAGGTAGCCGAGCTGGCGGCGAATGCGGCGGGGGTCGGCGACGATGTCCTCGCCGTTGAAGTGGACCGTGCCGGAGGTGGGCTCCAGCAAGCCGGCCACGATGCGCATCAGGGTGGTCTTGCCCGCGCCGTTCGGGCCGAGCAGGCCGAACATGCCCTTGGGGACTTCGAGCGTGACGCCCCGCAGCGCCGCGACCGGTCCCGCGTAGATCTTCACGAGGTCTCTGATTTCAAGCATGGGGTATCAGCCGTGTGGGGGTGATGGGAATCCGGCGTAACCTGCCTGGAGGATTCGCCGCATCGAGGGCCGGTGGCGCTTGACCGCCCTCGGTGCTGCGCGGGGATCATTCACGGGCTACGCCGCGGCGCAAAGTTCAACCGCCTGCGCAAGGGAGCCGAGCGGGTCGCCGCTGCGGGGGATGAATTCGTGAGCCATGAACCCGCTGAAGCCGGTGTCGCGGATTGCGCGCACGATCGCGGGATAGTGCAGCTCCTGGGTGCCGTCGATCTCGGCGCGGCCGGGGACTCCGCCGGTGTGGTAGTGGCCGATCCACTCCCGGGCATCGGTCAGCGTGCGGATGATGTCCCCTTCCATGATCTGCATGTGATAGATGTCGTAGAGGATGCGTACCCGGGGCGAATCGACCCCGCGCATCACTTCGAGGGCATACGTCATGTGGTCGCCGATGTAGTCCACATGCCCACCGGCCTTGGAGTTGAGCACCTCGACGAGAATGGTGACGCCCTCGGCCTCCGCGATCGGCGCGCATTCCTGCAGACACCGGATCGAGTTGTCAATGCCGTCGACGTCCTCCATCCCCCGCCTGTTTCCGAAGAAGCAGATGACGTTGGGCACCCCTTCGCGCGCAGCCCGCGGGACGTATTCCTCGAAGGCGCGGACGATCGTCGGGTGATTGCGCGGCTCGTTCAGCCCGTCCTCGATGGTCCCGGCACCCACGTCGCCACAGGAGACGGTGAGTCCGTGATCGTGCGCCACGGCCCATTCGTCCACCGTGAGCAGATCCATCGCGGTCAGCCCCATCTCCGCCACCGCAGAGCAGAAGGGCTCCAGCGGGATGTCGGAGAAGCACCAGCGTGCGACGGACTGGACGAGGCCGGTCTGGCTATTGACTCGCCCTGCCGCGCCCGGGATCATCATCCCCAGCGAGGCGGCCCCGGTTGCGATCAGGGCTTCCCGGCGTGTAAGGTTCGGCATCCTCGCAGTCCATTCCGCGTGTTGACACTCACGCTGTTGCGGTGAAATCCGGGCGGTGAATCCGCGCACACGGCGGGAAACGGTAACGCTTGCAAAGAAGGAGAGCCATCCGGGTGCTCGGCGGAGTCGCGGGCGCCCCCCTCGTGGTGCCGTCGGGCGCCTTTGCGGAACTGCTGGCCTGGGGCGAACGCGTCCGCGCCTCGATTCCTCCGAACGGCCACGCCGAATCCGCTGCCGGAACCCCCACCGCCTCGGAGCTCACGCCCGAGCGCGCCCGGGTGATGGAAGCGCTGGCGGACATCATCATCCCCGAGACCGACACCCCGGGCGCCGCAGAGGCCGGCGTCACCGGGTTCGTGACCGCGCTGGTGGACGGCTGGCTCGACGACGACGACCGCGACCGCTTCCTCGCCGGGCTCGACACGGTGGACCCCGGCGCCCGGGAACGCTTCGGCGCCGACTTCGCGGACTGCACGGAGGCGCAGCGCACGCAACTCGTCGGCGAATACGACGCCGAGCTCACCCGTCTGCGCGAGGACGCCGGAGCCCGCGCCTCCCGCTACTTCTTCCACGATGTGAAACGCTTCACAATCACCGCCTACTTCACCTCCGAGGTCGGGCTCGACGCGCTTGGGCACCGCATCGTCTTCCGCACCTTCGAGGGCTGCGCGCCGCTCACGCCGACGGAGGCCCGCCCATGAACCTCCGTCCGCGCCGCCAGGAATACGACGTGATCGTGGTCGGCTCCGGCATGTCCGGGGGCTGGGCCGCCAAGGAACTCACCGAACTCGGTGCCCGGGTGCTCGTCCTCGAGGCCGGGCCGATGATCGTCCCCGAACGCGACTACGCCGAGCACCTTCCCACCTACGAGATGCCGTACCGCGGCTGGAACGACCGCAAGGCGCTCGCGGCCACGCAGCCCGTCCAGCGCGAGTGCTACGCCTGCGACGAGGTGGCCCGCAAGTTCTTCGTCAACGACATCGAGAACCCCTACACGACCGACCCGGACAAGCCCTTCAAGTGGATCCGCGGGCGCCAGGTGGGCGGCCGGTCGATCATGTGGGCCCGGCAGAGCTACCGCCTCGGCGACCTGGACTTCGAGGCCAACGCCCGGGACGGCTTCGGGGTGGACTGGCCGATCCGCTACGCCGACCTCGCCCCCTGGTACGACCACGTCGAGGCGTTCGCGGGGATCAGCGGGCGCGCCGAGGGTCTGCCGCACCTCCCCGACGGCGTCTTCCTGCCGCCGATGGAGATGACCTGCGTCGAGGCGCACGTGGCCGGCGCGATCGACCGGGCCTTCGGCGGGCAGCGCCGCATGACGATCGGCCGAACCGCCGTGCTCACCACCGATCACAAGGGGCGCAGCGCCTGCCACTACTGCGGCCCCTGCGAGCGCGGCTGTCGCACCCGCAGCTACTTCAGCTCGGTCAACGCGACCCTGCCCGCGGCCGAAGCCACCGGGCGCATGACGCTGCGCCCCAACAGCGTCGTGCCGAGCGTCATCTGGGATCCGGGGGCCGGCCGGGTCACCGGCGTGCGAGTGATCGACGCCGAGACGCACGACGAGCTCGAGTTCCACGCCCGCACCGTCTTCCTCGCCGCCTCCGCGCTGGAGTCCACGCGCATCCTCCTGAACTCCGCGTCACCCGATTTCCCCGACGGCCTGGCCAACTCCAGCGGCGTGCTCGGCAAGTACCTCATGGACCACACCATGGGGGTCGGCGCCCGCGCCACCTTCGACGGCTGGGAAGACCGCACGACCCGCGGGAGGCGGCCCAACGGCATCTACATCGCGCGCTTCCGCAACGTCACCGAGCCCGCGGGCAACTTCCTGCGCGGCTACGGCTACCAGGGCTCCGCCTCGCGCGCGGGCTGGGGCAGGGGCAACTCCATGGCGGGATTCGGCGCCGAATTCAAGCACGAGCTGCTGCGTCCGGGTCCCTGGTCCTTCGGGATCGGCGGCTTCGGCGAATGCCTTCCCCGCGAGGAGAACCACGTCGCGCTCGACCCCGAGCAGGTCGACAAGTGGGGAATCCCGACGCTGCGGATCAGCTGTGAATGGAGCGACAACGAGCGCGCCATGATGCGCGACGCCGCCGAGCAGGCGGCCGAGATGCTGGAGGCGGGGGGCGGACGCGACATCTCGATCGACGCCGACATGACGCCGCCCGGCCTGACCATCCACGAGATGGGCACCGCACGCATGGGGCGCGACCCGGCCAGCTCGGTCCTCAATGCGCACAACCAGGCCTGGGACGTGCCCAACCTCTTTATCGTCGACGGCGCGTCGATGACCTCGTCCGCATGTCAGAACCCGTCGCTCACCTACATGGCGCTCGCGGCGCGGGCGAGCCACTACGCGGTATGGGCGGCGAGGCGCGGGGAGATCTAGCCGGCAATGGATGCGGGAAAACGATCAGCCCCCATCGATGCTGCCTTCCTGCGGCGATGCCTGACCACCCTCGAACACGCTAGCAGCGGTGACTGACGGTCTCGATCTTCACCCGCGCCACCGGCACGCCATCCAGGCCCTGGTGGCACGGCATCTTCCCGAGGTCGAAGTCTGGGCCTACGGCAGCCGAACGGACGGCCGCGGCCATGGCGGAAGCGATCTCGACCTGGTTCTGCGCGCCCCGGGGCTGACGCCGATTTCCAGGAAGAAGCTGGCGCGGCTGAAGGACGCGTTCAGGGACTCATCCATCCCCTTCCTTGTGGAAGCCCACGACTGGGCGCTGTTGCCAACGGCCTTCCGCCGCCGGATCGAGCAGAAGCATGTCGTTCTGTTTGGCGCACCGGCGACAGTCCAATAGTCATCAAGTTTGCAAATCGGGAATGACGTTCCGGTTTTGCAAGGAACACCGTCATCTTTACATTACCAAACGTAAAGTGTGCTTGACATATCGTTATGGCGGCTTCCAGATCAGCTCGGTCTTGGTGCCAGCTTCCCAACGTGGCCGCGCGCGTTATCCTCCCACCCGCTCCAGCGCCCAGAGCTGGACGTAGTCCACCTCCAGTTCGTCCACCACCCGGCCCAGGAGGTAGTCCTCGCCGATCTCGTAGATCGTCAACTCCTCCGGCGTCTCGACGAAGCCGAGCACGTGGCCGTCCGGATCGAAGACGGTCCAGAGCACGCCGTCCATCTCCTCCCCCGCCAACTCGTATTCCTCGACCCACAGGTGACCCGTCCGGTCGGACATCACGGACCCGAAGGCGGGAAAGTGTTCCGCGACGGGGACCAAGCGGTGCTCGCGGCGGCTCTCCTCGCGCATTTCTTCCAGATTCCCCCCCATCATCTCCGCCAACGCCTCCGGAATCGCGCTCCTGGCCGCCTCTTCGACGTACGCCTCCACGTGGGCCTGGGTCGGCGGGCGCGGCACATGGTCCATCCGGACAATCCGCGCCAAGGTGCCGTCCTTCGCGAAAGCTCTGATCTCGTACCGCTCGCTCGCGGTGACGACCGCCAGATCGCCCCAGGGGGACAGTTTCAGGCTCCAGCCGAAGGCCTGGGTGCGGTTCAACCCCTCCACCCAGGTGCGCGGCTCATGGCTGAGGTGGGACCCCAGTGGGGTTCGCAGCTCTCCCTCCCCATCCCAGAGTTCGACCACAAGCGTATCGATATGGGCCGGGTGCACGCTGGCCAGAATCGATCCCTCGTCCATGGCCGCCACCGGCATGATCGGCCTGAGTCCGACGGTGGTCTCCGCCTGCCTCTCCAGAAGTGAGCCGCGGACGAAGTTCCCGTCAGGGTCGAAGACGGCGATCCTCAGCGGCCATCCCCAGGCGACTACCGAGTCTCCCGGCAACCGCTCAACCGCGTTCAACTCCTCGAATTCGCCAGGCCCCTCTCCCACTCCACCCCACGTCGCCAGGTGCGTGCCCGACGTGCCGTCGAAGACCCGCATTTCCATCGATCCGTAGTCCGCCACGACGATTCGCCCGTCGCTCAGCCTCGTCGCGTCGATCACCCAACCGAAGATGTAGGGATCCTCGCCCTCCACCGCGCCGATCGTCACGGCCGGCCCGGGCCCAACCCGCCAATCCAGCCGCGAGCCTTCGGCCGGGCGGGGTTCTCGATGATGCGGACTCCGGCGCTGTCACCCGTTTCGGTCTGCTGGACGCTCGGCGTCTCGCGCTCCTGCTGGCAGCCAGGGGCACCCAGGACGATGAACGCAACCGCGATACGTCTTGTCATTGTCGCTACCCTGACCTTGTGCCCGCCCGAATAGTCCAGCAGCGGGGGCGGTGTCCGCACCCTCAGTCTACGTCCCCCATCGCTCCAGCGGCCACACCTGCACGTACTCCACCCCGAGCTCGTCCTCGATGTGCCCCAGGATGTAGTCCTCCCCGATCTCCCAGAGGTTCAGCCCCACCGGGGTCTCGAGGAACCCGAGCACCCTGCCTTCGGGGTTGAAGATGGTCCAAAGCGGCACGGGCCGCTGTTCCCTCGGGGGCTGGTATTCCTTCACCCACAGATACCCGGCCGCATCTGCCATGACCCACGAGAACGCCGGGAAGGTCTCCGCGATCTGACTCTGCGGCACACTCAGCATCTCCCTTTCCATGGGTATCCGGAGTTCCGGCCGGAGCGTGGGACTGACCAGAATGTCTGCCGCTCTCGGCATGCGAGTCTCGTGATCGCGGCGAACGATTCGGACCAGCGAGCCGTCGTCGGCATAGGCCCTGAACTCGTACTTGTCGTGTGAACTCACGATGACCAGGTCACCCCAGAGCGCGAGCCTCAGCTCACGGCTGAAATAGACGGGCCGACGCTTGGGGTGATAGCCCAGCGACGTGTGGAGCCCACCTTCACCGTCCCGGATCTCGATCAGGGCGGTGTCCGCACTCTCCGAATCCAGTGTGGTAAGGACTGTGCCGTCGTTGCGCGCGAGCCGCGGTCGCCCGACCTGCCATGACGCCTGACCGACACCGGGCCCGAGGAACGAACGCGCATGGTTCCCCTCGGAATCGAAGACGGAGACCCGCCAGCCGGGCGAGTACCAGGCAACGATCGAGTCGCCCGGCCAGGGCCACACCTCCTGAAGCATGTAGGATGGGAACTCCCCGGGCCCCTCCCCCTTTCCGCCCCAGGTCTCCAGGTACGTTCCGGCCGAGTCGAACACCTTCAGTTCGCTCGAACTGGTTTCAGCGATGACGATTCGCCCATCAGGCAGTTTCGTGGCATCCCGGACCTGGTGCAGCATGAGCGGCCCCTCGCCCTCCACCACGCCGATCGTGACGGTCGGCTCGGGTCCGATCTGCCAATCCAGCATCGCCGTATCCGCGGGGCGGGCGTTCTCGACGACAAGAATGCCGGCGCTGTCGTCGGTCTCCGAGAATGGGAGCCCGGTCATTCCCATCCAGGGCGGGTCGGGTTCCGGTTGGTCCAGGTCCTGCTGGCAGGCGACCGCGGCAAGGCCTGCGGATAGCAGGAAGAGGGACAAGCGGATACGCGGGGCGTGGGCGGTGGTTTTCATCGGGGCCTCCTGACTGTCAGACGCCGCGGGCGGTGGCCGGGTTGCTCCGTGATCACTGCCGGCCCAACGAGGGCGACCGGCAGTTGGGGGCGATCGCCGACTACGAGCGCTTTGTGTCCGAGCTGGGAAGGGTGTGGGCAGAGTGCAAACGGGTTCTGGTGCCCGGAGGCCGGCTCATCATCGTTGTCGGCGATGTATATGTATGTCTTTCTCGCCGGCAGCATGGCCGACACGTAGTGGTGCCCCTGCACGCCAGCATCCAGGAGTCATGCCGGCGCCTCGGGTTCGACAACCTCGCGCCGATCATCTGGCACAAGATCGCCAACGCGCGCATCGAGATGGCCGGAGCCGGGGGTTTCCTGGGGAAGCCGTACGAGCCAAACGCGGTCATCAAGAACGACATCGAATTCATCCTCATGCAGCGGAAGGCGGGTGAACAGGTGCTGTTGAATCCGCCAGCAGCGAGGGCGACTCAGTCCCTATCCCGGCGGGCGCCGATACCCCGTCGCCTGCTCGAATGCGTATCCGAACCCGAGCAACATCGCCTCCGTGAAGGGCCGCCCCATGAACTCCACGCCAACCGGGAGGCCGTCCGGGGTGAAGCCGGCGGGGACGGTCAGGGCGGGGAATCCGGTGAGCGGGCTGAGGAGGCGGTTGTCACCGAGGGCGTAGCGGTCGTTGGGGCCGGGATTCGTCTCGACATCCGCGGCGATCGCCGTCGGGGGGTGGTCGAAGGTGGCGTAGACCAGGGCGTCGAGGTCGTGGTGAGCCATCGTCTTCAGCACGTTCACGCGGATCCGGTCGCGCGCCAGCAGGTACTCCAGGTAGCCGGGGTCGCGGGTGGTCTTGCCGAGCAGGTCCGCCAGTCCACTGGCCCGCCAGGGGTTGACCTGGCCGGTCAGGAGGATGGACGCCAGCGTCGAGTACGGGGCGTTGTCGTGCTCGGCCAGGTACGCGTCGGTCGCTTCAGGTTGGCCGTGATGCCGACGCCTGTGCCGCCCGACGACCCGCTCGGGTTGCGCGTGCGATCGTAGGGGTTGCGGATCACGCCGAAGCCGGAACCGACGTAGCGCGACGCGAACTCGCCCATGTTCGTCTTGGCCAGGATGATGGCGCCGGCTTCCTTGAGCCGGGTGACGATGGTCGCGTCCCGTTCGGGAACGAAGTCCCTGAAGAGAACCGACCCGTAGGTGGTCGGCATGTCGCTGGTCTCGACCTGGTCCTTGAGCAGCACGGGAATGCAGTGCAGCGGCCCCGTGGGGCCTTCCGCGGCGAAGGCGCTGTCGAGCTGACGCGCCTCGGAGAGGGCGAAGGGGCTCGCGTACGCGATGGCGTTCAGCCGGGGGAGGTCCCCTGCACTTTCGGCGATGCGTTCCAGGTAGCCCCGCACGAGTTGCTCGCAGGTCAGGTCTCCGGCACGCATGGCCGCGTGGACGCCGGCGATCGTGGCCTCGTCCAGCTCGAAGGTCTGGGCGCGCAGGGGCGCGGCAGGTGGGGCGAAGCCGATGCCGGACAGCCCGGCCATCAGGAGGACCGTGCGCCAGTTCACGGCAGGACGTCTGCTTGCGGCGGGTTCCGTCGGCTCGACTCGCCGCTGGCGCTCATCGTTGGCTCGGAAACGTAAACTTGACATGACAATAAGTAAGCTCGGGTTGACATCGTGACGAGCGGAAACCGCGTCTTCAGCATTCCGGATTATCTAAACGGCGGGGAGAGCAATCCGCAACTTCGCTCGTTGCCGCGGGGCGACCCCCACACGGCTACCATCCCCGCACTCCCCGCGAGCACCCCACACGGCCCACTGGCCCCCCACCCCCCCTCACGGCTACCATCCCCGCACGGCCACGTCCCTCCCCACCCCGGCGCGGCCACCACCCCCGCACTGAAGACCGCCATGCCCCCAGTCGCCTTCCCGGCCCGGCCCCCCGCCCTCAGCGCCTCCCACCGCCCCATCCCCGCCCCCCGCCGCCCGCCACGCCGCCTGCTCCCCACCACCCACCTCGCCCTCTCAACCGCCGCCATCCTCACCACCCTCACCCTCGCCCCACCCGACCCCCTCACCGCCCAGCCCATCGGCCGCCCCTACCCGGCCTCCGCGCACGGCGGCAACTACATGCACAACTTCTACTTCCCTCCGGCGCCCTCCTCGTCGCCCTGGTACCCGGCCTGGCACCCCGGCGGCGGGCGCGTCGCGGTGGCGATGAGCGGTTCGCTCTGGGAGGTGGACATCGCGACCGGCGACGCCCACGAGATCGTACACGGCCCGGACTACCATTCGTCGCCCAACTACTCCCCGGACGGCGCGTGGCTGCTCTACACCGTCGACGACGGCGGCCGCACCATTCACCTCGAGGTCATGAACACGGCCACCGGCGAGCGTCACCGCCTCACCGAGGGCGGCCACATCCACACCGACCCGCGCTTCTCCCCCTCCGGCGACCGCATCGCCTACGTCTCGACGGCACCCAACGGCTATTTCAACGTCTACATCCGCGCCTTCGCGGACGGCGCCTGGGCAGGCCCCGAGGTCGCGGTCACCGCGGACAACTCCTTCGGGCGCAACCGCCTCTACTTCGGCCCGTGGGACATGCACATCTCGCCGGCGTGGCTGCCCAGCGGCGAAGAGCTGCTCCTGGTCTCGAACCGGGACGTGGCGCTCGGGAGCGGCAACGTCTACCGGGTCCCCGCGCGGGCCGGCGGCATCGAGCGGCGGCGGGCCGTCCTCGCCGAGCAGACCCTCTACCGCACGCAACCGCACGTCTCGTACGACGGCCGCCGCTTCGTCTACTCCTCGACCGCGGGCGCCGCGGACCAGTTCCAGAACCTCTACGTCCAGCCCACCGGCGGCGGCGAGCCGTACAAGATGACCTTCTTCGACTTCGACGCCTTCCACCCGCGCTGGTCCCCCGACGCCGAATGGATCGCGTTCGTCGCCAACGGCGGCGGGCCGGCCACCGCGGGCGCGCCGCACGACCCCGGCGGGCTGCCGCAGCTGTACCTGCTGGAGGCCAACGGCGGCAGGCTCCGCCGCATCGACATCACCCAGCGGCACTGGGCGCGGCCGACGGGCACGCTGTCGGTCACGACGGTTGCCGCGGGCGCAGCAGACGGCGCCGACCCCGAACCGCTCGCCAGCCGCGTCCACCTGACCGCTTCGGACGGCAGGTTCTATGCCCCCGCCGACGCCTATGCCCGCGTCGCTCGTGCCGGCGACCGGATCTTCCACCATCCGGGATCGTTCACCGTCGAACTGCCGGCCGGCACCGCCGAGATGACCGTCGTGCGCGGCTTCGAGACCGCCCCGCAGACGGTGCAGGCCGAGGTGCGCGAGGGGGTAGTGACCGAGATCACGGTCGAACTCCAAGAGATCTCCGACGTCTCGGATGAGGGCTGGTTCTCCGGCTCGACGCATCTGCACATGAACTACGCCGGGAACCTGCGCAACTCCCTTGAGAACCTCATGATGATGTCCGCCGCCGAGGACCAGGACATCGTCAACGAGCAGATCGCCAACAAGGACAACCGCATCCTCGACCACCAGTTCTGGATCCCCGGGGGAGGTCCGCACCCGCTCTCCGAACCGGACCGCGTGCTCGTCGTCGGGCAGGAGTACCGTCCGCCCTTCTACGGCCACGTCTTCATGTTCGGCCACACGGACCACCTCATCGCCCCATATGCCATGGGCTACGAGGGCACCGCGATCGAGAGCCTGTACCCCAGCAACACCGACATGCTGCTGAAGGCGAAGGCCCAGGGTGCGACGACCGCGTACGTGCACTCCTTCTTCAACGGCGATCCGCTGGAGGGGAACCTGGGCGGCGCGAAGGGGTTCATCGTGGACGCGGCGCTGGGCGCGGCGGATGCGGTCGAGTGGTCGACCCCGCAGGACGGGTGGCCGCCGCTCTACGCGGTGTGGAGCAACGGGATCCGGGCCGCGCTGGTCGGGGGCGAGGATGCGATTTCGAGCCTGCACGCGACGCCCCTGGTCGGCTCGATGCGGACGTATGTGCGGACGCCCGACGGCAGGCTGACGATGGAGGGGTGGTTCCAGGGGCTGCGGGACGGGCATGCGTATATGAGTTCGGGACCGCTGGTGGAGTTCGCGGTCGAGGGGCGGGGGCCCGGCGAGGATGTGGCGCTCGCCGGGCCGGGCGAGGTGCGCGTGAGCGGGCGCGTGTGGGGGATCGTGGCGATGGAGGTGGCGGAGCTGGTGGTGAACGGCGAGGTGGTCCGCACCTACGACTTCGGGGGCGATCGCAGGTCGCTTGAGATCGATGACCGGATCGCCCTGGCCGGGAGCTCGTGGATCCACCTGCGGGTGACGGGGCGGGGCGTGGACCGATGGCCGCTCGACACGCTGTACCCGCAGGCGGCGACGAACCCGGTGTGGGTGACGGTGGCGGGGCGGCCGATCCGCAGCGCCGAGGCGGCCGAGTACGCGCTGCGCTGGATCGACAGGCTGCAGGAGATGGCCGAGGAGTGGCCCGGGTGGCGGTCGGAGCGGGAGAAGGAGCACGTGTACGCGCAGTTCGAGGAGGCGCGCGAGGTGTACCGGCGGCGGGGGGCGGAGGCGGTGGACGCGGTGACGCTGGAGGTCCGGGCACCCGGCGAGCCGCCGCCGGGACGCGCGCCGGCGCTGCGGCCCACCATCACCGAGCAGACCGCCGGGACCACCGAGGTGCTGCAGGCGATCAGCCCGGTCTCGGAGGAGACGGTCTGGGTCAGCGGACATGGCGGGGTGATCCTGAGGACAGCCGACGGCGGGTCGAGCTGGCAGCGGATCCCCGCGCCCGGCGGCGATTCGCTCCAGTTCCGCGACATTCATGGCTTTTCGTCGCGGGCGGCGGTCGCGCTCACATCGGGCGAAGGGCCGGCGTCACGGATCTACCGCACCGCCGACGGGGGCGGGACGTGGTCGCTGGCATTCCTGATGGAGGAGCCCGCCGGCTTCATGGACTGCCTCGACTTCTGGGACGGGAACCGGGGCTTCGCCTATGGGGACTCGTTCGACGGGTCGCCGTATGTCCTGGTGACGGGTGACGGAGGCCGCAGCTGGTCCCGCGTGGAGGCGGGCGCGCTCCCCGCCGCGAACGAGGGCGAGGGCGGCTTCGCGGCGAGCGGCACCTGCGCCCGGACCGGCGGGCAGGGCAATGGCTGGATCGGCACCGGGGCCGGCGGCTCGGCCCGCATCCTGGCAACGAGCGACTACGGCCGGAGCTGGGCCGCGACCGAGGTGCCGATGGTGAGGGGCGACATGGCGGGGATCTTCACGCTTGCGGTGGACGGCGGGCGCCCCGTGATGGCGCTGGGGGGCGACCTGGGTTCGCGCGGGGCGGTGGTGGAGCGGAACGCGGCCGTGAGCGCAGACGGGGGCGCGAGATGGACGGTGGCGGCCGCCGCGCCGATCGAGGGGGCCGTCTATGGGAGCGCGGCGGGGGGCCGCAGCTGGTACCGCGTGGTGGTGGCGGTGGCACCGACCGGCGCCGCGTTCACGGACGACATGGGTGCGACGTGGGAGGAGCTGCCCGGGGTGAGCGCGTGGGCGGTGGCGTTTGCGGATGGTGGCCGCGTGGGGTGGGCGGCGGGGGGCGGGGGACGGGTGTGGAGGATCGAGTGGTAGGGGGCGGTGAAGACGGGAAGCACAGCGGCGCGGGTCCGCCGCGTTCCCACCAAGGTCGCGGGCACGCTAACTTCTCCCGAGGTGCAGGTCCGACGAGCGGGCCGCACATGTTACTGGCAAATGAGAGAACAGGATCATGCCTGCAAGGCCCATCCTCGCCGCCTTCGACCAGATCGTGGCGGGTACGAAGGCGGTGCTGGCGGCGGTTCCGGAGGATCAGCTGGACTGGCGCCCTCATGACAGGTCGTGGACGCTGGGGGAACTCGCGACCCACCTCGCCAACCTGCCCAACTGGACCATGGCCACGCTGTCGGTTTCCGAATTCGACATCAGTCCGGCGGACGGCGGACCCCCGCCCATGGCGGCGCTCAGCACCACCAGCGAGCTGGCCGAGGCGCTCGAACAGAGTGCCGCCGCGGCCCGCAGCGCGATCGAGGGCTGCTCCGACGCCGATCTGGAGGGTCCATGGACGATGCTCGTCGGGGGAGAGGCGCGCTTCACCCTTCCGAAGAGCGTGGTCGTGAGGACCTTCATCATGGACCACATGATCCACCACCGCGCCCAGCTCGGCGTCTACCTGCGGATGCTGGACGTGCCGGTGCCGCAGGTCTTCGGGCCGACCGCCGACTTCCCCGACATGTAGGAGGGGGACCGGCGTGCACCCGAACGCTTCAGACACGTCGCCACCCGGTCGGGGGCGGCGGCGGCACCCCGCCAAGGGCAGCGCGCACCTCGACCCCGAGCGAACCCGCCTCGACCCCGACCGCTTCGACCTGCTCACCTTCGACTGCTACGGCACCCTCGTCGATTGGGAGGCGGGGATCATCACGGCGGTCCGGGAAGTGTGCACGGCGCACGGCGCGGCACGGCACAGTCACGGTCCGGCCCAGCGCGGGGAACAGACTTCGGCGCCGGAATTCATCCCCGACGACGCGGCCATCCTGTCCGCCTTCGGCGCCGCGGAGCACCTCGTCCAGGGGGAGCGCTACCGCAGCTACCGGGAGGTGCTGGCCCTGACGCTCGAGAAGATGGGGGACACGCTCGGCTTCCGCCCCACCCCGTCCGAGTGCGACGCCTTCGCGGCCTCCGTCGGCGACTGGCCCGCCTTTCCCGACACGGTGGACGCACTCGGGCGACTCGCGCGCCGTTTCCGCCTCGGTATCGTCTCCAACGTCGACGACGACCTCTTCGCCCGGACCTGCGACCACCTCCGAACCGACTTCGACTGGGTGGTCACCGCCCAGCAGGTCGGCAGCTACAAACCCGCCCCCGCGCACTTCGAGGAGATGGCCATGCGTTCAGGGATCGCGCGCGAACGCACGCTGCACGTCGCGCAGAGCCTCTTTCACGACATCGCGCCCGCGTCCGCCCTCGGCTACGCCACCGTCCACGTGGACCGGCCCTCCCGGGGTGACGGAAGCGGCGCCACGCCCCCAGCGGACGCAAGGCCCGACGCAACGGTTACGGACATGGCGAGCGTCGCCCGGCTGCTGGGGACGGCGTGAGCCAGGGCAGGGAACCGGACCGGCGCGTCGGCGGGCCGGACGAGGGCGAGACGGGCAAGGCCGCCCATCGGACCTCCGGCACCCCCGACGGCCACAACGGCATCTTCTCCATCCGCGCCAGCGGAATCCACCGGGACTGGAACGGCATCCACTACAAGACCGGCCTCTCCGCAAAGAACGTCCCCGCGCGCGAGCTGTCGATGAATGTGGCCCGCATCCCGCCCGGCGGCGTCGCCCTCGCACACATCCACGTCGACTTCGAGGTCATGCTCTACATCCTCGAGGGCACCGTCCGTCACGACTTCGGCCCCAACCTGCGCCACTCGATCATCAACCACGCCGGCGACTTCATCTTCATCGAGCCCGGCGTGCCACACGAGGTTCTCAACGCGAGCGACACCGAGGACGTGGTCGCGGTGGTCGCGCGCTCCGATGCGTCGGAGTGGGAGAACATCGTGGATTACGACCGCGAGACGGGGAAGGTGATTCCGAGGCGGCCGGCGACCGAGGAGGGCGGATAGGGCGCCTCAAAGCGGTCGGTCGCTCAAAACGGGTTGACGACTCGAATTCCGCCGTAGTCCTGTTCCGAACTCATGTCCTCGGAGTAGACGGCGTCGCAGCCGAGCGTCCGGGCAGCGGCGAGAATTGCCGCATCCCAATAGGAAAGACCGAAGCGGCGGCGGATCGAAACGGCTTCCCTGAACACGCCGAGCGTAACGGCCTGGACCCGCATCTCCAACACCGGCTCAAGGAAGCGCACGGCATCATCGTCGGAGAGTCGACCGGGTCGGGTGGGGCGGGTCGCCTGGTGGTAGAACTCCTGGAGAACCTGCACCGAGACGGCGAGATTCGGCTCCGCCAGGAGTTCCCGCGCGCGAAGCCGCTTGTCCTCTTCTTCGGGGAGGAAGCTCGCCGCGTAGAGCAGCACGTTCGTGTCGACAAAGCGCACCGGGGAGTCCGTGGATCAGCCGTCGGTGTCGGAAAGACTGGCCGAATCCCCTTCGGAACGGATCGTCGAACGGTCATGGAGCGCCTCGCGCGGCAGATTGTCGGCCATGTGCAGCCCAACCCCGCGCGCGTCAAAGTCGGCGAAGACCTCCTCGAACAGCCTGCGCCTGCGTTCAAGCGCGGACTCAAGGGGTTGAGACTCCAGTCTCCCGCGCCGTTCGCCGGGTACGAGACGCCGCAGGAACTCCCGTACCAGCGCCGACACCGACGTGTCCAGTTCCGCCGCGCGGACGCGGGCGCGACGATGGGTTTCCTCGTCAACGGCTACGGTGATATTTCGCATTACACAGTCTCACAGTTTATGTATCATACAGTATAACCTCCAGTTGAAGACTGGTCCAGCCAAGGCGAGTCAATGGGGGGATGGTCACGTCACGGTCCCGATGGTGAGGTGCTGGGTTTCGTCGAGACCCCGGAAGGGCTGCTGATCTACGACATCGGCGAGGACTACATTCTGGGCCGTGTAACGGATGAAATGGACGTGGAGTTCATCCAGCTCTGGGCGTTGGAACGGCTGCCTGACGCCTGACTCCTCCGCCAGAACCGGACAACGCCGGTCCCTCCTGCCGCCCTACCCCCGCCTCACCGCCACAGCGCGATCACGACCGCCTGCCCGATGAGCGCCACGCCGTTGTAGGCGACGTTCAGCCACGCGAGCCCAGCCTTGCGCTTCTCGAAGGTGACCGACTGGTGCGCGGCAGGGATGACGAAGGCGACCAGCGCCATCAGTCCCACATGCACGCCGATCATCGCGGAGCCGCCGCCCCCCTCCATCGAGGAAACGTCGCCGGGCGCGATGTCGGCGATCAGCTGCGCCAGGATGTACGCGGTGAGGAACGAGAGCAGGATGCCGATGCCGTGCGTCTTGATGGGGTTGAAGCCCTCCTGCACCTCCTCCGCGGTCATCTCCATCATCGCCAGCCAGCGCTTGCCAAAGAGCGGTCCGTACCAGAGCATGCCGACAATCATCGGGACGATTCCGGCGACCAGTACCGCGTACAGGTTCACATCGTGCATGGGGTGTGTTCTCCCGTGGGTTGAGGTGGGGGTTGGTGCTGCAATCTAGCGGTCCGGTGGACGAACCCGCGTGCGCACCGAGAGCGGCGAGGCGCCGCGCTGGCAAGGCGCGACGAGGGGCCAATAGCAGCGCTATTCTGTGATGATCTTCTAAGTAACATATATTACATTTAGTTACGGTGATCCTTAGGACTGTCATCCCCTCTTTCCATCCCCATTCATGAACGGGATTCTGTTCGACGGTAGCGGAAGTCCGTGGACCTTGGGCACTATAGTAACATGAACGGCCACGCTTGGCGCCGTCCAGCCGGACGTTTGAGCACTCGCCGCCGCCGCGCCCACAACGGTTCAGGACTCGGCACCTCCGCTACGTCTTCCCGAAGGCGCGTTTTCCTTACCGGCAGCAGCCGAGGGCGACGCCACGCCATAGGGCGGGGTTCCGAGCGATAGCCGTATCGAGTGACCGGATTGCCCTTCACGGATTCCGCGCCGTGGCGCGTACGATCATCCTGGACGAGGTGCTGTCGTTCCGGCCCGACTTCCGCCATTCCATTTGCTACCGACAGGACTGCGTAGAGTACTTGCGAGGGTGGCGGCCAGGGCCATATCATGTGTGACAGGTGGAGGCTCTCGCTGGTCGGCACGGAAGGAGCAACGATGAGTGCGAAGAGGTGGTTCGTGGCGTTTGCAGCGTGCGCAGCGCCAGCGCTGCTGGGCACGGCGTGCACGGATGTGGGCGTGGTTCCGGAGGTCCCGGAGGAGGCGGCGGGGGCGGCCGCTTTGGATGGCGTACAGGCTTCATGGGCCGGAGGCGGGCTTTTCCCCGATCCCGCGAATGATCCCCGCTGCGAGCCCGTCGGCTCGAAGGGCGGTGTGGACGAGTACCGCTGTGAGACGCGCACGACCCCGCTCACCCGCAACGACGACGATGTCTGGTTCGTCTGCCGGTACAGAGTGCGTATCTACAGCCTCGGTGGCCAGGTCACCATCAGCGTGGAGCTTCTGCGCTGCTGGACATCCGAACCCGACGACGGCGGCGGGGAGGAGGCGAGCCTGACCTTGGACTGCGCCGGCGGCCCCGACGACGAACCGGTAGAGCGGGGCGCGAGAAGAAACTGCGCGGCTTCGCTGGAGGGCGGCGCCGAGGACGCAAGCGTCGTGTTCGAATGGGAATCGGACTACGCGACCTGGACCGATTCCTCTGGCGCGGGCGGATCTGATTGGGGCGGTGTGGCGACGGACGGCACGGATATCACTGTCACGGTTGTCATTTCCAGCGGCGAGAACACGGACACGCTGTCGGAGACCCAGACCGTTCCCGTGACGGCCCGGATGTGGCCATTTCAACAGTTACACGCCCCTCCGCAATTCGCCCAGATCCGCACTATGGGGTTGTATGACCTTCCCGCGACACCTTCCATTGTACCATCCGCATCAGATGGAAGCGGCCCGTGGGAGGGCCGGTTCTACATGCCCAGCCCACCGAAAGCGTCCACTGCCCTCTTGATCCATACGGACTACTCCGCCAGCGGGCGACGGTACTCGGGCGCGAGAGGCACCTGCCAGCCGCCACCCCACAGCCTCGCCGCTAGGGCCAACGTCTATGAGGTGAACGATTCCACCGCCTGCAACAGGCTCTCGGCCATGGAAGCCTTCTACGCCATCATCGTGGCCCACGAGCGGGAGCATGAGGCGGGGATCAACGCCTGCCTGAGCAGTGGGACGGCCAGAGCGGCGTTGAATGCGATCGAGGAACTCGTCGGCGACAGCGAAAAAGAGGTCACCGATGACGCGCAGAAAGCGTGGTCGGACTTCTACAAGAACTCGCTCAACCTATCTGGGTGGCAGGCCAGCGGGGTCGCCTTCAACAGTGGCAGTTACTTCTGGTACTACCGGTTTGGATGGTACTTCGGCACCCCCGGAATCGCGAACGAAACCGGCCAGCACAGTTGTTAAGGAGGTGAAGAATGAAGAGGATCTTGCTTTTTTCGGCCGCCCTCCTGGTCCCGGTGGGCACCGGGGCGCAGGAGAAAGAGAAACCGCCTCAGAGCGGCATGGTGATGGAGGCGGGAGAGTGGCTGGCGCCAACCCCCGCCACGGCGCTCCGCGCGCTGCTGAGCGACCCGGAGCGGTCGGTCGGTCGGGACGCGGTGGTAGCCGTCCTGCGCCAGCGGTTCGGCACCTTCTCGACCGCCGAGCTCAATGCGTTCGCGGACGACCTCGCCGGCATTATGCGCGACGGCACGCGTGTGCAGGTGTACCAGGCTAGACGGGCTCTGATCCAGGCCGCGCCGACCTGGGAGGGCATCGAGCGTGGCGGCGTCCCGTATGCCGGGGCGACTCGTGTCTTCATAGAGCTCTACGAGTCCTACGAGGACAGTCTGGGGAATAAAGCGGACGAAGCTCTGTACGGGGTCATGGAAACGGGCGGTGTCGAGTACGTCCGCCGCCTGTTCGAGGCGAGCGAACAGCCGCCGCCCTGCCAGCATCCCCAGCAGAGGGGCGGAGTGGTGATGCCTGAAAACCCTTGTCCCAACGTCTGCACATGGTGCCAGGCGGGAGACTTGCTGGTGATGAACGGGGTGGACGGCGCGCCGGACGAGGACCTGTGGAAGGCTCTTTGCATGAGGCTGCGGTACTGAGGCCATCGCTGAATCCCGGCCGGCCTTCCAGCCAGCCAGCCAGCCAGCCAGCCAGCCAGCCGACGCAGTGTTGAACACTGCGGGCTGGCAAGGGGAAGCTCCGCTCCCCTTAGACCCCTCGGGTTTCCGCGCCGGTGTCGGCGTGGTGGTGGGCGGGGACCGCCTCCGGAACCGCGTCCACGTTCGCGCCGATGGCCGTCCGGCGGCGGTCGGCGAATCGGCGATCTGTCATCGCGGGGAACCCGCCGCCCGCAATCCTTGCGCGCCTCGGCGCGGGGCCTGTCGGGGGTCGAGGGGGCGGAGCCCCTCGTCAGCCTCCGTGTTATACACGGGGTATGCTGGCTTGACCACACTAACAGTGGTCCAAGCCAGCAGGGCGAACGCCCGCAAGACGCTCCGGCGCGCCGCCCGAGACGGCAGTCATCCGACCGTCGCGGGCAACCTCCACCGCCTCTTGGGCGAGGGCCTCACGGAGGGCGAGGCGGAAAGCGACCACCTCACCCTTGGCAACGACGGCGGCGCTCCTGCCGCGCCGTGCATTCCGGCCTACCCCGTACCCCTCGGGGACCGGCGATCGTCGCTCTCAGCCGATCCTAGCGCCCGTAGCTACCCCGAAACGCCTCCAGAAAGCCCCGAAAACGGCTTCCGAGCCCGTCGCGGGCTCAGATCAGGCCTCGGTACCTGTTCTCCGGCCCGCGACATACGCTTCCCAATCGGCCATCAGGCGACGCCTCCGCTCGAACAGGTCGGTTCGCATGTAGGCGGCCTCCACCTTGTTCTTCACCACATGCGCCAGCGCCGCCTCGACGACCTCGCGGGGATGATCGGTCTTCTCCGCGGCCCAGTCCCGGAACGATGACCGGAACCCGTGCGGCACCGCCGCGATCCCGTGCTTCCCCAGCAGCCGGTTCAGCCGCTTCGTGGCCAGCGGCCTCCCTCGCTCGCTCACGAACACGACCGGATTCTCCCCGTCGCCCAGCTTCCGCGCCGCCTCCAGAATCTCCAGCGCCCGGCCGCACAGCGGCACCCGATGCTCCCGCGCCGTCTTCATCCGGCTTGCGGGAATCGTCCACACGCCCGCATCCTGATCGATCTCGCTCCACACCGCTCCACGGACCTCGGCCCCCCGCGCGGCCGTCAACACCATGAACTCGAACGCCAGCGAATCCATCCGACCCGGCTCCGCCGCCTGCACCTTGTCGATGGCCGCCGCCACCTCGCCGTGAGGCAACGCCCGGTGATGCGTGACGACATCGTGCTGCGGACCCAGCAAGTGCAGGATCCGGTCGCAGGGGTTGTCGGTCCGCCACTCCATGGCGATGGCCCACTCCAGCACCGCCCGGACCCGCATGTGCACGAACCGCGCCGTGGGAGCCTTGGTGTGCCAGATGGGAGTCAGGATCTCCAGCACGTCGGCGCTGGTGACCTCCGACACCGCGACATTCCCGATGCGCGGGAAGGCGTGAATCTCCAAGGTGCGGAACCAGTTCCTCGCGTGCGCCGCGCTCCGCCACCCGGCCCGCTTCTGCTCGACCACCCGCTCGGCGGCCTCGGCGAAGGTGGGGACGCCCACCAGCCGGCGCTTTTCGGCGAGCGGATCGCCGCCCGCGCGGGCGAGCTTCCGGTTGGCGAGCGCCTGCTCGCGGGCCTCGGCCAGCGAGACCAGGGCGACGCTGCCGAGCCCGAGTTCGCGCTTGCGTCCACGGATCACGAGGCGTTGAATCCAACTCCGCGTCCCGGTCTTCTGGACGTAGAGGTAGAGTCCGTTCCCGTCGCAGTGCCGACCGGCCGGAGCGGAGCGCACGAAGGGGGCCGAGAGCCGCTTGTGGGGATGGCGGCCTCTGGGCTTGCCTCGGCGGCGTTTCGTGGGAGAGGTGTTCACATTATCCATCCCCTAATCGTAACTGGGATGGAGCGGGATTGCAAGGCACGACACGGGACGAACGAGGTAAGGGAAAACCTACCTAACGCGTTGGGAATACAGGATGTTACAGACAGCTATGGACGATACCGGACATCATCGGATTCTGCACGTCCGACTTGCACCGCTATTCGTCCGAGGAGCAACGCAGAACGGTGCTTCAGGGAAACGAACCGTAAAGACAACATGACATTTCGCAATGTTCTCTTGACATTGCGAATGCGTGAGCACCGTGGCCCAGCGCGGATGCATCGCCGCCCGAATGCAGTGGGGACTTATTCCACGGCCTGCTAGAACCGGTACGTATAGCTCGCCTTCACCGCGCCGCCCCGCGACAGGGTGATCAGGTCGCGGTCGCTCAGGATGTCCGCGCCCAGGTTGCGCCAGTTGTGGGTGTAGACCAGGAAGAGGTCGTTGCCGGGCCGCACGATCCAGCGCATCCGCGCGAAGAGGCCGACGATCTCGCTGTCGTTGTCGTAGCGGACCTGGTTGGTGACGCTGATCCACTGGTTCGCGTTCCACTCGCCCTCGACCTCGTACACGTCGGCGGTGAAGTCGCCGCGGGGTAGCGTTACCTCGTTGTGTTCGAAGTTGGTCGAGAGGCTCACGCCCGGGCTCGGCCTGAACGAGACGCGCGCGTTCATGCGCGTGCGGTCGCCGTCCCAGAAGCCGCCCCGGTTGAATCCGCCTCGCATGGACACCCGGCGCCGGCTTGCGGTGCGGAGCTGCGCGCCCCACTCCCAGCTCGTGTACTCGCCCGGCAGGATATCGACCCCGTCGCTAACTTCGTAGCCCCGGTCCAGGAACTCCATAGTGCGGGTGGCCTCGATCTCGATGTTGTCGCCGCTCTCGAAGTCGATCCCGAAGAGGTCGAAGCTCCACTCGCGCTCCTCGACCACGCCGGTGTGGATATGCTCGAGGTGCCGGAACTGGACCGCCATGTCGAACTGGCGGATCCAGTCGATGTTGTCGGGTCTGGGCGCCCAGCCGATCCGCGGCTCCACCCGGCGGAACCCGTTGCGGGCGACGAAGCCGAGCGACGGGCTGTAGTCGTCCCCGAATTCGCGGTAGGAGATGTGCGCCGTCCAGACGTGGTTGGGGAAGTTGAAGCGGATGCCCCGCGCGGTCAGGTCGTTAAGGGAGCGCTCGACCTCCGGATCGGGATTGGAATTCCAGACGAAGAAGGCCTCCACCTCCAGGCGGTTGTTGCCCATGAAGTGGCGGGTGTTGAACTGGAGGTCGATCCCGGCGGTGTGGCCGTCGCTGACCGGTTCGCTGTCGGGGCCGGGAGAAGCGGCGCGGCGCGTGTAGATGGCGCCGATGCTCGACTGCTCGAAGATCGAGCGCTTGACGCGCGCCACCGTGAACGACTCCCTCGGCAGGACGACGTCGGCTGCGGCACCCTCGACGCGATACGAGTGCTCGGCCGTGCCGATCTGGTAGAAGCCGAGTTCGTAGCGGCCCGCCTGGCCGGTAAGCCGGGTGCCGTACTGAATCGGGATCTGCTGGCCGGACCGCAGCCCGATTCGCCGCGAGAAGAACGGCGACGGACCGCTCCTGGGCGCAAAGGAGAAGACGCCCGAGCCCTCCAGGAAGAAATCGCGCCGCTCCGGGAACCGCTGCGGGAAGCGGGTCAGGTTCACCCGCCGCTGATCGCTTTCCACCTCCGCGAAGTCCGTGTTGATGCTGGCCGACGCGCGCAGGCTCGACGTGACGCTGTAGTTGACGTCCATGCTGATGTCGCGCGGGAAGGTCGTGGGGTCGGCGTGCTCGGGCACGTTCTTCCAGGTCGCGACCGCCGAGGGCCGGGCCTCCAGCCCCAGCCCTTGTGAAAGATTTCTCAAGCCGGAGAGGCGCCCCGCGTAGACCGGTCGCCAGAGCCCTTCGTTGCGCCGGTATCCGCGCCACAGAATCTCCTCGTTGCGACGCCGGATCGTGCGCTGGAAGTTGATCCCCCAGGTGTCGATGTCGGGGTTGAAGTTGAGGGTCCGGAAGGGGATGCGGATCTCGGCCGACCAGCCGTCGTCGCGCCGCGCGGTGCGCGCCTCCCAGATGCCGTCCCAGGCCTTGCTGACGCCGCCACCTCCGCCCCCCCTGCCACCGCCGCCCCCGAGCAGCCCGTCGCCCATGAGTCCCGCGGGGTTGATCTCGAAGAAGTAGCCCGTGCGGCCGTCGAGGAAGGTGTCGAGGATCCACATGAAGCGGTCGTCGGTGTTCAGGCCGGCGTCGCGCTGGCGCTGGTAGGCGAGGATGCCGTCGGGGTCGTCGTAGAGGATCGCGCCGATGTACAGGTGGTCGGCGTCGAAGACGACGCGGATCTCGGTCCGCTCCGACGGGGTGCCGCCCTCGACGGGCTCCTGCTGGGTAAAGTCGGTGATCGGCGTGGCGGTCTGCCAGATGTCCTCCGTGATCCGGCCGTCGAGGTCGATGGTGGCGGATGCGGGCAGGGGGATCGCCTCGAGGACGGGCGGTGCGCCGTTGTCGCCGTTGGCGCGCTGGGCAGCGGCTTGTCCGGGCAGGGACAGTAAGGCCGTGGCCAGCAGGAGTTGCGGGACGAACATGGCGGTTCGGCGTGGATGCATGGCCGGTCGAATGCCGGGCGGGCTCTGTCCACGGACTGCCAGGAGGCCTGCCGATCCCGGTGTAGCGGCGCGGACCGGCGAGCCGGGGTGAATGCGGTTGCGTTGTATCGTCATCGTCTCCCACCCCGCGTCCCCCGCGGATCTCGGAGATGGAACGGCTGATCAAAGATGGAACGACTGATCCGGAGATTGAATGTTGTCTTACCGGAGAAAGACACCCGGGGAACGTGCTTCGTTGGCGGACGCGAGGGGCGGCGGCCCCGCCTGCCCGTCCATGGAACTGGTCTCCGGCGGGGAGTTCGACTTCATCCTCGCGGGGAGCTGCCGCCTGCCCACCGAGGGGCGACGGGTGTCGCAGGATCGCCGCCGCTGGCCAGTCCGGGAACGCCGGTCTATTATTCCCGCGTCAGGCCCACGCCGTACCCTTCTTCGAAACGGAGAGCACGATGTTCCGGACCCACAATCTCACGCCTGTTGCTCTTTTCCTGCTTCCGCTCCTTGCCCTGGCCTGCGGCGGCGACCAGTCGGACTCGGCGGAAGGCGAAGCCGTGGCCGATGAGGGCGCTCAGCCCATGGCCACAATGACGGCTGCGGCCCCGGCCACCATGGCCGGTCTCCTCAATCCCAACCTGGCCACCGAGGAGGAACTCGGGGGGGTGCCCGGGCTCGGCGACGCGGTCGGCGCGATCGTTGGGGGCCGGCCCTACCTGCGCGCCGCCGACCTGCACGCGGTTCTGGTGGGTGCGGTTGGCGAGGAAGCCGCGCTGGCGGCCTACGATCACCTCTGGCTGCGAATCAATCTCAACGACGTCACGAACGACGAAGTCCTCCTCATTCCGGGGGTCGGGGATCGCATGGCGCACGAGTTCGAGGAGTACCGGCCCTACGAGGACATGGACGAGTTCCGCCGGGAGATCGGGAAGTACGTCGACGAGGACGAAGTCGCCCGTCTCGAGCAGTACGTGTACCTCCCCATCGACCTGAACACGGCCACCGGGGAAGAGATCATGATGATCCCCGGCATGACCGACCGGATGGTGCACGAGTTCGAGGAGTACCGCCCGTACACCGACCTCGACCAGTTCCGCCGGGAGATCGGCAAGTACGTCGACGAGGGCGAAGTTGCGCGCCTGGAGCGATACGTCACGCTGAACTGAACCCTGGGTGGCGGATGCAGTAGCCTGAATGTAAGGCAAACATGACATTGTGTAATGTTTTCATGACATTGCAGGCGGGAGTGCGCTTCACCGCGGCGGCGGTCGTGTTCAAATGATCCGGAAGATCATCTTCAGGCTCCATCTGTCGGTCGCGGCGGTCATCGGGGTCGTCGTCCTGATGCTGGCCGTGACCGGGGCGATCCTGTCGCTGGAAGGACCGGTCACAGGGCTGGCCGAACGGCACCATTTCGTCGCGGCGGCGGAGACCGCCCCCCTCCCCCCCGCCGCCCTCGTGCGGGCGGCGGAGACCTGGGGTGCGGCGCGGGAAACCCCCCTCACGGCCACCTCCCTGCGCTACCGGCCCGACCCCCGCGCTCCCGTGCGCGTCGACGCGGGCCGGGAGCTGCACCTCTACGTCGACCCCTATCGCGGCGAGGTCCTCGGCCACGGCCCCGGCGCCCTCGACCGCTTCTTCACCGCCGTCCACGACCTGCACCGCTGGTTCGCCGTGCCGAGCGGGTCGGTGCGCCGCGCGCGGGCGGTCACCGGCGCGGTGAATCTCGCCTTCCTCTTCCTGCTCGTCACCGGGCCGTTCCTCTGGCTACCAACCCGCTTCACGAAGCGCGCGATGGCCAACATCCTGCTCTTCCAGCGCGGTGCGCGCGGCGCGTGGCGCGACCTCAACTGGCACCAGGTGATCGGGATCTGGACGGTGATCCCGTTGGCGGTGATCGCGGTGACGGGAGTGATGACCTCGTACCCGGCTGCGGCCGACCGGGTGTATCCGGTGGTGGGGCGGGTGGTGTCGGGAGGAAGCTGGGGCGACGGGCCCCGTGGCGTGGAGGCCGGCGACGCGGAAGGCGGCCCCTCTTTGCACGGGGTCACCACTCAGGCCAGCTCCAGGGACGCGAGCGGTACCACGGAACAAGCCGCCCCCGATCAGCAAGCCGCCCCCGACCGGCAAGCTGCCCCCGACCGGCAAGCTGCCCCCGACCAGCAAGCCGCCCCCGACGAACAGGCCGCCCCCGACCTCGCAACCGCTCTGCAGACGGCGCAGGGATGGGTGCCGAGGTGGCGATCCCTCACCCTGACGCTTCCCCGCACCCGCGACCGCGAAATCCGAATCGAGATCCGCGGCGCCGGCGACGGCCAGCCGCAGAAGACCGGCACGCTCACCGTCGACGCGGCAAACGGCGATCCTCGTTCCTGGGAGACTTTCGCCGACGAGACCGCAGGTCACCGGGCACAGGAATTCCTGCGCTACGCCCACACCGGGGAGTACTGGGGCGTTGCGGGCCGGGTGATTGCGGGTCTTTCCTCCCTGGCGGCCACGCTGATGGTCTGGACCGGGCTGGCGCTTGCCTGCAGAAGGCTGCGCAGGTGGCTGACGTTCAGGCGCGCGCGGGGAGCGTAGCAGCCCGAGGATCCACGCCGGTAGAATGCCGGGTGGCCCGCCCTGCTGCCGCTCGACCCCACGCTTCTGCCGCTCGATCCTGCCCTGTCGCTTCTCGACACCGCCCCGGTCCTGTCAAGAAAACATTACAAGATGGAGTTTTTTCCATACTTTTCGTCCGACCGAACCGTGGCTACGAGCCCCTCGCGGCCTGGATCTGCCGGACCGCCGCGTCCACCCGCATCCGCATCCCGACCTCGCCATACTCGGCCGAAGCCCGGGTCGGATTGCCCGACACGCCGCTGCCGTCGAACCCGCCGCCCGGCGCGAGCTTGTCCTGGCGAATGTGCCGCGGCTCGACGTAGAGCAGAATCGAGGTGTCGGAGATGCCCGCGTGGCCGCCGATCGAATCGGGGACCTCGCCCTGCTCGACGAGCCAGTCGCGGAACCCGTTGTTCGCGTAGTAGTCGCCGATGAAGTGGACGCGCGATCCCTCGCCGCCCCACTCCTCGTTCAGCATCGTGGCGACCGCCTCCATCCCGCGCTGGTTGCCCCCGCTGTCCCCGATGAAGGCGATGTCGGTAAAGCCGTGGGCGCGGAAGCTGCGGGCGGCGTACTCCAACAGGTTCATGAAGAACTCGTTCGGCAGCGTGATCGTGCCTGCGTAGCGCATGTGGCCGGACGGCGGGTCGACGCCGCCCTCCGGCACGTAGGTGACGGTCGGCGCGACCAGTGCGTCGCCCAGCTCCCGCGCGATCCGGTCGCTGGCCTCCTCGATGATGTAGCGGTGCTTGCCCGTCACCATGTGGGGCCCGTTCTGCTCGGTCCCGGCGGTGGGGAGGATCACCGTGGTCGCGCCCCGGTCGATGGCGTCCCGGACCTCCGTCCAGGTCATCTCCTCGATGAAGACGGTGTTGACGTCCTCGGAGGTGAATTGGCCGGTGGAGGCGTCGCCCGCCTCGGGTCCGCCGTCGGCGCTCTCAACGCTGCACGCGGCCAGGGCCAGCGCGGCGATGGCGGCGGCTCCGAGGCGCACCACAGTCCGCGCCGCGCCCATCACCTCCATCGTCCGCCGGGTGTGCCTCACCCGCCTGTCGCGAAGCAGTAGAAGAACCCGTTGCCGCCGGTTCCCTGCAGGTTCTCCTGGCTGCAGCCGCGCGAGCTGTGGGCCGAGTTCCACGACGTGGGGTTCTGGCCGCCGCCGATCCGGTCGTGGTGGCCGACCGCCGCGCTGCCCTCGCCGTTGCTCGTCCAGTTGCCGCAGTTGTCGTAGCCTTCGCCGGTGTAAGCGGTCCCGTCCATGTTCGAGCCGGTCAGGATGTCGTGCATGTTGGGATCGTCGCCTCGGCCGTTGACCATGTCGCCCATCTCGGTGAGGATCGACTCCTTGGTGAGGTTGGCGGCGTCGGAGTGGAGCTCGTCGACGCTGTTGGCGACCAGCACGCCGGCCTGGTTGTGCCACGGCCCGGTGCCGATGCGGTCCCGCGCGTTCACCGCAGCGCTCCCGTCGTCGTTGATCGTGCTGAGGTAGGCCGCCCAACCCATCCCGCCCGCACCCTGCGCGTCCGCGAGCATCTCGCAGTGGGCGTCCGCCCCCTCGAGGCCGCCCAGATTCGCGCCGTCGCCCGGCCCCGCGCTGGTGATGAAGAAGGTCATCGGCCCCGATTCGGCGGGGGTCAGCTCCTGCATCGCGGGGTTGACCTCCTCCATGTCGGCGGTGTCGCCTTCGCCGCCGCCTCCCGCGCATCCGGCCGCCATGAGCGCGGCCGCGATCAGCGCCGGGGTTGCAAGTGTGTAAGTCTTCATGCTCTTACCTCTCCTTCTCTACGGGTCCTTGCCTGCGGGTCCTTCCCTGGGGGGTGTCCTGCGCTCAATTGCCTCGCGGCCACGGCGCGCCCTGATCCATCGCCGTTACGGGACCCTCGCCCATGTACACGAACTTCTGGACGCGCTTCCCTTCATAGGTTTCGGTCGTGTAGATGTTGCCCTGCGAGTCGGTGGCGATCGAGTGCACGGCGAAGAAGAGGCCGGGCTGGCGGCCCCCGTCGCCGAAGCTGGTGAGCACTTCCAGGCTCAGCCGGTCCATCACGTACACCTTCATGTTCTTCCCGTCGGCCACGTACATGTACTTCTGTTCGGGGTCGCGGGAGAAGGCGATGTCCCAGGTGGAGCCGTCGCCGAGCGTGCGCGGTGCCAGCCGCACCTCGTCCACGAAGGTCCCGTCCTTGCGGAAAACCTGGATGCGGTTGGCCTGGCGGTCACAGACGTAGACGTGGTCGTCGTTCGCCGGATCCGCGCAGTGTACCGGGTTGCGGAACTGTTGCGGCAGCGGCGCGTCGGGGTCGTAGGGGCCCAGACGCGTATCGTCCGGCGTGTTGCCGTAGGCACCCCAGAACCGCTTCAATTCGCCCGTGTTGATGTCCAGCACGGCGACGCGCTTGTTGACGTACCCGTCGGCCAGGTAGGCCTCGTTGGCGCCGGCGTCGAAGGAAATCTTGGCCACGTTGCCAAAGGACGTCTCGCTGTTGCTGTTGGGCATCTGGGCGCCCACCTCACCGTAGGAGGCAAGGAACTCGCCGTCGCGCGAGAACTTGAGGATGTGCGAGTCCCGGCCATTGCCCCCGATCCAGATGTTGTCCATCGGATCGACGGTGATCCCGTGGTTGGACGTGGGCCAGGTGTACCCCTCGCCGGGCCCGCCCCAGGCATTCGCCAGGTTCCCGTCCGGGTCGAACTCCAGTACGAAGGGGGCCGGAATGCAGCACTCGCCCGTGGGTGGATCCTGCGCCGCGCCGATCTCCGTCCGCTCGTTGAGCGGTGCCTGCCGGTGGATGATGTAGACGTGGTCGCGCGAGTCGACGCCAACGCCAACGACCGAGCCGAGCACCCAGTGGTTCGGCAGCGGCTGGGGCCAGAAGGGATCGACCTCGAAGATCGGGGCGTCGGCTGTGCTGGCGGATGCGGTCTGAAGGCGGTCCTGGGCCACGTAGATCCCCGCGGCGACCAACACCAGAATCACGACGATGAGAACATTGCGCTTCATGGGGAAGCTCCCTCGGTGGGACGAACACGATGCTGACTTGGGGCAAGGTACGGCGTAACCCGTCCGTTCGCAAAGCGTCGCGGTGCGCGGCGGTGCACCCCGGATGCACCGCCGCGCGATATCCCGCGGAGATTCTCCGCCCCCGGCTTCGCTCTAGCGCCGCATCTGAGCGCCCCGGATCAAGTGTGGCTCGACAATCACGACGGAAGGCTCCCCCGAATCGGATTCGTTGTAGAAGTAGAAGTACCGGGAGCCTTCGACGAAGTCCGAGGCGCTGCCGTCGCTGTGGAAGCGGGCGAGCGTGCGTCCGGTTGCCGGATCGACCAGGTCCAGCCAGCTGTCACGGATCTCCTGGGGAGGCTCTTCGGGAACTTCCCCGACGCGCCTGGAGGTGAATCGAGGATCGGGCGTGGTCCAGAGGATCCAAAGCCCGTTTTCGTCCAGCAAAGCTCCAACGTTGTCTACGCCTGGCCAAAGGTGCGGATCGTTTCCGTGCCGGTCGAATTCTTCCACGACACGGTTGTATATCACGGACTTTCCGGGTTCCGGTACCAGGTCCCACCGGGTCAGTCGGTTCGGGTTGGGCTCCACGACCCATAGCGACACCGAATCTCCGGTGACGAGGTTCCGGGCCGCCCCGGTCTGGCCACGCCACACACCGTCGCCATCGTAGGAGGACATCTTGCCGTCGAGATCCAGAAAGTGCAGGGCATACCCCGTCGAACCCTCCGCCAGGACATCACCCGGGAAGACCACGGTTTCGGAGTCCATCATATGCGAGTGGAGGTAGTTCGCCGCAAAACGATCCGCCCTGACGAACTGGAAGTCATGATCCAGCAGGGTCCGGCCGCGCTCGGCGTCGAACGCGTGGATGTACTGCGGACCCACGTTGATGTGAATGAGCCACTCGTACTCGCCGGGTCCCTCGCCGCGGCGGCCAACAGTCCGGAGGAAGGCGCCCGTGGAATCGAACACCATCATTTCGGGTCGCGCTGTGGTCAACAGGAACCGCCCGCGGCGATCCACCGCGACTCCGGGGACGAAGGAAACCTGGAGATCGGGTCCGGAGAGGATTGCGACCGTGTCCAGCGTGATGACACACTCGGGGCAGGTGACCTCGCCCGAGACGGTGATGGTTTCCTGGGCGCGGAGGCTGGCTGCTGCAGCCAGGATCGCCAAAGGGCCGGTCATTGCAGATACCAGGAAGGCGATGATGGCCTTTCGGGGCTTCAGGGTCGGCGGCTCGGCTGCGCGGTTCATGGCGGGTGCGTGATCGTAGGCGGTCTTCATTTGCCAGTTCCGCCTACTCACTCGAGGCTGGCAGTGCGGTGAGGATCTCCAGGAGGGCCCGGTCAACGGGTACGTGCCCGACGACCGTCTGGCCGTCGCACGCCACGACCTGGATGGAAGAACGCGCATGCATGATCCTCACGGTGGGCAGATCGACCAGATTGACCAGTTCGGCAACATCCTCCGACGCGACGGCCTGTGCGAGCTCGTCGGTCAACTCCCCTGGATCGCGGAACTTGAACCCACGGGCGTTGTGGCAGATCCCGTGTTTCCAGAGGCAGTCGCCAGGACGCACGACCTGGGCGTGCCACGGAGTCTCTTCGACCGAGGGGCGGGCCGGGCCGACGCCAAATCGCTGGGTGGGGTCCGCCGCAGCCAGGTGAAACCGCCCCCCCCAATCCATGCACCTGCCGCAAAAGCCCATGTCGTCGCTCATGATGGCTTCACTCATGGGTACGCGTGGAGAATCTCCCTGGGTGGAGGCGATGCAAAGTCCGCCAAACGCCAGCGCGAAGATGCGCGTCCACGCCCGTGCAGTGAGCTCTCGGTTACTGTCTCTTGAAATGAATGCGAACATCTCGAATCTCCTTGTGGTATATTTACTTGTTCTGCTAGATATTCCTCTAAACGGTACAATTAAGGAAAAAGAGATTCAATAATACATCATTCCATGTCTAATGTCAAGTATTTTGGATACTGTAGACTGAACTGTACCGTATGAGCGGCGCGGTCTGCCGTTTGCGCGGACCGGCTCCGAGGGAGTACGGTCAGGAGAGAGCGCGGCCTCCGGTCTCGCCAAGTCACTGAACGTGGAGCCGGAATCCCCGATGGAGGACACCGTGAGCCGATCCTGCTGCCGATGGTCCTGGCGCGGCACAGCGCTGGTTGGCCTGTCTCTGGCGCTGCTGTCTGCCGTGGGGCCGGGTCGAGCCGCCGGGGTGTCGCCGGCCACCGCGCCCCCCCACGACATCCCCGCCGATGTCGTCGTCCGGTCCTTCGTCAAGGCCGAGGACGGCTCATTGTGGCTCGTCCTCCGCGTCCCCCTCACCTCGATGCGGGACGTCAACTTCCCCGTCCGTGGCCTCGGTTACGTCGAAATCGAGGAAGCCAGCGAGCTGATAGAGGACCAGGCGAAGGTCTGGATCGCCGACTACGTCGCGCTCTTCGAGGAGTCCACGCGGCTCCCCACCCCCGCCGTCGTCGCTGCGCGCATCTCACTTCCCTCCGACCCCTCCTTCGCGGCCTACGACCGCGCCCTCGCCCACGTCCGCGCCCCACCGCTCGCCGCCAGCACCGACCTGATCCTGGAACAGGCAATGCTGGACGTCATCCTCCGCACGCCCATCGAGTCTGCGGAGTCGCGCTTCTCGATCGACCCCGCGTGGGCCCACCTTGGCCTCCGCACTACCACCGTGCTGCGCTTCATCACCCCCACCGGCGCGGAACGCGTCTTCCAGTACACGGGGAATCCCGGACGCGTGCGGCTCGACCCCAGGTGGCACCAGGCCTTCCTGCGCTTCGTCGGGCTCGGCTTCGCGCACATCCTGGACGGGATCGACCACCTCCTCTTCCTCCTCTGCCTGGTGATCCCGATCCGGCGCTTCTGGCCGCTCGTCTCGGTCGTGACCGCCTTCACCGCCGCCCACTCCATCACGCTCGGCGCATCGGTGCTCGGCCTCGCGCCCAACGCGCTCTGGTTCCCCCCGCTGATCGAGATGCTGATCGCGGCGTCGATCGTCTTCATGGCGCTCGAGAACATCTTCGGCAAGACGCTGCGGCGGCGCTGGGTGTGGGCCTTCGGCTTCGGTCTCGTGCACGGCTTCGGCTTCTCCTTCCTGCTGCGGGAATCGCTCCAGTTTGCCGGCTCGCACCTCTACACGTCTTTGCTCGCGTTCAACGTCGGGGTCGAGTTCGGCCAGCTCTTCGCGCTCCTCTTCATGGTCCCGGGGCTGGTGCTGCTGTTCAGGAAGGTGATGTCGCCGCGGATCGGCGCGATCCTCCTCTCGGCGCTCGTCGCCCACACCGCCTGGCACTGGATGACGGACCGCTGGGGCGTGCTGACCGCCTACGACTTCCAGGCGCCGACGTACGATGCGGCGTTCTGGGCGCTGCTTCTGCGCTGGGTGCTGCTCGGGTTGATCGTGGGAGCGGCGGTGTGGGGATTGAGCGCGGTGTATCGGCATCTTTCCGGGCGGTTGGGGGATCTGACGGAGGAGGGGGAGGGGGACGGCGAGGAGGTGCGTACCAGGACCCGAGATCAGGGAGACTCCGAAGCATGACTATGACCGCACGATCGTTCGCAGTGATCATCACATTGGCCAGCCTGCTGGCGACTGCCCCCGCAACCGCCCAGGAGATCATCACCCTCCCCACCGAAGACCGCCCGCTCACCCCCGACTTCGAAGAGCTCTACCGGGTCGGGTCGGTATCGGGCGCGGATTGGGAACAGTTCGGGAACGTGCGCCGTGTGGGGTTCGACGGTGCGGGGCGGCTTTACGTATTCGACAATCAGGCGGACCGCGTCACCGTCGTCGGGCCGGACGGCGAGTTCCTCTGGGCCTTTGGCCGTTCGGGAGAAGGCCCGGGCGAGTTCCGCAACGCGGACGGACTCGCAGTCATGCGGGACGGGCGCGCCGTGTTGGCGGACGCGGGGCACCGTGCATACCACATTTTTGGCGCGGACGGCACCTTCGAGCGCATGGTGCGGATGGCCCCCGAACCGGGTGCGGTGATCATCACCGATCTGCTGCCGGATCCCGGTGGCGAGGCCATCTTCTCGGCGGTGGGGGCACAGACTTTGTCGGCCAGCGGAATCACACGGGGGAGCAATGGTCGGCACACCTCTCGACCCGTGGAACGCATCACAATCACCGGCGAGGAGGCCCAAAAGGACACGGTCGCTGAGGGCTGGCTTCCTCCTGGGCGCATTCGGCCGGTCAAGGTGTTCGGACCCAGGATCCTGGTCGGAGTGCTCCCGGACGGAAGCGTGGCGTTTGCCGACTCGACGGCCTACGCCATCAAGATTGCGCGGCCAGGGGCCGGAGTCTGGCGAATCCTGAAGCGGCCATTCCACCCGATCCCCGTTACGAACAGGGTGATCGAGGCCGAAACGGAGCGTCGAATCAGGACATATGAAGAGCAGGGTGTGCCCGCAATAGTCCTCAACGGTGTGAACGTAAATGCGAGGAGTCCCCGGGAACAGGTGGAGTCCGACTTCGATCTGTTTGGCTTCTTCGACGAAGTGTCGATCGTACGGGGACTGAGAACCGGCTGGAACGGAGAGATCTGGGTGCGGCGTCACGGTGAGGAACCGGGTGACGACGTCGGCCCCATCGATGTCCTGACCATGGCCGGACGCTACCTCGGCACCTATCCTGCGGGTGAGGTCGCGTGGCCGGCGGCCTTTGGCCCCGATGGCTTGGTGGCGTTCATCGAACGGGATGAAATGGACGTGAGGTCGGTGGTAGTGAAACGGCTGCGGAGGCGCTGAGCGGCATTCATCGAGCGGAACGAAATGGACGTGGAGACGGTATCAGTGAAGGAGGCTGGTGGGGTCGTGAGCGAGAATCCTTGCTGCCGACTGTCATGCGAACATTACATTATGTAAAGCAGGCATTACTTTCCGTGCCTCTCGCCTGGGCGTTCTTTCTGCTCACCGCGGTTCCCGCCGCTGCCCAGGAGATCATCGAACTCCCCGGCGAGGACCGCTGGCTGGAACCGCACTTCGAGGAGGTCTACCGGTTCGGGACCCTTTTCGGGGAGGAGTGGCAGGAGTTCGGTCGCGTCCGCAAGGTCGCCTTTGACGGTGCGGGGCAGCTTTACGTTTTCGACAGCCAGACGCTGCACATCCACGTAGTCGACGGGAGCGGCGGACTGCGCCGCACTTTGGGAGGCCCGGGGGACGGTCCAGGCGAGATCCGGCGGGCACAGAGGTTCGCGGTAATGCCGGACGGCAGCGTCGTGGTCGGGGACATCGGGCACCTGGCATACCAGATCTTCGATGGGGACTACGAACGCCGCGTGCGGATGGGATTTGGCGACGCGGGTGGTACACTGTGGGACTTCGTAGCCGATCCGGCCGGCGACGCTCTGTTCTCCGCGGTCGGATCCCAGATGCTGCTATTCCAGGCGACAGGGGACCCGCTCACCCACACGACCCGGCCCATCGAACGCCTTGACCTTACCGGGGAGGTGGTCGCCAGGGACACCGTCGTAGATGGCTGGCTGCCCCCGGGCGTGGAATGGCTGATGAGCGGCAGCCGGGAGCCGATCGAGTTCGGCCCGCGGATGCTGCTGGGTGTGCTGCCGGACGGGACCGTGGCGTTCTCGGATTCATCGGCCTACGCGATCAAGCTCGTTCGGCCGGGTGCCGGTGTGCACCGGATTCTGAGACGGCCGCTGCAGCCGGTCCGGGTCACCAACCGGATGAAGGAAGCGGAGAAGGATCGTCAGCGGCAAGGGCCGTTCCCGCCGGGAATGGAGCGGTACGAGCGCGAGCGAATCGATGGCCTGGTGTTCTCCGAAGTGGTATCGATCGTCCGCGAACTGGGGGTCGGCTGGGACGGCGAGATCTGGGTGCAGCGACGTGGCGAGGAACCGATCGACGACGACGGGCCCATCGATGTCCTGACTGTGGACGGGCGGTATCTCGGGAGCTACCGGGCGGGCGCGGTCGAGATGCCTGACGCCTTCGGCCCGGATCGGCTGGTCGCGTTCATCGAAGAGGATGAGCTGGGGGTGCAGACCGTGGTGGTGAAGCGGGTGTTGGGACTATAGTGACAGCAGGAGGTGTCACATGAAGAGCAGAGAATCGCAATCGGTCGTCAGCCTCGCCTTCGGCTTTCTGGCTCTCGCGGGCCTGGCGGTGTTGACTTCCGCCTGCGCCTCAAGTGGACGCGCCCCCCCGGTGACGGGCCCGGAAGCGGAAGCTCTCTTCGCGGCGCTCACGGGCACGTGGGTGCTGGACGAGCGCGAGAGTTCGTCGCCGATGGACATGCCGGCCGCTCTCGAGGTGACCGAGTCGTTCGTAATCGTCCGGGGCCCCGGGGGGTCGGGGCAGGTTATTGGAGATGTCAACGACATCCAGGTTTCACTGGCCAAGCGCGAGAAAGCGCGCGAGGTGCTGGGCCGGTGGCCGACCACGCTTGTTCTCCTGGTGGACGAGGTGCAGGTCGCCTATACCCCCACTACCGGGGAGAGCATCACGGTGCCGATGAGTGGCGAATCGACCACGCAGTTCGAGGGCGAGCATCGACTGCACACGCGGGTGGTCTGGGAGGATGGCGAGCTCGGGCTTGAGCACAGCGTGGATTCTGAGGCGTGGGTGCGGGAGGTCCTGGAAGTCGTCGACGGTCGGCTGAGGATGACCCGTACCATGCGCGTATTGGGCCAAGCAGGCTCCCCGGCTCCGCTCGTCCTGATCTACCGCCGGGATGAAGGGGAGTCCTGAGGGGTTTTCGTCGATGGCCATTTGACCCCGCGCACCAATGAGTTCCCTTGCATTGGCATGCGTGGATGTGTATCGTACACACCATGTCCAGCAGGCAGATCATTCGAAGATTGGTGGCGGACGGCTGGACGCTTCGGCACACGCGTGGGAGCCACCATCAATTCGTTCACTCGGAACGGCCCGGCAGAGTGACCGTGAAGCATCCGAGCAAGGATATCCCGATCGGGACTCTTCGCAGCATCTACCGGCAGGCCAACTGGAAGTGGGAGGACCGCTGATGCGCTTTCCAGTCGTGATTCACAAGGACGCATGCAGCGGGTACGGAGTCGCCGTGCCCGACCTGCCCGGCTGTTTTTCGGCGGGCGACTCGCTGGACGAGGCGATCGAGTCTGCCGGGGAGGCGATCGCATGCCATATCGAGGGGCTGTTGATGGACGATGAGCCAATCCCGGCACGTGCCTCGCTTGAGACGCACCAGGCGAACGAAGACTACCGGGACGGGGTGTGGGCCATCGTTGCGGTGGACATCTCGAAGCTTTCCAGCAAGACCACGCGGATCAACATCACGATCCCGGCGCGGGTGCTGGATATCGTGGATCAGGCGGCGGTTCGCGAAGGACGGTCGCGCTCCGGGTTTTTGGCCCTGGCGGCGCTCAGCTACGTTCAGCGGCGGTCGGAGGGGGCGGGTTGACCCGCACCAGCTTCGGCTCCAACAAGTGAATGTACGCCCCGCCCGCCCTCGGCTCATGATAGGAAACCAGGTATCCGGACCCGTGCGCGAAGCCGAGCAGGGCGTCGCCACCCTGGTACCGTGCGATGGTTTGGCCCGTTGATGGATCGACCAGGTCCAGCCAGCCGTCGAGGACCGTCTGCCAGGGGACTTCGGGGATCGGATCTCCGGGGCTGATCCGCTCCGTCCATTCCGGGTCGGGGGTCTGCCAGGCGATCCAGAGCCCGGCCTCGTCGAGCATCGCGCCCACGTTGAGGGAGCGCGGCCAGCTTTGGGTGGACGGATTGTCCCGTTCGAACGGCTCGACGGTCCGGTCGAATACGCGGGCGACGGCTGGGGATGGCTCCAGGTCCCACCGGACGAGCCGGTTGGCCTGTTGGCGCACGGCCCAGAAGGTTGCTTCGTCGCCGGCCACCACGAACCGCTGCATCTGTGGCCCCCGGCGCACCGGATCCGCGCCGCCGAACGAGACGGTCCTCCCCATCATGTCGAGTACCAAGCGCTGGTGTGCGACGCCGGTCGACCCGGGGACGTGAAGCGCGAACGCGACTTCGTCGGTGTCCGTGACGACCGACGACAACACCTGCGGGATCGACCGGTCGGTGCGGACGACCTCGAAGTCGTGGTCGAGCACGGTGCGTCCACGCTGGAACTCGAAGACGTGGATGTAGCGCCCGCCGACGCTGACGTGTGCGATCGCCTCGTATTCTCCGTCTGCCGTTCCGCCCCGTCCCACGGTGCCGAGGAATTCGCCCTCCGGGGAGAACACGGAGATCTCGGGGTAGCTGAGGTGCGTGACCAGGATTCGGCCGCGCCGGTCCACCGCGACCTGCGAGAACGGGGTGATGACGTGGAGGCCGGCGTCCTCCCAGCCGCCGATCGTCGCGATGGTGTCGAGGGTGATCACGCAGTCCGCGCAGGTCGCCTCGCCGGAAACGGGGGTGGGTTGCTGGGCGGCGAGGGTGGGGGGGAGGATGGGCAGGACCGCAGTGAGAGCGAGTACCAATGCGAGAGCGACGCAGTGCGGTGCTTCGGAGGTCCAAAAAGTAAAGACGACGCGACATTTGGTCAAGTTTTCTTGACATTGCGTTTGCGTGGGCACCGCGATCCAGCCGGGATGCATCGCCGCCCGAATGCAGCGGGGACTCATTGCACGGGCTGCTCGGCCGCGAGCCGCGAGCCGGCGAATGCTGAAACGACGCGGACTCCGCACACTGTCCCTCGCTTTCTTGTTCCCGGTCCGTGGTGATACTGTCGGAAGGGCTGTTACAGTGCCGGGGGCTGGCGTTGGCCGTCAACACACCGGCTGTCAGTGTCCCGTTTGTCCGTCGTCCCAAGGAGCCAGGATGACCCGCATGCCCCTTCCCCGATCCCGCCGCCGCCGTCCATCCCGCCGAGCGCGCCGACCCGTTCTCGTCGCCCTCTTCGGCGTGCTGCTGGCCCCCCTATCCGGCTGCGCGCAGACCGGCGATCCGACGCAGGACCCGCGATTCGAACAGGCCGTCGACCTCTTCGAGGCCTGGCTCGACGCCAGGATGGACTACGAGAAGATCCCGGGGATGTCGGTGGGCCTCGTCCACGACCAGGACCTGGTGTGGGCGAAGGGGTACGGGTTCGCACACCCCGAGACGGGCGTCGCGGCGACCCCGTCCACCATGTATTCGGTCTGTTCGATCTCCAAGCTCTTCACCTCGATCGGGGTGATGCAGCAGCGCGATGCGGGGGAGCTCCGGCTGGACGACGCGGTGGCGGACCTGCTGCCCTGGTACGACGTCGAGCAGGCCTACCCGGACGGGCCCAGCGTGCGGGTGGAGGGGATCCTGACGCACTCCTCCGGGCTTCCCCGCGAGTCGGCGCACCCGTACTGGACCGGGCCCGAGTTCCCGTTCCCCACCCGCGACGAGATCATCGAGGGGCTCGCCGAACAGGAGACGCTGTACCCCGGCGAGCGCTACTTCCAGTACTCGAATCTGGGGATGGCGCTGGCGGGGCAGCTGATCGAGCAGGCGTCCGGGATGAGCTACGACGACTACGTGCGAGAGCACATCCTCGATCCGCTGGCCATGTCCGACACGCACACGGACATCCCGGAGGAGCACAGAAGAGACCGCTTCGCCACCGGCTACACCCGCATGCGCCGCGACGGCGAGCGCGCCCCGGCCACCTTCTTCCAGACCCACGGGATCGCCCCGGCCGCCGGCTTCTCCTCGACCGTCGAGGATCTGGCCCGCTTCGCCTCATGGCAGTTCCGGCTGCTTGAGAACGGGGGCACCGAGATCCTCGGCGTGAACACGCTCCGGGAGATGCAGCGCGTCCACTGGGTCGACCCCGACTTCGACACCATGTGGGGGCTGGGATTTTCGGTGTCGGAGCGCGACGGCGACCGCACGGTCGGGCACGGCGGCAGCTGCCCGGGTTTCCGGACGACGCTGCAGCTGATTCCCGCGAGAAAGCTGGCCGGGATCGTGCTCGTCAGCGCGCAGGGGACGAGCCCCGGCGGGGTCTATTCACAGCTGATCGAGATCCTGGGCTCGGCGCTGGAGTCGATCCACGCCAACCCCGGCGGCGGGACGCGGCGCCCGGCTGCGCTCGCCGAGTACGAGGGGCTCTACGAGTCCACCTGGGGCGAGACGGTGATACTGCGGTGGGATGACGGCATCGTTGCGGTCGGCGTTCCCACCGACAACCCGATGGGAGCGATGAGGAAGCTGCGCCGGGTCGATGGCGACACCTTCCGGCGCGTCCGCGACGACGGCGAACTGGGCGAGGCGTACGTGTTCCACCGCGAAGGCGGCGCGATCGACCGGCTGAGCGTACACGGGAACTACTCGCGGAAGGTGCGGTAGGGGTCGATACTGTTTGTCAACCACGTTCGTGGCAAGGAGAGATCTCGAGTGGGTAACAGCAGTGACGATCCCCGACTTCCGGTGAGCTGCCGGTCGCCTGCGTTCCTCCTGGCACCCCTGATGGCTTTGGTCCTCGGCTGCGGAGACACGCCGACCGACCCACCCCCTGTGGCCGCGACGGTTGTGGTGTCGCCATCGTCGGCGATGCTCTACGCACTCGGTGACACAACCCGAGTACGGGCCAGGGTGCTCGACCAGTATGGCGAGGTCATGGCGGATGCCGCGGTGGCCTATGAATCCAGCGACGAGGCGGTGGCGACCGTGGACGCCTCAGGCCTGGTGACGGCCATCGGAAACGGGAACGCGACGGTAACGGCTACAAGCGGGACAGCGGCAGGGAGCGCGGCGATGACGGTGGAGCAGAGGGTGGTTGAGGTTCAGGTATCGCCGGACTCGGTGACACTCGTCGCAATCGGGGACACGGTTCGGTTCGGGGCCGAGGCACTGGACGCGAACGGACACGGCGTGGCGACGGCTGAGATCGCGTGGTCCAGCGACGACTCGGTGGTAACGGTGGACGCCGGGGGGCTGGTCACGGCGGCCGGGAACGGGAGCGTGACGGTGACGGCCACGAGCGGTACGGTGGGAGATGGCGCGGCAGTGACAGTGGAGCAGGAAGTGGCGGAGGTGCGGGTGTCGCCCGACTCGGTGACGCTCTTGGTGTTTGGCGACACTGTTCGGATCGAGGCTGTGGCTTTCGACTCCAACGGCAACGTGGTGACGGAGGCCAGGGTCGAGTGGTCGTCCACCGACCCTGCGGTGGCAACTGTGGATACATCAGGGGTTGTGACGGCGCAGGGCGTGGGTGCCACAGAGGTCAGAGCGACCTCGGCGGGGCCCGTGTCAGGGCGTACGGTTGTCCGGGTTCTGGCTGCCGCCGGGGACCGGGCGGCTCTTGTCGCACTCTTCGCAGCGACCGATGGGCCGAATTGGTTCTCCGGCCATAACTGGGGGACGGACGCGCCCCTCGGAGACTGGTACGGAGTCACGACGGACGCCGTGGGCCGGGTGGTTGAGCTGGATCTCCAACGTAACAATCTCGCGGGTCCGATCCCGCCGGAAGTGGGCGACCTCACCGGCCTCGAGAATCTCTATCTCTCCCGCAACGCGCTTACGGGCGCGATCCCGCCTACGGTGTCCAACCTCGTGAACCTTCAACGACTTTTCCTGTCTCGCAATCGACTGACTGGGAGGATTCCGGCGGAGATTGGGGCACTCAGCAGCTTGTGGCACCTGTGGTTGGACACGAACCGCTTCACTGGGAGTGTGCCACCGGAAATCGGCAATCTCGTCACCCTTCGAAGCCTGCACCTCTTCGGTAACGAACTCGGAGGAGCTGTGCCGTCGAGCCTGTTGGGCCTGGCCCGCCTGGCGAGCTTCAGGTTTGAGGACAATGACGGACTCTGTATTCCCGGGACCTCGGCTTTCGAGGACTGGTTGCCCGACACCCAGGATACCTCTCCTGAATCGTTCTGCAATGCGTCGGATGCGGAGGTGCTGGCAGCGTTGTTCGAGGTTGCGGACGGCACCGAATGGTACAGGTCAGACAGGTGGCTCCGAGGCCATGCGCTGGCCGAATGGCATGGAGTCGTCACCGACTCGCTGGGACGGGTGAAGACGCTGGATCTCAGTGGCAACGGGCTCACTGGCAGATTGCCCTCGGAACTTGGCGAACTGGAGCTGCTGACATCGCTCCGTATTGACGACAACGCCCTGTCCGGCCCCCTGCCGATGTCGCTGGCCCGCTTGTCTTTGCGCCAGCTCCTCTATGAGGACACGGCGTTGTGCGCACCGGACGCTGTGGCGTTCCGCACCTGGTTGCACAGCATCCCGTCGCATCGAGGCACGGGCGTCACATGCAGGCCTCTGTCGGACCGGGAGATTCTCACCGCCTTTTACGAGGCGGCAGGCGGGCCGCAGTGGGATCGCAATGACAATTGGCTTACCGACGCCCCCCTTGATCGCTGGTGGGGGATCCGTGCCGACTCCGAGGATCGTGTTGAGTCGATATGGCTGATCGCAAACGGTCTGACGGGCAAGATCGCACCGGAACTGGGCGGGCTTGGGCGGCTCACGGAGCTCTACCTGGGGCCCGGATATATCTACAGCTACGGCTGTTCTCGATCGAGTCGGCCGCTCCAGACCGTTACCGGCGGACAGCGCGCTACCCTTTGGTCTTCGTCCACCATGAGTATTTCGAATCGCGACACCCGCCACGAAGTGAGCGTGGTGAGCTCGGGCGAGCTAACGGAGACGTTTGTGGAGACCGAATCTTCGTTCGAACTTCCGCCGCGTCTGGCCGCCGGTCTGTCGGGACAGTCACAAACGCGCCGCGCCAACGAACTGACGGGCGGTATCCCGGCCGAGTTGGGCAGCCTTGCCAGCCTCGAGCGTCTCAATCTGGTGGGCAACGACCTGTCGGGACCGATTCCACCCGAGTTAGGCAATCTCGTCAATCTGAGATCTCTTGGCCTGGGGCTCAACGCGCTGTCGGGGACGATCCCGCCCGAACTGGGCAGCCTTATCAACCTCGAACGCCTCAACCTCCCTGTGAACAAGTTGTCGGGACCAATCCCGCCCGAACTCGGGAATCTGGCCCGTCTCAAGCAACTCAACGTTGAAATGAACGAGCTATCCGGATCTGTCCCGCAGGAACTCGGGGATCTGGCCAACCTCGAAGACCTCGCGATCGGTGAAAACGAACTCTCTGGCCAGCTCCCGACGGACCTCGGCAATCTCGTCAACCTGCAAAAGGCCACGCTCTCTGTAAACGGGTTCGAGGGCCCTATCCCATCGGAACTGGGGAAGCTCGTGAATCTGCTGAGTCTGAGTTTGTATTGCACATCCGTCACGGGTTCCATTCCGCCGGCGCTCGGACAACTGCCCAAACTCGAGAGTCTCAGCCTTTTCGGCAATAGATTGATCGGCGAGATCCCCCCGCGCCTTGGGCAGCTTCCGCGGATACTGTACCTGGATCTCTCGCACAACTATGACCTGAACGGGACAATCCCTGCCGAACTCGGCGAGCTGGTGCAGTTGCTGTTGCTGGGTATATCGAGCACTCGTGTGTCAGGTCCCATCCCGGCGGAACTCGGTCGTCTGGTCAACCTGGAGACCCTCTGGCTGCATTTCAACGAGCTCGAGGGCGAACTCCCCCGGGCGCTGGGCAACCTGGGGAGTCTCGAAGTGCTTATGGTAAGCAGGAACCGGCAACTTTCCGGGCCACTTCCGCGTGATTTGGCGCAGCTGCCGCTCAGCACCTTTTGGTGGGACCGCACCGGGCTGTGCGCCCCTCGCGATCGTGGCTTTCAGGAGTGGTTGGCGGGTGTAAAATCCCACACGGGGGAGGGGAACTGCAGCTTTGTTCCGCGAGAGGTCTTCAGCGCGTTCTACGAAGCGACGGGTGGCTCGGGTTGGGCAAGCAGGACAAACTGGCTTACGGAGGCACCCGTAGCGTCGTGGTATGGGGTCACCGTGGAGGACAGTCTCGTCACCGGGTTGGAACTCCCCGGCAACGGACTCTCAGGCGCTCTTCCGGGGGAGATCGGGGACTTCGGGGACCTGAAGCGTCTCGACCTGGCGCGGAACGCGCTGGCGGGTGATCTCCCCAGGGACCTCGGGAGCCTGGCGGAACTCGAAGCACTCGATCTTTCGAGCAACCGCTTCTCGGGATCGGTCCCCCACGAACTGGCGTGGTTGGGCGAGCTGAAGCGACTTGATATCGGCGGCAACGAATTGCGCGGCGCTTTGCCGGGAGGCCTTGTGGAACTGGATTTGCTCGAGGACTTCCATTGGGAGGACAGTGGGGCCTGTGCCCCGGAAGCTGAGTGGTTCCAGGCCTGGCTGGGGACGATCGGGCGCCGGGCGGGACCACCCTGCGATGGGCCCTTCGTGTTGTCGATTGCGGCCGCGCCCCTTACGCAGGCGGCGCAGGGCCTGGCGGGGGCGGTGCCTCTCATCGCGGGACGGCCGGCGCTTCTGCGCGTCTTTCCCACGGCGGATCGGGCGAACGACTATCAGCCTGATGCTCGAGTGACGCTCCACCTGGGCGGTCGCCAGATCCGTACCCTGGACATGCAGCTTGCATCGTCCCGTGGCGTTCCTGACCGGTTGGATCCGTTGCGGCCGGGGCCCTCGTACCAGGCCTTGATTCCCGGAGCGGTGCTCCGGCCCGGCGTCGAGATGGGGGTAGAAGTGGATCCAGACAGCGTCATGCCCAGAGCCGCGGTCAGTGAAGTGCGGGTGCCGCTTGATGTGCGCGAGATGCCGCCGATGAAGCTCACGATTGTGCCATTGCTGACCGAATCGGGCGCGGGCAGCGAAGTGCTGGATTGGGTCCGAAACGCGGACGACCCGGCGGTCGAGTTCATGCGTACAATACTTCCGGTCGCGGACCTCGACCTGACCGTGCGCGAGCCGTTCACCATCTCCAGCCTTCCCGAGGCCGCGAGCTTCGATGAGTGGTTCGACCTGCTTCAGGACATCGACCTTCTGCGCACAACGGAGGGCGGCAGCGGATACTGGTACGCCGTGGTACAGCGGGAAGGGGTCAAGGGGATTGCAGGGATTGCCTATATCGGACGCCGTGCCAGCGTCGGCATCCCCGACGCCGAGGTCTTCGCACACGAGGTGGGTCACAATATGAGTCTGCGCCACGCACCGTGCGGGCGTCCGTCGCAGCTGGATCCGGATTTTCCCTATCGCGACGGCAACATTGGAGTCCACGGCTACGACCCGCGTGCGGACACATTGGTGGACCCCTCTACTCCGGACGTCATGAGCTACTGCGACCATGCATGGATCAGCGACTACAACTTCAACAAGGCGTTGGAGTACCGGCTGGAGGCGGAAACCGCCGCCTCTGCCCGCGCCGCCCGGGACCCGTCCGAGGGGAGCACGTTACTGTTGTGGGGCGGCGTCGACCCGGAGGGCCAGCTTCGGCTCGATCCGGCGTTCGCGCTCGAAGCCCCGGCGAAACTGCCTTCGGGCGCCGGACCCTACCGTATCGAGGGCTTCGCTGGGGACGGTGCCAGCGCATTCGCAATGAACTTTGCCATGGATGAAGCGTCTGAGGGCGGTGGCGGTTTCCTCTTTCTCATTCCGTTCGAGGAGGAACGCCTGGCCTCACTGGAGCGCATCGTCCTCTCGGGGCCGGAGGGCTCGACCGAGCTCGACCGGCAGACGCTCGTGCCCCCGATAGCCATCGTGATCGATCAGGAATCCGGTCGGATCCAGTCAATCCTGCGGGGAGAGGCCGCCACGGTTGCGGCCGCTGGATCGATGGCTGACGCGGCCCGCCGTCCGATTCCGCCCGCTCGGGTGTTGGTCAGCTACGGACTTCCTGGTCAGCCGTCCCGGTAGACCTCTTCCGCCGCTCCTGCACCGCCGACCTCAGCATCAGTATCGCCGCGTACAGCACCACCACCACCACCAGCCAGCGCATGTAGTTCAGCGGCAGCGACTTCACGATGAACGCCGCGATCAGCACCGCCGGCACGCCCCCGATCGCGAGCCCCAGCGCCGCCTTCAGCCCGTAGCGTCCCGCCTTGAGGAAACGCAGGCCCGCCACCGGCATCAGGAACGCCGACGCCCCCATCATGATCGGGAAGGCGACGGCCGGGTTCATCCCCATCAGGCTGATGACGATCATCGTGGGGGCGTACATGCCGATGCCGATGGTCATGAGGGCGCCGAGCACGAGCATCACTGCGGAGGCAATCGCGAGGTTGGCGCCGGAGAGGCCGGTCGCGTCTCCGCCGACCGCTGCGATGTCGAAGATCGCCAGCACGAAGGTCACGGCCGCGATGAGGAGCGCGATCCCCATACCGACCTGGATGCGGTAGCGGGGCAGCCGCGCGACCACTCCCGCGCCCAGCCATGCCCCGAGCACCGCCGCCACCAGCATCGTGAACAGGGTGACCGGGTCCACCGAGATGATCGCGATGAAGATGAAGGCCTGGATCACGACCGGCGGCGTGTGGCCGATCATCATCGTGCCGGGGATGTTCTCGTCCGGGACGACCTGCCTGAGCTTGAAGAGTGACGTGGTCGGCGCGAACGACCCGATCCCGAGGGTGTCGAAGAAGTTGGTGACGAAGCCGACCGCGTTCTCGTAGAAGTTGGGCGGGCCGGTCCAGGCGTCGCCGCGCGCGTCCTCCGGGGCCGAAGTGGCCGACGCTCGGGTGGCCGCGACCGCCGACCGGTACCAGGTGAAGAGCAGGTACGCCGCGAGCAGCGCGAGCGCGGCGAAGAGGAAGGCGCGGGGGTCGATGGAATCAGGCACGGGCGGCTACCGGCGATTTGGCATGTCGATTGATGATTGCCCCGGGACTCGGAGGTTCAAGTCGTGGAAGCGTTCGAAGTCGTGATCGTTCGTCAGAATGGTCGCGATCCCGTGCTCGCGGCACAAGGCGATCACGGATTGGTATGGTTTCCCATACGTACAATCCATACATATGGTACACGACACTTCCGAAGGAGCGCGTCAGGCCACCCGCACGTCGAAATGCTGGAGCCCCCGCAGCACGACACTCGGCCGGTGCTTCGGCTGCCGTTCACCGAATCCCATCGTCCCGAATCGCTCCAGAAGCACCTCCAGCGCGATTCGTCCCTCCAGGCGGGCGAGCGGGGCCCCCAGGCAGTGATGAATGCCGCGGCCGAAGGAGATGTTGCCCGGGTCGGACCGGGTGATGTCGAGCCGGCCGGGGTGCTCGAACCGTTGGGGATCGTGATTGGCGGATCCGATGAGCAAGGTGATCATGGAACCTCGCCGCACCTTCCGGCTCCCGATATCGAGGTCGCCGCGGGCAATGCGCATGTCCAGCTGCACCGGCGAATCGTAGCGCAGGAGTTCCTCGATGGCCGCCGGCACGAGTTCCGGCCGTTCCCGCAGCAGAGCAAGCTGGTCGGGATTGCGGAGGAGGCCGCGAAGACCGTTTCCGATCAGGTTGGTGGTCGTCTCGTTGCCGGCCACGAGCAGGAGGCGGAGCATCACGATCGTCTCGCCGGCGGTGAGCTTGTCGCCCTCGTCCTCGGCCTCCACCAGCCGCGACACCAGGTCGTCGCGGGGCTCGCGGCGGCGCTCCTCGATGACGCCCGTGAAGTACTCCGCGAGCCTCCTGTCGGCCCGGACCACCTCTTCCTGCTCCGCCTTCGACAGGAGGGGTTCCAGCGCGCGCGCCAGCTGATCGGACCACACCTTGAAGCGGTCGAGGTCGCGCTCCGGGACGCCGATCATTCTCGCGATCACGATCGTCGGGAGCGGCACCGCGAACGCCGTCATCAGGTCGAACTCGTCGGAGCCGTCGACCTTGTCGAGCAGAGCGCGCGCGGTGTCCCGGATGTAGTCCTCCATCTTCGCGACCGACCGCGGGGTGAACGCACGGTTGACGAGCCGGCGCAGACGCGTGTGGTCCGGCGGGTCCACCGCGAGCATGCTCGGCTTGAGCTTCTTGCGGGTGCCGAGAGAGCCGTATGAAGAACTCGTACTCTGCAGGTCGTTGGAGTAGTTCCTGTGATCCCGCAGGATCCGGTCGACGTCCGCGAACCGGGAAATCACGATCTGCCGGGTCAGTATGCCGCGGTGGACCGGGTCCCGATCGCGCAGCTGACGGTAGGCCGGGTAGGGGTCGGCGATGAAGTCCGGGGCCAGCGGCCACCACACAACGCCGCTCCGCAGCCTCTCTTCCGCCAGCCTGGCGCGGATGTAGATCGCCCTGGCGGCGCCCTCAATCGCGTTCCTCAGTGCCATTCCGTATTATCCCACCTTACCGCCTGCCGTGCCAAAACCGGGAGCCCAGCCATGAAGACCTGTCGCCGCCTGTTTACCGCCCTCTGTGCCGCCGCAGCCCTTGCGGCCCCGGCCGGCACCACCGCCCAGACCCCCCTCCAGGCCGCCATCTCGCACCTCGAGTACCGCGAGATCGGGCCGGCGCTGATGGGTGGCCGGATCGCCGACCTCGCCGTCGTCGAGTCGAAGCCGCAGGTCTTCTACATCGCCACCGGCACCGGCGGCGTCTGGAAGACCGAGAACCACGGCACCTCCTGGACGCCGCTCTTCGACGACCAGCCGACCAGTTCGATCGGCGACGTCACCCTCGACCAGTCGAACCCGAACCTCGTCTGGGTCGGCACCGGCGAGCCGCAGAACCGCCAGTCGTCCGGCTGGGGCAACGGCGTCTACAAGTCGACCGACGGCGGGCGGAGCTGGCAGCACATGGGGCTGGAGGGGACGAAGCACGTCGGGCGCATTCTGATCCATCCGCGCAACCCGGACGTGGTGTACGTGGCGGCGGTGGGCGACCTGTGGGGGCCGAATGAGGAGCGCGGCGTCTTCCGCACGAGGGACGGGGGCGAGACCTGGGAGAAGGTCCTCTACATCGACCGGCACACGGGCGCGATCGATCTTGCGATGGATCCGGGCGACCCCAACACGATCTTCGCCGCGATGTACCAGAGGCAGCGGACGGGGTGGGGGTTCAACGGCGGGGGCCCGGGGAGCGGCCTCTACCGCACGCTTGATGGCGGCGACACCTGGACCGAGCTGACCGAGGGGCTGCCGGATGGCGACAAGGGACGCATCGGCGTCGACGTCTTCCGTCAGGACGGCAACGTCGTCTACGCGCTGATCGAGGCCAACGCGCGCACGCCACGGCGGCCGGGTGCGGGCGGCGGGGGTGGCGGAGGCGGAGGTGGGGGCCAGAACCGGAGCGGCCTCTACCGGTCGCTCGACCGCGGCGACACCTGGGAGCGGATGTCGAACACGAACCCGCGGCCGATGTACTACTCGCAGGTCCGCATCGACCCGAGCAACGTCGACCGCATCTACGTCCTGGGCACGCAACTGATGGTGTCGGACGACGGGGGACGCAACTTCCGCAGCGACGGTGCCACTCAGATCCACGTCGACCACCACGCGCTCTGGATCAACCCGAACGACCCCGACCACCTCATCCTGGGCAGCGACGGCGGCGTCTCGGCGTCGTGGGACGGAACCGGCCACTGGCGGATGTTCGACAACCTCGCGCTGGGGCAGTTCTACGCGATCGGCTACGACATGCGCAATCCCTACTTCGTGTGCGGCGGCCTCCAGGACAACGACGCCTGGTGCGGCCCGTCGAACACGCGGTCCTTCCACGGCATCCGCCACGAGGACTGGTACGAGACGGTCTACGGCGACGGCTTCTTCACCATCGTCGACCCGACCGATTCGAGCATCGTCTATTCCGAGTCCCAGGGCGGCAACATGAACCGTTACGACCTGAACACCGGCGAGAAGACCCCGATGCGTCCCATCACCGGACCCCGCGAGAACGGCGACACCACCAAGACCTACCGCTTCAACTGGAACTCGGCGCTCCAGCTCTCGCCCCACGACCCGGCGACGGTCTATCTCGGCGCCAACTACCTCATGCGCTCGCGCGACCGCGGGATGACCTGGGAGGAGGCCGGCGGCGTCGACCTCAGCAGGCAGATCGACCGGACGGAACTGGAGATCATGGGCGTGCCCGGCTCCGAGCCGCAGATGTCGGCCAACGACGGGATTTCCAGCTACGGCAACATCACGGCGTTTGCGGAGTCGCCGGTCGCGCGCGGGCTGCTCTATGTCGGCACCGACGATGGCAATGTCCAGGTGAGCCGCGACGATGGCGCAACGTGGTCCAATGTGGCCGACCGTGTGCCGGGGCTGCCCGAGCGGACCTACGTGAGCCGCGTCGAGCCGTCCGCGCATGTGGAGGGCCGCGTCTACGCCACCTTCGACGGCCATCGCAACGGCGACTACGCCGCGTATGTGTACGTAAGCGAGGATTACGGCCAGAACTGGACACGCATCACCGACGGACTGCCCGATGGCTGGTCGGTCAACGTGATCGCCGAGCACCACCGCGCGCCGAACCTGCTCTTCGTGGGCAACGAGGTGGGCGTGTTCGTGTCGGTGGACCGTGGCGCGCGTTGGGTACAGCTCAAGAACAACCTCCCGACGGTGCCGGTCGACGACATCCTGGTGCATCCGCGCGACAACGACCTGCTGGTGGGCACCCACGGCCGCTCCTTCTGGATCCTCGCCGACGTGAGCCCGCTGGAGCACCTGTCGGAGGAGATGCTGGCCGCGGCCGGGCGGGTCTTCCCCTCGGCCCGCGAGTCGATCATGTGGGCGGAGCGGGGGGACTGGCCGTTCCAGGGCGCGACGTATTCGGCGCCGAACCCGCCCCGGGGCGCGAGGATTCGGTACTACCTGCGAGACGGGTGGGAGGCGCCGATGGCGGAGGAGGAGGGTGGGGAGGAGCGCGGCGGAAACGGCGCGGCCGAGGATGGCCCCACCGGCCAGGAGGCCCGCGACAACGCCACCTTCGCGCTGACCATCACGGACGCCGCCGGCAACCACGTCCGCACCCTGGAAGCTCCCTCCGAGCCCGGCATCAACGAGGTGATCTGGGACTGGCGCCACGATCCGCCGTACGAGCCCGAGCCGAGGCAGGGTGGAGGAGGGCCGGGCGGTGGAGGCGGCGGCGGATTCGGCGGTGGCGGCGTGCCCTCGGGCCCGATCGTGCTCCCGGGCGTCTACACGGTGAGCATGACCGTCGCCGGCGAGACCCTCTCCTCAACCGTCGAGATCCAGGCCGATCCGCGCCGCCCCATGTCCCGGGCCGACCGCATGGCCCGGCAGGACGCGCTGATGAGCCTGCACAAGCTCGCCGTGCCGATCTACGAGGCCGGCCGCGCGATCCAGCGCCTGGAGGAACAGCTCGACGCGGCCGAGGAGGTGATCGGCGAGGCGGCGGAAGCCCCGGAAGACCTCGAGGAGGAGCTGGAAGCGATCCGCGAGGCGCTCGGGGAGGTCCAGAGCGACGTGGCGGACGCACGCCGCAACGCGGGGGTGGCGCGGGCCATCCAGCAATCGTCAACGCTACCGACCGAGGACCATATGTGGCAGGTCGACCGCGCCTGGGAGGTTATGCCCGACGCGATTCAGGCGCTCAACGTGCTGATCACGTCGCGCGTGCCGGAGCTCAACGCGCAGCTCTACGCGGAGGGCGTGAGGCCGAAGCCGGGTGAGGCGGTGGCGATGGTGGGGCGGTGAGGGGGAGGGCGGGCCCGGCTTCTCCAGGGCGCTTAAACGGGTCCGCTTGCCGGAGGGTCACAAGTTCAACGCATCAACCGATAGAGCTGCACGCTCTCGCGATCGAACTCGTCCTTGTGGGTTCCCAGGATGTAGCCGGCACCGACTTCCAACAGAAAGAACCCTTCCGGCGTTCGCAATTCTGCGACCGACACTCCATCGCGGCCCACCACCCTCCACAGCGCCCCGCCGTCCTCAAACCGACGGAACAGGGTGGGGCTCACCAGGTAATCGTGAATCAACATCGGCTCCCTGGCGTGCGGATACGCCATCACCCAGACCCGTTCGCCGGGCGCCGCGACAAGTCGCGCGTAGCGGGGGTAATGATCCGGGTAGGTGTACGTCCAGCCGGACTCCGGCTCGTCGGGCTGTTGCCTGGCGTCGGGGGACACGGGGGCCGGATCGAAGGGGACCGGCAGGGTCGCGGTGGTGTCACCGCGGAAACTCATCTCGAGAATGACGTCCGACTCGGTGTCCCCGAGGTAGACTCGATCGGGCGCGATCCCGTGGACCAGATTCCCCGGGTAGGCAAACATCCTGCCCTCGACCGGGTAGCTCAGCTCCGCCCCGGGCAATTCGGCGATTGAATCGAGAACCCCGGTCGCAGGGTCGAATCGTCCGATCACCGCCGTGGGCCGCAGCTCGCTCGGAATCGGGCAATCCCGGGACTGCATGCCACCTGCATAGAGAGAGTAGACCAGCAGGAGCGAACCATCGGGGACAAGGAAGCCGTCGTGACACATGCATTCCTGGCAGGGTGACGGTTCGTAGGGACTCGAACCTGCGTACCGGCCGTCGGGACCGAATCGAACGAGCTGCCGCGCCCGGGAGAGCGCCACGACCGAGTCTCCGGGAAGGCGGATGAAGTGGTCCAGCGTTTGAAACTCACCCGGCCCCTCGCCCTCGCCACCGGCGTCGAAGAGGTGCGTCCCCTGCGGATCGTAGTACCGCAATTGCAGAGTGCTTCGGTTGGCGACGACGATGCGACCATCGCCGAGACGCGTCGCTCCGACAACCTGGTGAAGCAGGTAGCCCTCGCGTTCGTCGGCCCCCCCGATGACGACGATCGGCTCGTCGGAGAGGCCCCAGCTTTCGAGCGCGCCGCCTGGAGCGGAACCCGTGCCGTCCCCGCACGATGTGGCGATGAGAACCGATAAGAGCAGGACGAGCGATGACCGTCGAAACAGGCGCCCTGGGGACTCCGAGGCCGTGTTGACCGGGGGATTCATGGTCTCCTCCGCGATGTTGGCAGCATCAGGAATGAGGCGGTTGCCGAGTCGCTCGGTTGTCGGCCCGCCCAGTGTCGGCAAAACCCACCGTGTGTATACTCTGACACCCTGGGACACCGAGGAGTTGCCGCCCCGGCATCGAGGTGTTGCGGGGCGCATGACCGGGTCGGCGGGCACCCCGTCAAATCACCATCCACCACGGTGCCGCGAGCACCTCTGGAGTAAGCCACGCGAGAGACTTCCCCCCGTGCAGAAGCAGGCCTGAGCGTGCGGCACGACCGTATTCCGCGCGGAAGGTGCGCAGATGAGCCGCGTCGGCGAGCCGGGGCCGTTTCGTCGCCTTGACCTCGATGGGCAGAAGCTCTCCGCCGGCCTCGATCACGAAGTCCACTTCCTCGCCGGTCGTCGCGCGCCAGTGCAGCAGCTCGGCTCGAACAGGCCGTGAGTCACGCCATGTCAACAGGTCGTGCAGGACCAGGTTCTCGAGGTGGGCGCCGCGCGGATCTTCCTCCTGCGCGAGGTGCATGGCCAGGCCCGTGTCTCCCCAGTAGAGCTTCGGCGACTTGACCAGCCTCTTGGTGCGGTTCACGGAATAGGCAGGAACTCTCACCAGGAGATACGAGGTCTCGAGCAGGTTCAGGTAACGATGGACCGTCGGTTGCTTGAGTCCGATATCCCGGCCGAGACGGGACTGATTGACGAGTCTCCCCAGGCCGAGGCATGCCGCCCGCATGAGGCGGCGAAAATCCGGGAGGGCGGCGATCGACGAAAGCGCTTGCAGGTCGCGCTCCAGATAGGTCTGCACGTAGCCATCGAACCAGATTGCGCGGGCTTCGGGGCTATCGAGATGGACCGCAGGGACGGGGAAGCCGCCGCGTCGCGCGATGGCGCGCCAGTCATCTTCCGTGTTGCCGGACTTGGAAACGACCTCCAGCCACTGGTCGTCCGGGGCCTCGAACAACCTCTCCCAGATCCCGCACCGGCCGAGTCCCTTCTGCTCGCGCCGCGTCATCGGCCAGAGCGTCAGATAGCTGGCGCGGCCCGCCAGCGACTCCGAGACGCGGCCCATCAGAAGCAGGTTGGCGGAACCGGTGAGCAGGAAGCGCCCCGGGCGACGGTGGCGATCGATCTCCCGCTTCACGGCTCCAAGAAGTTCCGGCTCACGCTGCACTTCATCGAGGGTGATCGGGCCGGTGCCGCGAACCAGCGCGCCGGGATCGCGCCGGGCGAGGTCGACTACGTCGAGGTCATCCAGCGACAGGTATCGTCGACCGGGCCGAGCCGTCCTGGCCTCGGGGGAAGATGACTCGTCGTGACCGAAGGAGCGGGCAAGCGTACTCTTTCCCGTCTGGCGTGCTCCGGAGACTACCACGGCGGGCATGACCTTCATCATGGCCTTGAGGCGGCGCCCAACGGCTCGGGGGAGAATTGGGTTATTCATAGCATCAATGATAATCATTCACACCATGAATAACTAGTGTGACGAACGGACATAGTGTCAACGACACATTACATTTTGTCAGGTATGGTTTACTATTCCCGGGATGGGGGATGAGCCGGTAGCGCTCGATAGGACGGGCACCTGCCCGAAAGCCACGTCCTCACCGAATCAAACCATACACCTCCACGCTCTCGCGCCCCACCTCGTCCTTGTGGATCCCGAGCACGTAGTCATCCCCCACTTCGAGGAGAAAGAAGCCCGGAGGCGTCCGCAACTCGGCGACCGGCGACCCGTCACGATCGACAACCCGCCACAGCGCCCCTTCATCCAGACGCCAGGAGATTCTCGGATGGATGACCTCGTCCGGAAACACCACCGGTTCCTTCCACGGCGGATAGGCCATCACCCAGACCCGGTCCCCGGGGGCCGCCACAAGCCGCGCGTAGCGGGGATATCGGTCCGGATAGATCAGGGTCCAGCGCACCGTCATGCGTTGGCCTGGCCTCGTGGCCTCCATCTCCCGGAACAACTGCTCCCTGGCGTCGTCGGGAACGGGACGTGGCTCGAAGGGAACCGGAAGCGCCGCGATCAGGTCGCCGCTCAAGCTCATCGCGAGGACGGTGTCCGAACCGGTGTCGCCGAGATAGATGCGGTCGTGTCCGATTCCGTAGACCCGGTTCCGCGGATAGGCATGCATCGTTTCGGAATCGGAGGTCCTCTCCGCGGCGGGCAGCTCCGCGATGGTATCGAAGCTCTCGGTTGACGGGACGAATCGCCCCACCACCATCGGTTGGCGCGCCTCGCCGGGCGTAGGGGGCGGGCATTCCCCGCCACGACCGATGAAGATTCCGTAACCGACTACGATCGAACCATCGGGAAGCAGGCGTTCGCGACCCTCGATCGTCCGGCAGTGTCCAGACGGTGGCAAACGGTAGCGACTCGAGGCTGCGTACCGGCCGTCGGGCCCGAACCGAGTGATCTCCGACTGCGTGGTAAGCACCAGGACGGAGTCCCCGCGAGTGCGGGCGAGACGCGCCAACGACCCGGCAAATTCGCCTGGGCCACCGCCCTCGCCTCCGACGTCGAAGAGGTGCGTCCCCTCCGGATCGTAGTACTTCAGCTCGGCAGTGCTTTCGTTTGCCACGACGATGCGGCCGTCGCCGAGACGTGTCGCTCCGGTGACCCAGTGGAGAAGGTAGCCCTCGCGTTCGTCGGCGCCGCCGATGGCGACGCCGGGCTCGTCGGAGAGGCGCCAGCTTGCCAGCGCGCCGTCCGGGCCGGGTTCATTCCTGGCGTCGCATGCCGCGTATGGGAGCAATGACCCGAAGAGGAGAACGCGCAAGCACGGGCGCGTGAGCAGTGACGGATACGGGACGGAGCAGTCCGGTGCGTTCATGATGCCTCCACGCGCGAATCCTACCTCCCGCCATCCAGAAGCTCGAACACCCGCTGGACCGCAACCGCCGGCACCCCGGGGAATCGAATCTGCGGATAGTGATCCGCGTGATCCGTCATGTCGATCTGCGCGGCGGCCTCCTCGTACGGGATCCCCTGGGCGTGGAGCGCGGCGGCCCGCGCCTGAAGGTCGCGCATGTAGTCCTGCAGGTACGTGATCCGCTCCCTGTCCTGGAACGGGTTGCCGTGGCCGGGCAGCACCCAGTCGAAGTCGAGCGCCTTGACGTGCTCCAGCGTCTCGACCCACTCGGCGAGGTAGCCATCGCCCATGTACGGCAGCCCGGGAATCAGCAGGTCGCCGGTGACGATGACGCGCTCCTGCGGCAGGTGGACCACCACGTCGCCGCCGGTGTGGCCGCGTCCGAAGAAAAGGATGCGGATCTCGCGGTCGCCGCGGAACAGGGTCATGCGCTCCGACAGGGTCGTGTTGGGGCCCTTCGGCATCAGGCCCTCCTGCCCGGCGAGGTAGTTGGCCATGTAGTCGGCGCGGCCCCGCAGCGTCTCCAGTTCGCCCGCCAGCGTCTCCAGTTCGCCCACCATCTCCTCGTACTTGGCCTCGTCCTCGGCGTCGTCGACCCGCCCGCGCAATTCGTCGACCCGCCCGCGCACCTCCTCCAACCGTCCGCGCAGCTCCTCTTCCGCCGCCAGGATCGCCGCGACCTGGTCCGGCAACCTCCCGACGAACAGCTCGTACGATCGCCCCATCGACGCCCCGCTCTCCAGCATCTCGCGGGTGACCTCGTGGCCGATCACGTGCACGTCGTCGGGGTAGATCTGATTGCCGTGCGCGTGATCGAAGTGGTAGTGCGTGTTGACCACGTACCGGACCGGCTTGTCGGTGAGCGCCTCGATCTCGTCGACCACGGCGTACGCGGCCGCGGGCGAGATGTGCGACTCGACCAGCAACACGTCCTCCTCGTTGACGATGACCGCGCCGTGTGAGCCGACCGAAAGGCTGCCCGTCCCGCGCGCGTGGTAGACGCCGGGCACGACCTCCTCGAACTCGAAGGCGGGGCCCTCGAAGTCGGATCCCGGGGGTGGAGCGGCGTCTTCAGCGGGTGAGTCGGCGGGCTGGCAGCCGGCGAGGGCGAGGAGGACGGCCAGGGTGAAGGGTCCGGCAAGGGCGAACGGTGCGGCGTTGCCGGTGCCGGTGGCGGCACCGGGGGGTGGGATTCGCATGGCGGAGACTCCAGGCTCGAGAGATGCACCAGGGACAGTAGACTTGCGGCCGGGTTCGCGGGCGGCAAGATCATTGGGGCGTTAATTCCTCGAGCGATAGCGGCCTGCCGGGCTGTCGACAGCAAGCGGATGTAAAGAAGACATGACGTATTGCCAACCCGACTTTACGTTTGGGACAAGCCACCGATGACGACCATCCCCTACGCCATGTCCTGGGAAGAGCCCGCCTCCGCGCGCGCCAGGGGCTACGACTACGACCACGAGATCCTCGTCGCCCTTCCCCCCTCGTACCACGTGTCGCCGGACCGCCACTATCCCGTCCTCTGGTCGATGGACGGGGCGATGGCCTTCGCCGTAACGTCCGGAGTCGTCAATCTCTACACCGTGGGCAAGCGCATCCCCGAGATCATCGTGGTCGGCGTCGGCCACAAGAGCCGGCATGGGATGCTGGGGTTCGCCCATCGCACCTTCGATCTCTTCCCGCCGGGCAGCGTCTGGTCGGAGCCGGGTCTGGGGAGCGAGTACATGAAGGAGATGGGATTCGACTTCGACATGTCGCTGCCGTTCCTGAAGGGTGACATGTTCCTGGACTTCCTGGTCGACCAGCTGCGCGCGTCGCTGGGCGAAAAGTACCGAATGGCCGACGACCACACGCTCTGGGGCCACTCCGCGGGCGGGGGGTTCGCCAGCTATGCGCTCCTCGCGCGCCCCGGCGCCTTCGGCCGCTTCATCATCGGCAGCGGGACCAACGGCCTGACCATCGATCTCGAGGCGGAATACGCGAAGGACCACGATGACCTCCCGGCGAAGGTATTCATCGGCATGGCGGACGGCGAAATCAACCACGCCCCGCTCTGCGCCCAGCGCCTGATCAGCCGCACGACCCTGCTTGCGGAAAACCTGCGCTTGCGCGGCTATCCGAGCCTGGACCTGCGCACACGCCTCTACACCGACCGCGACCACTTCACCGTGATGCCGCTTATCATCGGTGACGGGCTGCAGCATGTCTACGCCGACGTGATCGAGGGGCTGGAGAAGCCGAACTGGTAGCGGCTGGGGAGCCGAACTCGCAGCGGCGGATTGCCCCACGCGCCCGCCGACCGCACACTTCCCGCCATGCGGGTCGCGGGCCACCGCTGCGACTCGCACGCCGTGTCGCGCATCAACCCTCTCCCAGGAGGTCACTACATGGTCCCGGTCCTCAGCCTCTGGCTACCCGTTCTCGTGGCAGCCGTGCTCGTGTTCGTCGCCAGCAGCGTGATCCACATGTTCCTCGGCTACCACAGCAACGACCGCAGCGCCACCCCGGACGAGGACGGCGCGATGGACGCGCTGCGCGGCCTCGGCCTCGATCCGGGCAACTACGCGATCCCGCACGCCGGGAGCATGGAGGTGATGAAGAGCGAGGAGTTTCAGGAGAAGGCAAGGCGCGGACCGTCCGCGTTTCTGACCCTTCTTCCCCCCAATCCCCAGGCGCGGATGGGTCGCCAGCTCGGGCAGTGGTTCGTCTATTGCATTGCGGTCGGGCTCGTCACGGCGTACGCGAGCGGTCTGGCGCTCGGGCCGGGCGCCGAGTACATGGCGGTGTTCAAGATGGTGTCGGTGGTGGCGTTCATGGGGTACGCGATGGCGCTTGCCCAGGACGCGATCTGGTCCTTCCAGGGGTGGGCCGCAACCGCCCGCAGCATGTTCGACGGGCTCATCTACGCGCTGCTCACCGGAGGCGCCTTCGGGTGGCTGTGGCCATGACGGATCTGGTCGCGCAGAAGTGCGAGGCGTGCCGGGTGGGCGGATCGCTTGCGGTCTGAATCCCGGCAGGAAATCACCTAAAGTCTTATGGGACTGCACGATCTGCGTTTCCTGCCGTTGTGCTGGACCCTGCTGGACCGTACCGCGAAAGCGGGAAAACCGGACATGATTGCGCCCTCGGCCCGGGAGCCGACAGGCGGCGTCGCGACGCGCCGGCATCACCATGAAGTACAATCGGGGGAGTGTCTCGGGCGGTGGCAACAACGACCGGAACGGCAACGTCCAACAGGTTCCAGAGCCGCGCCTCGCCCCACTTCAAGGACTACATCGGCGCGCTAGGCAAGGCTCCCCCGGAGTAGCGAAGCGGCCGGACACAAGACGCCCCCTGCAAGCGCCCGCGCGGGCGAAAAACCCGGTGGCGAATCGCTTGTTCGGGTTAGTTCCGGACTCGACTCAGGTTGCCGACACGGTTGCAGCGGGACAGGAATTCTCGGGGGTCGCGCGCGATCTCCGGCAACTCCGACATCCGGCTGGGCCACCTGGGGTCCGGGACCGGCTCCTCCTCCAGCCGCCCGTCCGGATGATGCGTGACCCGGCTCGGTCCGCGCAGCAGTTCCCCCGCCTCGCACCATACCGAAGCCACGGGACCGTTGTGCGTGTACGGCTCTGGGGGCTCGGCGGCCTCTAACAGCGCCAGCAGGTAGTCCCCGCCCTCGGTGTGGGGGCGTACGCGGTATATTGCCCGGAGCGCTCTGGTAAGCCGGTGGTATTCCGGGTTCACTGACCCCAGTCCGTTTCGAGCATCACGATCAACCCGGGGGGTCTCCGCGAGCGGGTCCGTACCCCCGTCCGCCAGCGCCCGCTCCGCCAGCGTCTCGTAGACCCGCACCACCGCCTCGAACGACCCGTCGTGCGGCGTGCCCGGGACCTCGGGGTCGCGCACGGCCGCGGCAAAAAGCGCACCAAGGGCCTCCTCGTACACCTTGGTATCGCGGTCCTCCGGAGCGTCGGCCTCCAGGATGATCTCGGCCAGCGCGCCGGCCAGCGCGTCCAGCTCCCCCTGGGACCGGGGTTCGTGCACCTGCCGCAGGACCGCCTGGGCAACCCGCGAAGACCAGTGTACCCTCGGGTCGCGCAGTATGCGCAGGGCGTCGGCCGGGGTCGGTGCGCGCCATCCGCCTTCTTCCGCGCGCACCCGGCCATCCGGTTGTATGAGCCATATCTCCTGACCCTCCGCGCCGGACGGCCAGAGCAGGGCGGCCATGACGCCGGACAGCACCGTGATTCTCGAAATCTTCATCGAGCCAGCTCTCCTCTCGACAAGAGATTTGCTTTGGCAAACGCTTTCCGAACAGGGGGGACCGCGACGTCTACCGCAATTCCGTCGTGGAGGCCGTAGATCTCAAGCGAGGGATCGTAATCGCTTCTCAACGCATGCCGCTACGGTTCACCGACCTGCTGCAGGGAGGCTTGGCGGCCCGCAATGACACCGACCAGGTCGGGAATCCGATCGTGTCAATCTCCAGGGGCCAAGGTTAGGAGTTTGGCCCAGTGTTGTCCCGATGGCTTCCACCTTGGGGCCCTCGATGACATCGGAGGCATTCGACACTCACAGGCTTCTCCCAAGCAACAACAGGGTCCGCCACTCGCCCAGGATTTGCTCGGTGTATTGGCGTTTGAAGGCCCGGTTTGGCCAGGTACCCACGGACGCGTCGACCAGCACGATGCCGGCCGCAGCCACGAGAACACCCTCAAGCCTCGAAATACGTCTCATGGCCGTGAGCGTGCAGGATCTCCGCCAACTGCGTCACGGAAACGCCGAGAAGACCGGTCGCCCGCTTCACTGACAGCCGACCGGTGTCGAGTGCCACGCATAGCCGCTCCAGGAAGGGCCCGCTGAACAGGGACTGCTCTGGATCGTGGCACCGCTCGCTACCGTTCCGGGTGAGGCGCCAGTCCTCGATACAGTCCAGATCCCTCTTGGAGAGCAATTCAAGATTGTAGAGGCGCCACTTGCACGCCGGCGACGAGACCATGAAACGCCTGGCCACCACGTTGATCCGGTCGTGGATCTCGCCCGCATTGGCGCACGCTTCCCAAGTCGGCGTCAGGACCGCCGCAGGCATGAGGAGGGCCGCCGCGAAGTTCTCGGCCAGTCTTTCCACCCGCCAATGCTTGCCGCGCCGACGCTTGTCGACCACGGTCGCGCGCTCGGGTGGCATCGCGTCCCAAGTGAGTAGGTGGAATAGCTCGTGGGCCAGGTCGAAGTTTCGCCGGCCTTCCGACTCCTGGCGATTGACCAGCGCGCAGTTCAGTCCGGGCACACGCGAGGCGGCTCCCGATACGCCCGCTGGAGTGTCGACATTCAGGACCAGCACGTGTAGCCGGTCTTCCATTACGGATCGTAGCCGTGCTGCTGGACGGTCTCCGAGCTTCCAAAGCTTGACCGCGGACTCGCCAGCGGCCTGCGCGTCCTCAAAGGACGAATCGGGACTCAGGTTCAGCTTGTAGCCCAGCCATCGTGGGAGTATGCCCTGTTCCCGAGACAGTTCCCGGTACGTGGCGATCCAGCGCCCTGCCTGCTGCTCGAACCTGTCGAGCACTCCCTCTTCGATTTCTCCGCTTGTCCTGAACGAAAACTGCCCCTCGCCGACGAGACGGAAGGGGTCAACGAAATAGTCCAGGTCGACTGAAAGAACCTCCATGGCCCGGATCAGCTCCTGGGCGCTGGCCGCGCGCTCGCCCCTTTCGATGCTGGCCACCGTCTGGCGGTGCCGTAGCCCCAGCGCGTCAGCCAGCTGCTGCTGGGTAAGCTCGGACCGCTCGCGAGCCGCCTTCAGACGCGGACCTATGCGGACAGTCGATTCCATCGGCATGGATGCAAGCTAACGCTACATGCAGCGATTTGCAAGCTGATGAGCACGACAGGCTTTCTCTCCACCTCCGGTGCCGGTCGGGAGATTCCCCCTACCGAAACCGCCCCTGCAGCCTCTCCAGCTTCTCCGCCCCCGGGCACAGCCCCTCGAACGGATATCCGGCCAGCGGCTCCTCCACCGTCCCCTGGATCCCGTGGAAGTCCGCCTCCTCGCCCTCTTCCGGCGCTTCCTCCACATACAGCAGCCCCGTCGCCACCTCGCCCGCCCGCTGCCGCTCCCGGATGTAGGTGTACACCGCGTCGCGGTCGGTGGGGTCGTAGTCCTCCGGCACCTTGCGGAACGCGATCCGGCTCCCGTCGTGCATCTGCACCGAGCGGGCGTCGCCGGACTCGTAGGACGCCGCGATCTCCTCGGCGGGGGGCACGAAGTCGGCGTACACCAGCTGGTTGTAGTTGTCGCGGGTGTACTGGTAGCTCTTGGTCGAGCCGCGGTGGTCGTTGAAGGTGACGCAGGGCGAGATGATGTCGATCAGCGCGAATCCGCGGTGGCGCAGGCCCGCCTTGAGAATGGGGACGAGCTGTTCCTTGTCGCCGGAGAAACTCCGCGCCACGAAGCCGGCGCCCAGGTTCAGCGCCAGGAGGACCGAGTCGATGGGGTGCTCGCGGTTGATCTGGCCGCGCTTGGCGGTCGAGCCGACGTCGGCGGACGCGGAGAACTGGCCCTTGGTGAGCCCGTAGACGCCGTTGTTCTCGATGATGTACAGCATGTCGACGTTGCGGCGGACGACGTGGGCGAACTGGCCCATCCCGATCGAGAGGCTGTCACCGTCGCCGGAGACGCCGATGCAGATGAGGTCGCGGTTGGCCGCGTGCGCGCCGGTCGTGATCGACGGCATGCGCCCGTGCACGCCGTTGAAGCCGTGCGCCTCCTTCAGGAAGTAGGTCGGCGTCTTGCCGCTGCACCCGATCCCGGACGTCTTGGCCACCTCGTGCGGCGCGATCTCCAGCTCCCAGAAGGCCTCGATGATCGCCGCGGTGATCGAGTCGTGGCCGCACCCGGCGCACAGCGTGGACATCGTGCCCTCGTAGTCGCGGCGGGTGAGGCCCAGGCGGTTCTTCGTCAGGCCGGGGTGGTGGATGCGCGGCTTCTTGATGTAGGTCATGGGGCGGCTCCGGCGGGGTGGGCGGCCGCGTCGGACGTTCCGATGTCCGTATGGGTCGCCAGTCCGTCCATCACATGGTGACAGCTCATCGGATATCCCCCGTAGTACAGGATCGACACCAGCGACTCCTTCGCGGCTCCCGTCTCCGCGATCAGCAGCTTCCTGAGCTGCCCGTCCCGGTTCTGCTCGACTGCGAAGTTGACGTCATTCCCGGCCAGGAACGGCTCCACCTCAGGGTGGAACGGGAAGGCCCGAACGCGCATGTAGTTGGCCGCGATCCCGCGCTCCGCCAGCTCGTCCACCGCCTCCAGCACCGCGCCGCGGCACCCTCCGATCGTCACCAGCCCGATCTTCGCGCCCTCTGCGAGCCGTACCTCGGGCGCGGGCAGATGCGGCGCCGCCCCGTCGATCTTCCGCCCCACGCGCGCCAGCACGTCCGCGTACGGCTCCGAGTCCTCGGTGTAGTTGCCGTACCGGTCGTGGCCCGAGCCGCGCGTCAGGTAGGCGCCCTTGGGGTGCACGCCGGGCAGCGTCCGCCAGGGGATGCCGTCGCCGTCAACGTCGAGATACCGGTGGAACGGCCCCGTTGCCGCCTCCAGCTCCTCCGCGGTCAGCACCTTGCCGCGGTCCGGCCGATAGGAATCGTCCCATTCGAGCTTCGGTACGACCCAGTCGTTCATCCCGATGTCCAGATCCGTGAGCACGAAGACCGGCGTCTGGAATCGCTCCGCCAGGTCGAAGGCCTCCACGGCCATCTCGAAGCACTCGTGCGGATTCGCGGGGAAGATGACGATGTGCCGCGTGTCCCCGTGCGACGCGTACGCCGCGAACTGGATGTCGCCCTGCTGCGTCCGCGTCGGCATCCCCGTCGACGGCCCCACCCGCTGCACGTCGAAGAACACCGACGGCACCTCCGCGTAGTAGGCCAGCCCGATGAATTCGCTCATCAGCGACAGCCCGGCCCCACTCGTCGAGGTGAAGGCGCGGGCCCCCGCCCACGCGGCCCCGATCACCATCCCCGCGGCCGCCAGCTCGTCCTCGGCCTGGATGATCGCGAAGCGGTTCTTCCCCGTCTCGGGGTCCTTGCGGAACTGGTGGCAGAAGGCGGTGAAGGCGTCGACCAGCGAGGTGGACGGCGTGATGGGGTACCAGGCGGCGACCGTCGCGCCCGCGTAGACGCACCCCAGCGCCGCGGCCGTGTTCCCGTCGATCACGATCGAGTCCTCGTTGCCCTCCATCGGCTCCAGGCGGACCGGCAGCGGGCAGTCGAAGTGCTTCTTCGCGTAGTCGTAGCCCAGGTCGATCGCCAGGTAGTTTGCGTCGAGCAGCTTCGCCTTGGCCGCGAAGGTCTCCTTGAGCAGCCCTCGCACGATCTCCATGTCGATGTCCAGCAGCGCCGCCAGCGCACCCACGTAGCAGATGTTCTTCATCAGGATGCGGACGCGCGATCCCTGGAAGTTGTCCACCGTCATCTTCGCGAGCGGGATGCCGAGGAAGGTCACGTCGTCGCGGTCCAGGCCGCGCGGCAGCGGCCAGCTCGAGTCGTGCATGACCCAGCCGCCGGTGGCGACCTCCTCGATGTCGCGCTTGTAGGTGGCCGGATTCATCGCGACCACCATGTCGAAGCGGGCGGTGCGCGCGGTGTGGCCGCGGGCGTTGGCCCGGATCTCGTACCAGGTCGGCAGCCCCTGGATGTTCGACGGGAAGAGGTTCTTCCCCGACACGGGGATCCCCATGCGGAAGATGGCTCGCCTGAGCAGCCCGTTCGCGCTCGCCGACCCGGTCCCGTTCACGGTGCCGATCTTGAAGGCGAGGTCGTTGATCCGCGACGCGGGAGGGCCGCCGTTGGGGCTCGCGGGGATGTCCTCGGGACGTGCGGCAGAAGTGATCGCGCTCGCGGGAACCTCCCCGGGACGCGCAGCCGTCGCCTTCGCGCTCGCAGGCCCGCCTGGTGCAGCCCCGGAAGCGCCGGGGACCGAATCCGCCATCAGCCGATCTCAGCCCCCGCCAGCACCACCGGACTCCCGAGGACCACCGAAAGCGGACTCGGGTGGGAGTCGCCCGCCGACAGCCCCGCATAAGGCACCAGAAGATCCGACTGGCGCATGTCCCACGCCGCCGTCGGGCACCGCTCGGCGCAGAGTCCGCAGTGAATGCAAAGGTCCTCGTCCTTGACCATGATCCGCCCGGTCTGCGGGAGATCCTCCGAGATGAACAGGGGCTCTTCCGGGTAGTTCAGCAGCGGCGCCGTCAGACGCCGGGTCAGTTCCTCCTCGGGCCCGTTGTGGGTGATCGTGAGACAGTCCAGCGGGCAGATGTCGATGCACGCGTCGCACTCGATACACAGATGCGCTTCGAACTCGGTCTGGATGTCGCAGTTCAGGCAACGCTCCACCTCGGTGAGCGTCTGCTCGATGTCGAAGCCCTCCTCGACCTCGATGTCGAGCCGCTTGAAGCGTTCCTGCAGGTCGACGTGGCGCATCTTCACGCGCTGGGCCTCGTCGTAGTCGTTCGAGTACGACCACTCGTGCAGCCCCATCTTCTGGCTGATCAGGTTCATCTCCTGCGGCGGCCGGTCGGTGAGCGGGCGGCCCTCGCACCAGGCGTGGATCGAGATCGCCGCCTGATGGCCGTGCTCAACCCCCCAGATGATGTTCTCGGGGCCCCACGCCGCATCGCCTCCCATGAAGACGCCGGGCACCGACGTCATGAACGTTGTCTTGTCGACAATCGGCATGTCCCAGTCGTTGAAGTCGATCCCGATGTCGCGCTCGATCCACGGGAATGCCGTGTCCTGCCCGATCGCGAGGATCACCTCGTCGCACTCGATCACCTTGCTGCCGTGGACCTCCGCCTTCAGCCGCCCGTTCTCGCCCGGATGCCAGGTGACCAGGTCGAACTCCATCCCCTTCACCTTTCCGTCCTCGACTATGAACCGCGACGGCGAATGGTTCTCCAGAATCTCCACCTGCTCCTCGATCGCGTCCTCCAGCTCCCACGGCGACGCCTTGAAGTGCGGCTTGGTCTTGCGCGCCATCACCTTGACGTCGCTGGCGCCGAGGCGCTGCGCGGTGCGGCAGCAGTCCATGGCCGTGTTCCCCACGCCGATCACCAGCACCCGGTCCCCGCAGCTGTCGATGTGCCCGAAGCGGACCGACTCCAGCCACTCGATCCCGATGTGGATGCGGTCGGCGTCCCAACGCCCGGGAATGTTCAGCTCCTTGCCCTTCGGCGCCCCCGAGCCGATGAAGAACGCGTCGTAGTCCTCCTCCAGCAGCGCCGCCAGGCTGTCGATGGGGTGGTTCAGCCGCAGGTCCACCCCCATGTCGAGGATGTAGTCGATCTCCTCCCAGAGGACCTCGGCCGGCAGCCGGAACTCGGGGATGTTCGTCCACATCAGCCCGCCGGGCTTGGCCAGCTTCTCGAAGATCGTGACCTCGTACCCGAGCGGCAGCAGGTCGTTGGCAACCGTGAGCGACGCGCAGCCCGCGCCGATGCAGGCGATCCGCTTCCCGTTCTTCTCCTCCGGAATCGTCGGGAGATAACCGGTGATGTCGTCGCGCAGGTCGGAAGCGACCCGCTTCAGGCGACAAATTGCCACCGGCTCCCCGTCCAGCCTCACCCGGCGGCACACCGGCTCGCAGGGACGGTCGCATGTACGCCCCAGAATTCCCGGGAAGATGTTCGACTTGCGGTTCAGCAGGTACGACTCCGTGTACTGCCCGTTGGCGATCAGGCGGATGTACTCCGGCACGTTCGTGTGCGCAGGACATCCCCACTGGCAGTCGACCACGCGGTGGTAGTGGTCGGGGTTCCGGGTGTCGGTCGGTTTCATGGCGTCGAATCTAGCCCGTTGAATGGCCGTCACGAAATAATCATCGGGTGGGGCGGCTGGCAAGGGCGACGGTGGGGGAGATGATCGGGATCGCGAACGCGTCGGCCAGCGCGAGGAGGTCCTTGTCCCCGGTCACGAGGGCGTCCGCTTCGCCGGCGAGGGCCAGCTCCAGAAACGGACGGTCCCGGGGGTCCCGGCACTCAGGCGTGACGACCGCCCCGGAGACGACGACCGACTCGCAATAGGGCAGGTAGTCTGCGAGCAGATCCTCCTGTTCGCCCGGCGCAAGTCCGAAGCGGGGATAGTGGAGCACCCGGATCAGTTCGGTGGTGGTTTCCCCGCTCGCCAGCGGCACTGTCGCCCCTGACCGCCAGGCGTCCCGCAACCAGGTGAGCCTGCCGGAGGGGAAGAGAAGGGCTGACAGAACGACATTGGTGTCGAGGACCCAGCGGCGAGGGTTCGTGCCCCTGGGCTCCGGGCCGACCTGGCGGGAGTGGACCATTCGTGGCCGGATCGTCAGAAGCGGTTCATTCGCCCCGGCGGGCCCAGGCCACGGCATCCGCCACATCGGCTTCCGTGATCCCGACCTCGGCGAGCCTGGCCCGGACGGCATCGGCCCGGACGACACGCACCGGCGTCAGCACGATCCGGCCGTTCTCACTGGTCACGTCGAAGTACTCCGTCCCGCCGAAGTCCGAGATGACCGCCTTGGGCAGGGTCAACTGGTTCTTGGAGGTCAGTTTGGCGAGCATTGGCGTCGTCCTTTCCGTGAAACAAGGAGTCCTTACTACATTACTTCATGGGGTGACTCCATTCAAGGTCGGTGCTCATGCGGGTTCATCCACTGACTGCTGGAGCGAGCGTGGCCTGCCACCTCTCACCCGGTGCTTCGACTTGCGATGGTGTCCCTCGGCCTCCAGCATGAACGTGCCGGCGCGGCATTGGTCGCGGGGTCGGCGGGACTCGACAGGAACAGGTCGGATGAAACGAGCGATACTGGCGGTTGTGCTGGCATTGACGGGCTTCGGCTGCGCCGGTCGGCCGCAATTGGACGTGTCGGCAGACGGCCAGGAGTCCCCCGGAGTCGCGGGCGACCCCGTGGCCCCGGAACTTCTCAACCCGGAGGATCTGAACCGTGCCCTGCAGCGGGAATACCCTCCGCTGCTCAAGGAGCGCCTGATCGGTGGGACTACGGTCGTTCATGTCTTCATTGACGAGGAGGGGATCGTTCGGAACCAGAGAGTGTCCAGGAGTTCCGGCCACAAGGAACTCGACGACGCTGCCCTCGAGGTGGTCCAGGTCGCCAGATTCAGCCCCGCGATAAACCAGGACAGGAAGATTGCACTCTGGGTCACGATGGAAATCACTTTCGCGGCGCGACAGGTTGCGCGAACCTATGGGACAGGGCGGGAGCAAGCCGGATGAAACAAGTCATCCTGGCGGGGACGTTGGCGTTGACCTGCATCGCCTGCGCTACGCGGTCGTGGGCCGTCGCGCCGGAGTGCATCGATGCCCGGCAGCCACTCGACGAGGTGCGCGAGTCGGACTCCGCAGATACTTCACAGGCTCCGCGGGAGGTGGTGCACACCGATCCTCCCCGTCTGATCAATGAGGTGGAATTCCGTCGCGCCATGCGGCGTGAGTATCCTCCAGATCTCAGGGCGCTCGGGATCGGGGGTACCACGTTGGTCCATGCTCTGATCAGCGAGGAAGGGTGCGTGGCGGCCGAGCTGGTACGACGGAGTTCCAGTTCCGCAGCGCAGGATTCGGCGGCGCTCAGGATAGTCAGAGTCGCCAGGTTCGCTCCAGCGCAAAACAGGGACCAGACGGTTGCACTCTGGATCGAAATGCCTATCAACTTCGTAGCGCGGTAGGCGCGGCCCCGTGTCCGACTCACCACCCGGTCCCGAACGCCGCGCGCGAGACGGCGAATCAGGGCACGCCCCCACCTTCGACGACCTGAAGATCCCCGACATGAGCCCGCGCGGCCTGCTGCGCCAGTTCGGGCCCGGGATGATCCTCATGATGACGGGGATCGGCACCAGCCACCTGGTCACGGCGCCGACGGCGGGCGGGCGCTTCGAGTTCGCGCTGCTGTGGTGCATCCTGCTGGCGTACGTCTTCAAGTACTACGGCTTCGAGCTGGCCTTCCGGTTCACCAACGCGACGGGCAAGAGCCTGATGGCGGCCTACGCGACGGCGTGGAAGAAGCTGCCGGTGTGGTATGTGCTGGTGACCACGCTGGTGCAGTGCGCGGTGGGGCAGGCGGGGCGCCTGATCGCGGCGGCCGCGGTGATGTACTACCTGTTCTCGGCGCAGATGGGGCTGCCGGTGCCGCTATGGGGATGGGGGGCGTTCCTGGGCGTGCTGTCGGTGGTCATCCTGCTGTGGGGCCGCTACGCCGCGCTGGAGGCGGGGGCCAAGATTGCGGGCGGCCTGCTCTTCGTGTCGGCGGTGGTGGTGTACTTCGTCCGGCCCGCGCCGATCGGGGAGCTCGAGCACTTCCTGCTACTTGACGCGCCGCCGGGGTCGTGGCTGGTGATCGCCGGATTCCTGGGGCTCTTGCCGACCGGGATCGACGTCTCGCTGCAGGCGTCGGAGTGGGGCAAGGCGAAGCGCACCGGGATGGCCCGGATCCGCGACCGGCTGGAGTCCGCGGGGCTGGCGCCGTCATTCGACCCCTTCGCGCCGAAAATGTCGGACCTGACGGTCGATGTGCGCCGCCTGCCCGAGCGCGCGGTGGAATACAGCCGCCGCTGCTTCCGAATCAGCCTCTGGGACTTCCGGCTCGGCCATGTGATGTCGTTCATCATCGCGACGATCTTCCTGCTGCTGGCGGCGGTGTGGCTGTACCCGAACCCCGTCGAGGGCCGCGCGGTGATGGGTGAGATCGCGGGGATCTTCACCGAGAGCGTGGGCCCGTGGATGATGACGATCTTCATGCTGGGCGCCTTTGCCGCCACCTTCTCGACCGCCTTCAACTACTTCGACGGCTGGCCGCGGATCGTGGGGGCGTGCTGCCGCAACCTCTTCCGGCCGACGGCGGCGCTGGCGGGGACGTCGGCGGAGCAGGTTACCGCGATCCACCGCAGCCGCTGGTACTCGGAGTACAACATCTACCGGATGACGATGCTTTTCTCGCTGGTGGCCGCGGTGGTCTTCATCGCGGTAGTGCCGCGGCCGGTGTTCCTGGTGCTGGTGGCGTCGGCGCTGGCGTACTTCGTCGCGCCGGTCATCTTCTGCCTGAACTTCCATTACTGCCTGAAGGTGATCCCGAAGGACGACCCGCACTTCTACCCGTCGGCCTTCGCGCGGGCGTTCACCTGGATCAGTATCGTGGTCTTCACGGGGATGAGCCTGATCCTGATACTGGGCAGGATCTTCCAGGTGACGCTTTTCGGGGGGTAGAAGGCGCGGGCAAAGACGCTCGCGTACTTCTCGGGGACGACTGGGAGCAACGAAGAAGGGTACACGGAGGACATGTTTCGGTCGATTTGCCCGCTCTCCGATGGCGCGCACCAGAAAGCGGTGCGCATACGGTTAAAGACCTCGCTGTTTTGGCCATTCGTTGCCATCACGCACCGAAACACGGTGCGTGGCAACCAGTGGGCGATCCCCGCTGGCGCCGAGAGCGCCTATCCGGTCCAGGCCGAATAGAGCCCCGCCACCCCCGCCCGCTGCCGCACAAGCGCCAGCACCACATCGATCGTCGGCGTCGGCACCCCCACCAGCCGCCCCAGCTCCTGCACCGAGGTGACCAGCGCGTCGATCTCCATCGGGCGGCCCTTCTCCAGGTCCTGCAGCATCGAGGTGCGGTGGGCGCCCACCTCGGCCGCGCCGTCGATGCGCCGCCCGATGTCGATGCGGATGCGCACGCCCAGCGCCTCGGCGATCGCGCGCGTCTCTTCCATCATCGCCCGGGCCACGGCGCGCGTGCCGGGCTCGGTGGCGACCCGGTCCAGGGTGGCCTGCGTGAGCGCGCTGATGGGATTGAAGGAGACGTTGCCGAGCAGCTTGATCCACATCTCCTGGCGGATCTTGCGGACGGGCGCCCGCACGCCGGCCGAGATCAGCGCCTTGCTGAGCGCCCGGATCCGGTCGGTCTTCTCACCCGAAGGTTCTCCGAGCGTGCAGCGGTTGCCGTAGGAGTGGCGGATCACCCCGGGCTCGGCGATCTCGGTCGCCACGTAGACGACGCACCCGATCGCCCGCTCGGGCCCGATGCCGTCCCACTGGCGGCCGCCCGGGTCGACACTCTCCAGGCGCGTGCCCTCCCGGTCGCCGCCGACCCCGTGGAAGTACCACCACGGCACCCCGTTCTGCGCGGTCACCACCGCCGTGTGAGGACCGAGCAGCGGCTGCATCGCGTCGACCACGCCCGGGGTCGAGTGGGCCTTCAACGTGACGATCACGAAGTCCTGCGGGCCGGCCTCGGCGGGATCCTCCGTGCAGAAGGGCCGCGCCACCAACTCCTCGCCCTCGATCAGCAGCCGCACCCCGCCCCGCCGCATCGCCTCCAGGTGCGGTCCCCGCGCGATCAGCGTGGTGTCCACCCCCGCCAGCGCCAGCTTCACGCCGAGGTAGCCGCCCGTGGCGCCCGCCCCGTAGATCGCGACCTTCACACCCCCAGCTGCTCCGCCAGCCCGATCCTGCGGAGCTTCCCAGTCGGCCCCTTCGGGATCTCGTCCAGGATCACCACCTTGCGCGGCACCTTGAACCCGGCCAGCCGCTCCGCCGCGAAGTCGCGCACCTCGCCCGGGCCGGCCTCCGCCCCCTCCCGCAGCACCACCGCCGCGGCGACCTCCTCGCCCAGCTTCGGGTGCGGCATCGCGAAGGTGACCACCTGCTGCACCGCCGGGTGGCCCATCAGCACCTCGTCCACCTCGCGCGGCGAGATCTTCTCACCGCCCCGGTTGATGATCTCCTTGAGGCGGCCCGTGATCGTGAAGTAGCCGTCCCCGTCGCGGAAACCCTGATCGCCGGTGCGAAACCACCCGGCCGTGAAGGCCTCCCGGTTCGCGGCCTCGTTGTTCTCGTAGCCGGGGGTGACGTTCGCGCCCCGGATGACGATCTCGCCCTCCTCGCCGGGCGCGAGGTGGTTGCCGGCGGCGTCCATCACCGAGACTTCGGGGCCGGCCGCGATCCCCACCGTGCCGGGCTTGCGGGGCGCGGGGGGAAGGGGGTTGCACGTCATCTGGTGCGCGGCTTCGGTCATCGCGTAGGCCTCCACGACGGGCGCGCCGAAGAGCTCCTCCAGCTCCGCCATCACCCGCGCCGGCAGCGCCGCGGACGACGACCGGATGAACCGCAACCGCAGCCGCTCCGCGATCCCGGTGTTCCGCGACGCGCGCGCCAGGATCGCCTGGTGCATGGTCGGGACCGCCGAGTACCACGTCGGATCCGCATCCTCGAGCCATCCGAAGACCTTGAGCGCGTTGAACCCGGGTGCGCAGTACACGCTGCCGCCCGTGTGCAGTGTGGATAGTACACACGCCATCAGCCCGTGGATGTGGAAGAGCGGCATCACGTTCAGGCAGCGGTCGGCGGACTCCAGCCGCAGCGTCTGCCGGATGTTCTCGGCGGTCGCGCACACGTTGCTGTGGAGCAGCGGCACGATCTTGGGGCGCGACGTGGTCCCGGAGGTGTGCAGGACCAGGGCGACATCGTCGGGCCCGGCAATGCCCCTGCGGCGGGCGATGGCGCCGGTGGGCGCGGTCACAAAGTCGAAGACGCCTGCGGGCCACCGATTCTCCGTCCGGATCTCCAGCACGCGGACACCCAGCGCGGCGGCCGCGGCCCGCGCCGGTGAATCGTCGCCCCCGGCGAGCACCAGCGCCTTCGCTCCCAGATCCTCCAGGTAGAACTCGAACTCGGGCTGCCGGTATGCGGGATTGAGCGGCGCGGTAGTGGCCCCGGCGGCGATCGACACGAAGGCGCTCGCCATCTCGGGTCCGTTGGGCAGCACGATCGCCACCCGGTCGCCCCACCCGATGCCGCGCACGTTCAGCCCCTCCACTGTCCGTTCCACCTGGCGCCTCAGCCCGCCGTACGTGAGATCGGGACGGTCCGGAGCTGAGAGCGCCACCGCGTTGGCCGCTCCCGAGCGAAGCAGTGCGGAGATGTGAGCCGGAGGAGTCACTCGCCGCTCACCCTTCGGGCAGCGCCAGCGCCACCAGCTCGCCCGCGTGCCCCCGGGCCCCCACCGCCACCACGATGAACTGCCGGCCCTCGTACATGTAGGTCATCGGGAGCCCCGTCTGGTTCGCGGGCAGTTCAAACTCGGCAACGATCTCCCCCGTGGCCTTGTCGTGGGCGCGCAGCATGTTCCCTCCAGACCCGAAGGCGGCGTACATCCCGCCTCCCTCGCCCGCGAAGAGCAGGGTGCCGGTCACCAGGAGCCCGCCGCGGTCCGGCCGTCCGGTCCTACCCACATCGATCCCCTCCAGGGCGGGATGGTTCTTCACGTAGTCCGGCGCGTCCCCGTTGGGCACCTGCCACGCGATCTCGCCCGCGTTGAGGTCGATCGCCGTGATCCGGCCCCATGGCGGCTTGAAGAGGGGGAGGCCCTGCGGACCGCCGCCGCCCCGGAGACGGATCCGTCCGCGGCTCTGGATGTAGTCCATCTCGGAGACTTCCGGCGCCGGGGCGAGCCCGATGACGCTCGGCGCGGTCGCCGATTGGACGTAGAGGTAGCCGGTCTCGGGGTCGAGGGCCCCGCCGGGCCAGTTCACGCCGCCCAGCGAGCCGGGAACCATGAGGGTGCCCTGCGTGCCGCCTTCAACGGGCAGGGAGGGCGGCGTGTACAGCGGCCCGTGACGCAGCTGCGACAGAATCTCCATCGCCTCGGCGCGCAACTCGGGGGTGAAGTCGATGATCTCGTCGAGGTCCACGCCGTGGCGGTCGAAGGGAGGCGGCCTGGTGGGGAAGGGCTGCGTGGGCGCGGTGCGCTCCCCGGGCACGTCGGTCTGCGGCACGGGCCGCTCCTCGATCGGCCACACGGGCTCTCCGGTCCTCCGGTCGAAGACGAAGGTGAGGGTCTGCTTCGTCAGCAGAGCGACCGCCGGGATCTCGCGCCCGTCCACGACCAGGTCGGCCAGGATCGGGGCCGTCGGAGGATCGTAGTCCCAGATGCCGTGGTGGACCGTCTGGAAGTGCCAAACGCGTTCGCCGGTCGCGGCGTCGAGCGCCACGATGCTCTGCGAAAAGAGGTTGTCGCCGGGCCGGTGTCCCCCGTAGTAGTCGTGGGTCCCCAGTTCGACCGGCAGGTACACGTAGCCCAGTTCGGGGTCCGCGGTGAAGGGGGGCCACACCGCGGCGTTCCCGGTATACTCCCAGGATCCGTCCTCCCATGTGTCGTTCCCGTATTCACCGGCCTGCGGGATGGTGTGGAAGGTCCAGACCAGCTCGCCCGTGACCGCGTCGTAGCCGCGAACGTGCCCCGGCGGCATCTCCCGCGTGCGGGGAGCCCCCCCGGAGGGCAGCGCGGACCCCACCACCACCACATTCCCCACTACCACCGGGGGGGAGCTGGAACCGATCGGCGCCGTCTCGAGGTCGACCTCGCGGCCCAGATCGAGCCGCAGGTCGACCACTCCGTCGTTGCCGAAGCCGGTGACCGGCAACCCCGTCGCGGCGTCGAGCGCCACCAGGTGGAACCCCGGACTGACCATGAAGATACGCGGCGCCATCCCCTCGGACTCCCACCAGGTCACCCCCCTCCCGGAGTTGCGGCGCGGCGCTGACCGGACCCCCTCGTCGAGCCGGTAGGTCCAGAGCGTCTCGCCGGTGCCCGCGTCGATCGCCACCACCGTGCGCCGGTATCCCGCCGTCGCATAGAGGACGCCGTCCACCATAAGCGGGGTCGGACGATAGTTGAACTCGGGCCTCGGCCCGTAGTTGTCGGACCTCCAGCGCCAGACCACCTCCAGGTCGCCCACGTTTCCGCTGTCGATCTGGTCGAGCGGGGAGTAGCGGGTGCTGCCGGCATCGCCTCCGTAGTGGCGCCACTCTCCGGCGGTGGCCCCATGCTGCGCGGATGCGGCAGCGGGCAGACACAGGAGCACGGCGAGGGCGGCCAGACGCGCTCCGGCGCCCGCATCCCCCGCAGTCGGGAACATCATCATCGTCTTGAGGAATCGCGTGCGCACTGCATGGCCCCCGTTCCGAGTATGTTTCGTGCCCGGCGAGGAACCCGGAGGCGCCTTGCCGTCAGCTCACCGGGTGAAGATGATGCACGGGCAGCACGTACGAAAGTAGTATCCGGGAACGGAGTGTCCTGAAATGCTTACAGCCTACATCTTTTGCGCGGTCCTGGGCGGGGGCCTGCTCGCCATGTCGTTCTTCGGCGACTTCCTGGAGGGCGACATCGACGCAAGCGACGCGCTCGACTTCGACGGGGATCTGGACACGGGCGTCGATGCCAGCGAAATCGGCAAGCTGTTCTCGCTGCGGGCCCTCGTGTACGCGCTGTTCGGCTTCGGCGCGGCCGGCGCACTGCTGCACGCCGTCTGGGGCGGGGCCCGGCCCGGACTCACGGCTGTGCTCGCGGGCGGTATGGGTCTGGCCTCGGGCGCCCTGATCAGCGCGGTCTTCGGCTACCTGAAGCGCACCGAGTCCGGCGCCATCGCCGGCGGGGACGCGCTGGTCGGCCTGCGCGGCGAGGTGCGAATGGCGATCACCGAAGGGGGGATCGGCGAGGTGCGCATCGAGAGCGGCGCGCGCCAGTTCCGCATGCGCGCCCGCGCCGACGATCTGGAAGACGCTGGAATGACCCTGGAGACAGGCCGCCCGGTGGTGGTGGTCGACGTCAGGGAGGGCGTGGCCCTGGTCGCGCCCGTGGAGATGAAACTGCTGGAGGATTGACCGAATCGAACGGGGCATGAGCCCCAACTCACTACAGGAGGTAGGACGAAGTGTTTACCGGTCCAATGGTGGCCCTGGTGCTGGGCGTGGTCGCAGTGATCGTGATCATCGTGGTGATCGCGACAGTCAAGAGCCTCATCGTGATCGCGCCGCCGAACGAGGCCGCGGTCCTGACAGGCAGAAACCGTCTGCTCACGGACGGAAACAAGGTGGGATACCGCTCCATCTCGGGTGGCCGCACCTTCCGCGTGCCGATCATCGAGACGGTGCAGCACATGAACCTGGAGACCATCCCGATCGAGGTGTTCGTGAGCAACGCCTTTTCGAAGGGGAACATCCCGCTGAACGTCGAGGCGATTGCGAACGTGAAGATCGCGTCGCAGCCGGAGTGGGTGTTCAACAACGCGGTGGAGCGGTTGCTGGGCAAGACGGACGAGGAGATCCGCGCCCTGGCCCAGGACACGCTCACGGGGAACCTGCGCGGCGTGCTGGCCACGCTCACCCCGGAGGCCGTGAACGAGGACCGGCTGGGCTTCGCGAAGGCGCTCTCGGAGGACGCGGGCGAGGATCTGGCGTCGCTCGGCTTCCACCTCGACGTGCTCAAGATCCAGAATGTGAGCGACGAGCGGGGCTACCTGGAGGCGATCGGCCGCGAGAAGTCCGCCGAAGCGATCCGCCAGGCGGAGATCGCGGAGGCGCAGGCCGAGGCCGACACCCGCGAGGCCCAGGCGGAGGCGCGCCGCCGCGCGGAGGTGCGGGAGGCGGGCGCGTCGATCAAGGTGGCGGAGGCGCGCAATGCGCTCCGTGTGCGCCAGGCCGAGCTGGACCGCGAGGGCGAGACCGCCGAGAAGGTCGCGCGGGTCAAGGCTCAGGAAGCGGAGGTCAAGGCCGAAAAGGTCCTCGAGATGAAGCGCGTCGAGCGTGAGGAGCAGCGTCTCCTCGCCGACATCGTCGAGCCGGCGAAGGCGGAGAAGATGGCGGCCTTCGCGCGTGCCGAGGCGGAAGCCGCGCCGATCCTGGAGCGAGGCAAGGCCCAGGTGGAGGTACTCAGGCGGCTGTACGCGGAGGTGCAGGCCGGCGGTGACGCGGCCTTCGCCGTGTTCCTGGCCGAGAAGCTGCCCGAGCTGCTGGAGACCGCGGTGGGCGCGGTCGAGGGTGTGGACATCGACCGGGTGGTGGTCATGGACAGTGGGGATGGGGGCGGTGTGTCCAACGCCGTGAACCAGCGCGTGAAGGGTGCGTACGGCACCATGGAGGGGCTCGCGTCGGTCCTCGGCCTCGACATCCAGCAGGTGCTGAAGAAGGCGTTAGGGAGCGGGGAAGAGTAGGCTCCGACCCCCGCAGCAGGCGGGGTGGTTGAGGGCCGGCGCGGGGCCGACAGGTGGGGACGAGCATGTTCGTGACGGATTCGTTACAAAGATGCATAGTTTTGTTTACGAATCCGGTACACTTGCGAACCCGGGCGCATTCGCGCCCCACCGTCGCCCTTGGCAAGATCAGGAGATCGCTCTTCGTGCCCAGGCCCCAACCGCTCAGCCTTGCCGGCCCTGCGCCGTGTCGCCTTCGGTGCGACGCGGGGATGGTCCGCGGAATGCTCGTCCTTGCCCTTGCCGCCGCCTGGTGCCCCCCCGCGGCCGGCCAGGTGGAGATCAACGCCCGCGACGCTCAGATCGAGCTTGGCGGGCGCCTTCACAGCCAGTTCGCCACCAGTTCGGCCGCCGACGGCAAGTCCACCGACTTTTTCACCCGCAGAGCGCGCCTGACGCTCGACATCCACATCTCGCCCCTCCTCGATGCCCGCGTCCAGCCGGACTTCGGCGGGGGGGCAATCGACCTGAAGGATGCGTACTTCCGGCTGAATCTCGATCCCGGTCTGCGTTTCTCGATGGGCCAGTTCAAGAGGGCGTTCGACATCTTCCAGCTCGACAGTTCGACGGACATCGTCGTCGTTGAACGGACCGGAAGGATCAACGGTGGGGACGGGTGCGCCGGACCGGGCGGCATCTGCACGCTCAGCCGGTTCACGGAGAAGCTCGGGTATTCGGACAGGGATATAGGGGTCAGGGTCGACGGCTCGCTGGGGCCGCGGGTTCGCTACCTGGCCACGCTCACCAACGGCACCGGCACCCGGGGATCGGACGAGAATTCGGGGAAGTCGGTGGCCGGACGGGTTTCCGTACGGTTGCTGGACGAGGTCTCGTTGGCTGCCAACGTGTCGCGCCACGACTTCGTCGGCGAGGACGGAGAGACCGACGGCGCGACAGCACTCGGCGCCGACATCGAGGTCGGCGGCTTCCGGAACGGCACGCACCTGCAAGTGGGGGTGATCGGAGGCGCGAACTGGCGGCTCGATGCATCACCGGCGGGCGAGATTCCACGGTTTCTGACCTGGCAGGCCATCCTGAGCAGGTATTTTCCCCTGGACGCGACGCAACTGGCCGGGGTCGAACCGGTGGCGCGCGCGAGCTGGGGTGATCCCGACCGGGCCGTCAAGGACGACGCGGGGCTGCTGCTGACGCCGGGTCTGTTCCTCTACGTGAAGGGAAAGAACCGGATCGGCGCCAACCTGGACATCTACCGTCCCGGGGCCGGTTCCACCGAGTTCTCTTTCAAGCTGCAGACCTACCTCTACTTCTGAGTGACGTGCGTCCGCCACCGATTGCGGGGCCGCGCGCTGGACAACTACGGTGTTGTCACCGCGAAGTGACCGCACCGTGACAAAGGACCTCTACAGTTCCCCTGACGAAGGCGGAAAAAAGGAGCGAGAAGAAGAATGAAGCGAGTTGTCCCACTGTTGGTACTGGCCATATCCGGCTGCGGCGGGTCCGGCGACCGGTCGCAACGCGCGGTCATCCAGAACAAGGGCTCGGACACCCTGCTCAACGTTGCCCAGGCGTGGGCGGAGGCCTACGCCGCCGTGAACTCCGACGTAGCGGTCGCGGTCACCGGTGGTGGCTCGGGGACCGGCATCTCGGCGATGATCAACGGGACCGTGGACATCGCCAACGCGTCCCGCAAGATGCGTGATGCCGAGATCGAAGCGGCGCGGGCGAACGGCGTGGAACCCATCGAGTTCATCGTCGGCTATGATGCGCTGGCGGTCTACGTGCACGAGGACAATCCCCTCGGGTCCCTCACTCTGGGCCAGCTCAAGGGCATCTACGGCGAGGGCGGTACGGTGACCCGATGGTCCGATCTCGGGATCGAGGTTCCGGGCTGCGCGTCGGACGAGATCGTGCTCGTCAGCCGCCAGAACAACTCGGGTACGTACGTCTACTTCAGGGAGGCGGTACTCGGGGACGACACGGATTACAAGCTGGGGTCGCGTGACATGCACGGCTCCAAGGACGTCGTCGACCTGGTCGAGAACACACCGTGCGCCATCGGCTACAGCGGACTCGCCTACGCGACGGAGCACGTCGCCATGCCCTGCATCGCTTTGGACGAGGGCGGTGACTGCGTGGAGCCGACGATCGCCACGGCGGTCGACGGGAGCTACCCCATCGCACGCCCGCTCATGATGTACACGGCCGGCGAACCGCTGGGAGCGGTCAAGGACTACATGGACTGGATCCTGTCGACCGAGGGCCAGTGCGTGATCTTCGAGCGCGGGTACGCACCCTACACGGAAACGGAGTGTCCTTGAGCCTCTACGAAGAACGCCTCGAAGCCGATCTCCTGACCATCCGGTCGCAGCTGGAGGCGGTTGCGGCGCAGGTCGAGGACAACCTGAGGCACTCCGTACAGACGGTCCTCGACCTCGACCCCGGACGGGCAAACGAGACCCTGATCAAGGACCGGGCCGTCAACCGGGGTACCCGCGAGCTGGACCACTTCTGCCACCTGTTCGTGGCGCGGCACCTGCCCAGCGGGAGCCATCTGCGCTTCGTCTCGGCGGTGCTGCGCCTCGCGGTCGTTCTGGAGCGCGTCGGCGACTATTCGGTCGCGATCTGCAGGGTGGCCCGCCAGATCGAATCACCGCTGCCGGACACCGTCTGCAACCACATCGAGATGATGGGAAGGCACGCCTGCAAGGCGCTGGGGACCGCTCTGGCAGGCTTCGTCGCCGGGGACCCCGACAGTGCCCGGGTCTCGAGGGGGATGGCCACTCAGACGGCCGCAGTCTACCCGTATGCACTGGAAGGGCTTATCTCCGCCGCGGACTCCGACCGCCGGCCCGCCCGGGACCTCTTCGGGGCCCTGCTGGTCCTGCGCCTCCTGCAGCGGACGGCGGAACAGGCGGAGAACGTCTGTGGACAGACCCTGTTTGCGGTAAAGGGCAAGCGCAAGAAGGAAAAGCGTTACCGGGTCCTGTTCGTCGACCGCGATCACGCCATGGTCGCAAAGCTGGCCGAGGTGGCCCTGACAGAAAGTCATCCGCACGTGGGACGAATCGGTTCCGCAGGGCTGGAGGCCGCGTCGTCCTTCGACCCCAGGCTCCTGTCATTCTGTCGGCGGAGGGGCATCGTCCTCGAGGGCGGTGACACGCCGCGCTCCTTCGCCGAGGCGCTGGATGTGGGTCCCCATTACCACGTTGTTGTCGGCCTGGGGGTCGATCCGTCCCTGCATTTCGACGTTCCGTACAGGACCGCGGTCCTGCAGTGGGATCTGGAAGAGGACGGAGTCACAGCCGAAACCGCAATCGAGGATGTGTACCGGGCGCTCATGGAACGTGTGCGCGGCCTGATGGCGACCCTGGGAGTACGGGACGACGAGTGACGCCAGCGGACAATCCCGGAGTGGCGGCGACGGCCGCCGCGATGGACCGGCGGGATCTGGCGTGGTATACGGACCGCGCGGCCCGGGTGCTCGTTTTCATCGGTGGAATCTCGGCGGTCGTCTTCATCCTCGGCATCTTCGTCTTCGTCACCAAGGAAGGCCTGGATTTCGTTTTCGGGGCCCTCAACCTGCGCGAATTCTTCACCTCGATCGAGTGGCGGCCCACCTCGAACAACCCGACCTACGGGGCGCTGGCGCTCATTGTCGGCACGGCGAGCGTCACCGGATTCGCGATGCTGTGCTCGGTGCCGTTGTCCCTGGGCGCTGCGCTCTTCATCGCCGAGTTCGCCACGGGGAAGACCCGTGAGACCCTGAAGATCCTGGTCGAGATGCTGGCTGCGATCCCGTCAGTGGTGTGGGGATTCGTCGGCATGTCGATCATGCACCCGCTGATCATTCGAATTTTCGACGTGCCATTGGGGCTGGGCGTCCTCAACGCGGGCCTGATCCTGGGGCTGATGGCGGCGCCGATCATGACCACCATCGCGGAGGACGCGCTCAAGGCCGTGCCGGACACCTACCGGGAGGCGGCGGAGGCACTGGGCGCAACGCGGTGGGAGGTCATCCTCAAGGTGGTCATCCCGGCCAGCAAGAACGGGCTGCTGGCGGCCGTCCTGCTCGGCGTGGGGAGGGGTTTCGGGGAGACGATGGCCGTGCTGATGGCGTCAGGTCACGCCATCAACCTGCCGACCAGCGTGTTCGATTCCGTGCGCGCGCTCACGGCCACCATCGCCTCCGAACTGGGCGACACGGTTTACGGATCGGATCACTACGGGGCCCTCTTCACCCTGGGCATCCTCCTCTTCCTGGTGACCTTCGTCATCAACCTCACGGCCGACGTCGTGGTGCGCGGAATCAGGAAGAAGTAGCCCATGTTCGACGCAACCGCGCTGAACCGCCGCAGCTACCGGGCCCAGGGGATCGCGAAGGCCGTTTTCTGCCTGATGACGGTGGCTCTGGTGGTCCCGGTCCTTTTGATCATCGGGACGCTCATCTACAAGGGGGGACCGGCGATCTCCTGGGAGTTCCTCTTCACGCCCCCCCGGAACGGAATGACGGAGGGGGGGGTGTTTCCGGCGCTGGTGGGTACGATCTGGCTTGTGGTGGTCGCGCTTCTTGCGTCGGTGCCGGTCGGTGTGGCCGCCGCCCTGTACCTCAGCGAGTACGCGCCGGACAACCTGCTCACGCGAACGATCAACCTGGCGATCATCAACTTGGCGGGCGTGCCCTCGATCGTGCACGCGCTCTTCGGGGTGGGCGCGTTCGTCCACTTCTTCCGTTTCGGGACCTCGATTCTGGCAGCCAGCCTGACTCTGGCGGTCATGACCCTGCCGGTCGTGATCGTGGCTACGCGCGAGGCGCTGCAGGCGGTGCCGCAGGCGTTCAGGGAAGCGTGCTGGAACATGGGGGCGACGCGCTGGCAGACCATCCGCAAGGTCGTTCTCCCCAATTCGATCAGCGGGATTCTGACCGGCGTGATCCTCGAGGTGTCCCGCACCTCGGGAGAGACCGCGCCGATCATGTTCACGGGCGCGACGGCATTCATCGTGTTCCTTCCCGAGAGCGTCTTCGACCAGACGATGGCCATGTCGTACCACCTGTACTACATCGCCACCCAGCAGACGGGCGTGCCCGAAGAGATCACCTTCGGCGTCGCGCTGGTCCTGATCGGAATCGTGCTTCTGATGAACGCGATCTCGATCGGCTTCCGGGTGTACCTGCGGGGGCTGAAGAAATGGTAGACGCCACTTCCGGCGCGGCCCCGCTGAACGGCGACCCCGGCCCCCGCTACGACGAGGCCCCCATCATCGAGGTCCGGGACCTGACCATCTCCTATGGCCGCACCCCCGCACTGCGGGACATTACCCTGGACATTTACCGCCACGAAATCTTCGGGATCATCGGCCCGGCGAACAGCGGCAAGACCACTTTCCTGCGCGCGCTCAACCGAATGGACGAATTCAACCCGGGCATGGATGTCGACGGCACGATCCGGATCAACGGCAAGGACATCAACGACTGGCGGAATGTGTACGCGTTGCGGAGCCGGATCGGCGTCGTGTTCCCGCTGCCGGTCGGTCTCCCCCTGACGGTCTACGAGAACGTGGCCTTTTCGCCCCGGCTGCGCGGGATACGGAAGAAGGCGCAGCTGGACGAGGTGGTGGAGCGATGCCTGACCCGCGCCGCCCTGTGGGACGAGGTCAAGGACCGCCTCGATTCGCTGGGCAGCCTGCTCTCGGGGGGACAACAGCAGCGCCTGACGATAGCGCGCGCCCTGTCGCAGGAACCGGAACTCCTCTTCCTCGACGAGTTCTCGATCGCGGTCGACCCCGTCACCACCATGCGCATCGAGGACGTGCTCAAGGAGCTGCGCTCCGAGCTGACGATCGTGCTGGTCACGAACCTGGTGCAGCAGGCGCGCCGTCTGGCCGACCGCACCGCCTTCTTTCTGACCGGCGAACTGGTCGAGATCGGCGCCACCGAAGACCTCTTCGAGCGCAAGGTCGAGGACGAACGCACCACCGGCTACATCGAGGGACGCTTTGGATAGCGGGCGGCAGGATCCGGGCACCGTCGAGCACGGCGACTACGCCATCGAGACCCGGGGGCTGAACCTCTGGTACGGCGACTTCCAGGCGCTTTTCGACGTCGACCTGGGGGTGAAGCGCGGGATCATCACCTCGATGATCGGCCCGTCGGGGTGCGGCAAGACCACCCTGCTGCGCACCTGCAACCGCATCATCGAGCGGCTGGGCTACGTGCGCACCACGGGAAGCGTCAACGTGCTCGGCCACGACATCTTCGGCGACGACGTGGAGCTCGTGCAGGTGCGCAAGCAGATCGGCATGGTCTTCCAGCGCCCCAACCCGCTGCCGATCTCGATCCGCGAGAACGTCCTCTTCGGCTTCAGGCTGCACGAGGCGCGGCTGCGAAGGGTCACCGCGGCGGAGGAGGACGAGGTGCTGGAATCGTCGCTGCGCCAGGTGCTGCTCTGGGACACCGTAAAGGACCGTCTGGACAAGCCCGCGACCGGCCTTTCCCTCGAGGAGCAGCAGAAGCTGTGCATTGCGCGGCTGCTCCCGGTGAAGCCGGAGGTGCTCCTGATGGACGAACCGTGTTCGGCGCTGGACCCGGCCGGCACCGAGGCCGTCGAGGAGCTGATCTGGAGGCTGCGCGGCGACTACACGATCCTGATCGTCACGCACAACATGGCCCAGGCGCGCAGGGCATCCGAGGAGTGCGTGTTCATGCTGCTGGGCAGGATCGTCGAGCACGGCCGCACCGAGGAGCTGTTCCTCTCGCCCGAGCACTCCGAGACGGCCGACTACATCGAGGGCCGGTACGGCTGACCGGGGGTGGGAGGAGCCGGCCTTTCAGCGCGTCCGCCGGCCGGCCTCCCAGACTCTGAAGGAATCGCGGTCGGCGATCGTATTCATTAAGGGGTATGTGCGTTCCAGGATGCGGGGGATGGGGAGGCGGCGCTGGGCGACGATGAGGAGCCTCCCGCCCGGGGCGAGGACGGTGGCGGCTTCGTGGACGAGCTTCTCGACGGTGGCCAGGCTCTGCGCGCTCCCTGCGTGGATCGGGGGGTTCGAGACGATGAGGTCGAAGGGGCCCGGAACGGTGGCCACGCCGCGGCCCAGCACCAGGGTCGCGCCGGGCAGGTTGCGCGAGGCGGCGACCAGCGCGATCGCGTCGCGTTCGAGGAGCACGGCCTCCGCGCCGGGGGCGCCGCGCTCGAGCGCCGCCGCCGCGATGATCCCCGTTCCCGCGCCGAAATCCAGGAGGCGCGCCCCGGCGGGCAGGGCCGGGAGGCAGTCGATGAGCAGGGCGGTGGCCGAGTCAAGCCGCCCGCACGCGAAGACTCCCGGGTAGAAGGTCCAGTCGCGCGGGCCGCTGCCCCAGTCCAACGGGGCGCGTAGCTCCCAGCTGTCGAGGCCGTCGGGGCGGGGCGGGGGGGCGTGCCGGGTCGCGGCGAGGACACGGCAGCGGCGCTTGATGTGGAGGGTGACGGGAGGCTCGGTGCCCTCCGGGAAGTGGCGCGCCGCCGAACGGATGCCCTCGTTGGTGGCGCCGTAGAGGTAGATGCGGGCGCCGTCGGCGACCCGCGCGGCGGCGGCGTGGAGGAGCATGGCCGCTTCCAGCGCGGAACGCGGCATCCGCACCCACACCTCGCCGAAGGGGCCGGATGGAGGCCACGGCGCACAGAGCTGGCCGCGCGTGAGGTGGCGGTGCCACCGGGTGACGGCGTAGCCGGTCTGTGCGAGGGCGCGGGGGAGGTGGGGGGCGGGATCGCCCAGTGCGAGGGCGGTGGGGGTGGGGTGGGGGGTGGCGGGCGTGGCGGGCGTGGGGCTGCCGCGTTGTGCGCCGACGGGGTTGCCGGGCGAGGGGGGTGTGGGGCTGCCGTGTTGTGCGCCGACGGGGTTGCCGGGCGAGGGGGGTGTGGGGCTGCCACGTGCCGGGTCGACCGGGTCGCCGGGCGGGGGGCGCCGCCGGGCCCAGGCGGCGGCCACCTCGGAGGGGATCTCACCGGGTGGGGGGGTCACAGCAGGGGGCTGAAGAGCCCGGCCGCGTTCTCGACCAGGCGGCGGGGCCAGCGCCGAGCCGACCATTTGGCCGCGTTCACCATCCGGCAGTCCTCCAGATAGCGCATCTGCAGGAGACGGAGCTGGGAGGCGAAGTCGCTGTCGTAGACCAGGGTCGTCACCTCGAAGTTGATCTCGAAGCTGCGCCGGTCGAGGTTGGCGGTGCTCACAAGTGCGAAATCGCGGTCCACCGTGATGGTCTTGGCGTGGAGAAGACCCCTCGTGTACTCGTGAACCTCGGCCCCCGCATCCAGCAGCGGCTGGTAGAAGCTGCGGCTCGCCAGCGACACGATCGGCGAGTCGTTCCGCGCGGGAACCACGACGACGGTGCGGACGCCCCGGACTGCGGCGGTGGTGATCGCGGCCAGGGTGCCTTCGTCCGGCACGAAGTAGGGCGTGGTCAGGATGAGCTCCTCGTGGGCCATGTGCACGGCGGACTGGACCACGCGCACAAGCGCCTCATTCTGTGAATTCACCCCCGTGCCGACAACCTGGACGATGCGTCCATCGGGAAACGCCTGCGGCGCAATGGCGATCAGTCCGTCCAAGTTCTCGGCCGTGTCCATGAACCAGTCCTCGATGAAGAGCGCCTGCAGGTCCCGGACCGTGGGGCCCTCGATGCGCAGCGTCGCGTCGACCCAGGGAGCGAAGCGGGGCTTGGGGTGGAAGGCTTCCTCGGCCACGTTGTGGCTTCCGGTGTACCCGATCCGCCCGTCGATCACCGCCAGCTTGCGGTGGTTCCGCATGTCCAGCCGGATCGCGGCGATCTGCGTGATGCGGGTCGGCAGCGCCGCGACCACCTGGACGCCCCCGCGCCCGAGTTCGCGTCGGAGTTCGGACTTCAGGAAGTCGCTGGAACCGACGTTGTCGACCAGAAGGCGGCACTCGACGCCCCTGGCCTCGGCTCGGATCAGCGCATCCGCGATCGCCCGCCCGGCACCGTCGTCCAGATAGATGTAGAAGAGGAGGTGGACGTGCTGCCGCGCCCGGTCGATGTCCTCCGTCAGCGTCTCGACGAAGTCGGTGGCCCCCGCCAGGAGCCTCAGCCGGTTCCCGTTGTGGGGCTGCGTATCGCTCCCCAGGCGGGCAAGCCGGGCCACCGCCTCGGTGCTCCACGGGATCATCGCTTCGTCGGTGTCGTCTCGCCAGGCCCGCCGCAACGCCGTGCGGATGCTGCCCTGAATCATCCTGTGGCGCCGCTTGCGGCTGCTTCCGGCGCGGACTTCGCCGACGATCAGGTAGAGGATGATCCCGGCCACCGGCAGCACCACGATCACCAGGATCCACGCCATCGACGATGACTGGCGGGTACGCGGGCGGAGCAGCACCGCGACCACGAAGACGAGCTGAAGGCCGAGCGCGGCGGCGGCGAGGGTGAACCCTGAAAGCGTACCGAACATGCGGGACTACCGTCGCATTGGCGGTGCCCGGCCTATCCGCCGCCCGGCGTGATCATGATGTGGGCGCCGGGTGTCCCCGGGAACATGATCCACGGTCCCCCCTCCTGCGGACGTTCCGAGAGCCCGGTCGACTCCGCCGTGGCGTTCGGTACGTAGATGACCCAGCGGACCGTCGCCGTGGCGGTGCGGGTTTCGGAGTCCCATGTGCCGTCGAGGATGTACTGCGCGGCAGACATGACCGGCGTGGGCAGCGTTCCCGCCTCCATCTCCTCGTAGCGGATCCGGTAGCGGTCGTTCCGGTCCGCGCCCTCGGCATCCAGTTCACGCCCCCGCGCGAAGTAAGGCTCCAGCGACGCGTGGTAACACGAACTCGAGAAGCGCTCGTTCGCCGGATTCGATGCCAGACAGACGAAGTCGTTCGAGCCCGCCCGCAGCTCCACCACGCTGCCGTCCGTCGCGTACCCCAGGATCCGGGCGCCCTCGGCCTTGTCTTCGGGCGCTGCCGCCAACGCCTGCGCGATCTGCTCTTCGGAATTGGCCACCTGGGAGGAAGCGCAGCTCCACGAGGCGGACACCGCCAGGACGGCCACACATACGGAAACACGTTCGATCAACATTCATTACCTCTCGTTTCAGGGGAACGGAGCCCGCAGGCCGGTCCGGAGGTCTCCGGCCAGCCGTGTGGGACAGCGGTGTCCAAGATAAGAACCGGAGGCGGATTTCGCCCGCCGGTTGCCGACATTCGTTCCAGCGTGGTGGTGTTCGGCCGAATGGCGTCCGTGGCGGTTGAGCGTTCAGATTCAACCCGTGAACGAGAAGAGCAAACGTTTGGCGGAGCCTGAGCCGGTGCCTTGCCCGGCGGGTCGCGGGAGGTCTCCGCGTCGCCGCTCCGGATCGCTCCTCGTCGCGGTGGCCGCGTGGTTTGCGGCGGGAGCCTGCGCGGAAGAGACCGTGGTCCCCGGCCCCGACGGGCTCGTCGAGATCGACGTCGCACAGCCCTGGACCACCGCCACCGTTGCCGATGTCGGCGGCTCTCCCGCGATGGTGGAGCGGGGAGTGGACCGCGCCCGCGCCAACCACCGCATGCGCAGCCTGCTGGTCGCCAGAAACGGTCGGCTCGTCGTCGAGGAGTACTTCGGAGGCGCCCGTGCGAACACGCTGCACGACGTGCGCTCGGTCACCAAGAGCGTGGTCTCGGCGCTGACCGGAATCGCCCTCGAGCGCGGGGACATCCGGAGCCTCGACGACCCCGTGTCCGACTACCTGGGCTCGCTCGTGCCCGATCTCGACCCTGACAAGGGCGCGATCACGATCCGACACCTGCTCACGATGACCAGCGGCCTCGAATGGGACGAGACCGGCGGGTTCGGCTCCTACATCGAGTGGATTCGCTCCGGCGACCACCTCGGCTATCTCCTCGCGAGGCCGTTCGCGGCGACACCGGGGGAAGAGTTCAACTACAACTCGGCGGCAACCCACCTGCTCGGAGTCGTCGTCCAGCAGGCCACGGGGACGGAGTTGCCCGCGCTGGCCCGGTCCGCGCTCTTCGATCCCATGGGGGTTTCGGGGAGCCCGTGGGAGCCGCTGGGCGACGGATCCTGGAATGGCGGCGCGGGGCTGGACCTGCGGCCGCGGGACATGTTGCGGTTCGGACAGCTCTTCCTCCAGCGCGGCGCGACTGGCGGCCGCCAACTCATCCCCGCCGACTGGGCCGCGGCCTCCGTCGCGTCGCGGTTCGACTGGCGGTTCGACCTTGGGGCTCTCGATGGGATTTCGTACGGCTATCTGTGGTGGGTCGTGCCCGGGGCGCGCGAGCCGCTCTACTTCGCCTGGGGCCACGCAGGCCAGTACGTGGTCGTCGTGCCGGACCTTCTCCTCGTGGTCGTGGCCACCAACGACTGGGCCGGGGTCGGGCAGGACGGCGGGGCCCGCCGCTACGAGCGCATGACGATGGACGTCGTGGTCCAGGACATCATCCCCGCGTTTCGGTAGGGGAGGCGTCGTCTGTTTCCCCGGAGGAGCCGTGGTCGCCGGGTCCGCGGGGTGCCGCAGCAGGCGGGCTTCAGGGTGCCGCGGCCGCCGGGAAGCGCAGAATCTTCGGTGGATGCCCCTCCGCCTCGAGGAAGCGAAGAAGGCCCTCCCGGGAGACCGACGTGGTCTTCGAGTTGTCGAGCGGGTGAAAGTTGAGCGGCTCGCCGGCGAGGAGATCGGCGTCGAGAGCCACCCGGACGACGCCCTGGGTGTCGTTCAGGATGGCGAACGGCGAAACGGCGCCTGCTCGTATGCCCAGGTAACCGGCCAGGCGGCGCGGGGTGCAGAAGGTCAGCCGCTTGGTGCCGAGTTCCAGGGCGAGCCACTTGAGGTCGACCTTCCGCTCGCTCAGGCACGAAACCAGCCAGTGACGCTCCTTCTTGTCGCGCACGAAGAGGTTCTTGGAGTGCGCGCCGTCGATTTGTCCTCGCAGGCGGCGGGCCTCCTCGACGGTGAACACGGGAACGTGGTCGAGGGTACCATGGACAATCCCCAGTTCGTTCAGCCGGGAGAAGAGTTCCGCGGGACCCCCCGGCCTTGTGCCGTCGATGAGGAGCATTTCAGTGTCGGTCATTCAGGGGTGCCGTGCCTTGCGCGTTGGCGGTTTCGATGCGATGGGTCACCGGCGGCAGCGTCAGTCTGGTCTGACCCGCGCCGCCACCTTACGTTGTCATCCTGACCGCCGGTTCACCAAGTGGACGACAGGGGGCCCGGGCCGGTTTTGCAGTCGTCTGGCCGCCGGGCACATGGAGACGAACGCAATGAACCAGAGTTCGAAGGTGCTTGCTTGCTTCCTTGCTGGAGCCATCGCAGCCGCGGGTTGCGGTGGAGACGGAACGACACCGCCGGATCCGCCGGAGGACCTGGCGCCGAACCTTGCCGGAACCTATGACCTGGCGGCTTTCTCTTCCGCCCTGGTCACCGGCGGCCAGACGCTGGAGCCGCCTCTGGTCTCCGGGCTCTTCGTGCTACGGCAGGATCCCCCGACCGGGAACGAGTCGATGGGGACCTTCGAAATGAGCATCTCGGTGCCGGATGGCCTGGGTGGGACCACCGCCTTCAACGACGAGGGCACCTACACGGTCCGCAGCGACGGGACCTGGGAGCAGTTCGGCAACGTCAACCAAACCAGGGGAACGTACACGCTGGAAAGCGGAACCTTCACCGTGACGGTTACGGAGCCACCCCTGGCAGTCTCGTTGTCGGTCTGGCAACGCAGGTAGGCGATGGATTGGCGGTGTGTGCCCGCGCCGCGCCGAAAGCGGCGGGACGGTGCAGGGTTCTTCGCGTTGTCCGCGGCACTGGGCGGCGCCCGGTCGCGTCGTGCCGCGCTCCGTGTCGCCCTGGCGCTGGCGCTTCTCGTCCCCCACGGCCTGCTGGCGGCCCAGGAAGTCACGATTCGGGGAAGGGTGGTCGACGCCGCCTCCGGGGAGGGCATCGAGGGGGCCGAGGTGCTGGTCCGTGCCCTGCAGCTGCGCACGCTCACCGACGCCGAGGGCCGATTCGACCTCACGCTACCGGATGAGAACGGGCCGGTCCGGCTGACGGTGGTGGCCGGTCTCTACAGGACGGTGGAACGGGAAATCGATCCTGGCGCAGCGGTCAGGGAGCCGCCGACGATCGCCCTGGAGAAGATGCTCTTCGAGCTTCCGGGAGTCACGGTTACGGCCAGCCGGGGCAACGCGCGGCCCGGCGAGGCTCCGGTCAGCGTTTCGGTCATCGGGCGCGACGAGTTGCGCCGCCGGGACGTCACCAGTCTCAACGAGGCGCTGCCCTTTGCCCAGGGGGTCACCTTCAACGCCGGCCAGATGGACATCCGGGGCTCCAGCGGCATCGCGCGGGGCGTGGGCAGCCGCGTACTCATGCTGCTCGACGGCCACCGCGCGCTGGCGAACGTCGGGTCGTCGATCGACTTCGGCCTCCTCCCGCTCCTGGACGTCGAGCGGATCGAAATCGTCAAGGGCCCGCATTCGACCCTCTTCGGCACCAACGCCATGGGCGGGGTGGTCAACGTGATCACGCGTCCCCCGGTCGACGGGCAGCGAACCATCGTGCGCGGGTATTTCGGGGTCTTCGATACGCCCGGTGAGCGCGACTTCACCGAGGAGCTTCTCAGCATGCGGGGGCTCCAGATCCAGCATTCGCGCCAGATCGGGGGCGCCGGAACAACCGTGTTCGTGGGGCGTGAGGGTTCCGACGGCTTCAGGCAGAACGGGGGTGTGGAGCGGTGGAGGTTCCGGGCCAAGACCGCATTCGGCGCGGAGACGACCACCCCGTGGGAGGTCTTCCTCAACTGGAAGCACGAAGAGGTGGAGGAGTTCTTCACCTGGCTCTCGCCGGAGCGCCCGCTGGAGGTGGAACCCCAGCAGCTCGGCGACTGGAAGCGGGACATTGCCCTCGCCGTTGGAATGACGGCGACCCCCGTCGTGACGCCGGCGCTGAGGCTGCAGGTGCGGCCGCAGGTGCAACACGTCCGCTCGCAGAACTACTTCCACGACAACGACGACTTCCACCGCTCCACGCGCTGGGGTACGGACGTGCAGCTGTCCCGGTTCACCGGGGGGCGCCACTCCTTCACGACCGGGGCCGAGGCTTCGTACACCGAGATCTCCTCCAACTTCCTTGAACCGACTCCGACGACCACCGACCTCGCCCTCTTCCTGCAGGACGAGATCGAGATTTCGGACCGGGTGCGGGGAACCACCGGCGTGCGGCTCGATCTGCACCGGGCCTCCTCGGCGGAGGATGACTTTTCGATCAATCCCAAGATCGGCCTCGTGTACGAGCCTAACGACCGGCTCAGCCTGAGGACCTCGCTGAGCCGCGGCTACCGGGCCCCGAGTGTCGCCGAGCAGTACAGTTCGACGGTCGTGTTCGGATTCCGCGTGGTCCCGAATCTGGAGCTGCGCGGGGAATCGGCGTGGGCCAGCGAAGTGGGGGCCACGATGAGCCCCGGAAACTGGCTGTGGTTCGACGTGGGCCTCTTCTGGAGCGAATACGATGAGCTGATCGAGGTTTCCGCGGCACCGGGCCAGGTGCTCACCTTCCAGTTCCGCAACGTCGCGGAGGCTCGCGTCCGCGGGATCGACGCGGGCGCCAAGGTGGGCATCATCCCCGAAAAGCTCACGCTGCAGACGACCTACCTGTATCTCGACACGGAGGACAAGCGGACCGGCCGTCCGCTCGTGTACCGCTCGGATCATAACCTGACGACGACGCTCTCCACATGGGCGGAACGTGTCGCGCTCGACCTCCGCTACCGGAGCCGGGCGGATCAGGTCCTGGCCTTCCCCCTGGACGAACGGGGGGACATCACCCTGGTGGACCTGCGCATGGGCACGACCGTCATGGACGTGGACGTGCAGGCCAAGATCGAGAACGTGCTCCAGGCCGAGTACGTGGATGTGCAGGAGCGCAATCCGGGGGCCACGCGCAGCTTCCGCATCACCCTTACGTCGCGGTTCTGAGGCGGGCGTGAACAGTCCCGGCGCCGCTGCGGTCCTCATCCTGCTCGGTCTGCCGTCTGCCGTCGCGGCGCAGGTGCCTGCGGGTGCGGACGAGGGTGGATTGTCGCCGGCGTTCGGGCCTGCGGGCCTGCAAGCGAAGCCGGTCCGGCCGCTCGTCGAGGCCGACTGGCTGATGCGAAACATCGGCTCGGAGGATCTGGTCGTGGTGCAGCTCGAGCGCCGCCCCGGGGAGTACGCGGTGGAGCACATTCCGGGGGCGCGTCCCCTGCGCTTCGACGCGATCACGTGGGACGGGGAGCGTGGGTGGCGGTCCGAGTTCCGGACCCTGGAGGAGACCGTCGCCGCGCTGCGGGCTGCCGGGGTCGGGCGCGACTCGCGGGTCGTGATCTACGGGCGCAGCATGACGGCGACCGCGCGCGCCTGGGTGACCTTCGACCTCCTGGGGCTGGGCGACCGGGCGTTCCTGCTGAACGGGGGAATCACGGCGTGGAAGGCCGCCGGTGGGGCGGTCGAGAGCGGTGAGGCACCCCCGGTGGAGCCCGGCGACGTGGTACCTGACAATCCCATCGACTTCCGGGTGCCGGCGAACTGGATCCACGCGCGGCTGGACGATCCATCCCTGGTCCTCCTCGATGCGCGCCCGGACAACGAATACACCGGCGCCGACGGCGGGCTCGGCGGGGCGGGTCGTCCGGGGCACATCCCCGGCGCGGCCCAGCTCTACTGGGAGGAGCTGATGGACCCCGCGAACAACACCCGCTTCCGGCCCACCGGCGAGATCGCCCGAATCCTGGAACGCCACGGCGCCGGCGAAGGCAGGACCCACGTCGTCTACTGCATGATCGGCATGCGCGCGAGCGTCGACTATATCGCGGCCCGCATGCTGGGGCTGGACGTGCACTTCTACGACGCCAGCTGGCGCGACTGGGGGGACCGGGCGGACCTGCCGACCGAGATGGGGCCGGATCCGCGGGATGGGCGGGGCAACGATGGACCGCGCCACTGAGGCCGATTTGCAGCCGCCCTGCTCCGGTCCGGTGTTCGCACGGTTCAGGAGAGAAACATTGTAGAACATTGTAAATATTGCCATCTTTTCTGCATGAAATTCTCCGAACTGCTCGAAACCGTAGAGGATGAGCCCGTATTCGAGACAGGCTTTCTCCGGGCTGGCCGGCCTCAAGAACCGGGACTTCCAGCTCAACTGAGCCGGTGGTGCGCGGCCGGGAAGCTGCTGCGGCTGCGGCGCGGCCTGTTCGCCCTGGCTCCGCCGTACCGCAAGGTCATCCCCCACCCGTTCCTGGTGGCGAACCGTCTGGTGCCCGGGTCGTATGTGAGCGGTCTCTCGGCACTTGCATTTGCCGGTGCCATCCCGGAATTCGTTCCCGAGGTAACGAGCTGCGGCCCGGGCCGTCCGCACGTCAGGACCACGCCGCTCGGCCGCTACTCGTTTCGGTACATTAAGGCTGGCCTCACAAGCGGGTACCGTCTTGTCGACCTCGCTGGCGATCAGCGTGCCTTCGTGGCCTCACCGGAGAAGGCTCTGCTGGACCTGGTGCATCTCCAGCCGGGAGGCGACGATCCCGGTTGGATCGATGCCCTGCGGCTGAACGTGGAAGCCCTTTCGGCGGAGACGGTGGAAGCGATCGCCGGCGAAACGGCAAGCCCCAAGCTGGCTCGTGCGGCGGAGCATGTGCGCCGATTGGCCGACGATCCCGCATTGGCCTATGAGCCGCTGCAGGCTTGCAATCACTTGCCGCGGCACACCGGAAGGCACCGGGAATCGTGAGGGACCATCTTCGTTCTCTGGTGCGCGGCATGAATCCGCTGGCGGGACGCAACGTCCTCCGCGAGTACCTTCAGGCCCGCATCCTCGAAGCGCTGCAGCGGGCGGGAGCGATGTCGCCGCTCGCGTTCCAGGGGGGCACGGCGCTGCGCTTCCTCTACGGATTGCCCAGGTACTCGGAGGATCTCGACTTCGCGCTCGAGGGTCCGCCAGAGTCGTATGACCTGCATGGCTGGATCGCCGCCATCCGTCGGCAGTTCCGGCGGGAGGGATACGAGGTTGCGGGTTCGCTGCGCGACCGCGGCAATGTTCACGCCGGCTGGCTTCGGTTCCGCGGCGTGCTTCACGACACGCGCCTTTCGCCTCACCGGGACCAGGCGCTGGGTGTGAGGATCGATGTGGACACCAACCCTCCCGTGGGCGCAGTCACCGCAACGCGCCTGGTGAGGCGGCACGTCTCCCTGCGGATTCACCATCATGACCGCGCGTCGCTCCTCGCCGGGAAGCTGCGCGCCGTGCTCTGTCGGCCCTGGACAAAGGGCAGAGACATCTACGATCTGGCGTGGTATCTGAGTGACCCGAACTGGCCGGCGCCGAATCTTGCGTTGCTGAACGCGGCGGTGCGGCAGAGTTCGCCCGAGGCCGATCCGCTCACCGCGTGCACTTGGCGCGACATGGTGGCCATGCGGGTGAAGCGACTGTGTTGGGAGGAGGTGACGGCGGATGTGCGGCCGTTCCTGGAGGGGACCGGGCAGGTGGTGGGGAAGGCGGAGTTGCTGGAGTTGCTGGAGTGATTCCCGAGCAGCCTGCCCGAGGAACCTGACATCCCGTTCGGCGTATCACTTACCAACGGGCAGCGTTTCGGACGATCCGTCACTTGAAGAATCCCGGGGCTACCTGAAATGGACGATCTTCTGGAACGGGTGCGGAAACGCGCACAACGAAGCGGAGGCGCTTGGACTCATCCGGCGGCGGTAGGGGCTTCGTAGGGTCGGGCCAGCCGCGCTCTCGTCCGGGCCCGCGCCCAGCCCACCACCCGGTGGTGCACCACTGTCAGCGCGGGCACGATCATCATCAGCACTCCGGTCGCGAAGAGGATTCCGAACCCCAGCGATGCCGCCATCGGGATCAGGAACTGTGCCTGGATGCTGGTCTCGAACACCAGGGGCGCTACGCCCAGGAAGGTCGTCACCGAGGTGAGGAAGATCGGACGGAAGCGCGCCTTCGCCCCCTCGATGATTGCTTCCCGCCCGGACATCCCCCCGCGCAGGCGCTCGTCGATGAAGTCGATCATGACGAGGGAATCGTTCACGACGACGCCGCTCAGACCGATGACCCCGAAGAGGGACATGATCGCCATCTGGAGACCGAGGACGACGTGGCCGAGCACGGCGCCGATGATCCCGAACGGGATGGCCGCCATGATGATCAGCGGCTTCGTGTAGGAGCCGAACGGGATGGCCAGAAGCGCGTAGATCGCCAGGAGCGCGAGGGCGAAGCCGCCGCCGAGGGCGCCGAAGGACTCGACCTGTTCCTGCTGCTCGCCTCCGAAGGTATGGCCCAGGCCCGGACTTGCGGCTGCGAGCGCGGGAAGGACCGAATTCTCGAGCTGGTCTGTCACCTCGTCGCCGGTGACGATGGCGGTGTTTACATCGGCGGTGACGGTGAGGACGCGCTGGCCGTCCTTGCGCCGGATGGTGGTGGGCGAGTTGCCGAAGCGCACCGACGCAACCCGGCCGAGCGGAACCTCCCCGCCGGTGGGTGTCCGGACCTGGTAGTTCTCCACGTCGGCGATGGCGTTGCGTTCCTCTTCGGGCAGCCGCACGTAGACGCGCAACTCCTCGCGGCCGCGCTGCACGCGCAGGGCTTCATTCCCGAAGAATGCGGAGCGGACCTGCCGGGCCAGGTTGTCGAGGGTCAGCCCCAGGGTGCGGGCCTCGGGAAGCAGATCGAGCTGGATCTCGCGGAGCCCCTGGTCCTGGTCGGCCTGGATGTCGAAGACGCCGGCGTATTCCTGGAGCCGGGCCATCAGCGTGTCGCCGATCAGGGCCAGCCGGGCGGGGTCCGGATGGGAGAGTTCGACGTGAACCGGGGCTCCGAAGCTGATCAGCTCCGCGGTGATGCCGAGCGACTTGGCCTCGGGCAGAGTTCCGACCTCTTCGCGCCATTGCTGCTGGAACTCGATCGCGGACACGGACCGGTTCTCGGGGCGGACCAGCTTGAATTCGACGGCCGCGATATTGGCCTGCGGGCTGGCGGCGCCGGCCGCCGCGCCACCCGGCCCGGACTGTCTCGCCGGCAGGCCGATGGTGACGTTCACGCCGGTGAGGAGGGCGTCGACCTCCTCGTTCGTCCCTGCGGCCAGCCGTTCCAGCGCCCTGTAACCGGTCGTCTCCAGGGTTTGGGCCACGCTGGCGGTGCGCTGAACCGGCGTGCCCTCGGGCATCTCCAGGCTGGCGATGACGAGATCGCCCTCCACCGACGGCATGAAGTCGACCTTGATGATCCCCGCCGGGATCATGGCCACGCAGATGATGATCATGGCGACGCCCGAGGAGATCACGACCCCGGGCCGGCCCGTGGCGAAGCGGAGGCTCCGGTCGAGCGGCCCCGCGATGAATCGCTGGAGCCCGGATTCCACGCCGGACTGAATGCGGCCGATCAGATGCGGCTTGTGGCGCGTGGGGCTGCCGCTGCGGTCGGGGAGGTGCGAGAGGTGGTTCGGGAGGATGAGCAGCGACTCGATCAGCGAGAAGATCAGGACCGACATCACGATGATGGGGATCTCGCCGATGATCCGTCCGATCGAACTCGGGATGAAGAAGAGGGGGCAGAAGGCCACGACCGTGGTCAGGACCGCGAAGATCACGGGCCTGGTGATCCGCCGGGCGCCGCGGATCGAGGCCGAAACCCCCCTGGCCCCCCTTTCCCGCTCGGCGTAGATGTTCTCCCCCACCACGATCGCGTCGTCGACCACGATCCCGATCGCGAGAATGAAGGCGAAGAGCGACATCAGGTTGATGGACACGCCCAGCACGGCCATCACCGCGAAGGTGCCCACGAAGGAAACCGCAATGCCCACCGCGACCCAGAAGGCCAGCCGGATCTCCAGGAAGAGCGCGAGCGCCAGCAGAACCAGCGCCAGGCCCAGGAAGCCGTTCTTGACCAGCAGACCCAGCCGCGACTGCAGGATGTCGGCGTCGTTGTTCCAGATCTCGAGCCCCACACCTGCGGGAAGCGAAGGGACCACTTCGTTCTCGAGGTGCTGTTTCACCGCGTCGACGATCTCCAGCACCTTCTCGTCGGCGGTCCGGAAGACCTCGACGTACGCTGCGGGCTGGCCCAGGTAGCTGCCGACCAGGTCCACGTCGCGGAACCCGTCCCGCACCTCGGCGATGTCGCCGAGCCTCACCACCGTCCCGTCCGAGCGGCTCAGCACGATGATCTCTTCGAAGTCCTGCTGGGTGTAGTTCTGTCCCGTCGTGCGGATCCGCACCTCTTCGTCGCGGGTGGCGATGCTCCCCGCGGACAGGTCCATCGAACCGCCGCGCACGGCGTTCGCGATATCCCCCAGGGTCAGGCCCAGCGCGCGCAGCCGGCGGAGCGGAACTTCAATGGAGATCTCGTATTCCCGGATGCCGGTCGTCTCCACGTAGGAGACTACGGGGAGTGCGGCGAGCGCGTCCTCGGTGCGGTAGGCGAGTTCCTTGAGGGCGCGCTCCGAGACATCGCCGTAGAGGACGATCCGGATGACGCTCTGCTGGTTGGTGACCTCGGAGACCTCGGGACGCTCGGCGCCGCCGGGGAAGGTCTGGATCCTGTCGACCTGCGCCTTGATGTCATCCAGAGCCCGGTTGAGGTCCTCTCCCATATTGAGTTCCGCCACGACGGAACCGCGCCCCTCCGATACGGTGGACCGGACGTGCTTCAGGCCCTCGACGCCCTCGATCTGCTCCTCGATCTTGAGGATGATCGACTCCTCGATCTCGTCCGGCGTGGCGCCGGGGTAGGCCACCGAGACGAGCACCCGGTCCATCGAGATTTCCGGGAACACCTCCTGCACCAGGCTGCGGAGCGCGAAGAGGCCCCCGATCAGGATGAACAGCATCAGGAGGTTGGCCGCGACCCCGTTGCGCGCCATGTAGGCGATGGGGCCCCTGGCGCTTCCTCCGTCCGGGTTCACCCGGCTGCCTCCTTGCAGTCCGTGGAGCAGGTTCCCGCTGCATTCGGGCGGCGATGCATCCGGGGGCCGCGGCGCTCACCCGCTCGCAATGTCATGAGAACATTACAAAGTGTCATGTCGTCTTTACAGGCTGCCTATTGCGTGCGAACCTGCATGCCCTCCGTGGCGATCTGAATGCCGCCCACCACCACCATCTGGCCCGCCTCCAGCCCGCCGGTGACGTAGACCACGTCGTCGATGCGCTGCAGCACGTGGACCGGCACGATCGTGATCGTGGAGCCGCCGCGCACCGCCCAGATCTCGTTGCCCGTCCTGAGCGCGGCGCGCGGCACGGCGAAGTAGCGCTCCGGCGCCACCCCGTCGATCCGCACGTCCACGAACTGGCCCACCAGGAGCGGCGGCCCGGATGCGCCCGATCCCGCCGCGCCGGCCCCGTCTTCCGCCACCGGCGTGCCGCCCCGGAAGGGACTTGGGACGCGGACGACCACGTCGATCGTGCGCGTCTGCTCGTCGAGCGCGGCCTCCGCGCGGTCCACGTATCCGCTCCAGGAGTAGCGCGCTTCTCCGTAGTCTGCGAAGACGGTGGCTCGCACGCTCCGGTTGCCGTCCCCTGCGACGAGGTTCCACAGGCGCGGGATCAGGGCCGCGTCGGCGTCGGAGAGGGGCACGACGACCTCGACCGCATCGGCGGCGTAGAGCCGTCCCACGCTCTGCCCCGGCGCGACGAACTGCCCCACGTCCACGGACTCGTGCCGCACGGCTCCGTTGAAGGGCGCCTTCACTTCGGTACGGCTCAGCGCGAGCTCGGCGTCGGCCAGCACGGCGCTGTCCCGGGCGAGCGCGGCCCTCGCCGCCTCCAGCTGGGGTTGGCGCAGCGTCAGCGGGCTCGCCGCGCCGCCCCCGCCGCTCCCGCTACGGCGCTGCATCCTCGCGTACTCGTCGCGCGCGATCCGCGCCTCCTCCTCGGCCTGGAGGAGGGCGACCTGCTGCGCGGCGACGTTGGCCTGCGCCTGCTGGACGCGGTTCACGTAGTCGGCGTCCTCGATGCGGAAGAGCACGTCGTCCGCCCGGACCCGTCCCCCGCCCTGGAAGGCCGGAGCCACCCACGTGACCGTCCCGCCCACCTGGGCCGCCACGTCGATCTCGGCCCGGGGGCGGACCGTCCCGGCCCCGTGCACGGGGATCGCGCCTTCTTCCGCCATCGCCACGCCTGTGGTTACGAAGGGCACGCTGGGGGGCGGTTCGCGCACCGGCGGATCGGGCCGGAGGCTCACCATGATGGCGGCCACGACGACCGCGCCAACGAGAATGCCGGCGGCGATCAGGAAGCTCCGGAGGCGGCTCATCTATCTGTTCCTTCCGTTTTCGGGGTTTCCGTTGTTGGCGGGCACCATCCGCAACGCCTCGAGTTCTTCCGGCGGGGCGGTCCAGTCGCCGCCCAGCGCCCGGTGGACCGCGAGGCGGGCCAGCGCGAGGTCCCGACGGGACCCGGCAAGGGTGGACTGGACGTTCAGCCGGGAGCGGAGTGCGTCCAGGTAGTCGGTGTAGCCTGCCACACCCGACGAATAGCGTTCCAGCTGCAGCTCCACGGAGGCGTTGGCCTCCTCGAGCTGCTCGGTCAGGTACTCATGCCGCCGGCCCTCGTTCTCCAGCGCGGCCAGCGCCGCCTCCACCTCGTGCACGGCGGTCACCACGGTGCGCCCGTAGGCCGCCGCCGCCTGGTGGAAGCCCGCCTCGGCGAACGCGACGTTGTTCCTCAGGCGGCCGCCCTGGAAGATCGGCGCCGTGAGGTTGCCCAGCAGATTGCGGAACCACTGGTCGACGTTGAAGAGCCCGTCGGCCTCGGCGGCCTGGACGCCGATGGTGCCCGAGAGCGACAGCGACGGCAGCAGTTCGGCGCGCCGGGCACCGATCGAGTGGCGCGCGGCCTCAAGGCGGAGGGCCGCCGACCGCACATCCGGCCGCTGCACCAGCAGGTCCGCCGGGACGCCCGCGGCCACCGGGTCGGCGGACGGAACGGGGGCCAGCGACGCCGGCAGCACCCCGTCCAGCTTGTCCCGGAAGCCGCCCATCAGCACAGCCAGCCGTCCCTCCGCGTTCACGAGCTGGCTCTCCAGCTGCGGCAGCACCGCCTGCGTGTTGAGCAGTTCCTGCCTCACCTGATAGAGCTCAAGCGACGTGACCAGTCCGCTTTCGTACCGGGTGTCCGCGAGCTCCTCGCGCTCGAACAGGACGTCGGCGGTCTCGGTGGTCAGCGCGATGCGGGCGCGCAGGTCCGCGATCTCGAAGTAGGTGGTGATCGTCTCGGCCAGCACGCCGATCCGCGCCGCGTCGTAGTCCGACTCCGACGCGAGGTAGGTCAGCCCGGCGGCCCTGGCGTCGTTGCGCGCCCGGCCCCAGAAGTCGAGCTCGTAGGCGAACTCGGCGCCGAGCGAATAGGTCGTGACCCCCAGCCGGTCCGGGAACTGGAAGCCGCCGATCGCGTCGCCCTCCTCGGTGCCCGTCAACTCGCGGAACTGCTGACCGAAGCCGGCGTTCGCGGGGGTGTCCTGATCGGTGGCCGAAGCCGTTGCCTGAACGACCGGAAAGAGCCCGGCCCGTGCGATCCCCGCCTGGGCCCGGGCCTGCTGGACCCGCGCGACCGCCTCGGCCAGGTCGAAGTTGGACGCGAGCACCGAATCAACCACGGCGTTCAGGGCGGGGTCTTCAAAGCCCCGCCACCATTCGCGCGCCGCGTAACTGCCCGCGTCGGCCGGTTCGGCGAAGGCGTCCGGGAGCTCCGCCACCGGCTCCGGAACCGATGGCGCGGGCGCGAAGGAACAGGCTGCCAGCAAGGACAGCGGCGCGAGAACGCTGCCGCGGCGCAGGTTGGCGGCCCGAGCCGGGGCGGGCGTACGTCGAAGTGTCAGGCACATGATCGTTATGAGCCCCTCCAGGAGGCAGTTCCGTTCGGATGCTCCGGAAACTTTGGTGTTGCGGGGGGGCGGCGCAACCACATACGCCGACACTCCGTGCTCGCTGCCGTCCGTCCGTCAAGCGCGGCTCCCCACCCGGTCCAGCGCCGCGGCGAGGGTGTTCACCGTCCGGTCCACGTTGCCCAGCTTGTCGAGTCCGAAGAGCCCGAGGCGGAAGGTGCGGAAGAGTGATGGCTCTCCGCACCGGAGCGGCACACCCGCCGCGATCTGCAGTCCGGCCGCAGCGAGGGCGCTGCCGTTCTGAATGGCCGGGTCGGAGGTGTAGCTCACCACGACGCCCGGCGCCCCGAAGCCGCGTGCCGCGACGCTCCGGTATCCCCTCTCCGCCAGGAGCGCCCTGACCCGGTCCCCCAGCTCCTGCTGCCGCGTCCGTGCCTTGTCGAACCCGAACGCACGCGTTTCGGTCATCGAGTCGTGGAACATCCTCAGCGCGTCGGTCGGCATCGTCGTGTGGTAGGTGTGGCCGCCGCCCTCGTAGCTCCGCATCACATCGAGCCACCGCAGGAGGTCGCAGCTGAAACTTGTGTTGGCGGCGGGCTCCATGCGTCCGAGCGCTCGCTCGCCCAGCATGACGAGACCCGCGCACGGGGACCCGCTCCACCCCTTCTGCGGAGCGCTCAGGAGAACGTCCACCCCCGCTTCCCGCATGTCGACCCACATCGCGCCCGACGCGATGGCGTCCAGTACGAAAACGGCTCCGGCCCCGCGCGCCGCATCCGCGACAGCGCGCACGTAGTCGTCCGGCAGGATGATCCCGGACGAGGTCTCCACGTGGGGAGCGAATACGGCATCGGGCCGCACGGACTCGATCGTCGCGACCACCTCGTCGATCGGCGCCGGGGCGAAGGCGGGCGCCGCGCTTCCATCCGCCGGGCTGGCCTTGAGCACGGTAGACGCGGACGGGATGCCGCCGGCCTCGAAGATCTGCGTCCAGCGATAGCTGAACCACCCGTTGCGCAGGACGAGGCACCGCCTGCCGGTGCCGAACTGGCGCGCGACCGCCTCCATCGCGTAGGTCCCTCCGCCCGGAACGACCGCCACGGCATCCGCCGCGTACACCTCCCTGAGCGTTGCCGAGATGTCCTTCATCACCTCTCGGAAGCGCACCGACATGTGGTTCAGTGATCGATCGGTGAAGACGACGGAGTACTCCAGAAGCCCGTCGGGGTCGATATTGGGGAGCAACCCGGGCACGTCCACCTCCTTGAATGAATGGAAAGGATACATTAACGAGAATGAACACACGTAACAGACTTCGATTCGCGCTGCTGGCGGCCTGCGGGGTGGCACTCCCCGTCGCCGGGTGCGCTGAAGCTGGCATCGCCCCGCTCGCCTTCGAGGTGCAGCGCACTTTGCCGCATGACGCGGAGGCGTACACCCAGGGGCTCCTCATTCACGAGGGAACATTCCTGGAGAGCACCGGCCAGTACGGCAGCTCGGACCTGCGCCAGGTCGACATCGCCACCGGCCGGGTCCTGCGCAGCCACGCGCTCTCGGAGGAGCACTTCGGCGAGGGGATCGCCGTCGTGGGCGACCGCGTGATCCAGCTGACCTGGAAGGCCGGGCTCGCCTTTGTGTACGATCTGGAGACGTTTGCTCCGCAGGACACGCTGCAGTACGAGGGGGAGGGATGGGGGCTGTGCCACGACGGCGCCTCGCTCTTCATGACCGACGGAAGCGGCACCCTCTTCCGCCGCGATCCGGTGACCTTCGAGGTGCTGGAGGAGATCCGCGTCACCCGCGACGGCTTTTCGACGCGCGACCTCAATGAGCTGGAGTGCGTGGGAGAGCACCTGTACGCGAACGTGTACATGACCAACGAGATCGTGCGCATCGACAAGGCCACGGGCGCCATCACCGGGGAACTCGACGCGCTGCAGCTGGCGCTGTCGAGCAACCGCCCCGCCGAGGCCGGCGCCGTCTTCAACGGGATCGCGTGGGACGAGGCAACCGGGACCTTCTACGTGACCGGCAAGCTGTGGCCCGAGATGTTCGAGATCGCGATCAGCGGCGGGTAGCGAACAGCCTCTTCGCGTCCTTGCCCTCCAGGAACGCGGCGAACCCGGCGGCATCATCCGCAGCCTCGGCGATGCGCGCCACCCCGCGCCGGATGTCGTCCATGCCGTTCGCGATCGAGAGGCGCAGGAAGTCCTGCCCCTCGGCACCGATCTGCCCGAACGACGCGCGGTCCATCGTGGCCACCCCGTACCGGTAGAGCAGGAACATCTGGAGCATCCCCGCCGGGCTCGTGCGGCTCCGTGCGTCCGCGGGCAGCGCGGCGTGGGCCCGGTGCACACCCAGGCGCTCACACGCCCCCGACACGTCCGGAAAGACATAGAACGCCCCCCTGGGCATCCGGCATGTCATTCCGGGAACCGCGTTCAGCGCCGGCACGATCCAGTCGCGCCGCTTCTCGAACTCGCCCACCATGCGCCGCACCTCCACCGCCGAAGCCGGATCCTCGTACGCCGCCACCCCCGCCTCCTGCAGGAACGGCGGCACGCACGACATGATGTTGATGTTGATCCGCTTGAAGATCTCCGCCTCCTCCGCGGTCGGGAGCACCGCCCACCCCAGCCGCCATCCGGTCATGGCGAACCCCTTGGAGTGTCCGCTGGCGATGACCGTCCGCTCCTCCATCCCGGGGTGTGAGACGATGCTCTCGTGCTCGAGCCCGTCGAAGAGGATCTGCTCGTAGATCTCGTCGGAGTAGATGCGGATGTCGCGGCGGCAGCGTTCGCGGATCAGCTCGGCGATCCCGGCGAGTTCCCCCCGCGAGAGCACGCCGCCGGTCGGATTGGAGGGCGAGCAGAGGATGATGACCTTGGTCCGCTCGGTGACCAGCGGCGCGAGGTCGGCGGCGGTGAAGGCGAAGTCGCGTTCATCCGAGAGATGAAGCGGCACCGGGACCGCACCCACGAACCGGACCCAGGACTCGTAGATCGGGAAGCCGGGGGACGGATAGATGACTTCGTCGCCCTCGTCGACGTAGGTCTGCAGGGTGTAGCCGATGGGCGGCTTCGCACCGGGGGTGACGACAACCCGTTCGGGGCCGACCTCGATGCCGCGGGTGCGCGTTACGTGCGCCGCGATGGCCTGGCGGAAGGGGAGAATGCCGGCGGGATCGCAGTAGCCGGACCGGCCCGCGTCGAGTGCTTCGCTGGCCACCCGGTTGAGGTGGGGCGCACTGCGGAAGTCCGGGGCGCCGAGGTTGAAGCGGATCACATCCATCCCCCGGTCCACGCACCGCTGAATGTCGTCGCCGAGCTTGAATGCGTTTTCTGTGCCCAGATGGCTCATGCGGCGGGCGATGAGGGCCACGGTCAAAGTCTCCCGGGTTGGGCGGGTCGATGCTCCGGCGAATCCTTGCCGATCGGTCGCCGGTTATGGCAGCCCGTGGACGCAACCTCCGGACTGCTGGCGAAGGAAGCTGGAGCGACGGCGTGGGCGATGCAATGGCTGGACAGGCGCAGGCGCGCGTCGGCGGGGCAGACGAGGTTGTGGCCATGCCGGCTCCAATGGGGCGATACGATGGCACCGCGGACACCCACCCCGTATCATGGAGTCGAGGGGACCATCTCTGCCCGCCCGACAACGCCCGGCAACAAGGAGCACGCCGCATGAAGCGCGATCCCACTCGACGCTCGTTCCTCACCGGGATGGCGGCAGGAGCCGCCCTGATGCCGCGCACCCTCTCGGGACTGGCGGCGGAGGCGAACCGGTCTCCGGCGAGTCCCGCGGACCAGCCGGCGAACGCCCCGGACCACCTTCCGACCGCCGCGATGATGCCCCCCGACGAGGCCTACTGGCAGCAGGTCCGGGCCCAGTTCTCCTTCCGCGAGGAGCGGGTGCCGATGAATGCGGCCAACCTGTGCCCGTCGCCGAGAGCGGTCGCGGACCGGGTGGAGGAGCTTACCCGCGACATCGACCGGGACTGCTCCTTCAACAACCGCGCCAAGTTCCGCGGCCTCACCGAGGAGTCGCGCGGGGCGGTGGCGGCGCAGCTCGGCGTGAGTGCCGACGAGATCGCGCTCGTGCGCAACACCAGCGAGGCGAACAACGCCATCAACAACGGCGTGCCGCTTCGCCCGGGCGACGAGGTCGTGATCTGGGACCAGAACCACCCCACCAACAACGTCGCGTGGGACGTGCGGGCGGCCCGCTTCGGGATCACGGTCCGGCGCGTGTCCGTCCCCCGCCACCCGGCCTCCCCCCAGGCGCTCATCGACCCCTTCGCCGCGGCCCTCACCGACCGCACCCGCGTCCTCGCGCTCACCCACGTGTCGAACGTCAGCGGCATCCGTCTCCCGGTGCGCGAACTCGCCGAAATCGCCCGCGAGCGCGGCATCCATGTCCACGTCGACGGCGCCCAGAGCTGAGGCGCGCTGGATGTCGACCTGCGCGAGCTCGGCTGCGACTCCTACACGGGGTCCGCGCACAAGTGGTTCATGGGCCCGAAGGAGGCCGGCGTCCTGTACGTCCGGGAGGACCGGATCGAGGAGATCTGGCCCAACATCGTGGCCCCCGGCTGGGGCAGCGACGCCGATCCGGACGTCGTGGGCGCGCGCAAGTTCGAGTCGCTGGGGAGCGGGACGACGCCTGTCTCGCCGCGGTCGCCACCGGCGCCGCCTTCCACGCGGCCATCGGCGCGGCCAACGTCGATTTGCGCGTCACCGAGCTCGCCACCGCGCTCAAGGAGGGGCTCGCCGAGCTGGGGATGACGCTGGTGACGCCGCTGGACGCGGAACTCTCCGGCGGCGTGTGCATCATCGAGGTGCCCGGCGACCGCGGCACCGCGCTCCGCCGCCTGTACGAGGAACACGGCATCGCGGGGGCGGGGACGGGGGGGCTCAGGCTATGCCCACACGTCTACAACACGATGGATCACATCGCCCGCGCCATCGACGCCGCAAAGACGCTCCGCGAGGTGATTCTGGGCTGAGCGGGCTGCCCGCGTAGCCAGGCCACACTGTCGCCCAACCGGCACCCATCGGCACCGTCAACCCCATCAACGCCGCCAGCCGGCATCAACACCTCCAGCCGCACAACCCGCGCACCAGATGTAATCCCTACATGACAATATGTCGTGTAAGCATTACATTTCAGGGTCGTCGGCGCCATCCTCCGCAACTCCCTCGCGCCGCGCCGCGATCCCCATCACCTCGAACCGCGCGCCGAAGAGCAGAGTCCCCGACCCGAGGAACGCCCTCGCCGGGTACTCGCTGGTGAAGTACGTGCGGTAGACATCGTTGAAGGCGCCGTAGTCCCCCACGTCGGAAGCGTACACCTGGACGCTGACCAGATCGTCCATCGTCAGCCCCGCGGCTTCCAGCGTGGCCTTGATGTTGTCGAGGACGTTGGTCGCCTCCTGCTCCGCGGTTTCAGGCGGCTGTCCACCCTCCAGCCCGAGCGTGCCCGAGAGGTGGAGCGTGTTGCCGACCCACACCGCCCCGCTGAAGGGAGCCACATTGCCGTCGGCGGGGGAGCGCGGGTTGACGTACTCGACGGCGTGGTGCATCCCGTGCATCTCCTCGTGCATCGCGTCCATCTCGGCGTCGTCTTCGCACGCCGCGGCGAGCAGGAAGACCGGGATGATAAGCAGTACGGATCGGTTCATCGTTGCAACTCCAGAAGCGGTTGGGGTGTACGAACCCTTTGGATAGGATTGCGTTCGGCGGGGATGGGTCCGGCACCAGTGGACAGCCGGCCGCCAGCTCCGTCCGATTGCGATTGTACGGCGCTCCGGCGTTCGTCGGCAAGGACCCGGCACCGGGCTGAGGGCCTGGCGTGGGGCAACTCTTCGGTGTGGCCCGCGACCAACTGGACATGGAGCGCGTCCAGGCCTGGGGCCTTAAGTTCCGGTAGGCGCGCCTCCCGGTGGAAGCACGACGGCTACGCAACGCACGGCGGAAGCCGATGAAACACACAGGATTCGTCGCCACCCTCCTCACCCTCCTCGCTTGCGGCCACGCGGACGCGCCTTCCCCCGCCTCCGTCACCGACTCGGCCGAAGTCCGGATCGTCACGACCCTGCCCGGCGACCTCGTGTACGCGGAGCTGGCTGCAGACCCCTCCCTGTCGATCGGCGAGTTCACCGGCCCGGAGGAGTTGCTCTTCGGCAGAATCGCCTCTGCCCGGCGCGACGCGGCCGGCAACGTGGTCGTGGCCGACGGGCAGGCCTATGAGATCCGCATCTTCGACGAAGACGGTCGCCACCTTCGATCTCTGGGTAGGGAGGGAGAGGGATCGGGGGAGTTTGAGTCCCTTCAGGGCGCCTGGCCGGTCACCGGTGGGAGCATCGTGACGACGGACATCCTCCAGGACCGGATCACGCTGTTCGGTGCCGAGGGGACCGCGGTCGAAACGGCGACGCTTGCCGGGAGGGACATCTTCGCAGGGATCTTCACAATTGGGCTTGCCGGCCCCGGCATGGTCCTGGGCCGCGCCTCCCCGCGCACGGTCCCGTCCGTGGAGTCCTTGTCCGGATCTCTTGATGGGGGGAGGAGAACCGCTGGCTCCTGTTCGTGCGCCACCGGTTCGATGGAACGCTGGCCGATACCTTGGCGGAGGGCAGGGACGCCTTGCGGGCCAGCGTGTCCCGGGGGAGCGGCAGGGAGATGGAAGTGACCACCTTCACGGTCCCCTTCTCCCCCAGGTCCGTCGCGGGGGGATCCTATCACGGTGTCGCGACCACGGACGGCGCCGCGTACGGGATCCGCGTCTTCGGCGAAGACGGTTCGCTGCGGCTGATCGCGCGCCTCGACGATTCTCTACGACCCCGGACGGAACCGTACCTGGAGAGATGGGTCCGCGGCAGTCTCCCCGAGCGTGATGAACGCGTGATCCAGGACGTTATCGAACGCTACCGCCAGTCCCCTCTGCCGGATTCGCTGCCCGCGTACACCCATCTTCTCTTTGCCGAGGGAGGAGAGGTGTGGGCGCAGCGCTACCGGCTCCCGGACGAGTCAATGCGGCGCTGGGACGTCTTCGCCGCCGACGGCGTCTACCTCGGCCGGGTGGTCGTCCCTGCGTCATTCCGCATCGAGGAAGTGGGCCGCGGCGAGGCCCTCGGCGTCGCGACCGACGAACTCGGGGTCGAGCGCGTACAGGTCCGCAAGCTTACCTTGAAGTAGGGCGTCAGCCCGGACCACGCACCGAGCCACCATCCATCCCCAAAGGACCTGCCCCGAATGACCCCGAGCCTCGACTGGCGGTATCACCGCCCCGGCTGAACCGGCTGCAAACGCACGCAGGAGTTTCTTGCGCAGAACGGAATCGAGCCCGCCGAGACACGCAGCGCGACCAAACAGCCCGTCAACGCCGCCGAGGCGCGCACGCTGCTCGCGGGAATGACCGAGCTCTGCGTCGCCAGGGGGAAGAAGGTCGTGCAGGTGGACCTGACCGCCGCGGATCGCCCCCCCGACGAGGAGCTGGTCAAGCTGATGGTCAGCCGCTGGGGCAAGCTCCGCGCGCCGACGATGAAGGTCGGCACCACCCTCGTGGTCGGCTACAACCAGGACATGCTTGCGACAGTTTTCGGCACATCGGCCGACTGAGCGGCCGAGCGGTCCGGCACGCCAGGCCACGCCCCCCGGCGCCGAGCGGTCCCGCCCGCAAGACCCCTCCGCAAGACCCCCCCCACTGGCGCCAGCGCGCCTTCGTCCACAATCTGTCTCGTGGACCGAGGTAGACCGCTGTACCCCAAACCGGAGATTCGCAAGATGACGCTCCCCCGCTTCCGCTCCCTCACCCGCGCAATCGGTGCCCGGGCGGTGCGTGCCCGCGCCGCAACCCGCGCACTCCCCGCCGCGATCGCGATCGGCGCCGCGCTGGCCCTGGCCGCGGCCGCTCCCGCAACCGCGCAGCTGCCCGCCCTCGACCACGACGACGTGCTGCAATGGAACAACATCGGCAGCGCCTCCCTGTCGGCGGACGGTACCTGGATGGTCTACGTGCTGTCCGCCATGGAGGGCGACCCCGTCCTCAACATCCGCGAGGCCCGCGAGGGCGGGCGGGAGTTCTCCTTCCACGGCAACCGGCCGACCATCACGGCGGATTCGCGCTTCGTGATCTTCCAGATCCCGCCGCCCGAGGCGCTGGTGGACTCGCTCAGGCTCGCGGGCGAGCGGGGCGACGCGCTGCCGTCCGACACGCTGGCGATCGCCGAACTGGCAGCCCTGGGGGATGACGGCTACATGCCGCGCCGCATCGGAGTGGTGACCAACTTCCGCGTGGCGCAGGAAGGGAGCTGGATCGCCTACAAGCCGGACGAGGAGGAGGAAGAAGAGGAAGAGGAGGAAGGGGAGGAGGCAGCCGAGGAACCCGAGCCCGAACCGCAACCCCGGGCAAGGCCGGGCAGGGGAGGGCGTCCGGGTGGACGCGGTGGGCCCGGTGCAGGAGGAGATGACGACGACGAGCGGGAGAAGAGCGACGGAGATCCGATGGTCCTCCTGAACCTCTCCACCGGCGCGGAGATGCGGTACGAGAAGGTGACGAGCTACCTCTTCGCCGCCGAAGCGGAGGTCATGACCTACGCCACCTCCGCCGAGGACGGCGAGGGCGACGGCGTCTTCGTGGTCGACCTGGGCGGCATGGCGCAGCACGCCGTGATCGAAGGCCTCGGGAACTACGAGCGCCTGGTCATCACCGAGGAGGGGGACCAGGTCGCCTTCCTGACCGACCGGGACGACTACGAGGCCGACCAGCCCGAGTTCACCGTGTATCACGGCGCCGGCCCCGATTGGCAGGGCGCGGCGATCGCGAACTCGCAGACCGAGGGCATCCCGGAGGGCTGGTGGGTCAGCGACAACGGCGGCGTCAGCTTCTCCGACGGCGGCGGCCGTCTCGTCTTCGGGACCGCGCCGAGGCCGGAGCCGGAGCCGGAGGAGGAAGAGGAGATGCTGGACTCGGACAGGGTCACCCTCGACGTCTGGAACTGGCAGGACCCCTACCTGCAGCCGATGCAGCTGGTCCGGGCCAACCAGGAGCGCAACCGCACCTACACCGCGGTGGCGCATCTCGACATGGGCACGGTGGTCCAGCTCGCCAGCGAGGATCTGCCCACCGTGCGCTTCGCTCCGGAGGGAGACCAGCCGTACGCCGTCGGAACCACCCCTTTGCCCTACCGCCAGCTGGTTTCGTGGGACGGGACCTACAACGACTTCTACATCGTGGACGTCGCCACCGGCGAGCGCCGCATGGTCGCCGAGATGACCAGGGGCGCCCCCGCCGTCTCCCCGCAGGGCACCTACATCTCCTGGTGGGACGGCGCCGCGCGGCACTGGATGATCGCCCCGATGGCCGGCGGCGACCCGGTGGCCGCGAGCGGGGACGTCCCCCACCCGGTCTGGAACGAGCTGGACGACCGCCCCGACCTGCCGGGTTCCTACGGGATCGCCGGCTGGACGGAGGACGACGAGGCCTTCCTCTTCTACGACCGCTACGACGTGTGGCGCTTCGAGCCCGCCACCGGCGAGACCACCAACCTGACCGGCGGGGCGGGCCGCGACTCCGGCATGCGCCTGCGCTACGCGCGCACCGGCTTCGGGCCGGGCGGCAGCGCCGGCATCGAGGAAGGGGAAGCGCTCTGGCAGGCCTTCCACTACAAGACCAAGCAATCCGGCTTCTACCGGGGCCGTACCGACCGAATGACCATGCCGGAACAGGTCATCATGGCGGACAAGAGCTTCCAGATGCGCGGCAAGGCCGAGGACGCCGAGCGCTGGCTGATCGCCCGGCAGGATTTCCGCGAATACCCGGACCTGTGGGTCACCGACGGGGAGTTCACCGACATGGTGAAGCTCACCGACGCCAATCCCCAGCAGGCCGACTACCGCTGGGGCACCGCGGAGATCGCCGAGTGGACATCCAGCGACCGCACCCCGCTGCAGGGGATCCTCATCAAGCCCGACGGATTCGATCCGACGCAGCAGTACCCGATGATGGTGTACTTCTACGAGCGCAGCTCGGACGGACTCCACTCCTACCGCTCACCCGTGCCCGGCGGCTCGTCGGTCTCGCTGTCGTTCTACGCCAGCCGCGGGTACGTGGTCTTCGTCCCGGACATTCCGTACGAGATCGGCTACCCCGGCGAGAGCGCGCTGGACGCCGTCGTGCCCGGCGTGCTCAGCATCGTCGAGCAGGGCTTCATCGACCCGGACAAGATCGGTGTGCAGGGCCACTCGTGGGGCGGCTACCAGATCGCGTACATGATCACCAAGACGAACCTCTTCGCGGCGGCCGAGGCCGGCGCCCCGGTCAGCAACATGACCAGCGCCTACGGCGGCATCCGCTGGGCTTCCGGAATGAGCCGGATGTTCCAGTACGAGCGGACCCAGAGCCGCATCGGCGGGACGCTGTGGGAGTCGACTGCCGAGTACCTGCACAACTCCCCGGTCTTCTTCGCCGACAAGATCGAGACGCCGCTGCTGATGCTGCACAACGACGAGGACGGCGCGGTGCCGTGGTACCAGGGCATCGAGATGTTCGTCGCCATGCGGCGCCTGGGCAAGCCGGTCTGGATGCTGAACTACAACGGCCAGGGCCACGGACTCAGCCGCGAGGCCGACCGCAAGGACTGGGGAATCCGCATGCAGCAGTTCTTCGACCACTACCTGATGGATGCCCCCGCGCCGATCTGGATGGAGGAAGGCGTGCCGGCGATCCTGAAGGGGAAGGAGCTGGGCCTGGGATTCAGGGCGAGGAGGATTTCGTAGACGCCCGCGGACAGACCCGCGCGAGCCGAGCGACGAGGTACCTGAAGCGCGTGATGCCGGGCGGGTAGGACGTCCTCGAAGGGGCAGCACTCCTCTTTCGTCACCGCCGGACCCCGATCAACTTGCGGCGGATGGTCGCGCACCGCTCTCCGCCTTACCTTCATCCCATGCCTATCTACGAATACACCTGCGGGGATTGCGGACTCGACTTCGAGCGCCTCGTGCTCGGAGGCAAGACGCCCACCTGTCCGGGCTGCGGGAGCGAAAATCTGGAGCGGCGGCTGTCGCTACCCCGCGTGAAGTCCTCGACGACGCGCGGAATGGCCATGCGCGCCGCGAAGAAGCGTGACGCTTCCCAGGCCCGCGACCGGATGCACGAGCGGATCCGGTACGAAGAGAGCCACGACCGGCACGGGTGAGGGCGAATCGCTCCATTCGCGTGGGTGAATCCGCCACCCGTGTCCGGCGCCGAGTCATGGCTGCGCGCCGCCGGGACGGATATCCGCACGCTCTTCCGGGAGCTGCCGCGCGGGTAGCGAACCAGTCCCCATGAGCATCCCCCAACCCCTGTCGCGCATCCAAGAACTGAAGCGTATCTTCGCCGCCCCGACCCACGCGAAACCGGTGGCGAGGTCCCGCGCGTAGGTACTCCAGCAGACACCGCCGAATGAACCGCTGACCGAGGAGTGAGAGATGTCCGATCCGTACACCGAAGCCACCCGCAACGAAGGCAAAGGCATGTCCACCCTCGCACGGGTCTTCCTTGTCGGGGGCGGACTGGTCGTGGCCGCGCTGGCGGCGCTGTTCATCTGGTTCTCTGTCTCGGCCGACAGAATGTTCAGCGAAATGCCCCCGCCGCCCCCGCCTGTCGAGGTGTCGCTCAAGCGCGCGGCGGAGCAGGCGGAAGCGGAGGCCGCTTTGCAGGAAGCGCGCGAGCGACTCGTGGCCGGGCGAGCCCGCCTCGAGGCTGCCGAGCTCGCTCGGGTCCGCGAAAACGCTGCCGAGGCGGTTCGGAGACACCAGGAGATCATGGACCGCCTCGCGCAACAGGCCGAAGCCCTGGCTGAGTCGCGTCGGGAGCAGGTGCGGGCGGCAGAGAAGGCTGCTGTTGCGGCCAACCTGCAACGGGAGTCGTCGCGCCCGCCCGAACAGGAATCGGTCGCCGAAGAGCTGAGCCGGGCGGTCAATACCTTCCTGGAGTCGGCGTTCGAGGACGAGGGGTTCAGCGTCGAGCCGGTTGGGGCAGGCGTTGGCCTGTCGTTCGACATTCGTTCCGGGAAGGTGTCGACACGCTTCGACCTGGTTTCGGATCCCGAGAAGCTGGACCGGGTGTCCCGCGGGGAAGGGCGGTTTGCCGACCTGTGGCCGGACGACGCAACCGGGCGGGCCGAGGCAAGGGGGAAACCCCTGCCGGAGTGGGTGCCGGTGTTTCCCGGAGTGGACCGGAAGAAAAGTCTCTCGGTGGAGGTCGGTGATTTTGCCCTGGGAACGGCGGTTTTCGTGGCTGAGGCCTCCGGTCCTGACATCCTCCTCTGGTATTTCCGTGCCGCCGACCGGATGGAACGCGCCGGTACGGATTTCTCCTTCAGACAGCTGCGGGCAGATGGCCAACCGGGCGCAGCCGGCGAACTCGGGCGCTTCGCGATGGGTTGGGAGGATCGCCAGGTGAGTGTCTTCGTCACCGAGGATGGCCACGGCGACAGTCTGTTCGTCCTGGTGTACAAGGGATGACGGCCGGCGGGCATCCAGGCATCGGGACGCCGCGCCCCCGAGCCGCTGCCGACACTCGCTCAACACCCCACCTACACCTATAATGAGACCCATGCTCCAGCGAAGGAGGAAGAAATGACCGATCCATACCAGGAAGCCACCCGCCACGAACGCAGGGGCCTGTCCACAGTCGCGAAGGTGTTCCTGATCGGGGGCGGACTGCTGGTGGCCGTCGCGATTGCGCTTGTCGTGTGGGTAACCGTCACCGTGGACAGGTGGATGGATGACATCGTCAAGGCGGCGGAGTATAGCCTGGAGGTGTCGCCGGAAGTGATCACCGCCGGCACCTCTGGAATGGGTGCCGCGACGAACGAACGACCCGAACAACAACTCCCGGAGGGCGCCGCGCGCGACCTGAGCGTCGGGTCGCTGCTGGCGTTGCTCACGGCATCGGGTCTGGATGCGATCCTCACGGAACACGGGTTCTCGGCCACCCCCGGCGAAGATCCGGGTCTGGCCATCAACATCGAGACGCCGAACGGAAACCCGATCGGCTTGAGTTTCCCCCGCGCGACCGGGATTCTGGACAGGGTTGCGCGTGGCGAGGCGCGGTTTGCCGACGTGGACCTGGGAAGCGCGGCCGGGAAGATGCCGGACTGGGTACCCGTCCACCCGGGCGCGCGGCACACCGGTAGCGGAGTCTACACCGTCGGCGATGTTTCCTTTGGCGTCACGGTGCTCGTCGCGGACGCCGGGGCCGAAGATGTGTTGGGCTGGTACCGGGAAGCGGCGGATCCCGCGGGACTGCGCAGCGTCTCCGTCACCCGCACCTCGGCCGAGGCAAAGGTCGAGGGAGAACCGGCGGCCAGCCGAATCGACGCTCATCGCTTTATCGCAAAGTCGAAGGACCGGTCGCTGATGGTCCTGGCTACGGAGGACGATTACGGCGACAGCCTGTTCGTCGTCGCGTACAGGGGGTGACCCTGGGCAACGGGTCGGACGACAGGATCGGCTGAGGCGACGAAAAAGCGGAGGAAACCATGTCGGATCTCTACAACGAAGCCACGCGGCACGACTACATCAAGGTGCCCAGGTACCTGGTTTTCCTCGGGGGTGGACTCGTGGCGGTTCTCTTTGTGGCCATGGGCCTGTGGATGACCGTGACCACCGAGGAGGCGGTGGTGGATCCGCCCGAAACGGTGGAGGAGGCGGATTTCCGTCGTATGGCTGCGCAAATCGCGGGGGCCAGAGCGCTCGCGCCGGAACCCGAGCTGTCCGAACAGCGCCCGGTGCGGGCCAGGCTGACGCGGGAGATTGCCGATGCCCGGGAACTCGCCGAGGCGGCCGCTACGGTGTTGTCGGAGGTCACGGAGGACGAAGTGTTCAGTGTGGTGCTCGAGGGGCAGCCCTACGGATTCGCGCTTTCGGCGGAGCTTCCGAATCGGGAAGGGGCCGGGACCGTAACCATCTCCCCCGTCGTTACCATCTCCAGCATCGATGACCTTCTGGAAAGGGCCGCACGCGGGGAAACACGGTTTGCGGACACTCGCACGCAGATGCCCGACTGGGTTCCGATGTACCCCGGCCGGCACACTCCGCACACCAGAAGCCGGGGGACCGACATGGGCTACTCGGTTTTCATGGTGGATGCCAGTGCCGAGGAGATCGTCGACTGGTATCAGGATGTTGCGGATTCCATGGGCGAGGCGGATCCCTCGGCCCAGGCGCCATCGCCGGTGAAGACGGCACGGATGGGGCCGGTCGGCGGAGTTCGCGATGGGTTCGCGATGAAGTGGGGAGACCGGTTGGTCACGGTCGTCGTCACCGAAGACGAATTCGGCGGCAGCCTGCTGGTCCTTCTATACAGGGGCTGACCGTGCGCGAGGAGTCGGCTTGGCGCACGGCGAAGACGTGAACTGTAAAGAGAGCACGACAAATCGTAAAGTGGACATTACGGTTTGGCCGAGTGAACGAAGCGGCCCACAGCGGATTCACCGCCGCTTGAATGCCGCGGGGGTCTTGTCCGCGGGCTGCAAGTGACGACCATCGACAACGCCCGCTCCGCGGAAGAGCCCCGCACCCCCCTCGCCCCCGGCCTCGAGATCTCACGGATCGTCACCGGGCTCTGGCAGGTGGCGGACCAGGAGCGGGGCGGGGCGGCGCTTGATCCCGCGGCGGCCGCGGACGCGATGGCCGCCCATGCCGACGCCGGGCTCACCACCTTCGACATGGCCGACCATTACGGCTCGGCCGAAGTGATCGCGGGCGCGCTGGCAGCCCGCCGCGATGACCTGCAGTTCCTCACCAAGTGGGTGCCGGAGCCGGGGCCCGCCAGCAAGGAGGCCGTGGACCAGGCGGTCGCGCGCGCCCTCGAGCGGCTGGGCACCCACCGCATCGACCTGCTGCAGTTCCACGCCTGGAGCTACGCCGACCCGAGCTGGCTGGACTGCCTCTTCATGCTGGCCGAACACCAGGCGGCCGGGCGCATCCGGCATCTGGGGCTGACCAACTGCGATGCCGTCCACCTGGACATGGCCGTGCGCAGTGGCGTGCCGATCGTCTCCAACCAGGTCTGCTTCTCGCTGCTGGACCGGCGCGCGGCGGGGGCGATGACGGAGGTTTGCCGCGCTCACGGGATCAGGGTGCTCGCGTACGGGACGCTGGCCGGCGGCTTCCTCAGCGAGCGCTGGCTGGGCCGCGACGAGCCGCCCATCGATGAATCGATGACCTGGTCGCAGATGAAGTACCGCCGCTTCATCGACCGGGCAGGGGGGTGGAACCGCTTCCAGGGGCTGCTCGGGGTGGTGGACGGGGTGGCGAGGCGGCTGGGCGAGGGGCAGCCGGCGGGCGTGTCCATGGCCAACGTGGCCTGCCGCTACGTCCTGGAGCAGCCGGCGGTGGCCGGGATCATTGTCGGGGCTCGGCTGGGCGAGACCAGTCACGGCGGGGACAACCTCAGGGCCCTCCGCATGGCGCTGGACGACGAGGCCCGGCGCGACCTGGACGCCGCCTGCGCCCTGCTCGACCCGATCGGCGGCGACTGCGGAGACGAATACCGCCGTCCCCCCTACCTGACCGCCTCCGGCGACCTGAGCCACCATGTCACCTCGTTCCCGGCGCCCTACCCGGTCCGTCGGTCCGGTGCCGCCGAGTACGTCTCGACCGGCACGCCCTGGGAGGAGCTCGCCGGGTTCAGCCGAGCGGTGCGCAGGGGCAGCCGCATCCATGTCGCGGGAACCACCGCCTCACACGGCGCACGCCTGATCGGGGGGCGCGATCCCGCCGCGCAGACCCACTTCATCATCGACAAGATCGAGGGGGCGCTGCAGTCGCTCGGCGCGACGCTGCAGGATGTCGTGCGCACCCGCGTCTACATTCGCGAGGGCGTCGATTGGGAGCCGGTGGCCCGCGCGCACGGTGCCCGCTTCGCGGAGATCCGGCCCGCCAACACCACCGTGTACGCAAACACCGTCGGCGACGACCTGCTGGTCGAGATCGAGGTCGACGCGGAGGTGGGGTGAGGGGCGCTGGGGTAGAGTGAGGGACCCACAGTGACGGATGCGGCCGGCGCGGGTCCACCCGCCGGGCGGGAGGCGGTGCCTGCCGTGAGGGCCGTCCTCTTCGATCTGCTGTCCGCGCTGCTCGACTCCTGGTCGCTCTGGGACGACATCGCGGGTGGAGAGGGACCGGGGCGGAAGTGGCGCCTCGAGTACCTGCGGCGCACCTACGCGACGGGCGCCTACCTGCCCTACCTCGATCTCGTGGCCGAGTCGGCCGCGGCGGTCGGACTCCCCCGCGAGCATGCCCACACACTCGAGGCCCGCTGGGATGAGCTCGCGCCATGGCCGGGAGCCGGCGCAGTGCTGCGCGAGATCGCGCGCGACAGGCCCATCGGCGTGGCGACCAACTGTTCGGAGGTGCTGGGGGTGCGGGCCGCGGAGCTGGTTGGTGCACCATTCCACTCGGTGGTCACCACCGAATCCGTCGGCTTCTACAAACCGGACATCCGCGTGTACACGGCGGGCGTGGAAGCGCTGGGCGTGCCCCTGGACGAGGTGCTCTTCGTGGCGGGGTCGCCGGGCGACATCGGGGGCGCCGCTGCCGCCGGGCTGAAGGTCGTCTGGCACAACCCGGCCGGCCTGGATGGTGGTGGAGCGGAAAAGCGCGCGGTCGCCGTGATCGAGGATCTGACGTTACTGAGACCTGTGCTCGAGTCGCTGTAGACCGAAGCCGACGCGGTTATTGGCGCTTCAGGTTACATTCCCCCATTCGCATCAACCCCGCTTGCCAAGGGAGTCCCATGTTCATTCGCCTCTCCGCCGGCACCGCCATGCCGTTGCGCGCCCTCGCCTCACTTCCGTTCCTGGCCCTCGTCGCCTGCGCGCCCGACGGCTCCCCCGGCGACGATGTTCCCCTCGACACCGATGTCCGCAGGGCCAGCTACGCGATCGGTCAGGACATTGCCACTACGCTGGAAGGAATCGAAGACATGGTCGACCGGCCGGCGCTGTTGCGGGGGTTCTCGGACGCGCTCGCCGACATCAGTCCGGCGCTCACGGATATGGAGATGCGCGACGCGATCGTCGCGTTCAACGAGATGCTGACGTCGGCCCAGGCCGATGAGATCGCGGGCGCGAGGGCTGAAGGCGAGGCCTTCCTCGCGGACAACGCCAACAAGGATGGGGTCATGACCACCGAGTCGGGGCTCCAGTACGAGGTGTTGCGCGAGGGTGACGGCGAGGTCCCCCAGGAGGGGCAGCAGGTCCAGGTTCACTACCGCGGGACCCTGATCGACGGGAGCGAGTTCGACACCTCCTACGGCGGAGATCCGGCCAGCTTCAGTTTGGGCGGAGTGATTCCGGGCTTCGCGGAGGCGATCATGCTGATGAAGGTGGGCGGGCACCTGCGCGCCTTCATTCCTGCCGACCTGGGGTACGGGGACTCCGGGCCGGGCCCCGGTCAGGTGCTCATCTTCGAGATCGAGTTGCTGGGGATCGAGTAGGGAGCCGCCGAGCGGAGCGTCACGCGCCGGGCCGGTGGGCGAAGCGTCATGCGCCGGGCCGGTGGGCGGCTGATGGTGGGTGGCGACGGGAGCGGACCAGGCGGTACAGCAGCAGCCCGCCGGCGATCACTCCGAGTGCGGCCAGCGCCTCCACGGGACGGTCCAGCGCTATGTACACGAGCGTCCAGGAGGTCAGGCCGAGGTAGACGAGGGGCGTGAAGGGGAATCCCCACGTCCGGTAGGGACGCTCCAGCCCCGGTTCGCGTATCCGCAGGACGAATACGCCCGCCACGGTGAGCAGGCTGTTCAGCCCGAGGATGAAGCCCGCGAAGACGAGGATCGTCTCGAAGGACGCCGTGACGATGAACGCGAGGGTGAGGGCGGCCTGGGCCAGGATGGCCACCGCCGGGATCCCGTTCGGCCTGGTGCGCGCAAGGCGGCGGAGCGCGGGATGGTCCTCGCCGATCACCTGCAGGACGCGCGGGCCCGCCAGCACCATCGCGCTCACCGTGGAGACGAGCAGCACGGCGAGGGTGACGCCCATGATGGCGGCCCCCGCCGGGCCGAAGAGGTGGGTGGCCGCCACGTAGCCGACCTCGAGGCGGCCCTCCAGCTCGGCCATGGGGGCGGCGCGCAGGAAGGCGTAGTTGAGCGCCACGTACAGCACCGTGACGAGCAGCGTGCCGGACGCCAGGATGCGCGGGATGGTGCGTTGCGGGTCGTCCACCTCGCCGGTCAGGTAGGTGGCCGCGTTCCAGCCGGTGTAGGCGTAGGACACGTAGATGAGCGAGACCGCGAAGGCGCCGCCGAAGATGAGCGTGCCGTCGCCGGGGGCGGGGGTGAGCGCGACCGGCTGGGCCGGGTCGGCGAGGGCGGCGGCGGCGAGGCAGAAGGCGACGATCAGCGCCACCTTCAGCGTCGTGAACCCGCTCTGGAGGAGCCCCGAGCTGCGGTGATTGGTGACGTGGACGGCCGCCATCGCCACGACCAGGCCGACGCCGAGCCAGGTGGGCGAGAGGGAGGGGAAGACCGACGCCAGGTAGGTGCCGAAGGTGATGGCGGCGAGCGCGGTGGGCGCGGAGAACCCGACGGTCGCCGAGACGCACCCCGAGACGAATCCCGCCGCCGGGTGGTAGACGCGCGACAGGAAGGTGTACTCGCCGCCCGAACGGGGAATCGCCGCGCCCAGTTCCGCGTAGGAAAGCGCGCCGCAGAACGCAGCCGCGCCGCCGACCACCCAGAGGAGGAGGAGCGGGAAGGTGGACTGGATGTCGAGGAGCTGGAAGCCGAGGCTCGTGAAGACGCCGGTGCCGATCATGTTGGCGACGACGACCGAGGTCGCGGCGTAGGGCCCGTAGCGGCCTTTGCGGCCCGAGGAGGAGGTGCCCGCGGCATTCGAGCGGCGATGCTCAGGCGAGCTTGTCCACGGGCTGCGCGCGTTCATTGGCGTGAGACCTCGGGATTGGCGAAGATGAAGTCGATGATGAAGAAACTTCGCACTTCATACGTATTCTGAATGGCCCTCGCGAGATCGCTTCCGGTCGTCGGCGTGATGGGCTCGGGCGTGCGCGCCCACGAGGAACTGGCCGTACCGCTCGGGCGGCGGCTTGCGCGGCTGGGCGTGCATCTGCTGACGGGCGGCGGGAGCGGGGTGATGGAATCGGTGTCGCGGGGGTTCGCAGAGGTGGAGGATCGGGCCGGGCTGGTGATCGGGGTGTTGCCGTTCAGTGGGCAGGGTGCTGGGGCGGGTGGGGCGGGTGCAGGTGAGGGCGGGGTGGGTGCAGGCGCGGGCGGGCCGGAGAACCTGCCGGGCCGCTCCGGGGGTTCCCCGTCGGCGGGCGCTGGCGTCATCCCATCCGGCTGTCCCAACCCCTGGATCGAAATCGCGATTCGCACGCACCTGGGGCAGGACGGAGCAGAGTTCAGTTCGCGCAACCATGTGAACGTTCTCACCTCGGACGTGGTCGTGGCCCTGCCGGGGAGCGTGGGAACGGCTTCCGAGGTCGCGCTGTCGGTGCGCTACGAGCGCCCCGTCGTCCTCTTCGGGGATCTGGAGCGCGCCCGCCGCCTGCCGTCGGAGGTGGCGACCGCGCGCACGGTGGAAGAGGTCATCGAGTTTGTGCGCGAACGGCTGCGGGGCCGCTGTGCGGGCGATGGCCCAGCCCCGGGCCACTCCACCGCCAACGCCCCGTGACGCGTCAGCCCGGCCAGCGCCCGTCCGGTCAGCGTCAGCACGGCCAGCGCCCGTCCGGCCAGCGCCAGCACGGCCGGCCCCGGCTTGATCAGCCCCCGCCCGGCATCGCCGGTCTCATCCACCCGTGACGCGCCTGCACGGCATCGCCGGCTTCTCCATCGACCGCGTCGCGAGCGCGGCCGGCGCCGACCCCGAGATCCTCCGCCTCGAAAACCTCGACACGGACATCCCGCCACCCGCTGCGGCCATCGAGGCCACCCGCACGGCCATCGGCGAAGACGACGCCAACAGCTACCTGCCCTTCCTGGGGGGCGACCAGCTGCGTGCGGCCGCCGCCGCCCACGTGTCCAGGCTCAGCGGCGTCTCCCACGACCCGGCCACGCAGACGATCATCACCGCCGGGGGGACCGAGGGGCTCTTCAACGCGCTGCTGGCGCTGATCGAGCCGGGCGACGAGGTGGTGGTGACCGATCCGACCTACGCGGGGATGCTGTACCGGGTGCGGCTGGCGGGGGGCGTGGCGCGCTTCGTGCCGTTCGTGGTGCAGGACGGGCGCTGGGCCATCGATCCGGGCCGCCTGCGCGACGCCGTCACCGACCGGACCCGGGTGGTGTTCCTCATGAACCCCTCGATCCCGTCAGGAGCGGTCATGACGCGGGCGGACTGGGAGGAGGTGGCCCGGCTGTGTGAGCCGCGCGGCATCTGGCTCCTCTACAACGCCGTGATGGAGCGCATCCTGTACGGTAACCGCGATTACGTTCACCCTATGAGCGTCCCGGGCCTGGAGGACCTCACGATCACGGTGGGGTCCGTGTCGAAGGAGTACCGCATGATCGGCTGGCGGGTGGGATGGGTGGCGGGCCCGCGCCGCGCGATGAACCGGATCGGGCTCGTCAGCATCTACAACGTGGTGACCCCGGTGGGGATCGCGCAGCCGGGCGCGCTCGCCGCGCTGACCGACCCGGCAGGTGGGGGCGTGGCGGAGGCCGTGCGGGAGTGGGAGCGCAGGCGCGACCTGGTGCAGGCCGAGCTGGCCGGGCTGCCCTTCGTGCAGAGCGACGGCGGGTGGTCGCTTCTCGTGGACACCGGCAGGCTGGGCCTGGATGGGGAAGCCGCGTCGGCGCGCCTGCTGGAGCGCGGGAAGGTGGCCGCGACGCCGATGACGCACTGGGGGCGCGAGAACGCGGGACAGTTCGTGCGGATCGTCTTCAGCAACGAGCCGGTGGAGCGGCTGCGGGGGCTGGGAGAGCGGTTTCGGCAGGTAATGTAAAGAGGACAGGGGCTTTATATATCTGAGTGACCAGACTTGATTTTCTATATCAAAACCGTTATCTTTTGAGTATGAGAACGAAAACATACCGGGCGCATTTGAGCAAAGTGGGCAACCGCAACCTTTCGGCGCGATTGTCGCGTTTGATCGGGCTGGCCGCACTGGCCGCAACGCTCACCCTAGCCGCCGGATGCACCGAAGACGGCCCCGGAAGCATGACCGAGGCCGAACCCGAGACCCTCGACGCCAAGACCCTCGACAAGATCATGTCGGTTGGTGTTGCACCGCTAATCGACGGCTGCCAGTCGCTCTGGTCCCTGAAGTGGCGTATGGACAAGCCGAAGTCGGAGGCTGAAGCGCGCGCAATCGTTATCGAAAGGTGTGCCGGTTCTCGCTCGGATGCGGAATTGGAACAAGCACTTCAGAGACTCGTTCCGAGACTGACGAGCCCGCCTCTTCGCCTCGATAAAGTGCCGGTTCCACCCTCCGATGGATGGTGGGTCCCGCAAACTGGCCGAACGGCGTCCGGTCGAAAGGTGCAAAATGAGAAAAGGTATAGCGGTCGCTGGGGAGGAAACCCCGGAGTGTGGGAAGGATGCAAGTGAAGCGAGTCCGAAGTTGAGACCGCTCCGCACAGAACAGTATGACGAAGTGGCCCATGGTCACTCAGGTATATAATCCCCAGAGCACATTACAGAATGTCGTGTAAACCTGACGTTCCAATGCCTCTGGGGAGGATGTGTGGCCTGCAGCGGTCCGTCGCCACCTGTAGGCCGCGAGGCGGAGTTGCGCCGCGATGTCGACAACCGGGGATCGTTTGGCGAGTGGACGCATGGCAGCTGATAGACTAGACTCAATCCCCATAATCGATGCGGGCCCCGGTGGAACGCCTGAAGCGATTGGCCCGCCGACTGGAGCCGAGGGCCTTGTTCAGCGCACCGGAGGTGGTCTCCGTGGTGGACGAGGACGGCGTCGAATTGATCTCCGTCGTGGTGGACGTCCTTATCCCGGAGGAGGCGGACGGAACGGCGTTCCGGTCTTCATTCTTCGGAGCATTGGCCGACCGCCTCTCCGAGCGCGATCTGGAGCGCTTGGCCGTGGGAGTGGGACGGAGGGTGAGTACTAGCTCTGACTCCGCAGGGCTCGTTGAACGCTCCCGCCGGGCGATGGTAAAGAGAACATTACAAACTGTCGTGTCGTCTTTACATCGCGGTCGTTGCGGCGTGCCACGCCACCAATCAGCGCGCCCCCGCCAGCTCCCTCATCCACGCCTCGATCGCGCGCTGGTAGTAGGCCGGATTGAAGAGCGACCATTCGCCGAGTTCTTCTGGCACCTCGTACTCTGCCGCGGCCTCCTGCGCGGTCTGCCCGCCGTTGATCGCGCGCCGGGCCGCCTCCTCCACCGAGTCGATCACGTCGATGTACCGGGCCATGGCCCCGGCATCCGCCAGCGGGCCGTGTCCGGGGACGAAGATCGCCGCAGGCAGTCCCCGGAGCGCCCGCACCGAGCGGGACAGCCGGGACGGGATTGCGTCCATGTAGTTGGGGAACATCGCGTTCCAGACGAGGTCGCCGCACCACACCGGCCCCTCGCCCCCGTCCACCTCCACCGTGAGGTCGCTCGCGGTGTGGCCCCGGCGCGGCTGCACGGTCGCCACGCGGTCACCCAGATCGAAGGTCGCGGGCGCGTCCTCGGGCAACAGCACCGCGTCCGCCCAGGGCGCGAGCGGTGCTTCGGTGGTCGGAGAGGTCACGACGAGGTTGCGGGTGGTCCCGGTCGCGTGGAGCGCAGGGGCAGTCTCGCCGCCGGAGCCCGCGAACCCACCGGCGCCGGCCGAGTGATCCGCGTGATGGTGGCTGACGACGACCAGTCCCGGCCAGCGGCCCGTCAACTCGCGGGCCTGTTCGGCCACCCACTCCGCCCCGCGCTCCGACATGAAGGCCTCCACCACCAGCGTCTCCGCGGACCCGCCGACGATCCCGCCGTTGCAAACCGTCGTGTAGTCGCCGTTGAGCGGTGTCGAGACGACCGCGTACATCCCGGGGCCGACCTCCTCGATGCGCGCCCACGGCTCCTGTGCGACGATCCGTCCCACGGCCGTCGCGCGCCCTTCGCCTGCGCCCCGTCCGCCATCCATCCCGCTTGCCGGCCCCCCTCCATCCCCCACCCCCGCCCGTCCCCACCGCGCCAGCGCCCCCCGCGACAACAGCGGCCCCACCGCGGCCAGATAGGACGCGCAGCTCGCCACCGCGGCCAAACCGGAGGCGCACCCCGCGGAGGCGGTGACGAAGCGGCGGCGACTGATGCTCATCTTGATTCGGCCCAGTGCAGGTACAGGTTCGACAGGAACCGCCCCCCGAGGAAGGCGGCGAACGCGGCGGTGGCGCCGATCCAGCCCAGGCCCCACCCCAGCACGGCGAAGATCGCCACGAGGCCGGCGACCCCGAGCGACGTGGCCACGGTGATGGCCCTGGTCCGGCGCCTCATCACCATAATCGCACTCTGGTACGCCAGCCAGACCGACAGCGCCGGCAGCGGGATGATCAGGGCTGCGGGGACCCTTGCGTACGCCTGCAGCTCGGGGGTGAGCGCCGACACCGTCCCGAACCACACGTCGAAGAGCGGTGGGGCGGCGAAGAGCGCGTAGCCGGCCGAGGTGATGATCGCCAGGCCGACGGCGTAGCGGCCGACCGCGCGGCGGTGTTCGAACTCCCGGCCCATGAGCGCGATCGCGGCCTCCTGGTAGCTGAGCCCGACCGCGCGGAAGAGGAACGACAGGGAGTGGATGACCGGAAGCACCGCCAGGGATTCGAGCGGCGCCTGCGCCCGGCCGACCAGGAAGGTGAGCACGGGGTGGGTCGCCAGCGCGACCATGGACGTGATCGCGAGGGGATAGTAGAACGACGTCATCGCCGGCCAGGTGAGGGGTGGCGTCCCGCTCTCGGCGGTGCTCGTGGCCAGGGTGCGGCGGATCGCGCCGGCGCCCATCAGCCGTGCCGCCACCGCCTCCGCGCAGACGCCCACGGTCAGGCTCGCCGCGGCGACCCATGCGCCCGGGAGCTCCGTGAAGGCGGCGAGTGTGAAGGCCGTGCCCGCCATCACCGCCAGTCGGCAGACGGTGCCGGCCGCGACCTGCCGCGTCTTCCCCGAGATGATCATCACGCCGTGGATGAACCGCCGGTAGCCGATCGCCGCGGCCCACGGCAGGTAGATCCATAGCGACCCGTAGACGATGTCCGCCACCTCGGCCGGCAGCGCCAGCACCCCCCGCATCAGCGAATCGAAGACGGCGGGGACGAGGAGCACGCACAGGAGCAGCGTCGCGAGACCGTTGAGGCCGTGCGCGAACAGGCGGAGGCGGCGGTAGCTGTCCGCGTCGCGAACCAGGGCCGTGGCCGCGGTCATGAGCATGATGATCGGGCCTTCGACGAGGATGGCGATCGCGAAGGCCACGCCGTGCGCCGCGAGGTTGACCTTCGGGTCGGGAAGGCGGGCGATGGTGGCGGCGAGGAGCGGGCCCTCCATCGCCATCATGACCCAGGTCGCGGCCAGGGGCGACCAGAAGCGGGTGATGTATCCGGCGGATAGCGTCCCGCCGGGAAGGGGATTCATTTGACCGTCCGTGGATAATCCCCGCGCCGCGCCGAGGGTGGTGAGGCGACGGGCTGTTACGATTCAATCTTCCGTGAAGATGCAGACAGGAACGATAACTTCGGCGCCAAGGGGGTCGGTGCGAAGCACTGGGGCCGGAAAGCGAAGCGACCGAAGGCCGATGTGTAAAGAGAACATTACGAATTGTCATGCAGCCTTTACGTTCAGGGTAGCTGAGGGGAGCGCCAGGGGGAGCGAACGAGTGGGATGAGACGCCGCAAGAACGCCGCTGAGGGCTTTCCCGCAGACCCCTGGGGGGCGCACCTCCCCCGCGGATGGGGCGGATTCTGGCTGAAGGTGGCCCGGTCGTTCCCCGGAGGGTGGCCCTGGAGCCGTTTCGCCCTCCTTGCCCGCCGGCTCGCGCGCCGCGGAATGGCCGGTCCGGTCGACACTCGCGTCTGGGGTCAAAGGCTGCGGCTCTTCCCGGACCGGTCCGTCTCCGAATCCAGGATCCTCTTCCTGCCCCGCTCATGGGACCGCGCGGAGCGGCGGCTGCTCGGGGAGTGGGCGCTGTCTCCCGGCTTCACCTTCGTGGATGTCGGTGCCAACGTCGGGGGCTACACCTTCTGGGTCGCGTCGCGCATGGCGGCGTTCGGGCGGGTGGTGGCCGTCGAGCCGAACCCGCTGGTGGCGCGGCAACTGCGGTACAACGTGCGGGTCAATGGCGCCAGCGAGCGGATTCGGGTGGTGGAAGCGGCGGTGGGTGCGGCCCGCGGGACGGGAGCGCTCACGGTGGGTATGCGCAACTCGGGAGAGAATCGCCTGCTCAGCGATACGGCCGACAGTGGGGGAGCGACGGTGCCGGTGTCCGTGATGACGCTGGCCGACGTGGTGGGGGAGGCCGGGATCGACCGCATCGACTGCCTCAAGGTCGACGTGGAGGGGCGGGAGGCGGAGGTGATCCAGCCGTATCTGCGCAGTGTGCCGCGAGCCGCGTGGCCGAAGCACCTGATTGTGGAACTGAAGCGGGATTCCGGTGACGGGGACCGCCGCGGGGCGGGCGATCGGGGTGCCGGTCATGTTGGTGGGCCGGACCGGCACCCCGGGGATCCGAACCCGACAGCCCTCGAGGAGTGGATCACCGGCAGGGGATACGTGCGCGTCCTGCGCACGAAGCTCAACGGACTCTTTCGCCTGGCGCCCGTGGGTGAACCCTCCGCTGGCCCCGACGACCCGGCCGACAAAACCGACCGGGCCGACAAAACCGACCGGGCCGACATTGCCCTCCAAGCCGACGGAGGGTGAATGGAGACCGTAATCGTGCGCCACTCCGGTCCGCGTGCCTTCCTCGATCGGGCCGAGCCCTGGCTGCTCCGGCGAGAGGCCGAGAACAACCTGGCGCTGGGGGTGGCCGCGTCCCTCGTGGGAAGGCGTCCCCCGGCGGATACAGTCCCCCCTGCGGCAACTTCGGTCCCGCCTGTGTCGTCGCCCGCGGCTCCACTCTACTTTGCGACGATCGAACGGGGCAGCGCCGTCGTCGGATGCGCCTTCCGCACGCCTCCCTACAAGCTGGGCCTGACCCGCATGCCGTTGGATGCGGCCCCTCTCCTGGCCCGGGATGTGGCCGAGGTGTATGACGAGCTGCCGGCCGTCCTTGGTCCGGATCAGGTTGCCCGCGCCTTCGGCGACGCCTGGGGCCGACTGCAGGGGTTGAGGGTGACGTCTGGAGCCCGTCAACGCATCCATGTTCTTGAGCGGGTGGTACCGCCTTCGCGGAGGGCACCGGGAGTAATGCGGCGTGCCGGACCTGCGGATGTTTCGCTCGTCGCCCGGTGGCTGGGCTCGTTCGTGGAGGAGACCCGACTGGGGGACCCGGTAGATCCCGTGGAGCGGGCCCGCCGGCTCTGTGGTGATGAGGGCGGGAATCGCCTGCTGGCGTTGTGGGTGGACGGGGAGCCGGTGTCGATGGCCGGATTCCCGGCGCACACCCGCCACGGGGTTCGGATCGGCTATGTGTATACGCCCGCGGCCCGTCGCCGGAGGGGGTACGCCACCGCGCTGGTCGCCGAGCTGAGCACCCATGCGCTCGATCTGGGCTTCGGCCACTGCGTCCTCTACACCGACCTCGCGAACCCCGTTTCGAACAGGATCTACCGCAGCGTGGGATATCGCCCGCTCCAGGATGTCATGGATGTCGAGTTCGGCTAATGTTGACGGTGCCGACACTTCGTCCCCACCCCCCTCTCCCGGACTCCCATCTCACATGATCGATCTGCGCAGCGACACCGTTACCCGGCCCAGCCCCGGCATGCGCGAAGCCATGGCCTCAGCCACCGTCGGCGACGACGTCTATGGCGACGACCCGACCGTCAGGCGTCTCGAGGCCCGGACAGCGGAGGTCCTCGGCAAGGCGGACGCCGTCTACATGCCGACCGGGACGATGACGAACCAGGTTGCGATCCGCGCCCACACCGAGCACGGCGACCGGGTCATCATGGACATCGCCTCGCACGTCGTGCGCTCGGAGGGCGGGGGACCGGCGGCGCTGGCGGGCGTCACGGTGCATCCGCTCATGGGGGACCGCGGCATCTTCACGGCTTCCCAGCTGCGCGACGCCCTCGGGGTCACGCACCCGGGATCGCCCACCACCCTGACGCCGCCCGCGACGCTGCTCACCGTGGAGAACACCCACAACGGCGGTGGGGGGAGCATCTGGCCGCTGGAACTGATCGACGAAGTCGTCGCGATCGCCCGCGCGGCCGGGCTGCGCTGCCACCTCGACGGCGCCCGCGTCTGGAACGCCACGGCGGCCACCGGCATCGCGCCGGCTCGCTACGCGCGCGACTTCGACAGCGTGTCGGTGTGCTTCTCGAAGGCGCTCGGCGCGCCGGTCGGCTCGGCGCTGGCGGGCTCGAGCGATTTCGTGGCCCGGGCGCGGCGCTTCAAGCAGCTCTTCGGCGGCGGCTTCCGCCAGGCGGGTGTGATCGCCGCGGGGGCGCTGTACGCGCTGGAGAACCACCGCGACGACCTCGCCCGCGACCACGAGAAGGCGGGACACCTCGCCGATGTCCTGGTGTCGATCCCGGGCGTGGAGCTGGTCCGCGAGCACGTGGAGACGAACATCCTGCGCTTCAACGTGCCGTGCGGCGCGGCGCACTTCGTGGACGGGTGCCGGGAGCGGGGCGTCACCATGCTCGTAGCGGGCGCGCACAGCGTCCGCGCGGTGGCCCACCGGGACGTGTCAATGGAGGATGTGCGGCGCGCGGGAGAGGTGGTTCGGGAGGTGCTGGCGGCGGCCGGGCGATAGGAGGGCTTACCGCGAGGCCTCCTCCTCGTGGGCTTCGGCGTTCCTGGCGTCTCTGGCCGACCTCAGGCGCTCCAAGAGGATGTCGGTCTCCATTTCGTCGAGGCCTTCTTCACGGGCGAGGTTCCGGATGTATGCGAGGTCCGTATCGGCGTCGAGTCGCCGGGCCACGACAGATCCCGAGATCCTGGCCCCGGTTGAATCGCGTCCGTGCCAGACCCTGGCTACCATCCAATCGCCTTCTGTCTTGACAACCTTGCCGTCACGGTCAAAACGCCTGAGACTCTCGACTTCCGCCAGTACGTCGCCGATACGCTCGCTATCGACTTCCGGGTCACCGGAGACAGGGGGACCGCATGCGGCGAATGCGCCCATGGCGGCGGTCAATACCAGAGCAGGGAGCTTTTTCGACATCTGCTTTTGCATTCCAGCGGTCTCGCGGCAACGGCTCTTCCCATCCTGTATCATACAGCTCGACCCCGGCAACATGCAATCGAGCCGGGCTGCAATCGGGCCGGGCCGTTACGCAAATGGGGGGCTGCTCGCCCCCACGTCACCGATGGTCTCCAGCATTCCCTCGATCTCTTCAATCCGTTCCCGCGCCTCCGGGAACCCCGTCAGGTAGGCCCCCCACGGCGCGACCAGTTCGAACAGCACCGCCGCCTTGGCCAGCGAGGACCGGGCCATTTCGGCTTCCCCGCGCTGCATCAGGTCCGCTCCGTCGGTCATCAGCGCCTCGGCGAGCACCCAGCAACGCGCCGGCTCGACCTCTCCGGTGGGGGCGACCATGGCGGGAAGCGCGTCGGCAGAGAGGGCGCGGGCGAGTTCCAGCTCCATGCCCGCGGCGCTGGTGGCCCGGCTGAGCGTCGCCTCCACCTCCTCCCTGCCGGCCGCTCCTCTCATGATCGCCTTGCGGAGCGCGATCAGAATCACGCCCAGCTCCTCGATCAGGCGGAGTATGTAGTCCCGTTGCACCATTGCGTCACCCCGTATCGATGCGTGGGAGGGTGTGCGGGACCGGAGCGGCTGTCAACCGACCACCGGCGAATCTGCCCTCCGGCGAGTCGGGGTCTCCAGCCGATCATCCCGGTCGCGGAAACAGGCCGGGACGTTTCAGCTGAAACGTTTTCGGGCCTCCGCGGTGATGGTGGCCGACTCGCTCGAAGGCCGTCAACACACACAGCGATCCCCCGCGTCGTGACCGGGCCGACGGATTGCGGAGCCTCGCTTCCGGGGGCATCCTGCCAGGGGGCCGTGGATGATCCCGGACCCGCACCACCGGACCCTGCTACACCACCACCGAGGACCCGAATGAGGCTCATCGCTTTCACACTGGCCGCCGTCTGCACCGCCCCGCCCCCCCTCGCCGCCCAGTCCGGCGATGACCCTGTCCCCCCCGCCATCACCACCGGCCTGCTCTCCGCGCTCCAGCTCCGCGGCATCGGCCCGGCCTTCATGTCCGGCAGAATCGCCGACATCGCCGTCGACCCCACGAACCGAAGCGTCTGGTACGTCGCAACCTCATCGTCGAACGTCTGGAAGACAGAGAACCGCGGCACCACCTGGACGCCCATCTTCGACAACCATCCCTCCTACTCGACCGGCGCGATCGCGATCGACCCCACCGACTCGAACGTCATCTGGCTCGGGACCGGCGAGAACACCAGCCAGCGCAGCGTCGGCTGGGGCGACGGCGTCTACAAGAGCCTGGACGGGGGACGCAGCTGGACCAACACCGGGCTCGCGACGTCGGAGCACATCGGCAAGATCCTGATCGACCCCCGCGACCCGGACGTGGTGTACGCGGCCGCGATGGGCGGACTCTGGGCTCCCGGCGGCGACCGCGGGCTCTTCAAGACCACCGACGGCGGGGGCAGCTGGACCCCGGTCCTCGAGATCAGCGAGAACACCGGCATCGCCGACGTGCACTTCGATCCGCGCGACCCCGATGTCCTCTACGCCGTGGCCTTTCAGCGGCGGCGGCACGTGGGGATCCTCGTCGCGGGCGGCCCCGAGTCCGGCGTCTGGAAGAGCACCGATGGCGGCGAGAGCTGGCGCGACATCACGGCGGGGCTGCCGGCGGGCGATCTGGGCCGAATCGGGCTGGCCGTCTCCCCGATCGACCCCGACGTCCTCTACGCCAATCCCGCCGCGACCGAGGACAGGAGCGGCTTCTACCGCTCGACTGACCGGGGCGAGACGTGGGTGCGCATGTCCGACTACATCGTCGTCGATCCGCAGTACTACGGCGAGCTCTACCCGGATCCGCACCGGATGGACCGGGTCTACGCGGTGGACGTCTTCATCCATGTGACCGAGGACGGGGGCCGCACCTTCGAGCGGGTCAACTCGCGCTTCCGGCACGTGGACAACCACGCGATCGTCTTCGACCCGGACGACCCGGACTACATGCTGGTCGGCACCGACGGGGGGCTGTACGAGACCTTCGACCGCACGCAAACGTGGCGCTACGTGTCGGGGAACATGCCGCTGATGCAGTTCTACCGGGTGGGCATCGACAACATGGCGCCCTTCTACACGGTGTACGGGGGCACGCAGGACAACTCGTCCGTCGGCGGGCCGTCGCGCACTGACAACGTGCACGGGATCCGCAACAGCGACTGGTTCATCACCCACGGGGGGGACGGTTTCCAGGCGCGCGTCGACCCGGAGGATCCGAATATCGTCTACACGCAGTCCCAGTATGCGGGGATCGTGCGCTACGACCGGGCGAGCGGCGAGGAGCTGGACATCCAGCCGCAGCCGGAGGCGGGGGAGGGAGCGCTGCGCTGGCACTGGGACTCGCCGCTGATCATCAGCCCGCATAACCCGCGGCGGATCTACTTCGCGGCGCAGAAGCTGTTCCGGTCGGACGACCGGGCCGAGACGTGGACGGCGGTGAGCGGGGACCTGAGCCGGGGTCTCGACCGCAACCAGCGTCCGGTGATGGGACGGATCTGGCCGCCCGAGGCCGTGTGGAAGAACGTGTTCACGTCGCCGTACGGGACGATCGTGGCGCTCGACGAGTCGCCGCTGGTCGAGGGGCTGCTGTACGTGGGGACGGACGACGGGCTCGTGCAGGTGAGCGAGGACGGGGGAGGGGAGTGGCGCCGGGAGGAGGAGTTCGCAGGGGTGCCGGCGATGGCGTACGTGGCCGATGTCGTGGCGTCGCGGCATGAGCCTGACCGGGTTTACGCGGTGTTCAACAACCACAAGGAGGGGGACTTCCGGCCGTATGTGGTGCGGAGCGACGACCGGGGCGCGAGCTGGACGAACATTACGGGCGACGTGCCGGACGGGCAGTCGAGCTGGACGCTGGTGGAGGACCACGTCGATGCGGACCTGCTCTTCCTGGGCACCGAGTTCGGGCTCTTCGCGACGATGGACGGGGGCGGGGCGTGGGTGCGGCTGCGCGGCGGGTTGCCGACGATCCCGGTGCGCGATCTGGAGATTCAGCGCCGCGAGAACGACCTTGTGCTGGCGACCTTCGGGCGCGGGTTCTACATACTGGACGACTACTCGCCACTGCGGACGATGGGGGAAGCCGTGGCGGGAGTGGCGGCCGACGAGGGCGCGGTCGGCGCGGCGGATGCAGCGGGCCGGGCGGGCGCGGCGCACCTCTTCCCGGTGAAGGACCCGTGGGCGTACATCCCCGCGCGGCCGCTCGGCGGACAGCAGAAGGGGACTTTCGGCGACGCCTTCTTCACCGCGCCCAACCCGCCCTTCGGGGCCGTCTTCACCTACTACCTGCGGGACGGTTACGAGTCGCTGAAGGAGCGTCGGCAGCGGCTGGAGCGGGAGGCCCTCGCCCGGGGCGACGACATCGCCTACCCCGACCGGGCCGCGCTGACCGCCGAAGACATGGAGCGGCCACCCGAGGTGTTCGTGGTCGTGTCGGACGCCGCGGGCGACGTGGTGCGGCGCGTCCCCGCCCCCCGCCGCGCCGGCCTCCACCGCATCGCATGGGACCTGCGCTATGCGTCCCTGGAACCCCCCTCCCCCGGCGGCGGCGAGCCCGACGGCCCCATGGTGGCGCCCGGCGAGTTCTCCGCCCGGGTCGTCCTGGCGCGGAGCGGCGAGTACCAGGACCTCACGGCCCCGCAGTCCTTCACGGTGCGTCCCCTCGGCACGGCCACCCTCGCCGCCGCCGACCGGGACGCGCTCCTCGCCTTCCAGCGCGAGGTCGCGGCCCTGCAGCGCGCCGGCATCGCCACCGACCGCGCCGCCCGCGAGACCTCGCAGCAGCTGGGGCTACTGCGCCGTGCGGTGCGCGCCGGCCCCGGCCTGGACGCGGCGCCGTACGAAGCCCGCATCACCGCCTTCGAGGGGCGCCTCTTCGAGATTCAGCGCGTCCTCTCGCGGGACCGCACCGCGCTCGACCGCGCCGAACTCGCGCCGCCGTCGGTCATGCAGCGCATCTCGCGCATCGTGGGCGCGCAGTTCCGGTCGACTTCGGCACCCACCACCACGCAGCGCGACAGCTACGCGGTCGCGTCGGCAGAGCTCGCGGAAGTGTCTGCGGCGCTGCGGGCGCTGGTCGAAGTGGACCTCGCCGCGCTCGGCGCCGAACTCGAAGCGGCGGGCGTGCCCTGGACACCCGGCCGCCCGATTCCGAGGTGGCCGGGGTGATCCTGGCGCATCGCGTGCCTCGATTCATCGCCTCACTTTCACAGTATGTAAAGAAAACACGACATTATGGCAGACTACCGGTGGACTGAATCACGGCAGGGAATCACGTAAGTTCAATCAGGGCTGCGCGATCTGCGTTTCCTGCCCTCAGGCCACATCTGACCTCGCTGCCCACGAACAGCGGGGAAATCGTGACCAAATGGCGGGAATTCGGAAGGTGGTCCGAGCGGATGCGGGCGTAATCTAACCTGTTCCTACTCGTCCAGCAGCAAGCCCGACTTGAGCGCCAAGTCCACCCAGTCCGACCGGTCGCGCAACCCAAGTTTCTCCTTGAGGCGGGCACGGTAGTTTTCGATTGTCTTCCGCGCCAGGGACATCTTGCCGGCAATC
>JAJEBR010000034.1 GCA_022822445.1 Gemmatimonadota bacterium | reverse complement strand
GGAAGGCTCTGGAAGACCGGCGCCGGGCTCGCGGCTGAAGTCGAGACCGGCGGGAATCATTCAGCGGGAAATCGGGCTATCGAACATGCAACCACAACCACCGCAACAAGATGCGAAACTTCAACCACATGTCGGCCCGGCAACCCGCCGTCAGTGCGCCCATCCCAGCCCTTCGCGCAGCTCGCCCACAAACCTCCTGAGCCCGCGACGGACAATCGAACGGAGGAAGAGTGCGACGAGAAGAACGAGGCTGATCTGCTGCAGGGCGCTTGGCGTCTCTTCCATCAGCGCCGCGAGCGAAGGAACCTGCAGCGCCCCGAAGGCGGCGTTGACCGCGACGCCCGACGTGACCGCAAAGGCAACCATCACCGATGCGAACGCGATGGCCGCGCGCCGGCCGTGCAGGCTGCTGACGAGCCCGAGGGTGGAGATGTTGGTGGCCGGTCCGGTGATGAGGAAGGCGATGCCGGCACCCGGCGACAGGCCGGTGGCGAGGAAGGCCGCGACCAGCGGGGTGGCCGAGGCGGCGCAGACGTAGGTGGGGAAGCCCAGCAGGGCGAAGAGGAAAACGTCCGCCACCGGCGGCAGACCGGCCAGCCAGCCGCTCTCCAGGACGGGGGTGACGAGGGCCGCGACGCCCAATCCGAGGATGATCCACGGCGCGGTGTGATCGACGACCTCGCCGGTTCCCGTGCGCAACGCGGCGCCCAGGCGGGTCAGCGTGCCCGGCCGGTCACCCGCTGCGGTCGCGGGCTCGGGCTCCGGGTCCGCCGTCTTCAGCCTGCCCCCCACCCACCAGCCCACCAGGAGCGCCGCCAGGGCAGCCGTGGCCAGCCGCAGCACCGTGACCTGCGGCCCCAGCAGCGGAATCGAGAGGAGGATGGCGTCGATGCCCAGTTCGGGCGTGGCGACCAGGAACGCCATCGCGGCGGCCGGGGGTGCGCCGCGCCGGACCAGGCTCCTGTACAGTGGCACGACGCCGCAGGAACATACCGGGAACGGCAGGCCGATCAGCATGCCCCGCCCGGCCTGGGAGACCGAGCTGCCGCGGGCCATCCAGCGAACCGACCGCTGCGGCAGGAAGGCGCTGAGGAGCCCCGCGCAGAGGTACGCCGCCAGGAGGGCCGGGGCGCTCTCCGCGGAGAGCACGTGGAGCCGAGACAGGAAGTTCGCGGGACCGTGCGGACCCGCGTCCATGCCGGCCACGACGACGGCCAGAAGGAGCGCCAGAGCGAGGATCGCGCCCCAGCCCTCGCCGCGGCGGTCGCGGCCGGTCGCGCGTGCACCGTTCTGGTGGATGACGACGTGCACCAGCGATCCCCCTACCGCGGCCTGGTAGAGCCGCAGCGGCCCGGAGTCCAGGATGGCCGTGTCCAGCAGGGCCCCGTCGGCGGCGGCACCGATGAGGTACCCTGCCACCGTCGCAAGCATCAGGGCGGCCAGCGCCACGACGCCCGCCGGGCGGTTGATCTCCCTGGCCGCGAGCCACCACACCGCGACCCCCACCGGAAGGCGGTGCAGGATGACGGCCAGAGGAAGCGAAGCCGGGCTGCCCGCCGGCAGGGTGGCCAGCGCGGCTCCGTCGAGCGCGGCGTGAACGAGGAACCCGGAGAGGCCGGCGATCAGCGCCCAGCGGTGGACCGGCTTACCGCCCCTGCGCGAGGACCGCTCGGCGAGCACGGGCAACGCGAATCCCGCCAGGAGCACAAGAAGGACGCCCCACTCCCCTTCCCCGACCGCGGACGGCACGAATTCCAGAAAGATCAGTCCCGGCACGGCCGCCATCACCAGACCCTCGAGGACGGACGCGAGCGCACTCCGCGGTCCATCTTCGGCTTCGCGGACCGGCCCCGCTCGCGCTCCCATAAGGGGCCCGACGGCCAGCGCCGCGAGGGCGGCGATCAGGTAGAGCATCTCATATGTCCGCTCGGGGGCTCGTCGGAGCCGTGGTGGACGCGTACGCCCAATGAACAACGCGCCTTGGGGACGCCCGGAGAGTGTCTACTATATTGGTTCCATCCAGCAAGAGCTCAATCTGACAGATTCCTGGACAGATAGTGCCATGAATCTGTCACGGAATCTGTCAAAACTCCCAGGGGAGTCGCACTGATGCTACGGACGGCCTCCCGCGTCCGCTACCAGCCGGACGAGACCCCGCCACCCGCGCTCGCCCTCGGGGTCGGTCTGCAGCTCGCGGTGCTGAACATCGCGGCGGTCATGCTGATCCCGACCGTGGTGATGCGGGCAGCCGGCGCTTCGGAAGCGTACGTGTTGTGGGCCGTGCTCGCGTCGGTCGCGATCTGCGGCCTGACCACCATGCTGCAGGCGGCTCGGGCCGGCCGGATCGGCGCCGGGCACGTCATGGTCATGGGCACTTCCGGCGCCTTCATTCCGGCATGCATCAGCGCGTTCACCGAGAGCGGCCCCGCGACGCTCGCCACCCTGGTCGCCGTCTCCGCCCTGGTACCGGTCGCGCTGTCCTGGCGGCTGTCCCTCTTCCAGCGCATCCTCACGCCAACCGTCTCCGGTACGGTGCTCATGCTCATCCCGGTCACGGTCATGCCGGCGGTGTCCGGGATGCTCGCCGGCCCACCCGGCGGCACTTCCCCGACAGGCGTGCTTTCCGGGTTCTCCATCACCGTCGTGGTCATCGGCGGCATCGCCCTGCGGGCCACGGGAGCCCTGCGTCTCTGGGCCCCGATCATCGGTGTCGTCATCGGCTCCGCCATCACCGGATTCTTCGGCCTCTACGATCTGGAACGCGTCGCCGAGGCTTCCTGGATCAGCCTGCCCCAGCCCCGGCCGCCCGGCCTCGCCCTCGACTTCGGGCCCGCGTTCTGGACCCTTCTCCCCTCATTCCTGCTGGTGGCGGTGATCGCGGCGATTCGCACCATGAGCAGCGCGGTCGCGATTCAGCGCGCATCGTGGCGGCGTGAACGCGCGGTGGACTTTCGGGCCGTCCAGGGCGCCGTGGCCGTGGATGGCGTGGGCAACCTGCTGGCCGGGCTCGCGGGAACGGTCCCGGGCAGCGCCACCACGGTGAGTGTGTCGCTCACCGAACTCACCGGTGTCGCGGCGCGCATTGTCGGGGTCGTCGCGGGCGGGGCGTTCATCGCCTTCGTCTTCCTGCCCAAGCTGCTCGCCGTGATTCTCGCGATTCCGGATCCGATATTCGCGGGCTACCTGGTGGTCCTTCTTGCGATGCTCTTCGCGATCGGCCTCAAGATCGTGCTGCAGGGCGGGCTGGACTTTCGCGAAGGCATGGTCGTCGGAATCGCGGTCCTGACCGGGATCGGCTTCCAGTACGGCCTGATCTTCCCGGAGCAGGTATCCGCGTTCGCGGGCGGCCTGCTGGCCAACGGGATGAACGCCGGCGGTTTCGCCGCGATCCTGATGACGCTCTTCCTGCGCCTGACGGAGGCGCGCCCCAGCCGTCTCGAAACGGACTTCGACCTGTCGGAGCTACCCCGGATCCGGGAATTCCTGGGCGCGTTCGTGTCGCGCAGCGGCTGGGACACCGCGATGGCGGAACGCCTCGGTGCGGCCGCCGAGGAGGCACTGCTGACGCTCGCCCGGGAGGACCAGACCGGCGAGGCATCCGGTGAGGATCCCGGCGAGTCGCAGAAGCGCCGGCGCCTGCTGCTGGTCGCGCAGAAGGAGAAGGACGGCGCCGTGCTCGAATTCTTCGTGGCGCCGCGGGACGAGAACCTGCAGGACCGGATCGCGCTGGCCGGCGAGGACACGGACGAGGCCACCATCGAGCGGGAAGTCTCGCTTCGCATCCTGCGCCACCTCGCGTCGTCGGTACGCCACCAGCAATATCACGACACCGACATCGTGACCGTTCGGGTCCGGGCGCGGGGTTAGGGGCAGCCCCTTTGCCGAGCCGCGTCAGCCGGGCTACAGTTGCGGGGTGTTTCGCGTAATATTGGGACAACACGGGAGCACAAGGAGCAATATGGGGCGGTGCCATCAAACAGTCCGAAAGTAAAGAATACATGACATATTGTAAAGTATTCATGACAATCCGGCAACATGAGCGCCGCCTGTCAGCCCGCATGCATCCTGGGCCGAATGCAGCGGTGACCTGTTCCCCGGGCGGCTGCTAGACCGATGGCTGACGGAATCGGGCGTCCGCGCGAGCCGATCGCGATCGTCGGGATGGCGTGCCGTTTCCCCGGCGCCTCCGGCATTCCGGCCTTCTGGCGCCTGCTGGAAGAGGGTGGAAACTCCGTCCAGGAAGGCGTTCCGGGTTCCGGCGTGGGGCGCTGGGGCCAGATCTTCGGGGACAACGCGGTGCAGAGCGAAGGGTGCCGCTTCGGGGCCTTCGTTGACGACATCGACCAGTTCGACGACGCCTTCTTCCGGATTTCGCCGGTGGAAGCGGAGCTGCTGGATCCGCAGCAGCGGATGATGCTGGAGGTGAGCTGGGAGGCGCTGGAGGATGCGGGCATCGATCCCCACGGGCTCAGGGAGACGCTCACCGGAGTCTACACGGGGATCAGCAACGACGAATACCGGATGCTCGTCGTGGACTCGCGAAAACCCGCCGATGCGGCCAGCTGTCTCTACGCGCTGAGCGGGACGAACCTCAACGGCACCAGCGGGCGGGTCTCCTTCGTGCTGGGCCTGCGGGGGCCGGCGAAGGCGGTGGACGCGGCGTGCGCGTCATCGATGGTGTCGGTGCACGACGCGGTGGCGGACCTTCAGCAGCACAGGGCGGATCTGGCCATCGCGGGCGGTGTGCAGGCGATCCTCAGCGGACGCATCTACGAACTGCGCGCCGACGCGATGATGCTGTCGCCGGACGGGCAGTGCAAGACGTTCGACGCCTCGGCGAACGGGTACGTGCGAGGGGAGGGATGCGGGGTGGTCGTGCTCAAGCGGCTGAGCGAGGCGGAGGCGGACGGCGATCGGATCTGGGCCGTGATCCGCGGCTCGGCGGTGAACCACGGCGGCGCGAGCACGGGGCTCACGGTGCCGCACACGCCCGCGCTGGAAGAGGTGATGCAAACGGCGCTGGCCGACTCGGGGGTCAGCCCCCTGGAGGTCGACTATCTGGAGGCCCACGGAACCGGAACCACGGTGGGCGATCCGATCGAGGCCAACGCGGTGGCCGCGGTCTACGGAGAAGGACGCGCGTCGGAACGACCGCTCCTCATGGGTTCGGTGAAGACGAATATCGGGCACCTTGAATCGGCCGCGGGCGTGGCGGGCGTCATCAAGACGGCGCTGGTCCTGAACCGCGGCGTGATTCCGAAGCACCTCCACTTCAACGATCCCAACCCGAGTCTCGACTGGGATCGCCTGCCGCTGCGGGTGATCACGTCGATGATGGACTGGCCGCACCGGCCGGCGGGTCCGCGGCGCGCGGCGGTCAACTCGTTCGGGATCTCGGGGACGAACGCCCATCTCGTGATGGAGGAGCATCGGGCCGCGGACGGGGCTTCCGACGGGGGATGGGCCGCCGGTGCCGCAATGCCGGTCGCCGTTTCCCTGCCGGACACGGTGGAGAGGGGCCCCGGGACGGAGAAGGCGCCTGTGCGGGACAGAGCGCCAGTGGCGGAGAGGATCGCTGCGCGCCCGATGCGTATTCTCCCACTGTCGGGCAGGTCCCCGGGCGCGCTCCGCGACCTCGCCGGGCGTTACCTGTCCTGGCTTGACGAGCACGGCGAGGAGCTTGGGCCTGGGCGGGCCGCTGCGGAGCCGCTTCTGTCCGACATGGCGTGGACGGCGGGCGTGGGCCGGAGCCACTTCGACCATCGCGTCGGCGTCGTCTTTCGCGATGCGGAGTCGCTCCGGGACGGTCTCCGGGCCCTGGCCGCCCGGGATGAGCACGAGCCGGCGGGGGCACCGGCCCGGGTTGCCTTCGCCTACACCGGTCAGGGGAGCCAGTGGGCCGGGATGGGAGAAGCCCTCTACGAGAGCGAACCCGTGGCGCGGGCCGTTCTGGACCGCTGCGAGGCGGTGTTCGTCGAGGAGCGGGGGTGCTCGCTGCTCGACGTCATGTTCGGGAGGCCCGGCGGAACCGGGGACCTGGGGGACACGGCCTGGGAACAGCCGGCGCTCTACGCGCTGGAGTGCGCCCTGACGGCGCTGTGGGCGAGCCTCGGCATCCGCCCCGCCGTGGTGGTCGGGCACAGCATCGGAGAACTTGCGGCGGCCCAGGCGGCGGGCGTGTTCAGCCTGGAGGACGGAGTGCGCTTCGCGGCCGCGCGCGGCGCGCTGATGTCGCGCATGGAGGAAGGCGGCATGGCTGCGGTGTTCGCGGCGCCCGAGGAGGTCTCGGCGGCTGTCGAGGCAGTGAACGCGGGCAACTCCGGCGCGGGGCTCAGCATCTCGGGCTACAACGGCGGGCACCAGGTGGTGAGCGGCCCGGTCGCGGACATCGAGGCCGTCTCGGAGCGGTTCGAGAGCGACGGCGTGCGGGTCAGGCGCCTGAACACGACGCGGGCGTTCCACAGCGCCCTGGTCGACCCCATCCTGGACGAACTCGCGGCGTCGCTCGACGGTGCCGAGATCAATGCGCCGTCCCTCACGGTCGTGAGCAACCTGACGGGGCGGGCCGTGGAAGAGGGCGAACCGCTCGACGGCGGCTACTGGCGGCGGCACGCGCGGGAGCCGGTGGCATTCGCCCAGGGCGTGGAGACGCTGGCGGAGCTCGGGGTCGATCTCGTGCTGGAGATCGGTCCGCGGTCGCTGCTCGCCCCGATGGCGGCCTCCGCCTGGCCGGAGTCGCCGCAGACGCCGACGCCGGCCGTACTGTCCAGTCTGCGGCCACCCGAAGCCGACGAATCCGGGTCTGGAAGCGCGGACGGCCTTGTGGAAGCAATCGCCGAGGCGTACCGGGCGGGCCTCTCCATCCGTTTCACGGGGCTCCATGCGGGGGAGACGCGCCGGCGGATCTCGTTGCCCTCCTATCCCTTCCAGCGGACCCGCCACTGGCTCACGTCGCCCAGGCGCCGACGCGGCGGTGCCGGGCATTCGCTCCTCGGCGACCGCCACGAGTCCGCGCGCGGCGAGATCACCTTCGAGACGGAGGTCTTCCCCTCCGATCCGCTCTGGATGGACGACCACCGGGTCTTCGGCCGAGTCGTGGCGCCCGGGGCGCTGTACGGGGCCATGACCATCGCGGCGTCCCTCCTCGAGGACGGCGGGTCGGTCGTCGTCGAGGAGATGCAGCTGCACAACCCGCTGGTTTTTGACGATGAGGATCACGGGGCGGATGCGGCCGGACGGACGCTGCAGCTGGTGCTCGATGCCCCCGACCCGACGGCTCCGCGCGGCTTCCAGATCTTCAGCAGGGGACGCGAGGGGGTCTGGACGGTCCATGTGGAGGGCCGTCTGGCGGTCGGAGCTCCCGATCCCGAACACGGCGGGCGCATCGACATCGAGGGCCTGAGGGCCGGCCTCTCGCCCGTCGAAGTGGGCGACTACTACCGCCACCGGGCGAGCACCGGCGTCGATCTCGGTCCGGCCTTCCGCACTCTGGGGAGGGCCTGGTCGAGGCCAGGGGAGGCGGTCGCCGAGGTGTCGCTGCCAGACACGATGGCCGGGCACGGGCTCGACGTGCATCCGCTCGTGCTGGACGGCTGCTTCCAGGCCGTGGGCGTGGCGCGCAACGTGGCGGGAACCGAGGGCGGCGCCACCTATCTTCCCTTCGGCTGGGAGCGGCTGTGGCTGGCGGGCAAGCTGCCCGACCGGGTGGTCTGTCACGTCCGCCTGAGCGAAGCCTCGCGCGACGCGGAGGCCGAGGGGGCCGGTCCCGCGGAGGTTCTGAGCGGCGAACTCGCCATTTACGATCCGAACGGTACCCCGCTCGGTCGTTTCACCGGGTACACGGTGAAGCGGGCCACGCAGCAGGCGCTTCTCTCGGCGGTCGAGGGCGTCGGGGACCTGCTGTACGAAGTGGTGTGGCGGGAGCGCGACCTGCCCCTCGGGATCGAGCCCGCCGACTTCTTGCCGAGGCCGGCGGCCATCGCTGAAGGGGCCCAGCTGTTCGCAGGCTACCTGACCGACGCCGGAGTCGATCCGGACGACCGCAACGCCCTTCTCGCGGACCTGGAGCGCTGGTCGCATGCCCGCGCCCTCGCGACCCTGGAGGATCTGGGCTGGGTCCGCAAGTCCGGGCAGACGGTGGATCCGGAGCAGCTGAGGCGGGAACTTGGCGTTCTCCCGGAGCACGGGCGTCTCTTCCGCCGCATGTTCGAGATGCTCGCCTGGTCGGGTGTGGCGGAGGAGACGGCCGACGGGTTCGTAGTGCTTGTGGGACCGGACGACCCGCTGCCGGAACAGCTGCCGCGGGATCTGGACGAGTTCGCGACCGCGATGACCCGCCGGTACTCCCACGGTCTCACGGAGATCGGCCTGTTCCGGCGCTCCGGCCTCGCGCTGGCCGACGTGCTCCGGGGCGAAGCCGATGCGCTCACGCTCCTGTTCAGCAGCGGCGAGCCGACGGCGGCGGACCTCTATCTCAAGGCACCGGTCGCGCGCGCGGCGAACGAGCTGCTGGCGGAGGCGGTGCGGGCCCTGGTGGCCAAGCTGCCCGAGGGTCGCCGCCTCCGGGTGATCGAGGTTGGCGCGGGGACGGGATCGGCGACCGCGTCGGTGCTCCCCGAGCTTCCGGAGGGGCGGTTCGACTACGTCTACACGGACATCTCCGCCGGTTTCTTCGCGGAGGCCGAGGCGCGCTTCGGCGACGGAGGCGGGTCCATCGAATACCGTCCCCTGGACATCGAGAAGGATCCCATCGCCCAGGGCTACGACGCCCACGGCTACGACCTCATGATCGCCTCGAACGTGCTGCACGCGACCAGGTACCTGGAGGAGACGCTCGGCCACTGCGCGAAGCTCATGGCGCCATCGGGGCAGCTCGTCGCGCTCGAGAATCTGACCGGGCTGGGCTGGATGGACCTGACCTTCGGGCAGCTGGACGGCTGGTGGCGCTTCGCGGACGACTACCGTCCGCACCACGCGCTGGCCGACCCCGGGGTGTGGCGCCAGGCCCTCGGCGACGCCGGGTTCGCGGCGGTGGAAGTCCTCGGGGTGGACGAGTCCGATCCGGAGATGCGGCTCGACAAGGGCGTGATCGTGGCGCAGGGTCCGGCGAAGGTGACCGAGCCCGCGGGCGCATGGATCCTTGCAGGGGACGGCGGGGGGGTGGCGGAGAAGCTGGCCGCCGAGATGAGGGCGCGGAACCAGACCGTCGTGCTCGCGCGCGGGGAGGATGCCGGTGACCGGGAGTCGTGGCAATCGCTGATCGAGAGCCTTCCGCAGGACGTGCCCTTCAGCGGGGCCGTGCATCTGCTGGCGCTGGACGGCCACGGGGAGACCGCCACGACCGATGAAATGGCGGCGGACGTCGAGCAGGCCGTGGCGAGCGCCCTCGCGCTGGTGCAGGCGGTGGGCGACTGCGATCTGACTCCCGAACGGGGTGTGTGGTTCATCACCCGCGGGGCCCAGATCCTCGAGCGGGAGCGGGGCGGGCAACTCGCCGGCGCGGCGGTCTGGGGTTTCGGCAAGGGCGTCGACCGGGAAGCGCCGCACCTCCAGCCGCGGATGCTCGACCTCGATCCCGGCGCCATGGCACCGGACACCGATCTCGTCAACGAACTCCTCTATCCGGACGCCGAGAATCACATCGCGTACCGTCGCGGAAGCCGTCAGGTGGCGCGCCTCGTGCGGATGGGCGAGGGCGTCGAGCGCCTCGAGTTCCCGGAGGGGACGGAGTGGGTTCTCGCTCCGGACCCGGGAGGCGTCTTCGACCGGCCGTATGTGCAGCCGCTGCCGGCGCGCCCGCTGGAACCGCACGAGGTGCGCGTCGCCGTCGGGGCGGCCGGCCTGAATTTCTGGGACGTGTTCCGGTCGCTCGGCTTCATCGAGGAGGGGCTCCTCGGGCGGGAGATGTGCGGCCGTATCCTCGAGGTGGGCTCCGACGTGTCTTCCGTCTCCGCCGGCGATCACATCGTGGGGCTCGGGTTCGGCGCCTTCGGGCCGCAGATGATCACGCACGAGGAACTCGTCGCCCCCGCGCCGCCGGACCTCCCGGTCACCGGGCTGGCGACGATCCCGAGCGCATTCGTTTCGGCGGAGCTCTCCTTCGAGCTGTCGGGGCTGGAAGCGGGCGAAAGGGTGCTCGTCCACGCCGGCGCGGGCGGCGTGGGCCTGGCCGCCATCCAGCTCGTGCAGGCGGCCGGCGCGGAAGTCTTCGCCACCGCGAGCGCCCCGAAACAGGCGTACCTGCGCTCGCTGGGCGTCGAGCATGTGTTCGACAGCCGCACCACCGACTTCGGCGAGCAGATCATGGAAGCGACGGGCGGCCAGGGCGTGGACATGGTCCTGAACAGCCTGACGAGCGAGGGATTCATCGACGCCAGCCTCGCATGCCTCCGGCAGGGGGGCCGCTTCGTCGAGATGGCCCGGCGCGACATCCTCACCGAAGAGGAGATGGCGGCCGTCCGTCCGGATGTCGGCTACTGGATCCTCGAACTGGACGTCCTCAAGAAGACGGACCCGGCGTGGGTGGGCAGAGTCCTGCGGGGCCTGATGGCCCGTCTCGCGACCGGGGAGCTCCAACCCATCGTCCACAGCCGCTGGCCGCTGGCCGAAGCGGGGGCGGCGCTTTCGTTCATGCGCTCCGCCCGCCACCTCGGAAAAATCGTCGTCACGACGCCGCCGCCCGTGCGGGGCGGACTGCGAGCGGACCGGAGCTACCTGGTGACCGGCGGCCTGGGCGGGATCGGGATCGCCATGGCCGGCTGGCTCGCCGAACGGGGGGCAGGGGCGATCGTGCTGAACGGACGCCGGGACCCGGATCCGGAAGCCGAGGAGGCCATCGGCGCGCTCCGCCAGCGCGGCGTGACGGTCCAGGTGGAACTCGCCGATGTTACCGACCAGGCCGCCGTCGACGGCATGCTGGAGCGCATCGAACGGGATCTGCCGCCGCTCGGAGGCGTGATCCACAGCGTGGGCGTGCTGTCGGACGGCGCGTTGACCAATCAGAGCTGGGAGCGATTCGAGCGGGTGCTCCGGCCCAAGATCCTCGGCGCATGGCACCTGCACCGCGCCACGCTGGACCGGGATCTGGACTTCTTCACGCTATTCTCGAGCCGGGTCGGGGTCATGGGCAACCCGGGGCAGTCGAACCACGCCTCGGCCAACGCCTTCCTGGACCAGCTCGCCGGCCACCGGCGCGCGCTTGGGCTCCCGGGACAGGCCATCGCATGGGGCGCCTGGTCGGAGATCGGCGAGGCGGCGGAGCAGCGCGACCGAATCGACCGGCAGCGCTCGGCGCTGGGAGGACGCTGGTTCACCCCGCAGCAGGGGCTCAGGGCATTCGACCGGCTCGTGCGGCAGGACGCCACGACATCCGTCGTCATGTCGATGGACTGGGAGGTGTTCGAGGAGGCGGTCGACGATCCGCCGCCGTTGCTCGAGGACCTGCTCTCCGCCGCATCCGAAGCCGGCGCAGGCGACGACGCTTCCTCCGAAGATGTCCTGACGCGCCTGCGGGGGACGCTGGCGGCAGAGAGGGAGGACCTCCTGGTGTCGTTCGTGCAAGGGGAGGTGCAGGCGGTGCTGCGGCTGTCCTCGGCCCCGGCGCCCACGGTGGGGTTCTTCGATCTCGGGATGGACTCGCTCATGGCGGTGGAACTGCGGAACCGGTTGAACCGGGCGTTCGCCGGAACCTACACCGCGCCGAACACGCTCGTGTTCGACTACCCCAACATCGCCGAACTCGCCGCGCATCTGGCCGCCGAGATCGACGAAGGGGGCGAGGGTCCGGCCCCGGCGCCACAGACCCCGCCGGTGGCCCCGATCCGGGCGGCCGCGCGTGATTCGGCGGTCGGGGCCGCGCAGGCCGGCACCGGGGAGGCCGGCATCGAGGACGACGGCATTGCGATCATCGGCATGGCCTGCCGTTTCCCCGGTGCGCCGGACCTGGCCGCCTTCTGGCGCCAGCTCGAGGCCGGGATGGACTCGGTCACGGATGGACGCCGGGACGCGGGCCCCTGGAACGGCGTGGCCGGAGATCCCGCTTCCGACGACGTCTATTCGCGCGTCGGCGCGTTCCTCGAGGACATCGACAAGTTCGACGCGAGCTTCTTCGGGATCCTGCCGATCGAGGCACGCATGATGGACCCGCGCCAGCGGCTGCTGCTCGAGACCACGTGGCATGCGCTGGAGGACGCGGGCGTCGATCCCGCAACGCTCAAGGGAACGCGCACTGGAGTCTACGCCGGCGTAACCACAGGCGACTACCGCGATCTCGCGGCAGCCAGCGGTGAGGGGCACGACTATCTCGGCACGACCATGAGCGTGACCGCTGGCCGGATCTCCTTCCTGCTCGGCCTCACCGGTCCGGCGGTGCCGCTGGATCTGGCGTGCGCATCCTCGCTGGTGGCGGTGCACCAGGCCGCTTCGGTACTCCGGCAGGGCGAGGTGGAAATGGCCCTTGTCGGGGGCGCCAACGCGATCCTGTGGCCGGAGACGGCAGCCTTCATGAGGGACGTCGGGATGCTCTCCGGGAGCGGGCGCTGCAGCACCTTCGACGCGGCCGCGGACGGGTTCGTGCGGGGCGAGGGCTGCGGGATGGTCGTCCTCAAGCGGCTCGCCGACGCGCGAGCGGACGGCGACCGGATCTGGGGCGTGATCCGCGGGTCGGCGGTCAACCAGAACGGAACCAGCGCGGGACTCACGGTCCCGAACGGTCCGGCTCAGGAACGTGTGATCGAGGACGCGCTCGCGCAGGCGGGCGTGCCGGGGGCGGAGGTGGACTATCTCGAGGCGCATGGGGCGGGATCCGATCTCGGCGACCCGATCGAGGTGCAGGCGGCCGCGGCCGTCTACGGTCGGGGACGCGACGGCGGGCGGCCCCTCCTTATCGGTTCGGTGAAGACGAACATCGGCCATCTCGAATGCGCGGCCGGGGTCGCGAGCCTCATCAAGGCGGTCCTCGCCATGAACGAGCGGCGAATCCCGAAGCAGCTGCACTTCCACGACCCGAATCCCCACCTGGCGTGGGACCGGCTCCCGGTGCGGGTCACCGCGGAGCCCACCCCATGGCCGTCCCACGGCGATCGGCCGCCACGCGCGGGGGTGAGTTCGTTCGGGATCTCGGGAACGAACGCACACGCCGTGGTCGAGGGGAACGGCGGGCCGGACGCGGCTGCCCCGCCGCGCACCGTTCCGGTCGTGTTGCCCGCGTCGGAGGAATGGCCGCCGCTTCCCGCCGCCGATGTCATCCCGCGCCAGACGCGCGTCCTGCCGCTGTCGGCCAAGTCGGCCGGGGCGCTTCACGAGCTGTCGCAGCTGTACCTCGAGTGGCTCGAAGGACAGGGTGAAACCGCGCCGCTCGCCGACATGGCCTGGACGGCGGGGGTCGGCCGGAGCCACTTCGCCCACCGCGCCGGTCTGGTGTTCCGCGGCGAGACCTCACTGCGCGACGCACTGGTCACGCTCGCCAAGCGCCCCGTGGAAGACGAGCGTCGCCGGCAACCCGAGCCTGCCACCGCGCCGAAGGTGGCCCTTGTCTTCGCCGGAGAGGAAAGCGCCCGGGATGGCTGGAACGGCAACCTGTACGATCAGGAACCGGTCATCCGCGCCATCCTCGACCGCTGCGACGCGGCGCTGCGGGTGGACCGGGACGGCGCGTCGCTCCTCGACGTGATGTTCGGCCGGGAGGGCGCGCAGGGAATTCTCCGGGACCCCGAGTGGGCGAATCCGGCCACCTATGCCATGGGCTGCGCGCTCGCGGCGCTGTGGGCGAGCGTCGGCCTGCGTCCCGGAGCGGTGACGGGACACGGCGTCGGCGAGCTGGCGGCGGGCTGGACCGCCGGTCTGTTCCGCCTGGACGACGGACTGCGGCTCGCCGCAGCTAGAGGGACTGCCCTGGCCCGCCCCAGACAGCGCATGGCGGCCGCCGTGACCGGCGAAGAGGCGGGCGGCCCCTCAGGCGATCCCATGGACGACCTGGAAGCCGTCGCGGAGGGAATCGGGCTGTCCCCGCCTTCCGTCGCGCTTGTCAGCCAGGTGACGGGGCGGAGGATGGATCCGGCCCGGCCGCCGGGTGGGGCGTACTGGCGCGAACAGGCGCTGACGCGGGAGGATTCCGGCCGTACGTCCCGTGCGCTGGCCGATCTCGACGTGGACCTTGTGGTGGAAGTTGGTGGGGTTTCGCCGGTCGGTCCAACACCGCTTCGTGACTGGCCGGACGCGGTGGACCGCGGCGAGCAGCCGTTCGCAACGGCCGTCGCGCAAGCTTACGAGGCCGGGCTTCCGGTATCGTTCGCCGGGCTGTTCGCGGGCGAAACGAGACGCCGGATCGCCCTCCCGGGATACCCGTTCCAGCGGAAACGCCACTGGATCTAGTGTCCCTGCCTCCGTAATGTCATGAGAATATGACAAACTGTCATGTTCTCTTTACTTTCGGGGTACTTTGAGTGCCGCAGCGGGCTTCTACAGCAGCCCGTGCCCCTCCAGGAACCCGCGCATCAACTCATCGCACTCGGCAGGGTGTTCCACCTGGAGGAAGTGCGTCGATTCCGGAATGAAGTCGTAGTCGACGGTATTGATGTGACTGAGATTGAACGACGGCATGTACGAGAACGTCATCATCGGATCCGACCCGATGACCTTCGTCGGACACGGAAGGTCCCCCAGGTCGACCAGAAAGGCGTAGGTGCGCGCGTACGCGAAGATCTGCGCTTCGTATTCACGCGGACACCGCAACTCGAAGCTCTGCCCGTCGGCGGATTCCCGGAGCACGGTGCTGGCCATCAGGTCCGCCACACCGGGAACGGCCCGCGTGAGCAGCAGATGGTGAACCAGCTCCGAGAACTCCGACTCCCTCTGGAAGCGGTCCGTTCTGCGCCGTGCGAGTTCCGCCGACCTGTCCGCGGACTTGTCGAATTCGGCCTCGCCCAGCCGCGGTCTGTAGAGGGGCGGATCGAACAGGACCCAGGCGGAAAGGTCTCCCGTCCTGCCGGTGCCGAGCTCCGCCGAGAGGAGAGCCGTCAGCGCCGAAAGGGAGTGGAAGACACCGATGGTGTGCTTCCGACCGTAACGACCGAATACGGCCTCCACGACCTGTTCCTGGTCCCGGATCATATTGGGGACGTTGTGCTCCCTGAGGGAGCCCACGGCGTTCCAGCCGTGGTTGCGCAGATCGTACACGAACACGTCGAACCGGTCCAGAAACCGCGACCAGAACGGATAGTACAGGTCAATGGCAAGGCCGTTCCCGTGGCCGACAAGCAGTCTGTGTCCACGAGGATTGCCGTGCCGCCGCACGTTCGTGAAGCTGCCGTCGTCGTGTTGAACCCGGTCTACCGATAGCGGTGCCGGCACCTCCCAAACGACGCCGGAGCCCATGTTACGCCGCCCCCGCGTACCCGTCGGGGCGGGGGGGCGAGATCAACGCCGGCGAGGTGCGTTCAGCCGGATTGCGAGTCGATGTACGCGGACAGCTTGCGCAGCGAGTCAAAGCACTCGGGCGGGATCGAGACACCGAATCCCTTCTCGACGACTTTCTTGAAGGCGACCGCGTTGAGGGAGGAAACGCCGGAATCCGCGAGCCCCCCATCCCATTGGGGTTGGCGTCCCAGATTCAGATGCTCGTCGACCAGTTCGCGCAGGCGGGCTTCAGCTGCCATCAGGTATAACCTTTCGTGAAGGGGATATGAGACATGAACAGTCACGATCACATGGTGGCGCGGTTCTTGTCAATGGGCATCGAAGACGCCCGGGTCCGAGCACTGCCCCCCGGAGAGCACATCCATTGGATCCCGAAGCCGGGTGCAGGGTGTTTCCCGCCCGGCGGCATTGCTACTTTGGAAGTGCCCGACACACGCCAGATCCAGACACCTCGTCCCGCACCCGCACGATTCGACCCGATGCCAACACCACGAAACCGGACGGCATTCGCCGTTGAGACTTCCCTGCGGGCTCCGGAGGCCACCGGCGCCAACCCCGCCGGGACCCGGGCATCGAGGCGTCCGGGCGGAAGACGCGCGCCCCGGCCGCTCGGTGCAGTCCTCGCCGTTCTGGCGCTCCTCGCCGCGTGCGTCGAGGCCAGCACCGTCACCCCCGTCGCGCTGCTGACCCTTACGGTCGCTCCGCAAACCGTCAGCCTCGACGCAATCGGCGACACGGCGCGCTTCACGGCGACCGTCCGGGACCAGCATGGCCACCAGGTCGTGGGGGGGTCCGTGGAATGGACCACGAGCGACCCCGCGGTGGCGACCGTGAACGGATCGGGGCTCGTTCGGGCGGCGGGCAACGGCACCGCGATGATCAGCGCCACCTCCGACAGCGCCACCGGAACCGCGATGGTCGCCGTGGCCCAGGTCGCGGCCTCCGTCTCGGTCACGCCCGGCAACGTGCAGTTCGCCTCGCTCGGCCGCAGCGCCCAGCTCACCGGCACCGTGCACGACGCCAACGGGCACCCCCTCGCGGGCGCGGCCGTGACCTGGTCATCCGCCGACACTTCGGTCGTGACGGTGGACGCATCCGGATTGGTGCGGCCGGTAGCCAACGGGCGGGCCTCGATCCACGCCGCGTCGGGTGACCTGGACGGCTTCTCCACCGTGGTCGTCGAACAGGTGGCGGCCGCCGTCGAGCTTCGCAGCCCCGGCGATTCGATTCTGGTGACCGACTCGATCCGCCTGCGCGCGAACGCCTTCGACGCCGACGACTTCGCGATTCAGGATGTCCGCTTCCAATGGGAGTCGAGCAATCCGGAGATCGCACGGGTCAATGACCGCGGGTACGTGACCGGCGTCGGCCTCGGGCCCGTGGACATCACCGTGTCCGCGGACGAAGCCAGCGCCTCGGTCTCCCTGATCGTCGTGCCCTACCCGGAAGACCTGGTGCTGAAGGTCCTGTACGATGCGACCAACGGCGACCTCTGGCACGACAACACGAACTGGCTGTCGGACGAACCCGTGTTCCTGTGGACGGGGATCCACCTGAACGAAGAGGGACGGGTGCAACACCTCGTGCTGCCCGGCAACGGATTGATCGGCTCGATTCCCCCGCAGATTCAGCATCTCGAGGATCTGGAGTCGCTTCATTTCGGGGAAAACGACCTGGAGGGGCCGATCCCCGTCGAAGTCACCCGGCTGTCGCGCCTCAAGTCGCTCGATCTCAACTACAACGCCATCAGCGGCGAGCTGCCCCCGGAGATCGGCAACCTCACGGAGCTCGTCGCTCTGTCGCTCTTCGGAAACGAGCTGACCGGGGAAATCCCGCTGGAAATCGGGAGGCTGACGAAGCTGGCCTACCTGGACCTCTGCCACAACCAGCTCAGGGGGCCGATTCCCGCCGAGATCGGGAATCTGCGCGAGCTGCAGTATCTGATGATGTGCGGCATCGACGCCTCTCCGATGGAAGGCAACCGCCTGAGCGGAGAGATCCCGTCGACGATCGGCAACCTTACCCAGCTGCGCATCCTCGAGCTCGGCGCCAACCAGCTGACCGGGCCGATCCCCCCGGAGATCGGCAACCTGACCGCGCTGGACAGCCTGAATCTGTACAGCAACCTGCTCACCGGCGTGCCGGAAGAGATCGGCAACCTGAGGAACGTCAAGAGCATCCTGCTCTACGGAAACCGCCTGACCGGTCCGATCCCGTCCTCGATCGGCAACCTGCCACGCCTCCGGCGGCTCAACTTCGGGATCGGGTTCACCAGCGGCAACAACCTCCTGTCCGATTCGATTCCCTCCGCAATCGGAGACCTCGCAAGGCTGGAAGAGCTCGACTTCGGGGGCAACCGGCTAACCGGATCGGTCCCGGCGACGATCGGCGACCTGCGGCGGCTGCGGCGGCTCGAACTGGGGACCAACCACCTTACCGGGCCGATCCCGTCCTCGATCGGCAACCTCACCAGGCTGGAGCGGTTCGCGGCCTGTCCGGACAGCCTCGAGGGCCCCATTCCGCCAGAATTCGGCAAGCTCACCAGGCTCCGGGAGCTGCACCTCTGCAGGAACCGGCTCACGGGCCCTGTCCCGGAGGAGTTCGGCGACCTCGCCAGCCTCCAGCAGCTCAACCTGTGGAACAACCTGCTCACCGGGGAGCTGCCGGGCACGCTGGTGTCGCTGACGGAGCTCCGGGAGATCAATTTCGTGAACAACGACGGGCTCTGCGCACCGCAAACACCGGAGTTCGAGGCCTGGCTCAACGGGCTCAGGAGGTGGTTCGGGGAGTTCTGTGGCGAGGGCTCGGCGGCGGGAGATCGGGTGCGTGGCCGGGTGCGCGGGGAGCGCGTGGGGTGGGGGTCGGGGGTGCAAGCGGCGCGGGATGGTGAGGGTGCGCGGTGCTGGGTGACGGTGGCGAGCCGCGCGAGGGCGGGGGGCGGGGTGGGGGGTGCGGGGGGTGGGGGGAGCGTGTGGGCGGGGGTGGCGCGGGCCGCGTGGATGGGCGATGGAAGAATGCGTGAGGTGGTGGAGCGGCGCGCGGTTCCGTGCCGGGCGGGGGGCGGGTAGCCGGGCTGTCGGACGCGTCGCGGACGTACTGCTCAAGACACCAGCGATCCTCCGCACCATGCTCGGGCGGTAGCCTGCGGTGCCGAAGGCAGCGGAGGACCTATTCCGCGGGTTGCGAACGCCGGCCCGTCCTCATCTCCGCAGCGCGGGCGTGGGCCTCGAGTCCCTCCATGCGAGCCAGCGCGGTGGCATCGTGGGCCACGCGGTCCCGGGCGGGGCCTTCGTCGAGGAAAAGCCAGGTGGGGCGCCTGAGGAAGTGGAACACCGACAGACCACCGGTGAAGCGGGCGGTGCCCCCGGTCGGCAGGGTGTGATTTGGCCCCGCCCCATAGTCCCCGAAGACCTCTGTGACAGATTCATTGACAAATAGTGCCCCGAATCTGTCCAGGAATCTGTCCCAGGCCTCCGTACGGCTCCCGTGGAGCTGCAGGTGCTCCGGCGCGAGTTCCTGGCAGCAGCGCAGGGCTTCCTCCTCCGGGGCGACGACGGCAAAGCCGTTGTGGAGGGCCTGCACGGCGGTTTCAGCGGTCGGAAGGCCGGGGAGCTGGATGGCGAGTTCGCGTTCGACACGGTCCACCAGCTCCGTGGAGGTGGTGATGAGAATCGGGAGGGCCACAGGGTCGTGTTCGGCCTGCGCGAGCAGGTCCGCAGCGATGAGAGCCGGATCGCCGTGCTCGTCGGACAGGATCACGAGCTCGGAGGGTCCTGCGAGGAGGTCGATTCCGACCACCCCCGAGACGAGGAGCTTGGCCGCGGTCACCCACCGGTTCCCCGGCCCCACCACCACATCGCACTGCGGACTTGGCGGCACGCCGTAGGCCATCGCCGCCACGGCCTGCGCCCCCCCCACCCCCAGCAGCCCCCCCACCCCCGCCACCGCCCCCGCCGCCATCACCTCGCGGGACGGATTCGGCGAGGCCAGCCACACCTCGCGCACCCCGGCCACCCTGGCCGTCACAGCCGTCATGAGCACCGAAGACGGCAGCGGGAACCGCCCCCCCGGCGCGTAGCACCCGGCCACGCGGACCGGCACCAGCCGGTCGCCGGCCCGTCCCCCCTCCACCGCCACATCCACCGGTGCCGCCGACTCCAGCTGCGCGCGGGCGAAGTGTTCGATCCGGCCTGCGGTTCGCTCCAGCACCTCGCGGTCGGTCCGCGGGAGCGACTCCAGAGCGGACTGCATCTCGCGGGGCGTCCTGACCAGCGCCCCGCCGGCTTCGAGACCGTCCCACCGCTCGGCAAGCTCGCGCACCCGTGCCTCACCCCCCTCACGCACCGACTCGATGATCTCCAGCACGGGCGCGATCATCCTGGGCGGCACCGCCGGCTGGCGCGCACGCGGCGCATCAACCGCGGCCACCCGCCTGAGCTGAATCTCCCGGTGCCCCACGCTGCGTCCCACGACGCCGGACGACTCCATCGGGCGGGCGGGACCCCCGGATCCCCCCGGCCCCACATCCACCCCCCTACCCATCCGCCGCCCCCTTCGGCGCCGACGCCGCCCGCCTGCCGACCCTCAAGCTGCGGCGGTCCAGCTCGCGCTCCACATCGGCCACGCTGACGCCGGCGCTCTCCAGCGCCACAGTCAGGAAGTACATCACATCGGCGGCCTCCTCGACCACGCGGACCTGCCGCGGGTCGGCGGCCGGTCTCGGCACCGCATCACCCGTTTCGGCGCCCGCAGCGTCCGACGTCGGCATCGCTCCACCCATTTCGGCCCCCGCAGCGTCCCGATCCGGCATCGCATCGCCCATTTCGGCCCCCGCAACGTCCCGATCCGGCATCGCATCGCCCGCGCGCGTGCCCACTCCATCCTCATCCCCTCTCACCCCACCCAGCTCCACCACCGCCTCGCCCAGCTCGCCCGCCTCCTCCACCAGCTTACCCCGCAGAAAGCCGGGATCCGAGAGCAGTCGGCCGGTCAGCGACCCCGGCAACGCGCTCCTGCGCCGGGACTTCACGGTCCGCTCCAGCCGGCGCAGCCCCTCGGCCGGGCCGAAGCAGGTCCATTCGCCTGTGTGGCAGAAACCGGTCCCGACCTGGGACACCGTAAACCGGAGGGCGTCGCGGTCGCAGTCGGGCTGCACCCGCACCAGCTTCTGTGTCGCGCCGGACGTCGCCCCCTTGCGCCAGAGCCCGCGCGAGCGGGAATGATAGACGCCGCGCCCTTCGTCGATCGCCGTGCGCACGCTCTCCGGGCTGGACCAGGCCAGCCCCAGGGCCGTGCCCCGGTCGTCTGTCACCACCGTGGGCCAGAGTCCGTCGGGCCGCTCGCTGCGGAGCGGGGCCGTGAACGCCTCGGCCAGCCCCAGGGTGCCCCGGTAGAGCGCCATCCCGACCTGCGCGTCGGCGCCCGCCGCGTCCAGCCAGGCGACCTCCTCTGCGGTGGTGATGCCGCCGGCGACGGTCAGCCGCGAGGCGCCCGCCGCCTCCACGAGAGCGCCGATCCGGTCCCGGGGGAATCCACCCTCCTTGCCCTCGCCTTCGACGAAGGTCACCAGGAAGGCGCCCGCGAGGCCGCTCAGCTCGCGCATGCCGTCGAGGACGGTGCGGCCGGTGCGCTCGGTCCATCCCTTCACGACGACCTCGCCCTCCCATGCGTCCAGCGCCGCCACCACGCGGTCGCGCGGCAGTGCTTCCAGCACCTCCGGGACCGCGGCCGTCCCGAGAACGACCTTTGCCGCCCCCCGGTCCAGCCATCGCAGCGCCGCGTCCCGGTCGCGTATGCCGCCGCCCACCCGGCAGGGCGCCAGGCGGCACAGCTCCTCGATGACTTCGGTGTTCGACCCCCGTCCCAGCGCGGCGTCCAGGTCGACGACCGCGACTTCGCCGACCCGTCCGAAGCGCTCGGCGAGCGGGCGCGGGTCGCCGGCCTCCAGGACCTTGCGGCGCCCCTGCACCAGCTGCACCGCCTGGCCGTCCATGAGGTCGATGGATGGGACGATCAACGGACTGGCTCCCTCGGCTCCGCGCCCGGATACGCGCCAACTCCGGGCGAAGCAATGGCTGGATGGGCGTCGGTGCCTCCCTCGTAAGCCGGGCGCACCCGCACTCCCAGCCGCGCCAGCGCCTGCTTGACCCGCTCGACCGTCCAGTTGCGCTGGTGGAAGATCGACGCGGCGAGCACGGCGTCCGCCCCCGCTCCGACGGCGTCGGCCATGTGCTCGGGGGAATCGGCCCCGCCCGAGGCGACGATCGGCACCCGCACCGCTGAGCGCACGGCGCGCAGCAGCGGCAGCTCGTAGCCGCTGCGGGTGCCGTCCCGGTCGATGCTGGTGAGGAGGATCTCGCCCGCGCCCAGCTCCACCGCCCGGCGGGCCCAGCCGACCGCGTCGACCGCGAGCCGCTCGGTGCCCGAGCGCACCACGACCTCGTACGCGCCGGGGGGGCTCGCCAGCGCGTCGATCGACACCACGACGCACTGCGACCCGAAGCGGGCCGCCAGCTCCGCGAGCAGCCCGGGGCGCTTCAGCGCGGCCGTGTTCACCGCAACCTTGTCCGCGCCGGCCTCGAGCAGCGCGGACGCGTCCTCGACGCCGCCGATCCCGCCGCCTACGGTGAGCGGAACCGAAAGCCGTGCCCGCACCGCGCGCACCGTGTCGAGCCGGGTGCCGCGCGCTTCGGTGGTGGCCGTCACGTCCAGCACCACGACTTCGTCCGCGCCCTGCTCCTCGTACGCATGCGCGAGCGCCGCCGGATCGCCCTGGTCGGTCAGGCCGCGGAACTTCACGCCCTTGACCACCCGCCCGTCCCGGACATCGAGACAGGGGATGATGCGTACCGGCAGCGCCGCTTGCGTGTCCATCTGCGGAACCGCGTCGCGCGCCGCGCCCGCTTTCGCTTCCGCGCCGGCCTTCGCTTCCGCCACAGCCTCCGGTCCCGCCACGGCTCTCGTTCCCGCCACTGCTTCCGCCCCCGCCACTGCTTCCGCCCCCGCCATGGCTCAGGCCTCCAGCCAGCGGGTCAGAAGCGCCCGGCCGTACGCTCCCGAGAGTTCGGGATGGAATTGGCATCCCACCACCACCCCTCTTTCCACCGCCGCGAGGAACCGGCCGGCGTACTCACACCAGACCGGCTGCCAGCCTGCGGGGGCCTCGGTGAGTCGGTACGAATTGGCAAAGTAGGCGTACCCGCTCGGCACGATGGCGCAACCGTCCGCCGGGAAGACCCGGTTCCATCCCATCTGCGGGACGCGCCAGCCGTCGCCGCTATCGTATCCCTCCACGATTCCGTCGATCACGCCGAGTCCCGGTTCGCCCGGCGCCTCCTCGCTCCCCTGGGCCATCAACTGCATGCCCAGGCAGATCCCGAGCGTCGGCCTGCCGGCCTCGATGCGGTCGCGGAGCCCATCCGCGAGGCCGTGCGAAGCGATGGCCCGCCGGGCCGCGGCAAAGGCTCCGACGCCGGGGAGCACCAGCCGCTCCGCCTTGGCGACCCCCTCGGGGCTCGCGGTTGTGCGCACCCGGCAGCCGAGACCCTCGAAGCCGGCCAGCACCGAGGCCAGGTTGGCCGTGCTGGTGCGCACGACCGTCACGACGGGAACAGGGCTCACAGCACGCCCTTGGTCGAGGGGACGCGCTCCGATCCGCTCCGGGCCAGCGCGGCCCTCAGTGCCAGAGCCACCGCCTTGAAGGCCGCCTCGATGCGGTGGTGGTCGTTGGCACCGCGAATCACGTCGACGTGCAGAGTGAGCCCGGCGCCCTGGGCGAAGGAATGGAAGAAGTGAGGCACCATCTCGCAGGAGAGCGCACCGACCCGCTCCCGCTTCAGCGACAGCTCGCCCGCGAAGAAGGGGCGGCCGGAGACGTCCGCCACGGCGCGGGCCAGCGCTTCGTCGAGGGGGGCGAATGCATGACCGAATCGGACGATGGCGCCCTTCCCCTCTCCCAGCGCCCCGGCCACAGCGGCTCCGAGCGCCAGTCCCGTGTCCTCGACGGAGTGGTGATCGTCGACCTCCGTGTCGCCCTCGCAAGCCAGATCCAGTCCCCAGCCGGCGTGGAAGGCCAACGCGTGCAGCATGTGGTCGAAGAACCCGATTCCCGTCTTCACCCGGATAGAGGCGGTCCCCCGGGGCTCTCCCATCCCCCCATCGAGATCGAGCGCGACCTGCACGCTCGTCTCCCCGGTCTTCCGCGACACCTGCGCGGACCGGCCACCGGGGACCATCGCGTCACGATTGCGTTCATCCACGGAACAGTCCTCCGAAATCAGCGTTCGCTTCGACGATGCGGGCGGCTCCGGCCGCTTCGAGCGCGGTCCAGATGGCGGCCCGGGGATCACCGCCCGCGGCTGCGTCGATACCTCCGGCACCCGCGCCGTCTTCAACCCTGCCGTCGTCCCCACCGCCCGGACCTCCATCGCCTTCACACGGCACCACCCCCACCGGCACCACTCCGGCACCCACCGCGGCGCGCACGTCGTCCGGGGTGTCGCCCAGCAGCCACCCGGTCCGGGCCTCCAGGCGGTCGAGGGCGACCCTCACCGGCTGCGGATTCGGCTTGAGCGGCGCGTCCTCACGGCAGACCACGACACTGAACAGCCCCCGCACCCCCTGCTCCCGCAGGAAGCGTTCGGCGTCGCGGCGCGGACGGCCGGTCACGATCCCCAGGCGGTAGGAGCGGGCCAGCTCCTCCAGGAGAGCCCGGTCGGGAATCAGGGTCTCATGGCGGCGCAGCCCCGCACTGCGTTCATCACCCTGGTAGAGCTTCTCGAAGCGCCGCTTCACTTCCTCGAAGTCAGCCTCCACGCCGGCCGCGGCCACGAGAGCGTGCGTCACCGCCCAGTCGTCGTTGGCGTGACCGGCCGCCTTCGCTGCGCTGATCTCCGCCCGACCGGCCTCCACCCCGAACGACGCACAGGTCTGCGCGATCGCCTCCCGGTACGACCGGCTCACGTCGGCGAGCACCCCGTCCATGTCGAAGAGCACGGCTTCCGGCCGGACCAGACATTCCAGCGCCCGCGCCACGCGGCGGAACTCGACATCGTCCCGCGGCACGGTGATGCGGACGTATTCCGGCAGATGCGCAAAGTGCCGCACCAGCACGCGCTGCGCCGCCATCCCCCGCTGGATCCACCGCGAATCCGGGAAGGAGGCCAGAACGAAGTTTGTCTGCGAGGGCTCGGGCACCCCGCCGGAGGCTCGGATTGCCGCGGCCAGCCGCCTGCGCCGGCCCCGCACGAATTCCACGAAGGCCCGCATCTCGTCGACCCCGTTGCGAAGCCGGTCGAGCGCGATCGCGATCGACGGGCCGGTCAGCGCGTACGGTCCGCCGAAACGGCGCAGCACATCGACCCGCTCCTTCACGCCGACCGCGAAGCCGACGCGCAGACCCGCCAGTCCCCACGCCTTCGAGAGGGTGCGGATCATGATCGCGCGCGGGACCTCCAGGAGGGCTCCGGTCGGGTCCTCGTCTGCGAACTCCGCATAGGCCAGGTCGGCCATCAGCGTGACCTCCGGCGGCAGCGCCTCCGCGAGCCGCAGCAGGGACGCCGTGGAGAAGGCCCTGCCCGTGGGGTTGTCGGGGGTGAGGATCGTAACCAGGCCGGTGCGGTCGTTCACCGCGGCGAGGATCTCGTCGTGCGGCAGCTCCCCCCATTCGTATTCCACCGGAACGAGTCCGCCGCGGGCCATCCGCGCGCACCGGGGAACCATCTCGAAGGTGGGAGTCAGGAAGACCATCTCCTGGCCGGGTGCCAGGAAGGCGCGCATGACGCGGTCGATCGCGTCGTCGCCGCCGGTCGTGGCCAGAACGTTGGCGGGCGCGGTGCCGAGGTAGGCGGCGTACGCCTCCTCCAGCGGCGCCGGGTCCGCGTACTTGCGCAGGATCGAGGGGCCGAGCCGGTCCAGCACCTGGAGACACTGCTGCGGCGGCGGTTCTCCCTCGTTCATGCTCAGGTCGATGATCTCGATCATGGCAGTGCTTGCTGTCATGGGTGATTCTCCAGCCTCAGGACACGATCTGTTGGGGTTCGGAGACGACGAGGTCGGTCCCGCCGCGTGTCTTCAGCTCCAGAAGGAGCGTGGGCAGTCCCGCTCTGGGGACGGCTGCCCGCACGGCGTAGGCGTCTTCCCCGTGGAGGCGGGAGACGGTGGGCTCGCGCATGCAGGGGAGAACCGATACGACGCATTCGAAGTCTCTCTCCGCGACGTTCAACTCCAGCATGACCCGCTGCCGCGCCGCCAGCACAGAGTTCAGAAGAACGACCAGGTCCTCGATCGGGGCGCGCCGGGCGGGGTCGTCGAGCGCGGCCGGGTTGGCGTAGAGGCGCGTGGAGGAGCGCATCAGCGTGTCGACGATCACGAGGCCGTTGCCGCGGAGCGTGGCCCCGGTGGCCGTGTTGTCGACGATCAGGTCGGCATCCTCGGGGGGGAAAACCTCGGTGGCTCCGTAGGAACGCACCAGAACCGCCTCGAAGGGCTGCCCGCGCGCCCACCGTGCCGCGGTGCGGACATACTCCGTCGCAACCACCAGCTTCCGGCCCGCAGGAAGGGCACCACCGTCCAGCAACGCCGGCGGAGCAGCCGCAACCACGCTCACGGGATCCAGACCCGTGTCGAGCAGCTCCACGAGGCCGGCCCCGAGTTCCGCTACCCAGTCCGCCCCGGCGAAGCCCAGGTCGCGCGAACCTGCGTCCAGCATCTTCACGACGTTCTGCGGCTTCAGGAGCTTCGCCTCGAAGCCCGGCCACGACACCGAGGGACGGTAGTTGCGCCCGCCCACGCGCACGTCGATGCCCGCATCTCCGAGGAGCGCGAGCACGCCTTCCTGCATGTGCCCCTTGGGCAGACCGATTCGGATCCCGCCCTGGCTCAGCTTGCCTTCCATTTCCGCCTGTCGTCCTTCCTCCGGCCTTTCGCCCGTCGGTGCACCGGCCCAAAAAAAGCGCCGGCTCCCTCCGAGGAAGCCGGCGCTTCGGTAGTCGTTCGCTCTCGCAGACGTTACACCGTTACGCGGCCGCCTCTCTCAGGTGGCCGTGATGGAGATGCGCAGTCGTGCGGGTGAAGATGCTCATAAGATGTTAAAGGTCGCTACGGGGGCGCGTCGTGTCAATATCGGTTTGTGCGCTCCGCCTCCGCGCGCTACCATCAGGCCACATCCGGCGCGGCGGATCCCGCTCCGCGAAAGGCGCCGACCTCAGGTAACGCCACTGCCCCAGGGCTGCCCATGACCACCCGACGCTCGCACTACCTTCCCCGCACCCGGAACGGCCGGATCGCGGCGATCGCCTTCATCGTCGCGATGCTGCTTTGCCAGCCGCCGATCGTCCACGGCCTCATGAACCGCATCGAGCCCTGGATCTTCGGCATGCCATTCCTCTTCGCATACCTGCTGGCGGTGTACTTCCTCGGGATCGCGGTGCTCATCTGGGCCGCACGGAAGGGTCTCTGATGGAACCCTGGGTCATCTCCACCGGACTGATCTTCCTCTACCTGCTGGCCACCATCGCCATCGGGATCCTGGCCAACCGGAAGGGGACCTCCACCATGGAGGACTTCTTCCTCTACGGGCGGCAGGCGGGCTTCGTAGTCCTCTACCTGACGGTGGTGGCCACCTTCCACTCGGCCTTCGCCTTCCTCGGCTCCGGCGGTTTCTTCTACACGCACGGGATGGGCTTCTGGATGGCAGGGACCTGGACGGTGCTGGTCGGGGCGATCACCTTCACCATCGGTACGCGGATCTGGGCGCTGGGCAAGAAGTTCGGCTACATCACGCCCGCGGACATGATCGCCGACTTCTACGAAAGCGAGACGGTGCGGGTGATCGTGGCGCTCGTGTCGGTCGTCTTCACGCTCCTCTACATCCAGGTGCAGGCGCAGGGACTGGGGATCATCCTTTCAGTGGCCACCGGTGACAGGATCCCCTTCGCGGTGGCGTCGCTCATCCTCCTGGTCGTGGCGGGCGGGTATCTCATGGTCGGTGGGCTGCGGGCGGTCTACTGGACCGACGTGATCCAGGGCATCTGGATGTACGTTGCGGTGTGGGGAGGAAGCCTGCTGCTCACCTACAAGCTCTTCGGCGGCCCCGTCGCGCTGTGGCGGCGGCTGGCGGCGGAGCGGCCCGACCTGCTCACCCTCCCCGGACCGGAGGGCTTCTTCACCCCGGGAATCTGGGTGGGGATGACCATTGCGCTCTCGTTCGGGATCATCTTCCAGCCCCACATGATGATCCGCTACTTCACCGCGGCCTCCGCCAGGACCCTCAAGCTGCTCGGGGCCACCACCCCGCTCTACCTGATGACGCTATTCATTCCGGCGGCGTTCGTGGGGCTCGGCGGCGTGCTCATCCTGCCGGATCTGGGGACGCCGGACCGCGTCTTCCCGGAGTTGCTCGTCCGATACGCGCCCGCCTGGCTGACCGGCCTGATCCTCGCCGGGGCGACCGCCGCCGCCATGTCCACCCTGGACTCGATCCTGCACTCCAACATGACCGTGCTGACCCGGGACGTGTACCAGCGCTACCTCGCGCGGGGCCGTAGCGAGCGCCACTACCTGGCGTTCGGCCGCTGGGTGGTGGTGGCGCTGCTCGGCGTGGGGTGGGTGCTGACCGTGTACAACTTCGACTTCCTGGTGGCGCTGGTGACGCTCTCGGGGGTGGGGGCCCTCCAGCTCATGCCCGCCGTGCTGGGAGTCTGCTATCCGGGACGCCGCCTCACCACCGCAAAGGGGGTGATCGCGGGGATCGGCGCAGGGCTGGCGACCCTCTGCGTGACCCAGATCGTCATCCCGCGCCCCTTCGGGCTGCATGAGTCAATCTGGTCGCTGGCGGTCAACTTCCTGGTCACTATCGTGGTCTCACGCGTAACAACGCCGCCGTCAACCGAGACAGTGGAACGTATCCACGGCGAGGTGGAGCGCTTCGTATACGGGGATTAGCGGGCCCCGACAAGCCCTCTGCCGACAACAACGGCGGGGAAGACTCCAACGGGGCCAGCCCGGTTGAGCGCCCCCGTCGCGGAAGGGCTTGGGACCGCACGATTCGCGATTTGGGGGTGTTGTCTGTTCACCGGACCCCCTTCGGGAGCATATTTCTGTCGCATTTTCCGCATCTTTTCGGCGGCACACCTTGCGCGCCAGTGCATTATTGCCCACTTTGGCCCCGCTCATCCGCAACCCGTCCACTCCGAAAAGGAGAGTACCGTGGACAAGAACTGCATCATTGCATCAGTCGTAGCGGGGGTCGCCATGCACGTTGTCAACTGGGTGGTTGGCATGGTGCCGGGCGACTTCTTCGCCATGAACTTCGGCGCCATGTGGACCTGGCAGGCCGTGGTCGGCAGCGTCTTCATGGGCGGAGTGCTCGCCACCGTGCTTGCCTGGAAGGGCGCCGGCGAACCCGCGGACGGTGCCAGGGCAGGAGCTACGGTCGGCGTCCTCATGGGGTTGGGCTCAGCCTTCGCGGGCATGGAGGCGTTCGACGTCATGGCCCTGGTCGGCGGCATCGTCGCCGGCGCCGTCGTGTACGGCATCGCGGGCGCCACGGTGTCCATGACGACCTCCACCATGGCATCGGACGGATAGTCCGGGCCTGCGCGAAGCGAGGACAACGCGAAGAGCACCCGCATCACGCAATCCCACCCCGCGCGCCTTTGTGGTGCGCGGGGTGGCGTGTTTAACGGAACCCGGATTGCGCCGGCGCTCGAATGCCGCAGGGAGTTTGTCCGCGGGTGAGGCGCGCTACTACCCGTCCAGCCTCCCGTCGATGTCGTAGCCCGCGGCGGCCCAGCCCGACGCCTGTCCGACCGCGTCGAAGGTGACGTCGACGCGGCCCAGCCGCATGCCCCCCCAGCCGACCTGGTTGACCACGGTGAACCCGGAGGCGCCCTGGCCGAAGACGACCGCCTCGTCGAGGAAGGTATGGGTGTGGCCGCCCAGGATCAGGTCGATGTCCGGCACCGCGGCCGCGAGCGTGCGGTCGCTCGGGCGGGCGGGGTCCGAATACCGGTAGCCCAGGTGGGAGAGGCAGATGACGAGCGAGCAGCCGAGCGCGCGCAGCTCCCCGCAGGCGGTGCGCGCCGCCGCGATCGGGTCGGTGTAGCGGACCCCTTCGTGCAGGCTCGCCAGGACCAGACTCTCGAAGGCGATGCCCAGGCCGAAGATGCCCACGCGCACGCCCTCGAAGTCGCGCACCGTGTACGGCTGCACATGCCCCGCCAGCGCCGAGGCGCCCACCTCGTAGTTGGCGGATACGAACTCGAAACCCGCCTCCGGGAGCATGGCCACCAGACCGTCCACCCCGTTGTCGAAGTCGTGGTTGCCCAGCGTCGCGATGTCGTACCCCATGGCGGTCATCGCGCGGAATTCGAGTTCGCCGCCGAAGAAGTTGAAGTAGGGCGTCCCCTGGAAGATGTCCCCGGAGTCGAGGAGCAGGACGTGCTCGTTGGCGTCGCGGATGAGCCGGATCATCGTGGCGCGCCGCGCCGCCTAGCCCCTGGAAGCGGCCGCCGTCCATCGGGAAGGGGTCCATGCGGGAGTGCGTGTCGTTGGTGTGCAGGACGACGAGGTGGACGGAGTCGGTGATGAGGGGGCCGGTCGCGGGATGGGGACTGGGCGGGCCGGGGGTGGGCGCGGAGTGGGCGGGGATGGGAGGGCCGGACGGGAAGCCGGTAGCGAGGGCGACGCCGAGCACGGGGTGGCGCCGGGATCCGGG
>JAJEBR010000072.1 GCA_022822445.1 Gemmatimonadota bacterium | reverse complement strand
GACCGGGGTACAAGTCCCTTGTAGGTGCTCGGTGGCACTGGTAGGCTGTGGTTACTCCCGGCCTGGTCGCCTGTCGCTGCTGTTAGGATCTTTCGATCTAACGCGAAGCCTACAGAAGGGGTACAGGGTAGGCTGGCTTGTGTCCACCAATCATGCAGATTCCCGCTTGATTTGGACGACCGGGTCACGGGGAAGGCCCGGGCTGTTGAGCGCCCGCAACCGCTCCGGGCAATCCGCTCAACCGGGCCTTGCGAAGACCACGACCGATGGTGGGACGGATGGCCGAGCAAATCAATCCCCACGCTGGACCAGAGATGACAGCGACAGAGACATTCCGATTGAACCTTGCCCCGCCGACACAGTCTGCCCAGACTTTTCGCTCCGAGACTCATTGACCGTCCTTGACCGACCACGCGCAAAAGATCGCCATGCCCGCCGACATCAAGACCAGATTCGGGAAAACCAGACAGAGCGGTCCCGAGCACTACCGGCGCGTTCAGGTCAGATGGGACAACGACCAGAGCTTCCGTGACGCTCTCGTCATGAAGAGGGATGACAGGGACGGGCCGGACAAGTCCGACCGACCCTACCGTGTGGCATGGGCGGCAACCAGCGAGCTTGGACGGAAAGCGGAAGCCGCCCTTAGCCAGTTGGGGGAACGGTTCTCCTCCAAGCACACCAAGGGTGCGCTGGAAAAGTTCCTCAAGGAGGTGCCGACCCACTTCGTACCGCCCGACGCGGAGGTTCCGCTCGACTTGGCCGAGAGCATCGCCGGCTCGCGGTTCCGATTCGAGAGCCGAGACGGCCCACCCGAAGCGTGGGAGCAGGAAGCCGACGCCGACGCGCGGCGTCGCGCCGGGACCGCCGATCGGGCTGGCAAGAAAGGAGGCGTGCGGATGCCGGATCTGTTCCAATGGGTACCGTGGTTCGCGGAGCTGGCCGAGAAAGTGCGGCAAGGTCGGCGGGAAGGCCTCGTGGAGAGGGCGAAGGAGGTGGATTGGGCGGGGAAGAAGTGCGCCGTCCTCGCCAATGGGGACAAGAAGGCCGATCCGCTGACGTTCTTCTACCACCTTGCGTCGATTGCCAAAGGCAAGGCGGCGACGCGGGAAGCGATCTATGGGAGCGTCGCGGAGGTGTTCAAGATGGAGACCGAGCTCGACTACAGCGACGGTTTCTTCTTCCCGACGCCGAACCCGTTGGTGGTACAGTTCAACCGGACCGTGGCCGACCCACAGCTTCTCTGGGAGATGTTCGATCAGGCGTGTGCCGTCAATGGTACATCCTACGACGCCGTTAACGCCGACACTTTCGACAGCATGCTGCGGATCAAGGGAGTCCGCGTCCCGAAGCTCACCCAAGTCCTCTTTCTGGTCAATCCGAAAGCGTTTCTGCCCTTTGACGCGAACGCTGTCTCGCCGCTGGGTGTCGGTAAGTTCCATGGTCCCCAAGCCACGATGTCCTGGGCCGACTACGTCGAGGAAATGAGGACGATCCGCGCCGCGTTCCCCGGCTGCCAGCCCTACGAAGTCAACGTCATCGGCTATCACTGGACGAGCGGGAGATTCCCTCGCGCGGGCAACGGCTGGTACCAGATCGGTACGAATGATGACGGCTGGCGGGAATTCCGCGACAACCACTGGGTCCATGGTGCGCAGGGAGACCAACCACTTGGTTCGCTCCACGATCCCGAACCCGGCGATGTCGTCCTTGTCCGCTCAGGGACGCGGGAAGGCCTCGGGATCGGGATCGTCTATCGCAACGATTACGGCGACCGTTCGCATCGGAACGGTCGGATACACGTTCTGTGGGTGAACAAGGCTCGGGCATCCTTGGCTGCCAACATGCCAGCGGTGCGTTTTTCGAGGGTCGGCCGCAGTGCCTACGACGCCTTCGCCAAGTCCGACGCCTATTCGGCCACCTTGCGTTTGTTGGAACCGCCGAATGGCCCGGAACCTCGACCGACCGTGTACCACGCCGTCAACACCATCCTCTACGGACCCCCGGGCACCGGCAAGACCTGGCACACTGTCACTCGCTCCGTCGCAATCGTCGAAAGCCGAGAGGTTTCTGACTTGGCGCAGGAAGACCGCCCCGCCGTCAGACACCGATTCGAAGAGTACCGGGATGCCGGGCGGATCGAGATGGTCACGTTCCACCAAAACACCACCTACGAGGACTTCGTTGAAGGGATCAGGCCCGTCTTGGCAGGACCGTCCGACGGCGAGCCTTCCCCTGCACACGGTGATGCCGGAGATGTCCAGTACGAGATGTCCCCCGGCGTGTTCCGGTGCATCGCCGAGCGCGCCACGAAGGACCCCGGCGAGCGCTACGTACTTATCATCGACGAAATCAACCGGGGCAACATCGCCCGCATCTTCGGTGAGTTGATCACCCTCATCGAGGACTCGAAGCGCATCGGCGAGCACGACGAGGCGCGAGTGACGCTCCCCGGCTCGAAAGCCGACTTCGGTGTGCCGACAAACCTGCATGTCCTCGGTACCATGAATACGGCGGACCGATCCATCGCCCTGCTGGACACGGCCCTACGGCGGCGGTTCGTTTTCGAGGAGATGATGCCGGATTCCTCCCACTCTGGCATTGCCAACGACCTGGATGGAATCGATTGCGGCAAGCTCCTCGAAGCCATGAATCGACGCGTCGCCGTCCTGCTGGACCGGGAACACCAGATCGGGCACACGTATCTCCTGGGCGTCAACACCCTCGTGGCGCTTGCGATCACGTTCCGGAACCGCATCATGCCCCTGCTTCAGGAGTACTTCTACGACGACTGGGAGAAGATTCGCGCCGTTCTGAACAACAACGGTTTCGTCTTCAGGTCGGGTCCGCCCGAGGAACTGGTCCGACTCGGTCTCGTGGACGAAGACCGGAGCGTGTACGAACTGGCGCCGGCCCACGACGACCGGTGGGCCGACGCGGAGTCGTATCGGAAGATCTATGGGAACGCGGGCTCCGATGACCGCGATTAGTTGCAGGCCGACTGACCGTGCCAGCTAACGCGCTGGCGGATATTCCACTCCCCAGCAGGTCCTGCGCACTCGTCGTTCGCGAGTACCAGCCGCTCACCGGCTTGCACGAGGACGACGAGCGTGACCTAATGAGATTCACCCTCGCGCAGCCGGTCGGCGCGGAGGGCCGACAGCCACCGATCTTCGTGATCAGGAACGGCCGCCTCCATGCGCAGAACTATGTCGGGATCATCGAAACGCGCCGGGGAACCGTGATCGAAATCCTGCCCAAGATCGATCTTTCACACGACCGGGAAGTGGACACGCGGCGCGTCTTCCTGAACATGCTACGAGATTGGCGCGGTCTCGGGCAGGCACAGCTTAACGGCGCGAGCATCCGCGCAATCCGGCGTTTCGACATGTTCGAGGCATTCGTCCATCTATTCCTGACCAGCGTCGTCCTGCTCACTCGGCGGGGCCTTGCTCGGGCGTACCGGTCGCGAGAGATGAACCTTTCCCAGCTACGCGGTCGGATCCTCTTCCCACAGCACGTTCGAGAGAATCTCGTTGACCGCTCGCGGTTCTATGTTGGCTACGACGAGTTCACCGCGAACCGGCCCGCGAACCGACTGATCCACTTGGCGTTGCGGCGGCTTGCGGCAGTCGTCCGCCATCCCGAAAACCGACAGCGGGTTCACCAGTTGCGCATCGTCTTCTCCAACGTACCCCCGTCGACAAACCTCGACGACGACTGGGCGCAGCATCGCGTGGACCGTTCGATGCAGCACTACGACACCGTGATGCCGTGGGTCGGGTTGTTCCTCTTCGGCCACGGCCTCGCCACCTTCTCCGGCCCGCACGTCAGCCGTGCCCTGCTGTTTCCGATGGAAGAGGTGTTCGAGGACTTCGTCACTGCCGCCGTCCGCCGACACCAGTACCGATTCGCCGTCCGCGCCCAAGGGCCGAAGCGGCATCTGGCGATGGGAGAAGCGGACAGACCTGCCTTCTGGCTAAAGCCGGATATCGTCCTGATGGAGCGTGGCCGGGTGCGATTCGTCCTGGATGCGAAATGGAAGCCCCTCGATTCCGGCGCGCCGAATCATGGCGTCAGTCAGGCGGACGCGTATCAGCTGTTCGCTTATGGGAGGAGGTACGGCTGCCGACGGGTGGTTCTCGTCTATCCACGGACGCCGGCATTTCGCGAAACGGTCAGATTCCGATTTGCCGGGGATCATGATCTGGAGATGGATTGCTTTCCGTTCGACGTTTCGGATGCGGCGGCGAGTGTTCAAGCTATGACGCAGACATTTGTCGAACGGCAACGATAACAGAGGGCGACGGTGCGCTGGCCTGTGGTGAGCCAGTAGGCTGTAGCGAAGGGTGTGAGGCGGTTATCCGACGACCTCAAAGCGGCAGAGTCCCCGCTCTTGGGTTCCCGCCGTTTCGACCCAGTTTTCTCGCTCGTACGGCACGGTCCAGCAAGGTCCAGTACAACGGCAGGAAACGCAGATCGTGCAGCCCTGTAAGACTTTACGTGATTTCCTGCCGGGATTCAGACCCTTACCAATCCGCCGATGCGTCCTCCGGTGAAGCCGGGCGCGCCGCGGCCGCTACCGACCGATGGCAGCAGCCCGCGAAATGGATCGCCGCTGCATTCGGGCGGCGCCGGGATTATCCACGGGCTGCGCGGGGAAGCTCTCCGGCTCCGGGAAGGAGCTTCCAGACGCGGGCGGTGGCGTGCTTCACGGCCGCTTCGTCGCTGCCGGTGACGTTGATGTGGCCGATCTTGCGGCCGGGGCGGGGCGTCTTGTCGTAGATGTGGAGATGCGCGCCGGGGATCGCGGCGACCGCGCCGAGGTTGGGCAGTTCGCCGATGATGTTGACCATCGCCGTCGGGCCACGGACCCGGGGGGCGGCCAGGGGCATCCCCGTGACCGCGCGGATGTGGTTCTCGAACTGGCTGACATCGGCGCCGTCCAGCGTCCAGTGCCCCGAATTGTGGACCCGCGGCGCCATCTCGTTGGCGAGTAGGCGACCCTGGTGCTCGAAGAGTTCGATGGCCAGGACGCCGACGTAGTCCAGGCGGTCCAGCACGAGCGAGGCCAGCCGTTCGGCGGTTGCCTGGAGGGACGGCGTCCGGTCCGGGGAGGGTACGCTCGATGGTGCCGGCTCGCTTGCCCGCGGCGGCACGAGGCTTGGCGCGGGGGCATAGCTAACCCTCAGAATTCCCCCCTCGTGATGATTCTCTGTCAGCGGATAGAAGGCACGGCCCCCATCCCGCCCGGCTACCGCCAGGACACTCAATTCCCTATCGAACGCGACGAAGCGTTCCGCGATCAGCCCGGCTCCCAGCCGCTCGACCGCGGCCTCCGCCTCACCCGGGGAGCGGACCACCACCTGGCCCTTCCCGTCGTAGCCCAGACGGCGCGTCTTGATCACGGCCGGGACCCCCGTCACGGCCACCGCCTCCTCGACATCCGCAGGCCCGTCGACCGGGTGGAACGGCGCGGTGGCGATCCCCAGCTCGCGGAACACCCGCTTCTCGGCGAGCCGGTCCTGCGCGACCTGGAGCGCGCCGGGAGGCGGCAGCGCCGGGAGACGTGCGGCGAGGAAAGCGGCACTCTCCGCCGGGACGTTCTCGAACTCGTAGGTCACCACCTCCGAGGCCCGAGCCACCGCCGCCAGCCCGTCCGGGTCGTCGTACGCGGCGGCGACTACGGTGCTGGCCACCCCTGCAGGCGGGTCAGGCGCTCTCTCCAACACGGTGAAACGGTGTCCCAGGGGGATCCCCTCGAGGGCGAGCATGCGGGCGAGCTGCCCGCCGCCCAGGATGCCGATCCTCACCGCGCGGTCCGCCCGCTACCCGCCACCACGCACCGCACTGCGCGTCTCCCGTCTCCGGCCACGCACCTCGTGCCCCTCACTGTGGCGGCGGCACGCTCGGGTCGCGGTCGGCGAGGACCGCGTCGGTGCGGGCGCGGGCGTAGGCGCGTACCGCTTCCCGTACCTCCGGGCGGGAGCCCCCCAGGATCCGCCCGGCCAGGAGCGCCGCGTTCGTCGCCCCCGCGACGCCGATCGCGAGGGTCCCGACCGGGACGCCTCCCGGCATCTGCACGATGGAGAGCAGCGAATCCATCCCCTTCAGCGCCCTGGACTGAACCGGGACACCGAGCACCGGAAGCACGGTCTTGGCCGCGACCATGCCGGGGAGGTGGGCCGCCCCTCCGGCCCCCGCGATGATCACTTCGAGCCCGCGTCCCTCCGCCGCCGTCGCGTAGTCGAAGAGCAGGTCCGGCGTCCGGTGCGCCGACACCACCCGCACCTCGTGAGGTATCTCCAGGGCCTCCAGGGTCTCGGCGGCGTTTCTCATGGTGTCCCAGTCGCTGCGGGAACCCATGATCACCCCGACCAGGGGGGGATCGTGGGCCAGCGAGTGGTCCGTCGGCGAGTCGGTTGCGCGTCTTCGGGAAGGCATCGTTGGTCTGTTGGTCGGGAAGCGGGGATGTGAATTCGAGTCAGGGGCAGGCGGTCCCGCCACGCTGAACGGAAGACCGACTTTGCCGGAGTGGTGACGGATTATCAAGGGGCCGGGTCGTGTCCGACCGGCGCACGGACCCTCGCGGGCGAGCCTGGTGCCGTCTTCCCGCCCGGCGAAATCGGTATCTTTCGGGCATGACCGCGACCCGCAGCCCCGGCCTGTCCGACGACCGCACCTTCCTGGCCTTCCTGCCGGTTCTGTGTGCGGTCTGGGCCGACGGGCTCATGGAGGACGCCGAACTCAGCGCGGTCAACCGGGCGCTGGACAAAGCCGGGTGGATGACGGCCGAGGGGCGCTCGCGGGTGCTCGACTGGCTCGACCCTGCGCTTCCCCCCTCGCCCGCGGTGTACGGAGCGGCCCTGGAGAGGATTCGGGACGGCAAGGGCGACAAGAGGACACTCGCCACGGCGGGCGTGTGGATGGCTGGACGGGCCGCATCGTGGCGCGCCGAGGCACTCGCCACGCTGGTCCGGCTGGAGGGGGCCCTGGGGCTGGCCGGGGCGGAGGCGCTGCGCGAACTGACCCGCGTGGAGGGGATGGTGGTGCCCGTGGACGGGAGGGTGCCGGCGCCGGCCCGCGCGGCGAAGGAGGCCGCGGCACTCCTGCAGGGCGACTATCCGGAGGTGCGCGCGCGGGTGCGGGCCGTGTTGAGGCGCCCCGAGATGCGGATGCCGGACGAGATTCCTCGCGGCGAGTACCGGGAGCGCACCCTGGCCGCGGTCGGGGTGCTGGCCGAGGAGGGACTGGGCGCGATCTCCTACCCGCGCGAGTTCGGAGGCGAAGGTGAGCCAGCCGCCGCCGTGGCCGCCTTCGAGGAGCTCGCCCTGGGAGACCTCAGCGTGCTCGTCAAGTACGGCGTGCAGTTCGGGCTCTTCGGCGGCAGCATCGCGCAGCTCGGGACCGGGAAGCACCACAGCCGCTACCTCCACCGGATCGCCACCCTCGATCTGCCCGGCTGCTACGCGATGACCGAAACCGGGCACGGCTCCAACGTGCGCGACCTCCGCACCACCGCCGACCACGATCCCGAATCCGGCGGGTTCGTCATCACCACCCCGGACGACGACGCGCGCAAGGACTACATCGGGAACGCCGCGCTGCACGGCCGCATCGCCACCGTCTTCGCCCGGCTGCGGGTCGGGACGAGCGACCACGGCGTCCACGCCTTCCTGGTCCGCCTCCGCGACGAGCACGGCAACGTCGCCCCCGGCGTCCGGATCGAGGACTGCGGGGCGAAGCAGGGGCTGAACGGGGTCGACAACGGGCGCATCTGGTTCGATGGCGTGCGCGTGGGGCCGGACGCGCTGCTGGACCGCTTCGCACGCGTCACCCCGGATGGCGAATACGAGAGCCCGATCCCGAACCCGGGACGCCGTTTTTTCACCATGCTCGGCACCCTCGTCGCGGGGCGGATCAGCATCGCGGCCGCCTCCCACACAGTGGCGAAGAAGGCGCTGGCGATCGCGCTGCGTTACGCGGCCGGTCGGCGCCAGTTCGGCCCCGCGGGCAGCGCCGAGGTCCCCATCCTCGACTATCTGGCCCTCCAGCGCGAACTCCTCCCCCGACTCGCCACCTCCTTCGCCACCACCTTCGCGCTCCGCGACCTCGTGCGGCGCTTCGCCGACCCCGACACCGACCGCCGCGAACTCGAGGTCCGGGCCGCAGCGCTGAAGGCCGTCACGTCACGCCACGCCCTCCGGACCCTTCAGGCCTGCCGCGAGGCCTGCGGCGGCCTCGGCTACCTCAGCGAGAGCCGATTCGCCCGGATGAAGGCCGACACCGACGTCTTCACCACCTTCGAGGGCGCCAACCCGGTGCTGCTGCAGCTCGTGGCCAAGGGCCGCCTGTCCCGCTACCGGCGCGAGCTCGGCGACCTGAGCATGTGGGGCATGGCCCGGTACCTCGCCGACCTCGCCGGCACCCGTCTCGCGGACATGAACCCCGTGGTCACCCGCCGCACCGACCCGGACCACCTCTCCGACTTCGACTTCCAGCTCTCGGCGTTGCGCTACCGGGAACAGCGGCTCATGCGCTCCGCGGCCCGTCGCCTGAAGCACCGTCTGGACCAGGGGATGGACAGCTTCGACGCCGTCAATGCCTGCCAGGACCACCTCATCACCCTTGCGCGCGCCTACGCGGACTGCGCCCTGCTCTCGACTTCGGTCGCAGCGCTGCGCGGGATGGACGATTCCGCGGGCAAGGCGCTGATCGGCGAGGTCATCGCCCTGTTCGGCCTCGCCACGCTGGAGGCGAACCGCGCGTGGTACCTGGAAACGGGCTACTTCGAGCCGTCCAAGAGCGAGGCCCTGCGCCGCGAGGTCAACGAATGCTGCCGCAAGCTGGCGCCGCGCGCGCTGGATCTGGTCGATGTGTTCGGGATTCCGGAGGAGGTGTTGTAGCCGCGCCAGGACAGCCTGGGCCGAACTTTGTTCGCTCGCCGAACAAAGTTCCACAATGTCCCATTCGGGTTTATTATGGACTACAATGCGCGATTCCGGACACCACAGCGCGCCAGGTATTGGGTGCATGTACCTCGCTGCTCCGGGACGAACGCCATGAGATTCCTGATTGCTCTCCTCATTGTGGCACCGGTCGCCAGCGCGCAGGCGCAGGAGCGGCGCTGGCTCCCCGAACCGGTCCTCGTAGCCAGCTTCGTGGACGAGGAGGGCACCCTGTTCGGCGACCCCCGGGGAATCGTCCCCCTCCCGGACGGGGGCTTCGCGCTTGCCGACAGGGGCGAAAACGTCGTCCGCGCGTTTCTGGCCGACGGGAGTCCCGCCTGGACCTTCGGGCGCTCCGGATCCGGACCGGGCGAGTTCAGGTTCATCCAGGACATCGACGTGTCGGCCGAGGGCGAAGTGCTGGTTCTGGACCGGAGACTGGGCCGGGCGACCATCATCGACGCAAGGACGGGACAGCTCGTCGGCAACTTCCAGATCCGTACCGGCGGGCAATACGGGATACTGCCGTCCTCCGGCCCGGGGCGCGTATTGGTGATTCCGGAGAGCGAGAAGGACGAGACGCTCTGGGTGTCGGTGTCGGAAGACGGCGCGGCGCTGGAGTCCGCGGACATGCCGGTTGCCTGCAGCCACAGCCTGGCGTGCGAGGCCTTTACCACCGTTACCGGATCCATGGGTGCCGCGATGGCGTTTCGTTGGGCAAGCAAGCTGATCTTCCTGGACCCCGACGGCTCGGTGCGCTCGATCATGGATGGCATCGAAGAGCTGCCATTCCCCCAGGTGAACACCGAGAGCATCACGATCCCGGCGTTGGGAAATTCGTCTGCGAGGGTAACCAGAGTCGACCGTTCGGGGGGTGAGGCGACGGCAAGCCTCACGGCCGATGACGCGCACCTGTTCGTGCTGTTCGCCGGTGCGGGGGAGGAGCGCCGGCGCATCGTGAACGTGTACTCCGTCGCGAACGGGGACTACCGGGGCTCGTTCCTGTTCCCGGACAATCTGGGGGGCCTGGCGATCCTGTCGGACGGCAGGCTGGCTACGCTGGACCGGGACTACTTCCCGACGGTGCATATCTGGGAGCTTTCCTGGTAGTGCCAACCACGCATCCCCCTACCCCGCCACCTCCACGACCAGGTACCGCTTCCTCCCCACGCGCACAATCACGAAGCGCCCCTCGATGGCGTCTTCGGCGCGCACCATCGCACCGATCTCCTCCACCCTCACGCCGTTGAGATAGACCCCGCCCCCCCGGATCAGCCGCCGCGCCTCGCTGCGGGAGGCGGTCATTCCGGCTTCGGCCATCACCGCCGCGAGCTCCACGCCGCCCCCCAGCTCCCCCCTCGACACCGCCGCCTGCGGCACATCGGCGAAGATCTCCGCGATGTCGGCCGCCCCCAGCCCCTCCAGACTCCCCCCGAAGAGCACTGCGGACGCCCGCACGGCCCGCTCCAGCCCGTCGGCCCCGTGGACCGCGCGGGTCATCTCCGCGGCCAGGCGCTTCTGGGCCTCGCGCCGGAGCGGCTCCCCCGCGACCGCCGCCGCCACCTCGTCGATCGCAGCGCGGTCCAGCAGGGTGAACATCTTCAGGTAGCCGATCACGTCGTCATCGCCCGTGTTCAGCCAGAACTGGTAGAAGCGGTACGGGGAGGTGCGTTCGGGATCGAGCCAGACGGTCCCCTCCTCGGTCTTGCCGAACTTGACGCCGCTCGCCGACTCGACGAGCGGGAAGACGACGCCGTGGCAGCGGGGACCGCCCATCCGCCGCACCAGGTCGATCCCGGCGGTGATGTTGCCCCACTGGTCGGAGCCGCCCATCTGCAGCGTGCAGCCGTATCTGCGATTCAGCTCCCGGAAGTCGTAGGCCTGCAGCAGCTGGTAGCTGAACTCCGTGAAGGAGATACCGGACTCGTCGTCCTCCAGGCGGCGGCGCACCGATTCCTTGCGGAGCATCGCGTTCACCGAGAAGTGCTTCGCCACATCGCGGAGGAAGTCCACCAGGCCCAGTCCGTCCAGCCAGTCGAGGTTGTTGGCCATCCGCGCGGGCGCCGTGTCCGATTCGAAGTCGAGGAAATGGGCGAGCTGGCGCCGGATCCCCTCGGCGTTCTCCTCGGCGCGGGCCCGGTCGAGGAGCGCCCTCTCCGAAGCCTTCCCGGAGGGGTCGCCGATCAGTCCGGTGCCGCCGCCCACGAGCGCGATCGGGCAGTGGCCGGCGCGCTGCAGGTGCACGAGACCCATGATGGGGACGAGCGACCCCACGTGCAGCGACGAAGCGGTGGGGTCGAAGCCGATGTAGCCGGTGACCTGGCCCGCCGCAAAGGCCGCCGCCGCGTGTTCCGTCGTGTCGGCGAGCAGGCCGCGCCACCGCAATTCCTCGATCATCGGGTATCCTCTGGCTGTGTGCTTGACTCCGGGCGCGGGCGCGGGCGGGCCGCGGTGCGAACCGGTGCCTGGTTGCTCGTGCGGGATCTGCTTGCGGGCCCCTTTCTGCTGCCCGGCTCGCGCGCCGCTCATCCCCCCGGGCCGAGGAGCGCGGCGGCAGCGGGCCGCATCACCTTCCCCGTCCGGGTGCGGGGCAGCGCTTCCACGACCAGAATGCGCGACGGGCAGCGTCCGCGCACCAGCCGCTCCCGGCAATGGCCCTCCACATCCCCCGCGCGGACGACCGCCGGGTCGGCCTCAACGGCCGCGGCCACCACCTCGCCCCACTCCGCGTCGGGCACCCCGACGACGACCGCTTCGCGCACCCCCGGCAGCCCCTCGATCACCCGTTCGACTTCGGCCGGACTCACGTTCAATCCCCCGCTCACTATCATCGCATCGGCGCGCCCTTCGATCCAGACGAGGCCCTCGGGGTCGACGCGGCCGAGGTCGCGGGTCGAGAACCAGCCGTTCGGGTCGATGGCGAGCGGTGCGGGCGGTGAGCCGGGCTTGGGGATGACGACCGAGGCCAGGGTGGGGCCGCGGACCCGGAGGGTGCCGGGAGGGGACGATGGCGTGCCGTGCGGCGGCTGGCGGGACGCGCTGGCCGATTCAGCCATTGCATCGCCCGCGACCCGCACTTCGACGCCGCGCAGGGGGCGGCCGGCGGTGCCGGGGTGGTGCCGTGCCAGGGTCGGGGGCGCGGTCGCGATCTGGGAGGCGGTCTCGGTCATGCCCCAGGTGGTGGCGAGCGGGAGGCCGGCCGTCCAGGCTTCGTCGAGGAGCGCGCGGGGGGCTGCCGCGCCGCCGACGAGCACGCAGCGCAGGGTCGGGGGTATGCGCTTGCCGGCCAGCCGGGTGAGGAGGCGCCGCAGCATGACCGGCACGACGGCGAGGTGGGTCACCTCTCCGGTCAGGATCGCGCGCGCCACCGCCGCCGCATCGAAGGAGGGCCACAGCCGCACCGACGATTCCGTCATCACGGCACGCAGGACCAGCGAGAGTCCGCCGATGTGTCCCAGCGACAGGCAGAGCCCCCAGCGGTCGGCGGCGGTCAGCCCGAGACGCCGGACGACCGAAGCGGCCGAAGCGGCGAAAGCACTCCGGGTGAACCCCACCGCCCTTGGTGCGCCGGCGGAACCGGAGGTGAGGATGAAGGCGATCACGTCGGGGAAGCCGTGATAGCGGCCGGATTCAGCGCGTGCCGAAGCCGCTATCGCGTCATCCGGACGGCCCACATCACCCGCCTGCTCAAGCTCGCACGATTGTAAAGTCGAGTTGTCAATATGTAAACCGGACACGACAATTCGGCGTGCGTGATCGACTTCGGCCGGCGTCAGCCGCTCGTGAAGGGGCACTGCCACGCACCCCGCCTTCCACAGGCCGAAGAGCGCAGCCACGGTCTCCGGACCGGGCGTCGCGCACAGGGTCGCCGCTTCACCGGGCGTCGCGCCCAGGGAGCGGAACCGCTCCGCCAGAGCCGCCGCACGGGCATCCAGCTCCCGGTAGCTCCACGCTCCCCCGTCCCAGGAAAGGGCGGTTGCCCGCGAAGTCTGCTGCGCCTGCCGCGCGAGATCGTCCGCCGGGTCAGACCGCTCCTGCCTTGTGCGTCCGCCCATCGGGTCAGACCGTCCCCTGCCGGGCGCGTCCGTCCGCCGGGCTCGACCGCGCACCATCCTGCGCGCCGGGGTCGGAGTCCCGCGCGCCGGTCAAGATCCGCCGAAGAACCCCAGCGAGCCGACGAGCGCGCCGACGCCCAGACCCGCGCCGTAGAGCGCCAGGCCGCGCGCGGTCATCGCCAGAGCGGGGTTGAGCGTCCGCCGGTCCACAGTCCCGCGCGCGCCGCCCTCCGAGGTTCCGCTACCGGTCGCCGCAGGCTGCGGCTCCGCACCCTCCATGCTGGCGGACAGCACCGCCAGGATCCGGGACGCCGCCGGGACGCACGCCACCAGACCAAGCAGCGACAGGTACGTCCAGGGAGACCAACCCATCAGCGTGAATCCGATGACCGGCGCCGCGGCCGCCAGCGTCAGGCTTGCGAAGTACTGGACCACCGTGAAGCGATCCCCGAACCGCACGGCCAAGGTGCGCTTGCCGGCTGCCGCGTCGGTCTCGCGGTCGCGCAGGTTGTTCACCACGAGCATTGCGGTGCTGAACGCACCGAGTCCCGCGCCGGCCAGGATCGCCCCTGCGGACCACGCCCCCGCTTGCACGAAGTACGTCGTGGCCGTCGCCACCAGGCCGAAGAAGACGAAGACGAACACGTCCCCCAGGCCGTTGTAGGAGAGCGGATACGGACCGCCGGTGTAGCCGACCGCCATCAGCATCGACACCAGGCCGATCACGATCACGGGCCAGCCAGCCACCGAGGCCAGGTACACGCCGACGAGCGTGGCCAGCCCCAGCGCCAACACCATCCCCCGGAAAACCGCCCTGGGCGACAGGATGCCCGCCTGCGTCACCCGCACCGGCCCCAGCCGTTCCCCGGTGTCGCCACCCTTGAAGAAGTCGTAGTAGTCGTTCGCCAGGTTGGTGCCGATCTGGATCAGGAGCGCGCCGGCCAGCGCGGCCAGCGCGGGCAGCTGTGCGAAGACGCCGTCCGCGGCCGCGAAGCCGGAAGCCGCAACCACCGGCGCCGCCCCGGCGGAGAGGGTGCGCGGCCGGATGGCGAGGATCCAGGCCTGCGTCCGAGTCACCTGCATGCGCGCCTCCGCAGTTTCGGCTGGCCGGAAGGGGCCAGGGGAATCGAGTGCCCCGGACGGATCGGCGGCCCCGGCGTCACCACGGCAGCCAGGGATACTTCCGGAAGTCCGGCTTGCGCTTCTGCAGGTAGGCGTCGCGTCCCTCCTGGCCCTCCTCCGTCATGTAGAAGAGGAGCGTGGCGTTCCCGGCCAGCTCCTGCAGCCCGGCCTGGCCGTCCACATCGGCATTCATCGCGGACTTGAGCAGCCGGATCGCCAGCGGACTGTGCTCCAGGATCTGCTGCGCCCAGCGGAATCCCTCGTCTTCGAGCTCGTCCACGGGAACCACCTTGTTGACGAGGCCCATCTCCACCGCCTCGGTGGCGTTGTACTGGCGGCAGAGATACCAGATCTCGCGCGCCTTCTTCTGGCCGACGATGCGGGCCAGGTAGGACGAGCCGAAGCCGCCGTCGAAGCTGCCGACCCTGGGGCCGGTCTGGCCGAAGACAGCGTTGTCGGCGGCGATGGTGAGGTCGCAGACGACGTGCAGCACGTGGCCTCCGCCGATCGCGTAGCCCGCGACCAGGGCGATGACCGGCTTCGGCATGGTCCGGATCAGTCTCTGAAGGACGAGGACGTTCAGCCGCGGCACGCCATCGCCCCCCACGTAGCCGGCGTCGCCGCGCACCCGCTGGTCGCCGCCCGAGCAGAAGGCGTACTTGCCGTCCTTCGACGGACCTTCGCCGGTGAGGAGGACGACCCCGATCGACGGGTCCTCGTTGACGTCGTTGAAGGCATCGAGGAGTTCGAAGAGGGTCTCGGGCCGGAAGGCGTTGCGGACCTCGGGGCGGTTGATGGCGATGCGGGCCACGCCGTCCCGCTTCCTGTAGGTGATGTCCTCGTAGGCCTTGGCGGTCTGCCAGCCGGTTTCGCTCATGATGTCTCCCGGTTCAGGTGTTCCTGGACGCGGCGCGTCACCCGTTCACGGACCTCCAGGTGCCGGCGCCGGTTTGCCTCCCGGTCGGTGCGAACCCGGATCACGCGGCTTCCCTGGCTCGCGACTCCCGCGCGGACGGCTTCCCCGAGCTGGTCCGGTGTGGCCGCGTCGGCGAACGGCAGTCCGTACAGACGGGCAGCGTGCTCGAAGTCGAGGCCGTGCGGGGTGGCGAAGTACGGCGTGAAGGCCGGTTCGAAGTCGCGGATCGGGAGCATGTTGAAGATACCGCCGCCATCGTTGTCGACCACCACGAAGATGACCTGCAGCCCGGGGTCCCGAGTCGCCAGAAGACCGTTCATGTCGTGGTAGAAGGCAATGTCGCCGAGCAGCACGGCCACGGGGCCCGCCCCGCCCGCCGCGCACCCCAGCGCCGTCGAGACGACACCGTCGATCCCGCTCGCTCCCCGGTTCCCGAGCACTTCGAGGTCGAGCGGCCCGGGCCGGGCGTAGCCGTCCACGTCGCGGACCGGCATGGAGGACGAAACGAAGAGTGTCGAGCCTGGGGGCAGCGCCCGGACGAGGGTGGCTGCGTAGTCGCCCTCGTTGTCGGCGTGCGGGACACCCTCCTCGAGGGCAGCCCAGGCCACCGCTTCCAACTCGGTCCACTCCCGGGTCCAGGATTCGTAGGGCGAATCGGAGGGTTCGCCCTCCTCGTCCTCCCTGCTGGCGAGGCGCTCCAGCACCGCTCCCGCGGGCGCGTGCAGGTAGTGGCTAGCAAGGCCCTGGTGGTCCTTGCGGTGACCCCCGTCGTCGACGACGATCTGCCTCGACTCGTTCCATCGGACCAGCGCCGACTCGACGGCGGTCGATGTCGGAGAGCGGCCGATACGGATGATCAGATCGGGTGCCAGGCGGCTGACGACCCCGGGCACCCGCAGGAGGTGGTCGTAGGCACCGAGGATGGGGGACCGAGGGCCCTCGTGCAGGCAGGCGGCGAAGCGCGCCCCCGAGAGTGGATCGGCGAACACCGGCACATTGCGCCGTCGCGCGAACCGCGCGGCCGCCGGGCCATCGAGGCCGGGATCGGTCGCGGGACCAGCCACGAGCAGCGGCCGGCGGGCGAGCGCGAGTTGATGCGCCAGCATCGCCTCCTGGTCGCGTCCGCGCCTGCGCGTCTCCGTGCGGCGGCGCCAGGGTCCCTCCGGCACGGCTTCACCATCCCTGACCGCCAACTCGACCAGCGGCAACTCCAGCTTCTCCTCCTCGCCCGGCCCCCTCAGATCGAGCCCCTGCGGGGACTCCGGCTGCAGCGGCATGTCGAAGGGCACATTCAGGTGCACGGGTCCTCCGGGCGGCCCGGCCGCGTGGCTGGCGGCCTTCCGAACGAGCGCCAGCAACGAATTCGGACCGGTTTCCTTCAGCCCGGCCGACGAGGGCTCGGGCAGGTCGGCCGCGAAGCGCACCCGGTCTCCGAAGATCCCCGGCTGGATGATCGTCTGGTTGGCGTCCGCGCCGCGCATCCCCGGCGGCCGGTCGGCCGTGATCAGCAACAGGGGAACATCGGACATGTCCGCCTCGACCACGGCGGGGAGGAGATTGGCGACCGCGGTGCCGGAGGTGGTGACCACGGCCGCTGGCCCGAGGTGGCTGCGCCCGTAGCCCAGGGCGAAGAAGCCCGCCGAGCGCTCGTCCAGGTGCACGCGGGTGTTCAGGCCGGGGAGGGAGCGCGAAGCCAGCACCAGCGGGGCGGAACGCGATCCGGGGGCGATCTCGATCTCCTCGAGCCCGTACTCCGCGAGCGTCGTGAGAATGGCGCGCGCCCAAGCGAAGTTCAGTTCGCCGCCGGTCACGGGCACGTCACCCCGAACCGGCGGCGGAGCTGCCCGTGGCTCCGGCCCGGTCCAGCGCCCGCAGCACCGGGTGGAACTTGAGTTCGGTCTCCTCCCACTCCAGCACCGGATCCGAGCCCGGCACGATCCCGGCTCCCGCGAAGAGACGCCAGCGCGCGCCCGAACTCACGGCCGAGCGGAGTGCAGGCGCGAAGATCCCCCGGCCCTCCGAATCGAACCATCCCACCGGCCCCGAATACCATCCTCGGTCGAACAGCTCGTTCTCCTCCAGGAACGACATCACCACACTGCGCGGGGTCCCGCACACGGCCGGAGTCGGGTGAAGCGAGGCCAGAACATCGAGCAGGGAGATTCCATCCGGAACCTCGGCGGCGATCTTCGTCTCCAGATGCTGGATGCGGGCCAGGGCCAGCACGTGCGGCTCCACATCCCGCCGCACCTTGCACCCCAGTGCGGTGAGCCGCGCCACCAGGTCCCGCACGACCACGTCGTGCTCCGCTCGGTCCTTGTCGCTGTTGAAGAGGCGGCGGGCAAGCTGCGCGGTGGCCACCGAATCGGCGCCGACCCCGGCGCTCCCCGCGACCGCCGTCGCCCTGAACACTCCACCGGCCAGCGTCGCGATCTTCTCGGGCGCTGCGCCGACAATCGCGCGCCCGGGCACCGGTTCGAAGAGGAACACGTGGCTGCCGTGGTTCTCCTCCCAGAGCGCGATGACCAGCTGCGCGGGAGGAACCGGAGCCGCGGGGGTGACGTCCAGCGTCCGGGCCAGCACCACCTTCTCCGCATCCCCGGCTCCAATCCTGTTCAGCGCCTCCCACACCATGCGACCCCACACGGCCCGCTCGGTCCCGGGTCGCCGGGCGTTGGCGAGCGACAACGTTCGGTCGCCGCCGGGCACGGAAGCGACCCGCCCGGGAATGGCCGCCCCGAGGGTCTGCAGCGAGCGGCGGCTGCTCTGCGGCGTTCCCGTTCCGCCCGGAATCGCCCCCGGCCCGGCCGCACCCGAGCCCGGCCCGGCGGCCCTTCCCCCCGTCCCCCCAGCCAGCGCGGCTTCCCAGCGACCCGCGGCCTCCTCCAGGGCACGTCGATCCCGGCCCCGCACGACCAGCGTACAGACTCCCCGCTCGGGATGGTTCTCGAGCTCCACTTTCGGGAGGTGGAAGAGGGCGGGCGGGAAACACGACCACATCGAATCGCCATTCGGGCGGGGTGAGAACGAGAATCCCCCGAAGAGCCTTGCCCCGCCTTCGCCGCTCGCGAACCGCGAGAACACCTCCCGCCCGTGCTCCTGTACGCTGCTGAAGCGCGAGCGGCCGGAACCGGGGGCGCCGGACGCGACCGCCACCGTGTCGATCGCGCCGCAGTGGGCGACCCAGCGGTCTCCCGATGCCCAGAAGCCCCGCGGCCCGCCGGCGGCGAGATGCAAGAGGACATCGGGAGGAACCGGCGCAAGCTCCTGCCGGATCTGATGCAGGCCCGGCGAGGTCAAAGGCGCCAACCCGGCCCCCGCCGCGCCCTTAGGCGGGTCAGAAGCTGTCAACCGTCCCCTCGAGCAGGTGCTCCGCCTGCCCGTCCATATTGCCGGTCACGTTGGATACCCCGCAGTTGGCAAGCAGCGTCCTGGCGTCGGCCTTGCCGGTCTCCGAGGGTCCGATAATGTCCTCCCCCTGTTCCGGTTCATCGCCGGCGAGGGCTCCGACCAGGCTGACATCGTGTTCCGCGATCCTCGAGGCCACAACCCTCAGGTTGGTTTCGTCCGTGGCCGGGTTGTCGAAGGCGGTGGCCGTCAGCAGGTCGTGATAGGTGTTCCCCGTAACGATCTGCGTCCCGATCCCGGACGTCTGCTTGCGTCCACGGACAAAGCCGGCATCGGCGTTCCCATCCTCGATGGTGTACCCCATGATGTTGAGCTGGGCCACCGCGCACTGATACGCGGTCTCCCTGCCCGGAGGTGCGACACCGGAAAAGGAGACCGGAGCGGAAGAAACACAGCCTGTGGCTGCCACAACGACGATCGCGATGGACTTCTTCATTTGGACCCTCCTGAGGGCGGAAGCTGCTTATGGCCCGCTCAAGCAAACTGACCGCCGCCGCCCGCTCCGTCAACCGGTGGACGGCCTCGGGCCAGCTTGCCTGGTTTCTGGCTCCACGGGCCGTGAGACCATATGTTTACGTCATGTCCGAGTCAGCATCGACAAGGGTGCGTGAAGGGTCCCCGTCCGGGCAGACTGCGGTTTCGCACGACGCTGCAGTCAATACACCCGGGGCGCCCACGCGTTCCGGTACCGCCGCGCGGCCAGCCGCCGCTCCTTCCGCAAAGTCGGCCCGCACGCCAGCGGACCCGACCCCCGTCCCGAACCCGCCGGACGGACACGACCTCGGCAGGCCGGAGTACTACCTGAACCGCGAGCTGACCTGGCTGAACTTCAACTTCCGCGTCCTGCACGAGGCCGAAGACGAGCGCACCCCCCTCCTCGAACGCGTCAAGTTCCTGTCGATCGTCGGCTCGAACCTCGACGAGTTCTTCATGAAGCGGATCGGGGGATTGAAGCAGCAGGTCGAAGCCGGCATTACCGAGCGGACGGTGGACGGCCGGACGCCCTTCGAGCAGATCGAGCAGTGCTACGAGGTGGTGTCGCGCCTGGAGGAGCGGCAGCGCGTGGCCGCCCGCATCATCCTCCGCAAGCTGGCCGCCGAGGACATCCGTGTCGCCGGTTGGGACGACCTCGACGCCGACGAGAGGAAGTGGCTGCGCAAGCACTACGTGCGGAATATCTACCCGCTGGTGACGCCCCAGGCGACCGACCCCGCCCACCCCTTCCCCTTCATCTCCAACCTCTCGCTGAACCTGCTGGTGACGCTGCGCTACCCTCGGGACGAGCACCTGTCCCTCGCGCGGGTCAAGGTTCCGGTCGGCGCGGGCATCCCCCGTTTCGTGCAGGTGAACGACTCGAACGTGTGGGCACCGCTCGAGAGCGTGATGGCGAACAACCTGGACCTGCTCTTCCCCGGCATGGAGATCCTCGCCTGCGAGTTCTTCCGCGTGACCCGCAACGCGATCTACGACGTGGACGAGGACATGGCCGACGACCTGCTGGAGCTGATCGAGGCGGGGCTGCGGAAGCAGCGGCTGGCGCCGATCGTACGCCTGCAGGTGCAGCAGGGGTTCGATCCCAGGCGGCTGCAGATGCTCACCAGCGAGCTCGGTCTGCGGGACTCCGACGTGTTCGAGGGGGACGGACTGCTGGGGCTGCGAGACCTCATGGCCCTTCACGACCTCGCCCGGCCCGGTCTGAAGGACCCCGCCCATCATCCCTCCGAGCACCCGGACCTGCTGACCGGCCGCAACATCTTCCACCTCATCCGCGAAGAGGGGCCGTTTCTGCTGCACCACCCCTACCAGGCCTTCGACACCTCGGTACTCCGCTTCCTGCGTGATGCGTCGCAGGACCCGAAGGTGCGCGCGATCAAGATGACCTTCTACCGGATGGCTCCGCGCAGCAGCATCATCGACCACCTGGTGCGCGCGGCGCGCGACGGCAAGCAGGTGGCGGTGGTGATCGAACTCCGCGCGCGCTTCGACGAGGCGGCGAACATCCAGTGGGCGAACGCGCTCGCGCGGCACGGAATCCACGTCACCTACGGGGTGCTCGGTCTCAAGACGCATTGCAAGGTGACCCTTGTTGTACGACAGGATCATGACGGATTACGACGATATGCGCATGTGGGAACCGGCAACTACCACGTCGGGACGGCACGCCAGTACTGTGACCACGGACTTCTGACCAGCGACCCCTCGATCGGCGCCGACCTGACCGAGCTCTTCAACTACCTCACCACCGGGTACAAGCCGAAGCGCAAGTACTGGAAGATCCTGCCGGCACCGAAGTTCCTGCGTCCCGCCATCCTGAAGCGGATCAAGCGCGAGATCCAGGCGCACAGCGAGGAGTCGCCGGGGCGGATTCAGTTCCAGATGAACGCACTCGAGGACCCGGAGGTTACGCGGGCGCTCTACCTGGCCGCATCGAAAGGGGTGCAGGTGGACCTGATCGTGCGCGACAGCTGCCGCATCCGACCGGGGATCCCCGGGCTGTCGGAGAACATCCGCGTGATCAGCATCGTGGGGCGCTTCCTGCAGCATTCGCGCATCTACTACTTTCGCAACGGCGGGGACGAGGAGTACTACATCGGATCAGCGGACTGCATGGGACGGAACCTCGGCGCGCGCGTCGAGACGCTGGTGCCGGTGGAGAGCCCTTCGCTGCGCTCCGAGCTGCGCCAGGTGCTCGACATCCAGCTGGCGGACCGGCGGTGTGCCTGGGAGATGGGACCCGACGGCAGCTATGCCCAGCGCACCCCGCTGTCGCACCGCGAGACCTGCTCCTTCAACGCGATGATCGCGTGGGCGCATGCGCGCGAGTTCGAAGGCACGCGGCTGCGCAACCGGCTCACCGGGGGACCGAAGGGGGTTTCGCGGCGGCGGCGGTAAGGCCGGCTACCGTTTCAGCAGCTCCTCCAGCGTCACCACCCTCCCCCGCCCCCCCCACCGCCCCAGCGTCGCGGCTTCGTCCTCGAGCCCGAGCCCCCACGTCGCGTCCCGCACGGCGGTGACCGCGTAGCCGCGCTCCTGCAGCCCGTCGACGGCCTGGGTCACGCACACATCGCGCGCCACCCCGATCACCACGAACTCGAGTGCGCGGCCCAGCGCCTCGCCCAGCGACCGCACCAACGCCTCGCTCGACGCGTTGCCCTGGAAGACGTCGAAGCGCGTCTTCTGCACGAAGACCGGCCGCCGCTCGGCCACGGCCTGCCGTGCCGCGGCCTCCGCCCGGGCGCGCGTCGCGTCGTGGGCCAGCACCACCGGATCGCGCGGCCGGATCCGGGCGATCACCGCCGCCCCCGCGCGCTCCTCGGCGTCCGGCGACCGCCCCATGCAGTGCGGGGGGTACGTCCCCGCGGCCGGATCCGGCGCCACCGGGTCGATCTCGTCGTCTTCGAGGCCGTGCCAGTCGCCCGTGTAGACGATGGCGTCGCAGCGCGCGCGCATCCACGCCGTGGCGGCTTCCAGCGCGGGGATCACCTCGACCGCGCCCGGATCCGAGCCGTCGAAGAGGTCTCGCACGTACAGCCGCCCGGCCGGGTTCATGAAGTCTTCCTGCACGTCCACGATCCAGCCAACCAGCGCGGGCGCCGCCGCCGGGCTCGGCCCAGCCTCCGCGTCCGGCCCAGCCTCCGCGTCCGGCCCAGCCGCTGCGTCCGGGGCCGCCGAGTCCACCCGGGCGGGCGGGCCCATCGCTCGATCACTCACTTCACCACCCCCGGTCTTTCATTCGGCCGGTGCCACCGCCCCGCCTTCGACACCGGCCTCCCCTCCACCATCACGATGTCGGCCGTGTAGTCGAAGCCCCCCCGCATCAGCGACGAACCCACGCCATACTGATCCACCGGCACCCCGGCCTCCTCGAACGCCCGGATCTTCGCGGCGTCGAACCCGCCCGACGCCACGATCCGCACATGCCCGAAGCCCTCCGCGTCCAGCGCGTCGCGCACCTTGTGCACCAGCCGCGGGTTCACGCCGCGCGGGTCGAAATCGCCCATCTCGCCCTCCAGACAGCGGTCCACCATGGTGCCGGAGGTGTCCAGCCGCACCCCCCACAGCCGCTCCCCCAGCGCGCGCGCCACCGCCAGGCTCGTCCCCACGCTGTCGTTGTCGAAGTCGACCAGCGACACGACGCGCACCTCGTCGGACAGCGACTCCGCAAGGGCCAGCGTCGCGGCCACCGTGTCGCCCCCGAACGCCGCGATCAGCCCGTGCGGCACGGTGCCGATTCCGGACGACCCCCACCAGGAGGCCTGCGCATCGGTCGACACCCCGATCGCGCCGGCCACGTGCGCCGCCCACCCGTCCCCCGTCTGCACCCGCCAGTGGTCGTGGCGAGCCGGAAAGAACATGATCGGCCTGGGCCAGGCGGCCTCGACCACGCCCCGCGTGTTGGTGGCGATGCGGGTGCGCCGTCCCAGCACCCCCGCGCAGAGCGTCTCCAGATGCACGAAGGCCGGATAGGGCCCGGTGACGAACATCACCGTCTCCCACGGGCGTGCCCGGTCCCCGTCGCGCAGCGCCCGGACCTCCAGGTCCCCGAAATCGTAGCCCTCACTCAGGCACAGCTTCAGCATGCCGATCGCCTCGTCCGTGCCCGCCACGACGGCTTCCCGCTTCTGGAAGAACTGCATCGTCACCGACGGACCACGCCCCCGCGACAACAGCAGGTCGCGCGCACGCACGAAGTACTTATCGGAATAGTAGCCGTCCCGCATCTTGTCGACGGGGAAGTCGAAGATGGCGGGATCGAGCCGCTCGGCGTGGCGGATGGGATCGGGCGGGGCAGCGGGCGCGGCTGCTCCGGAGGCGGAGGACGGAGCGCTGCCGGCGGCGGGCGGCGGACTGCCGGGGGCGGAAGGCGGCATGGCGGGACCTCGTCTCCGGTGCGGCGAACTGGCAACCACTGCGAACTCGGGTGTCGTCAGATATTGTAGCGAAATCAACGCAGGACCAAGGAGTAGTCCCCATGGACAGATGTCGCGCCACCGGCATTCTCTCGATGCCCGCGCTCACCCGTGCGCCGCAGCTGACCGATGGGCCCGCGCGCTGCGCTGCGGCTGGTGGGGGTGCAGGAGTGACGGTATTGCGGAGCTGCCTCCCCGGGTTGCAACCCCTTCTTCGAAAGGACTGAAGCGATGAACCGTGGCCACGCTCCCGTTCCTGCCGCTCGACTCGCCGCCCGGGCGGCCCGTGGAATAAGTCCTCGCCGCATTCGGCCAGCGACGCATCCGGCCTGGGCCACGGTATTCACAGGTTCGCACTGTCAAGAAAACTTTACAGATTGTCGTGTTATCTTTACTTCTCAGGCCTCCGAAGGCACCGCTCTGCGTTGCTTCCCAGCCAAATGGCTCCGCTATTCGCCCTTCGTCGCGCCTTGCCAGCCCGGCAGGGCACCTGAAGCCCGAATCCCGGCAGGAAGTCACGTAAGTTCAACTCGGACTGCACGATCTGCGTTTCCTGCCGTTGTACTGGACCCTGCTGGACCGTGCCGCGAAAGCGGGAAAAACGGGCTCGAATGGCGGGACTTGGACCCGCGTCTTCCTCCGGCCCCGCCGGAGCTCCCGCAGGCGAACCTCGCCACCTTGCGACCGTAGCGAATCCATCTGCATCCGAGTCCCACCTCCAACCTATCCTACGTTCGCCGACGGACGGTCACCAGCCAAGCGATGCAGCCGTTGAGCACTGCACCGACGAACGGGCCGAACGCGAAGACTATGACTGCCCACCGCCACCACCCGTCCATCTGTGCCGCCAACGTGGGGAACAGCCACATCGGGAAAAGCCATACCAACAGGCCATAGTACACGAGCGTTAGTGCCGTCCGTATCTGCGTGGGGATCGAAGAAGGAAGCTGAAAAGGCAGCATCAGGAGCCAGAACAGAGCAAAAAACGGCCACTGCACGAGCACCGCCATTCCGATACCCAGCGCGTCTCGCCACTCCTCCGCTTCCTTCCGCGCCTGTGCCACTTGTTCGAACGTTGCCTGTCGTTCTCCGTAGCTGCGCTCCCTCCAGGACTGCCAAGCGCTTTGTTCCCTCGCCGTGGCGGTAGCTGCCTTCCAAGCCACCCCCAGCACCTCCCAAGCGATCCTGATGGGAGGAACCAACCCTGCACTCGGCGCCACCACTGCGTCCGCAGCCTCCGCAGCTCCCCGAACATTGTCACCCATGCCTGTGCTACTCATTCAAGAGGGTCTCGCATCTTGGGCGTGCTTCCTCGTGCTCGCCGCCTTTTCAGCAAGCTCTTGCCGTCGGTCACCTTGGATATCCGCCCGTACGGGCGCCGATCCTCGGACGCAGTCGGGTGGCGGATGGAGCTACGAGGTAGCCTTCCAGGTCAAACCCCGGTTGCCGCAGGCTCCTGCTGAAATCCGCCACCCAGCGACCGGCTAGCAACTGAAGGCTATGCCGCTCGCGGCGGATGAACGAATACCCCACCTGTTCCTTGGTGGGCGGTCGCGTGGCGAGGTCGGTGATCGCGTTCAGCAGGGCAAAGGCGGTCTCTCCGAGTCGGTGGAGGTACCTATCGATCGTCTTGTCGAGGATCTGTTCCAAGGCCCGCCACGACGCTTGGCGGTCGTCGGGCATGCCTTCGGGCTCGTGGATCTCGAGCACGGACTGGATGATGGGCCGAAATCGGTCCCTCGGGATTGAGGTGTCAACGAGAGCCTTGACGTATCGCTCGAACCGGCTCGCCGCTCTCTGGAACTTGGCTTCGTTGATCTCCTTCTCGATCCTGTGCTCGATGTCCTTGGTGTGGGCGAGCGACACTCTCACGGACTCCTCCGCGATCACGCTGTTCAGGCACCAGATGCGCGTGAATCCGAAGTGGATCGAGAAGACGCGGCTGGTATTGTAGCTATTGGTGACGCGGAGGAAGGGATGGTAGTGATCCTGCACGGCTTCCGAGAAGGACCAGTCGTAGGCCACGACATCGCCGTCGTACCGGAGGTCGATTCGGCAGTGCCCGCCACTGGCCGGTGCTTCGATGTCGTCCACGTACCAGCCTGCGGGAGCGGTGTTCGGAAAAGCGGCGGTGCAGCACCGCTTGGCCAGTTCCAGCGCTCTGCGGTTTTCCAACAGACCGTATTGGCGGCCGACGACGGACAGTACCGCACGGGTGTCCGTGTTGACGATGGCCTTCTTGCCGGCTATTCGGTCGCGACGGCCCGGCTCCGTTTCGGCGAATACGTCCACCTCCTCGACCGGAAACATGATGGCGGCCAGTCCTTCCTCGGCGTTGTAGATCATGGCTTCCCTCTCTCCGTTCCTTCCTCGCGCGCCGCCATCGCTTCGCCCCGCCGCACCGTCTCAGCCACACTCCTGAGCCCAGCCAGCCGCTCGCCTCCGGCCAGTGCCTTGCGGTCCCTATCGTAGTGGAGGAACCACGGCAACCCCGCTTTCGCGTATTCCCGCACCGTAGGCGGCTGGGTCGGCGGACGCTCGCCCGCGATGGCCATCCACTGCTGGGAATTGGCCATTGTCACGAAGCACCGGCCGCCGTGGTCCTGATCCCACGCGTCGAGCCCGAATGCGTCCTCATAGATCTCTTGGCTCATGCGACCGCCCGGCGCCAGACCCATCTCATGATGATAAGGGGCGAGTTCCTCGCGGAGGACCAAGCAAGGTTCCGGCAGTCGCAGGCTCTCGTGGACATCACGCTTCATCGGATGCACCGCGATTTGGAGACCACCGTGGACGCCCTGTCCCGTCAACTGCTCCTCAACCGTGTGGCCGTCGCCGAGGGGCATCGCCACGAACTGCCGGATCGTTCCCTTCGCAACGCAGTAGCCGTCCAGCCACGGCTGGCCCGGAACGACCACGTAGTTCTGCGGATCCTGGGTGAGGCCCTCTTGCCATGGCTCTCCACTGATCGCGCAGACCTTCCCCGTGGCGACCTTGATCGCGCACGGATAGGGCGAACCGAAGCGATCCGAGAACTTGATCCACAGCGCCTCCGCCTGGTGGATGGGCATGACCACGCCACCGCGCCGGACGCTTTCTCGTGGCAGACGATCCGCGAAGTCGTCCAGGTGACGAAGCGGAAACCGTCCGAGCCTGGGCGGCAGCGGGTAGGTCCGCTTGTCGTCCGGGATACGCAGGGTTCGATGGAATTCGATTCCGGATTCCGCAAACCGATGGACCTCGGGAAAGCGGAAAGTCAACCGGTCGCCAACGATTGTGATCATCACGCTTCGTTTCTCCGTTGTGATGTGACTCTACCAGTCCCCGTCCCGGACCACCCGCACCACCGTGAAGATGGCCTCGTCCGGGGCGTCGCGAAGCTGCCGGATGAGGTCTGCGAACAGCTTCGGTCTCTTGCGGATGATCTCCTGCAGATCGCTCGACACCTTGCCGGCCATTGCGAGGAAGACATCTGGATCCTCGCCCAATTCCGCCGCCAGCCGAAGCGTCGTCGCTTCCGAGGGAGGAGCGGCGGCCCCACGTTCGATCTTGCTGAGGTAGGCCGGCTCCACGCCGATCCGGCGAGCGACTTGGCGCAAGGAGTAGCGGCGGTCACTCGCGCGAAGACGTTCCCTGATCTGGCGCGTTCTGGTTCCGAAACGACTCATTGGTTTCTCGTGTGGGTTGTGTGTCATACACAGTACACATATCTTGAAGGTGTGTCAACCTGATCTCTGACCCTACTCTGGACCGTGATCCTCGCCATGATGCACCACCCAACTGTGTGGCACCGACGCCTCCGCATGGCCCGTACCCTGTTCGTTCATCGCTGGCACGCGGCGCAGACCGTGGGTGAGTGGTTCGGCAACGAGTCGGTGGGGGAGCGCTTCGAGCACATCAACCATGTCCGGTCGCTGGCGCAGTACGTCTGGCGCTGTGGCGCGTTCCGTGAGGACGCCGGAGGGACCGGCCGGGGCGCCCTGCCGGATGGCGCCCGCAGCCTCCAAGCCATCGTCAAGCCGGTCGCGGCCAAGGGACGCGACCACTTCGAGCGGGCCGTCCGGTATGCGGCGCGGTTCGGAGGCGACGCACCCTCTGCGTTCGCGGCCCACGGGGATACCGATCTTGCAGCCCTGCTGGGTTACGCCGCCGAGCACGAAGACATTCGGACGTTCGCCAGCGAGTTGGTCGGTCTGCACCGGGCCATGCTGCGCTACTACGTGCAGATGCGCTACCTGACGCCGGCGGAGGCCGAGACCTTCAGGCGCGGGCGGATTCCGCTGCTGACCCCGTTGAGGGCGACCCAGCGTCACCCGGCCGAAGAGGACAATGGCCCTCTCTATACAGGCTCCCTGCCCGGCGACCTGTCCGGTGCGCTCCTGAACACCTTCGCCCGCAACATCCACCATGCCCTGGCCTGCCGGGCTCGCACTGAACTGTTTCAGACTCTGTCGGCCCACGCCCAAGGGAACGCGATCGCCACCGAAGCGCTTGGAGGCCGAGCGGGACCGGGGCTCGCCGTCGAAGCCCTAATGGAACGGCGGCGGACACGTTTCATGGTCCACGACCGCGCAGTCGCATCCATGCTGGCAAGCATTCACGAGCCGCCGATGCACCCGGTGATCCAGTGGCTGGCGGTGTTCAAGACGGCGGTATCGACGATGATCACCGCGATGCCGGTGTTCATCGTCAAGAACTTCTTCCGCGACACGCTCGCGGGGTTCGTAGCTGGCCGATATCCGCAGGTGCCCTTCGGCGGAACGCTTGCCGGAGGAGCCCAAGCCGTTCGCGATCTCACGACCGGTCGCTCCGAGCCGATGCGGGAGTACCTGTTACAGGGAGGCTTCTATTCGGGGCTGGTCGAGTCCGAGACGCACCTCGCCGACATCCGGGGAGAGGACGAGAGAGTGCGGAAGGGACTCGCCGCGCGGCGGACGTGGTCGCGGACGGTCTACGCGCTTACGCGACCGGCGTGGATCGCGGAGGCCGGAACCCGAGTCAACCAGTTCATGCGCGCGCGCCGGGCCGGTGCCACGAAGTATGCGGCCGCCCGAGCGGCGCGAATGGTCTCGTCCGATTTCGCAAACATCGGTTCGTCGCGGGGCTGGCGGATGTACGTCCATACCGTCCCGTTCCTGAACGCCGCGATCCAAGGGCTCGACCAACTCTACCAGATCTTCCGCAGACCCCGGCGAGGGGACCCGGACGCACCGCCGCGCACCGCCGAGCAGCGCGCACACCTCCGCAAGGTGATCTGGTCGGGTGCGTGTCTGGCCGCCCTGTCGTGCGTCGCCTGGACGTTCAACGGATCGACCCGAGCGCGGGAACTGGCCTATCAAGGAGAAACCGACTACGACAAGGCGTCGTGGATGACGCTCTACGATGTCGCTGGAGACACAGACATTCGGATCCCCGTCCCGTTTCAGATCGGGGCGGCGTTCATCAAGCTCCCCGAAGTCGCCTTGGACCTCGTCGCCGGAAGGGAAACGTTGGCGGGGCCAAAGTTCGTCTGGTCGCTGGTCCACGGAAACCTCGCCGTCGGCTGGATCCCGGCCGTCGCCCAGCCGATCGTCGAGATTCGGACCAACCGAAACTTCTTCGGCAACGAGATTATCCCCCCCTACATGGCGAACTGGCCCGCAGAGCGCCAGTACTTCAACCGGTCCACTCCCCTGCCGTATCGCGGCGTGGGTGCGGCGCTCAACGTCTCGCCGCTGCACGTCCAGACGATCGTGAGGGGTTGGACCGGGCATCTCGGCAACGCGGCGGTCGTCGCGCTGGACGAGGCGATGTGGAACGAGCGGGCGAACGGGCCAAAGCCCTTTCCCAAGGCCGTCCGGCTGCTTACGGGAGTATACAGCTTGCAGCCGCCCCGCCCGCGCACCTACACCCGGTTCGGAAACGAGTTCTACGCCATTTCCGACTGGGCGGAGGGGTATGCCCGCTCAGGTGCTTGTTCCGGATTGGGAAGCGCGAGGCGCATCCCCGCAGTCTGCCGCGCACGCACTCTGGCGGGGCGTACCGCGCGGGACGCTTCCGAACTGCGCCGTCAGGGTGACGACGTTCGCACGAACCGCAGCAAGAGCCGACGCACC
>JAJEBR010000067.1 GCA_022822445.1 Gemmatimonadota bacterium | reverse complement strand
GCGCGCGCTCCCCCGCCGCGGCGGGGGAGCGCGCCCTTGTCCCGTCCATTCCTTTTCCTCCTGCCATCGTGCAACTCTCTGACTCGCCCTACTCTAATCATTTTACCCTTCCATGTCTCCTGCTGCGTTGGCAGATAGGGGCCTTTCCAGCGCCGTCAGTGTCGTTGGCAATGCGCCCGACAGGCCTTCGTTGCCCGATACCCCTAGATACGACAGACTTGTGAGGTTCCCCAGCTCCGGCGGGATCGGACCGGTTAGTTTGTTGTCCCAGAGGCTCAGCGTCTCCAGGTTCATCAGGTTCCCCAGCTCTGGAGGAATCGAGCCGGTCAGGTCGTTGTCGTCTAGGTTCAGGAAGTAGAGCGCGGCGAGGTCGCCTATCTCGGGCGGGATCTCGCCCGTCAGGTCGTTTGGTGATTATGTACTTGATGCACACCGGACCCGGATTTTTCCGCTTTTTTCATCTGGTTTTCGGGCCTCCCAACCCTCGGTATTTGGTGCATCGTCGGTGGCTTGGATGGGCTCGGCCGCACTCAGCATCTGGTCGATCATCCGGTTGTGGCGGGCAATCCGCTGCCCTTCGGCCCTCGCGTATTCCCGCGCCTCGTCCCACACGGGCCGCAGGTTCGCGGCGTCCTTGGTCCTCACCTTCGACGTGAAGATCCACAGGTAGATCTCCCAGATCCGGCGAAGCACGGGGTCACGCGCCAGCGGCACTCGGTCTGTTGGCGGATGCTCCAGCCCGAGTCCGTCGAGGTCGCGCGCGAGTCGGTGTATCGCGATCTGGTGCTTCGGGGCCAATGTCTCGCGCGGCTCGCACGCCCGCAAGGCTTCGATCAGCCCCTCCAGCTCCGACAGTCGCTTCTCCCAGTAGGTCTTGCCCCGGTCGGGGTCCTTGGGATGCAGACCCCAGAAGCCGATGTAGCAGCACCCGATGGCCACGGCGAGCGTTGCCCACCATGGCCACCCGTCAAACACGTGAGCCTCCAAGGTGACTCCGAATGCCACCCCTCCGGCTGCGCCGACCACAGCGCCCACCGCCTGCCTGATAGTCATGCTGCATGGTACTTCCCTCCTCTCTGTGGCGTCAAATACGCCTATGGATTGGGGGTTCGGCCCTACATGGTGGGCTGAAACCCCTTGCGTTCAACGGATCGGTCGCGTACCCTACTGGCTGTCCCAACCGAGCAGGAGCCCATGTCGGGCTGCGCTCTGAATACCACAGCCGATCCATACCCGGTTCGAGGGGTAGCTCCCCGAGACCACGGCGAATAAGAGCGACAATCCACCTTTTCTCCTGTGTGGTTGGGACAACAGCCCGGCTCCATGTCCCGGAGCCGGGGAACTGTTCCTCTACACAGGAGAAGGCGTCATGCGCCGCACCTTCGCCGCAGTCGCGGGGGCCATCCTCTTCCTCGCTTGTTCGGATGCTCCCACCGCTTTGGAGCCGGAGCCCGAGTTGGACTGCTCCAACCCGTGGCCGCCAACCATCCGGCTGTCCGTTCCGGTGATCCGAACCCTCCATCAGTTCACGATCTACGAGGAGGATCTGCCGTACGATCTCGGTAGCGAGGGGGTCGGGGCAGACGACCGGGTGACCGTGAAGTACGAAGGGCCGCACAGACCACAGAAGCTGGTCGCGTACCAAGCGGACGATTCGTGGATCCTCTCGCTCCGACCGGACGGGGTCAACTGGCAGGGACTCGGCCACACCGTCGAGCAACTGGTGGCCTCGCGTCCGGGCTGTACCGAAACCCACGTCGCTGTCGTGCTCCTGTTCAGAGGCGGCCGTTCAAGCTGACCGCCAGTCCCGTTTCTTGCTGGAAGGAGTTCCATGATGAGGTATCGTACGACCATCCTGCTTGCCGTCGCGCTTGCCGCTGGCTGTGACGCGACCGCCCCGAACGGGGACGAGACCGCGCACACCGAGATTCTGGCGATGATGGAGGCCCCCGACACGATGCGGTCGCTCCGATCGCTGGTCGGGCTGTCCTCGAACGCGGATGAGGCGTTCTGGCTGTACGGGTACGGCCCGGGCGGCCCCGGTTGGGAGCACCTCTCCACCGGCACCCACAACACGATCCAGCCATCGCCCGACTGCGTGTTTCCCGCACAGCACACCCGCGCGGACGCTCCAGACGGCCTCGCCAGCTGGAAGTCGTTCGCCGAGTGCGCGCGCCAGCGGACGAGCTGCACGCTGGTCGGCATGTGGCGCGCGTATCCGATAGGCGAATGGAAGGGTGTTTCTGGAACGAAAAAGACCGAAGCGGTCTGGCCCTTCGACAATCTCTACACGCTGGAGAAGGTCGGTGTGAGTTGCCCGTGGGAGAAGCCGGAACCGCTTGAGCCGTGGCTGGTGGCCGACGAGGAATGCTACGTGAACAACGGAGACCGTGTGAGCGACTGGCGGCGGTTCCGTACCTGCAGGGCGAGATACGCCGAGTGCCCGACCGTGACGTGGTTCGGCGTGTGGATTCAGGATGGCGTCACCTGGAACGGGACACCGGTGCCCGGTGGGGCGATCTGGACAGAGCATGGCCGTAGCGTTAACTGCGAGTTCGGCCGACCGACCACTCAGCCATGAAGGAGTCGGATCGGCCAGAATCGGCCGGCATGACTTGGTTCCTTTACTTGCTATGCGGCGTGGTGGTCGTCGCCAATGTGGTGAGCGAGGCCGACGATTGCTGGCCCATGGCTACTCTCGGTGTCTTCATGGGCTTGCTGGTCGGTGCCTTCTTCCTTGCCTACCATGCAAGGCACCTCACCGAGGCATTGGGAAAGTGGTTCGCTGCACGGGAGGCGGCCAAAACACGCCGCCGTCGTGAACGGAGACTACGCAAACGCTAGAACCCCAGCGGCGGGCGCCCCGGCCCGACACCGGAACGCCCGCCTAGAACCCGACAACCCTACCAACTAGGAGAAGAAGATGTCGAGCGAATACAAGTACCGTAAAGAGACCTTTGGTCAGTTCGTGACCCGCCGTATCAGACTTTTGACGGAGGCAGTCGGTCAAGATCCACAGGTACTCCAAGAGCAGTTGATAGCTCTAGGAAAAGCTGTCGTGTCGCGATACGAGACTCTCGAAGACGAGATTCAAGAGCTTCAAGACGAGCGTCGAAAGCGTCAAGCTCGGGACGACTGACCGAAACGGTATCTGCTGAAGAAGCCATTCAAGAATATGGGGGCTCCGCCCCGCTTCAGTCAAATAGCTACCCGTAGATTAGCCGGGAGCACCGAGAGAGGCCGGAGACGCTGTGACACGTCCCCAGCCTTCTTGGGGGGGGGGTCAGGCTGCCTTCACGGCCTCCTCCAGCCGTCTGCGGGCGTCCAGCACGTCGAGCACATAGGATGTGCTGTCCCGGCCCGTGGTCTTGACATGCGCGAGAGTCTTCTCGGCGCGCTTCAGGTGCGCACGGAGGGTGTCTACTGTGCTCATGGGGTCCATTCCTCTCCTGTGGGGTGCGGCACCAAACGCGGGCGCAGTGCGTCCCGTGCCTCGGAAAGGGGATTATAGCGTTGGGTTGACGGGAGGATCTGCGTCCTGCCCATGAAGGGGCGTCACGGTAATGGTTACCGGCACCACATCGGAGAACGTGAAGGCCAGTTGCCCGTGATCCTCGATCGAGGTCGAGATTTCGCCGCGCTGTCTCCGCCTCCACAGCGCACTCACCCGCTTCAGCAGGTGCTTGGCCGCGTCCCAAGCGGCCCCGGTGATGAGCCAGTCCAGAACCTCGGGTAGCTGCTCGAACCGCGCCCTGCCCGCCACCATGTTCCTCGTACTCATGCGTCTCCCTTTTGGTCGGGTTCGTCGGCCGACTTCGTAGGATCGTACTCCGACGGCTGCTCTCGCACGTCACCCCCGCGGCTTCCTGTTGGGATCAAAGAGGAACAGCGCCCGCGCCACGTCCTCGGGCGTCGCGCCCTGATAGTCGGCTTTCCGGCCCTTCCGGTTCTTCCTGGGCATGGGGGGGGACTCCTACGCGGGGGGTTGCCTGATGGAGCTAGATCATCCAGCTGGCGACTGCCTGCATCGCAAATCCCGATACGACCATGACGTACCCCAACGACCCCAACCGCGAGTATCGACGCTTGAGGGTCTCCAGGCGCTCCAGGTCCTCTTTGGAGGGGGGTCCTTGGTCTGGAGAGCCCTCCGTGTACCAGAACATGGTGTAGGGCTGCTCCAAGTGGGGAATCTTGATCCGGGGCGGCATTCCGTAGAGAAACAGTAGCGTTACCCCGATCACATCCAGGGCCAGACCAATGGTCGTGACCAGCGAGTAGATCATGAGGCTCTCGTCCTTTCGGTAGCGGTCCGCCCGAAGCTGTCGCTTCGCCGATCGGAGGCTGGTAGATTGGTGAGGGTGCCCGGCCGCTACTCCAGGCACCCTCACCGACCCGACACCTCAGACTTAGGAGAGAAAGATGTCGAGCGAGTATTTTTCGCTGGGGAAGGATTTTCTGTGTCTGCGTAATGCAGCCACCTCCCCTTCACCGTCTGGCCGACGCATCGTCTTGCATCTAGAGCCATTTGACCCCAATCGACCGAAACGTCGCGTGAAAGCCACCCAGTTGCTTTTAGAAGCGTCCCAGACCGAAGGTCTCGTGGGTCTACTTCAGGACGCGCTACGGCAGACGCGGAGCCCCCGTTTGCCGCCGGATACGAACTAGCCTTGCTCATGTCACCAACATAACAGATCGGGCCGTCAAGTAGCGACCGGAGAGTCCCCCGTGTCGGCGATCAGATCCCGGTACTCCAGCGGGTCGGTGTGCATGATCCGCGCGAGCGTGTCGCGGAAGATGTATGGGTTGTTCCTATTGTTGAATCGCCACTCTAGCTCTTCGAGGTAGCGGTCCATGTGCTTCACGCTCATCTTGTGGAACGCCCCGACGATGCTGCGCTTGAAGAGGCTCCACACCCCCTCCACGCTGTTCGTGTGGACTGTCGCCCACCACCCACTCGTCTTCGCTGTGGCGCACCGTCTCGTGGCGTCTGGTGTCCGTCTCGACGCCGATGTAGGACCGCAGCTCGTCCGTGTAGATGGCTTCCGCGTCCGGGCTGACGGTGCGGTTCACGAATCCCTGAATCGTGTCCTTCCGGACGTTCGGGATGCGCTCGATCCGCACCTTGCCGCCCCGCTCGATCGCGCCGGCCACCCAATGCTTGTGTTGCTGTGGGCGTTCTCGCGGCCCTTCACGCGGCCGCCGACGAGCGTCTCGTCCACTTCGACGACCCCGAACAGGGTCGGCCCTTGGAACGGATCGTTGCCCATGGCCTCGCGGATCCGGTGGCAGAGATACCACGCCGTCTTGTGCTGGCACCCGAGCGACCGCTTGAGTTGGTTCGCGCTCATCCCCTTCTTGGATTCGCACATCAGGTTAGATGGCGAGGAACCACTTCCGAAGCGGCAGGTGGCTGCGGTGCATGATCGTCCCGGCCATGACGCTGAACCGATACTTGCACCCCCGGCAGCGCCACTGGTTGCGGCTGGGCACCTCGTCCACCTCCGTGTCACCGCACCGGGTGCAGGCCACGCCGTCCGGCCACCGGATTGCCTCCAAGGCGTCCCTGCACCTATCATCAGTGTTGTACTGGTCCAGCAGCGAAACGAGGTTGACTCTCTTCATGGCTGGTTCCCTCCCATCGGTGAACAGCGGATAGATTCGACGGCATGAACGGAGCGCCCGACGGATACCGGCTCGAACGGCTCAAGAGAGCCAAGGGGAGCCGCTTCGTGTACCGCTTCGTCAAGAAGGACTCTGACGAGCCTGACCACCGACTGTGCGCGCCTTGCTGGAATGGCGACAGCCGGACGATGGTGCTCCATGAGAATCCGACGGCGGTAGACCATTCGACGATCCTGACGTGTCCCCGGTGTAAGTGGAAATGCACCCTCGAACGATAGGCTGACTCTCTTCATGGCTGACTCCTCTTCATCCGTGCCGACTGATGGCGCGGAGTCCATTGATGATCTCGTTTATCGTATGCGTGAACGAGCGATAGCGCGCTACGGTCCACGATCTCTGGCGCTCGACAGGGGACGTTCCCACCCATTGATGCTCGAACTCTCGCTGGAGTTCATTGAGGCCGTCCGCTACCTGTTCAGCATTCCGCCCATCGAGCACGTCGGGCCGCAACAAGAATCTCAGGGCGAATCGTAATGCGATCACATCGCCGACCATCTGGTTGTATTTCTCCAGTGAAACGTTGCCGGAATCGTCCAACAGGCCGTCGAACGACGACAGCCCGTTTCCCGAACCGTTGGTAGCCATGGCGAACTCCTTACGAGGCAAGGTCTTCCAAGGTCCACGACACGGTGGACTACAAGCTGGCTGCGGACATCTGCTGGAACGCGGCTCGGAGGCAGGCGGATCTTTACGGGCTTTCCCGTGCGGCTTCGGATGCGTTCTGCACGTTCTTCTGCGCGGAGAAGGTAACTGACCTCTTCGATCAGGATCCGCAGTACTTCCCCGTCGAACACGCGCCCACAGGTTCCAGAGCAACGGTGGTCGTACGATTCGTCCGAGACGCCTACGAGCGGGACGTCACAGTCGCGGCAGAAAACGAAATAGCTGGTTGGCATCGGCAGATGGTCGAGTCGGCCCGAACCCAGAAGGTGGCATGAGTACACGCAGACCGAAAGCGAAACGGCGGCGGAAGGTGCCTCGGAGCATCGCCCACAAGACCGACCGCGAGATCATGGAAGCCGTCTTCCCCAAGCGCGTCATGCAGGAGGTCGACCGGGTCGTCAACGAGCACCGCGAGAAGGGTCGACACGCTTCCATTTGTCGCGACGGGTCCATCTCGGCCCGTCCGTCGCCTCGTACAGCGCGACCAACGCCGCCCGGTCTGGATTCACCACCGCGATCTCGGCCGTCGCGCTCGCGTCACCCGCCGCCGCCGTGATCGCCGCCGTTCCTTCCCCCGCGCCCGTAACCAGTCCCGTCTGGTCCACCCGCGCGACCGCCGTATCGCTCGACCGCCACTCGAACCGCGCTCCGGCCACTCGATGGCCGTTGCCGTCGAACGCCTCGGCCGACAGCCGCAGCGTACCGCCGAGTTCCACCGTGTCCGCCGCTGGCGTCACCACCACGGAACCCACCTCCTGTGCCACCGTCAATACCGCCGAACCGGACACCGCGCTCGCCGTTGCCGTGATGGCCGTCGCACCCCCCCCCACTGCCGTTACCACGCCCGCAGAGTCCACCACGGCAACCGCCGTATCCTCGCTCGTCCAGGACACCGCCGCGCCTTCCATCACCCGCGCCACTTGGTCGGATACCTTCGCAGTCAGCGCCGCCGTCGCGCCCAACGCCTCGAGGGCCACGGTATCCGGCGACACCGCCACAGTGGTCGGCACCGGGGGAACAACCTCGATCTCCGTACGCCCCGTCACTCCGGATGGCGTGGATCCCTCTACGACCACGACGCCCGCCTTCACCCCTCGCACCAGCCCTAGAGCATTCACCACCGCGACCAGCGTATCGGCGGAGGTCCATGTGACAAGCGTTCCGCTCACCTCATGCCCGTTCGCGTCCGCCGCCACGGCAGATAGCCGCAGCGTGTCCGCCTCGACGACCGTGGCGATTGGCGGAGTCACGGCTACGGTTGCCACCGCCTGGGTCACTGTCACCGTTGCCGTGGCCGAGACCGTCCCTGGCGTCGCCGTGATCGTCGCCACACCGTTGGCCGCTGCCGTTGCCAATCCGGAGCCGTCCACCGTCGCCACCGCAACCGCGCCGCTGGTCCACGTCACGGCCGCCGAGGGCATGGGCTGGCCGTTCTGATCCCTCACCGCGGCTGTCAGTCGTACGGTTTCCCCCAGCGCCGTCAGGTCCGCCCTCGTTGGCGTCACCGAAATGGCCGCGGGCTGCGGAGGATCGGGGGCGGCCTGGTCGCAGGCGAGAAGCAGTGCAAGGGCAAGAGCGCCGAGCGCGCGCACCATGAGGGTCCGGCTCCCATCTCCGGCTTCGGGACATGGAGCCGGGCCATTGCAACCGCACGCACAGGAGCTGCGAGAACGTCCTGCCTATTCACCCCTGGCCGCCGGGAGCTACCCGATTCGCCGCTCTGATGGGCTCTTGTATTCGGACAGGTAACCCGACATGGGGCTCCTGTGCTGCAATGCAGTTGCACGATCAGTGTAAGGGGCGGGAACAGACCGTGCAAATCGGAGACGCCGCGCGGGAGGATCCGCCGGAGGTGGGGCGCGGGGTTATCCATTCTAAAGGGGTGAATCCGAGGATCGTGGGATCTGTGGACGCCGCACCCACCGAACCGAACCCTGCGAATCGCCGCCCGCCGAGCCACCTTGCCCGCGCTCGACCCGTGCCACCGTTCAGGGGGCTGCGGCCGGGGGGGAAGGGCTTGACGGTGACCGCTACGGGCACAGATTGGAGCTATGGCGATAAAGCGGCTTGCACCACCGGGGGAGCGGTCGGGGCGATGCTAGCGATGGCGCGGAACGCAACCGTGCGGGGAAAAGATGCTCTTCAAGACCACCGAGTCCGTGGGGGTGCATACGGCCTTCTACCGCACGCCGGAAGATTCCCTCATCTTGCCCGGGCTCTTGCCGCTGAGCGTGTCTTTCGTCTGGACGGCGCGGCGGATCAAGGGTCTTGCCATTCCGCTCGGCGTCAACAGGCGTGCCGACGAGATCCACATGACGGCGAACTGAACGGAAGGGATCGAACTGTGAGTCGCCACTCCCCGATCGCCCATTCGCCGCCGGCGGATGTCGGAGACGCCGTTGCCCGCCTTGGCAAGAGGATACGCGCCGCGCGCGAGGACTTGGGTCTCTCCCAGAAGGAGCTGGCCGAACGCATCGCCGTCAGCCGGTCCACGGTCATTTATCTCGAACGCGGCACCATGGGCACGGCGGTGGGCATCTACTTCAAGGCGTTGCAGGCCGTGGGATTGCTGGACTCGATGAACCGGAGGATCGCGGCCATCGAGCAAGCCGAGAGCGTGTCCGGGGCGCGAGAGCAAATCGAGTGAGGGGCCGCCGCGACGCGGAGGGGGAACGATTGCGGGTATGGCAGGCGAGGGGATACCTTCCGCTTTCGTTCGTCGTTGATCAAGGAGATCCTGTTGAATTGGAGAGGCCGGCAGCGCACGGCCGCGACGCTGGCGGTCCGCAGCGCCGAATGACCGGGGCGCAGGCATCGTGCGGAACTCGGCCACGCCGCGCCGCCGCCGAAAAGGTGGTCGTGGATCCTCGACTACGAGGCGGGGCGGAGGGGTGGGCGCCTCGACACGAAATCCCGCCCCGCTCGCGCCAACCTCTGTTTGCAGATCGGCGACGACTACATCCTCGGCGTCTGGACCGACGAACTGGACGTGCAGTTTACTGTGCGCGGGCTAATACCGCTTGGAGCGTTAGCGAACGGGCGTGGGCAGCCTGCGCACCACCACGCTGGCCACGTCCAACTCGTCAAGTTCGATGAACGCCGCCAGTCCGTCCGGGCCGAAGGCGTCCGGCATTGCCGTCGCACCGGTGGGGTAGGTGCCCATGTACTTCCCCTCGGGGGTCACGATGTCGATGGGTCCGTCGCTATTCGGCTCTTCTCCGCGCCGTTGCACCCAAATGCGGCCGTCCCAAGAAGCGGCAAGCCCGCGGAGCACGGGCACTTCGTGGTAGAATCTTTCCTCGATCTGGAAGGATGACGTCGGACCGGGATTCGGATTGGCGCCCCCCCCACCTTCGACGAACATCATTCGTCTGACCGAGACCGGCCCCATGCCCCCCGACTCTTGCCAGGCGGCCGCCCGCCTTTCCAGAAACTCCTTCTCGACTTCGGGTGTCACGGGCTCGGGCTGGAAGGGCCGCTGGATGATTCGAGCAACTTCCGTCGCTCCGGGTGGGGTGATCTTGAGCGTCCAGGTCGAGGAGTCGGAGTGAACGATCCCCCCGTCCGGTAACACGCCCACGAGCATCTCGGGCTCGAACACCGTGGGCATGGACATTCGGCTCATCATTTCCCGAACCTGGGCGGGCACGTTGTTCGGTGCGAGATCGGTCATTTCGTTTCGCGTGGGCAGCCAGCCGTGAACCACGGTGTCCGCCTGCATGGTCTCGCCCTCGAGTCCGACGCGAACAACCGGGCGGGAAGTGGGCGGAGCCACGGGATCGGCACCTGCGCCCGATATGGTGACTTCCGGTCCGCCGACAGCACCGGCGAACACGGCCGCGCCGCGCGGGTCGGGCAGAATCTCCCCGAGTACCGACATTCCGGCGAGGCCGTCGCCGATGCGGACCATGCGGACCAGGCCACCGGAGGCATAGAGAAGCTGGAAGGCGCGGTGGCCGACATCACTCACGACCACGGTTCCGTCCCGCAACACCGCGAACCCGTTCGGCCGGTTGAACTCGCCTGGACCTCCGCCGGAGGATCCGAACTCGTGCAGGAAGCCTCCGGCGGCGTCGAACACCAAAACCCGCAGGCTCCCGGACCCCATCAACCGGGCAGCCCCGTCGAAGACGTACAGGTTGCCGTCGGCGTCGAAGGCCACCTTGGAAACCTCGGCGAACATCTCCCACGACTCACCTTCGAGCACGCCGACCCGGTAGACCTCCTCGAACTCGGGTTCGAGCCTCTGGTCTCGGCCCGTGACTTCGACGATCTCCTGAGCAGTGAGGGCCGGGGACACGGCGAGGGCGGCCGTGACAAGGGTTGACGAAATGATAACGAACGAACGTGCGGTCTTCATCGTGATTCCTTTCCAAGTGAACGGGTGCGGAGGCTGCGTGGCCAACATAGTCCGATGTCTTGCTCCGGCAAGTGGGGTTGCCCGGAGTCTGCGCCGAGTGCTTGAGCCCGCCAGCCGAGCGGAAGGGCACTTAGTCGGGGGGGAACCGCCGTCTTGTTCATGCCAAGCGTCGGCGTTGGACCATCGGTACGGCGGGCTCGGCGCGCGTCGTCAGGAACCGGGACCGAACCGCACTCGCGCCACGCGCCGTACATCGAGGGAGTCCCGTGTCGTACCGTATAGCGCAGACTCGGTAACCCAGGGGACATCTCCAACGCTGACGCTGCGCGGCCAGCGATACCGGGCCACCAACGCGGACCCAGCGTAGACATCGGCTTCACGCATCTCCTCCCCCTCTGCGGCCGTCTTCTCGACCCACAAGCGACCGGACCGATCAAAGAATATGTCGGCGAGCGGCGGTTTGCGGTCGGGAATCCCGAAAGGATGGTTGCGGAGATCGAACCGCTCGAGGTCGCGGTCAATAGCGGCCTGAGCGCGTTCGTGTTCGGATGGGCTGAGGCGAGGGCCAAGCTGCTGTGGCCTCTCGACCCGCGAAACAGTCCCATCCGGTTGGTGGAGCGTGACCGAGTACTCCGAGGTGACTGCTTCAGCCCACGCCCCGCCGGGGCTGTGCGCGTGAACCCACAGCGGGCCGAACGGTTGGTAGACGAAGAACACTGCCGGAGTATCGCCTATCATGCGTTCAACCGTGGTCGAGCCCGTGGCGAACGTCTCCGGACTGGACATGACGACCGTGTCCACGGCTCCGTCCGAATCGTGATGAAGGCGTGCCGTGGCGCCCCCGTCGTCCGTCATCACTACTCCGATGTCTACAAGCCGGCCCTCCGCATCGAATGTGATCGGGGCAACCATACCGATACCCACATGAGCGATCCTGGCTCCACCGTCATACTCGGCACTCGCGCTGTCCAGCCGGAACACGCTGTATCGGGTACTCTCGCGCACCCAGAGCTTGCCTTCCGGCCCGAACGCTAGACAGCAGGGTTGCGTCAGTTCGCTCGGTCCCTCTCCCTGACCGCCGAAGCGGAACTGGAAGTCGCCCTCGGAACCGAAGACCCGCACCTCGTGCGACTGCAGGTCGGCGACGATCAGACGCCCGCGCGTGTCCTCGACGATCGACTCAATCCTCGTGAAGAGATAGGGATCTTCACCCTCGATCTCCCCGAACTCCAGGTCGACCGTGCCATGGAAGGTCGGGACATCACCCGGTGAGCGTTCAATGCCTCCCTCCGCACAGCCCACACCGAAACAGAGCGCCAGTAGCGCGGGAACGAACATGAGGGCGGTAGCGCGGGAATGTTCGTTCATCGGTCAGAAACTCCAACTCCGGCGGAAACACGCTCTTGAGCGGAGCGGCCCGCCCCTTGGAAGGGACTGGAATTGCCCGCGTGGTTCCGGGGCAGGGATCGAAAGGCTGAACTGTGCGTCACCATGGGGCGCCGGGATCGGCGTGTCAAGTCGAAGTCGAGCTCAATTCAATTCAAACCGAAGGTCGTGTCCGCATGCCCCCCCGCCCGGTGGATTCGCCGCCGCTCTACGCGCCAGAGCGACCTTCCTTGTTGCTGGAACCGATACCGGGGGCCGATGGATTCTGCCCGGGCCTTGATAATACTCGGCGGGCGCTGACCGCGAATGGGCGCTTGCACGATTCGTCCCGCCCTTGCACCCGACCAGTACGGAGGGGGTGCAGGGGCGGTGTGCCAAGCTCGCTTGCCGAGTGTGCGCCGTGCCTGCTACGTTCGGTTTTCCTCGCCCACCTGATCCTGCCAGGAGAATCCATTTTCGCGATGAAGAAGACCTACTTTCCGGAGGCGTACAGTCTGCGACTGCCCGACGGGTACCGGCACCGAATCGATGACGCCGCGCGGGAAAGCGGCATGACCCCGGCGGAGTGGATCCGAAACGCGGTGACGCGGGCTCTGAACGATCACGAGAAGAGCCGCGGCGGTGCAGTGCCTGAAGCGTGAAGCCACGGGTGGCCGGCGCCGCAATGTGGGTGCTTCTGAGGATCGAATGGCTCAAGGCGGTGAAGCGGCGCGCCTTCTGGGTGGCCGTGGGCGCATACGCCGCGTTCACGGCGATTCCCGCGGTCGAAAGGGTCCGCAACGCCCACCGTGATCCGAACGCGGTCCATGCTCTGCCGGAGAGCTGGCCGGAAATCCTGGGCGCGGCAACCGGGCTCGGACCGCTCTTTGCCGGCGCATTGATGATCCTGCTCTTCGCGCCCGAGTTCTCATGGCGCACGGCGCGCCAGAGCGTGATGGACGGACTCGGCAAGGGAGCGGTTCTCGGCGGGAAGGTCATGTTGCTCGCCGGACTGGTTACGCTGCTGATGGCCACGACGGTTCTGATCGGTGCCGGCGCCACGATGCTCAGCCCCGGCGAGGGCGGCCCCGGATTCCTGCGGCCGAGTGATCTCAGCTACATGTGTGGTCTCACCTTGGGCATGCTGGTCCTTGGGAGCGCGGGGCTGACGCTGTCGGTGCACCTGCGATCGTCGGGATCCGCGTTGGCTGTCCTGCTTCTGTACGTTTTCGCCGAGGAGGCCGTCGTTGGGCTGATGTTGGGATCGGGAATCGAGGTCCTGCGCGTCGTGACGGAGTTCCTTCCATTCAGTCTGGTCGAGGACCTCGGGGAGGATATGGCCCACTATCCGGGGGTGCTGGCCGAGGTGAACGCGGAGCGTGCGGAACTGGGACTCGCGCCTCTCGCGTTTCTCGAAGTCGGGGTGCTCGCCGCCGCGGCGCTGAGCTACAGCGCGTTCTTTCTCGGCCGGGCGTTCCTCAGCATGCGGAGGCGAGACCTGTAGGGCATCCGGCGGATTTCGGGCCGCCGACCATCGGAACCTGTCATACATTACGGGTTGGATCGGACGTAACGCGCGGCTGACGCGAACGCGTAAGGGTCCGTAGGCATCCGGCCATGCTCCAAGCCGACTTGCTGACCTGCACTATAGGTTGCCAACGCTGCCGAGTATCGTTGATATTCCGATTCAAAGGAGCGATAACGCGAAGACTCTCATTTCGGAGGAATGCCCAATGAGCACTGCCAAGACCGACGACCGGACGGCAGGGTCGGACGGGACCCCTGCGGGCGCTGCGGCGCTGTGGCGGAACGCACGACCATGCGTGTCACACCCCTTTCTGGACGAGAACAGGATCAGACCGTTCACCGGTGTCCGAGTCCACGAGTCTTCGCTGGTCATTCCGTTGTACGCGCCTAAATCCAAAGGTATCGCCAACCTCATGCTCATTGACGCCAAGGGTCGCATCTCCCATCTGATCCCGTGGCGCGAAGCTGGGGTCACGTTCTTTGTGTTCGGCAAGACGGCCGACCTGAAGCGTACCAACACGATCTACATCTGCGACGGGTGGGCCAACGGGTGGACGATACACGATGCCAGCGGATCAGTTGTCGTGGGCCCGTCTTGGAGATCCGATCTTTTTGAGGTCGCAGAGTGGTGTAGGCGCAGATACCCGAAAGCGCGTTTGGTGATCTGCGCGAACAACGAGCGCTGGACCTATGTCGATCGGTTTGTGCACCTGGTGCGTAATCTTGGTCTGGACTGGGCGCAGAGTGCCGCGAAGCGTGTTGGGGGAAGCCTTGCGATTCCGGATTTCGCCGATCTCGAGGGCAAGCCAACCGGCTTCAATGACCTGCGGTTGCGGGAGGGCTCCGAGGCGGTGCTGCGGGGGCTGAATCCAGAGAATGCACGGTACGCACGGACGCGGGCCGAGGCTCATGACGTGATTGATCGCGTGTGTTCGGCAAGGCTGCCGGGACCGGACGGAGCCAGTCTGGCGGTCGGTGCAGTTATTGGCCAGGTCGTCAGAGGCAGGTCAGCCAAGTCGCGCCGTGAGTCGAAGGCCGTCAAGGCGGCCATGCGGCTTCTCGGAACTGCGGGCCTGAAGGTCGAGGACGAGCATGTCCTGCTGTCGAACAAGGAGGGCTGGCTTCACGAGCACCTGGGCAAGCGGTGGCCCGATCGCCGGTGGCTGTCGCTCCTTCGCGAACTGCCGGATGTTGAACCGACGGGCCCCATGTATTTCGCTCCGGGTCTGACCAGCCGAGCCACGTCTGTTCCGCTGTGTCTGTTCTCTCTCCCTCAGGAGACGGCGACGGAAAACTCGGTAGCAGCCCGGCAGGGACAGGCCGACCCGGCTGGGAAAGTTCCACGGACTTCCTGAGCGGTTCGCACCCGCTCAATAGAGTTCGGTCCGCGCGCTTTCCTCCTCGTCGATGTCGATCTCGCGAGCGTCCGCACCTGCGATCTGGTCCGCCAGCACTTGCCCGTAGGTGGGATAGCATGACCGTTCGACTTGGGCTGCCGGATCCCAGAGGCGCGCCCGGATCAGCGCCTTGGCGCAGTGGAGGAACGCTTCCTCGACCGTAACCTTGAGGACCGAGATCGGAGGTTTGCCCTTGATCGCGAGCGGTTCGAGCAGTTCGGGGTCGGTGGATATTTCAGCCCGGCCGTTGATGCGCAGCGTCTCGGTGAAGCCCGGCACGAAGAAGAGCAGGCCCACATGGGGACGTTCGACGAGGTTCATCAACGTATCGACCTGGCGGTTTCCGGGCCGGTCGGGCAGTAGCAGGGTCCTGTCGTCCAGGACATGCGCCAGCGAGCCCGGCGGGTCGCCACGCGGGGAGGCGTCGGCACGTCCGTCAGCGCGTGCGGAACTGATGACGTAGAACGGGGAGAGGGCGATGAAATCGCGGCAGTGTGTGTCCAGACGGCGCAAGACCTTGAGCCCGGCCCTCGGCGCGGGCGGACGATAGACAGTGCGCAGTCCGTCCATGGTGTCGATGGCCAAGTCTGACCTCCGTATGGATCGGGCGATGTGTGAATCTTCCAAGCAAGCTAGTCGCAAGGAACCAACCGGGGCTACCCTCCCCGGTGTTCCGCCCGCCTGCGGTCACCCCAGCAGCCAGCGGGCCGAGTTCAATTGGTCGGCTCCGGCGAGAGTGGCCGCGAGTGTGTTACGCGCAACGACTTGCGATGGCTCGAAGTGGCCGACGCGGAAGCCGGGGTTTCGCACGCGGTGCTGCAAGACCGCCGCATCTTCTACCCTCCGGTGTGGGCTGGGTCCGATTCCACCCTGGCCAGCCTACGGACGAGCGCATCGCGCTCGGACTCCAGTGCGTTCCTTTCCTTCTTCTCGACATTGTAGAGGTGTTCGAGGCGGGTGCGCCGGGCGATCTCGGACGAGGCGGTGCGCTGGAGCGAATCGTTGATCGCTTTCGTCTCACGTGTCTCGCGTTGGGCGGCCTGGGCGCGTCTGCGGGCACGTCCGAATGCGAGGGCGAGTGCGGCCGAAGGGAGCAGGGCGAGTGCGCAGAGGACGGGGTCCGGGATCATCCGGTGAGATCCCCCTGCGCGGGTCTAATCCTCGCCGTCATCCTGGGACCATGTGGTGGTAGACCAGTATCACCGCGATGGCGGCAAGGAAGATGATGACGAGCCAGTCGCCCGTGTCGATCGGGTTGCGCGTGGGTGGCCGCCGCGTCCTCCGTGGCCTTGGCGATAGGGCCGGGTACACCGGGGTGGCCGGCAGTCTGGAGCGGGTGTGCCGTCTTCATCGTTCGATCCACGTCCACGCGAGGCACTCGCAGAACAGCGGAAGCCAGGCCACAGCTTCGGGATGGATTGCCGCGCCGTCTTGGAGAGCCACGAGCAGCCATGGGCCGACCGGAGGACTGGAAGCCGGGTCCACGCCGCCCGCAAGCCTGGCCGCATCGGCCGTGGTTTGCCAAGCGGAACGGTCGCCGCCGGGGGAAGCCGCGCACCGAAACACCTTCGAGCCGTCCGGCGCATGAACGCGCCAGCACAGGGCTCGGGCGTTCCTCCAGGCGGTCCACGTCCAGCCATCGAAGCCGGGAACGTATCCCGTGCCCGCCCCGACCATGGGCGCCAGCTCTGCAAGCGCGGCCGCGTTCACCTCGGAGCGCAGGGCCGGGGAAACGTAGCCGGTGTCGGCCGTCCAGTGCTCCAGAAACGCGTCGGTATCGCCTGCGGCGCCTGTTTCCCCCGCTGCCTCGTGGCGTTCAGGCCACCTGTGTGGCCGTCCCGGCGCCTCCGGAGTGCCCCCATGCAGGACCACCCGTGAGAAATCGTTTCCCGTGCTCATTCGGCGTCTCGCTCGGTCAGATGGGTTTCGTGCCGTCCGGTGCCATCGGCCGGGCGGTCCGCCACGCCGGCCTCTTGCCGCCATGCGGCCAGCCGTTCGAGGGTTCGCCCCTGGTCGGTGGTGGGCATCCCGAGGGCGGAGCGCAGGACTTCGCGGACGACCGCTCCGGCGTCGAGCCGGTCCCACCAATTGTCGGCGGAGTCCTGGACCCCTTCGGTCGCCTTAAGGAGCCGGTCGCGGAGTTCGGGGGTCACTGATACGTCAAGCCGGCAGTTCCGCCGCGGCCGCAAATCGGGGCAGGGCTTCTGATCGGGAATGGGGATGAGCGTAATCGGGGGCGAGTCGTTCCGGGGACGTGCGGTTCTTCGGGGAGCTTCGACGGACTCGTCTCCGGCGCCCGGTGCGCTCGTATTCGGGGGCTCCGACGTGTCCGCCGGCGGGTTCGCGTACGGCCGAAGCACCTGGGCGGCGTGCTGTACGACCGCTTTGCGCAGCTTGGGGTCGTCGATCTCGAGCCAGCGCACGTCCATTTCGCGGGCGCGGGCCATCTCGCCGATGACCAGCTCCATGAACTCCGGGCATTTGTGGCGCGCGAGCTGGACGGCGAAGGCGGCCGGAATGCTCTGGCGCGAAGGAAGAGTGATTGCGCTGTGCTGGCGAACCTGCCGCCGGATGTTCGTTCGCGACTGTCCCACAAAGACGTGCCGCCCGTCTGCTTCGGAGTACAGATACAGCCCCGGCCACCGGGAGATGACCGAAGGTTCGTCCCATGGTCGGGCTGGCGGGCAGGCGATCAACTCGTCAACGATCCGGTCCAGCTTCTCGCGCCCGATCACGGTCCGGAACCCCTCGGACGAGCGGCTCGCCGGCGCCGGTAAGCCGGCCACGCGGTCAGCGCACCGACCGGACCGCCTGCGCCAAGGTGTGCCAGCCTTGCGCCGCTCATTGGGCCGCCCCGTCCAGGGAAGGCATGCGCCGAGACGATTCCCCCCGGGTTCGAGTATCCGTTCACAGGGCCTCCAGTCCTCCAGTGTGATCCTGCTCCGGCTCCCATCTGCGGAACAAACCTCCGGCCACCATAGTTGTGAATGCGCGGTATCCGCGCAATACACCCGCGCCAACCAGAAGTGGATGCCGCGCTTGCCGCGCACGGGTTTGGCCTGTGACGCACTTGCGGGGCGAGTGCGGCACGCGGAAAGCACCTGTCGGCCTACCACCACTGGTGCGGTGGTGTTACGTTCGTCAGGGTGCTCCAATCGCACCCTACCGTCCTTGGGTGACCGTTACTGATCCCGTCAACGAAAGGGTAGACATATGTCTTCCATCCGTAGTCTCGCTGTATTGATCGCTCTCCTGCCGCTTGCAGTTCCGGCGACCGCTCAGACGACCTTGGGTCTGAAGGGCGGAGTCGGTTTCGCTACCGTGTCCATCGAGGAAGCCGGGGTGGAGGAGGAGTCCGTCGCCCGCCTGGTCGCGGGGCTCGAACTCGGTGTTCCGGTATACGGCATGTTCAGTTTGAGGGTCGGGGGCGCATACGCCCAGAAGGGCGGCAGCGGCGTGATCGGGAGCGACAAGATTACCTTGAACATCGACTACATTCAGCTTGATGCCATGGCGAGGTTGGCCATGTCGAACGATCGAGGCATCTCGTTCGGTGTGATGGCCGGACCGTGGATCGGCTTCCGACTCTCATGCGATGTGGGGGCTGCCGGCCAGGGGTTCAATCTCAGCGCCCCGTGCGACGACGCGGACTTCGCTCGTTTCGACATCAAGACCCTCGACGCCGGGTTGGCCTTCGGCGGAGGGGTCGAAGTGCCGCTTGCCGGCAGGCTGCGGCTGGGACTTGATGCGATCTACTCGCTCGGACTCGCCGCCGTGGACGAGGACGATTCGAGGACGCGGTTTCTCACGCTTCAGGCAGGCGTGACCCATCCCATCGGTTGACCGGCACGGTCGACTTGCGGGAGGGGGTTCCCCCAAGATGGCTTACCATCGGCGTCTGACTGACACGGACCACTCCGAAGGGCGACCGTACACCCGCTCGACGTAGGCCGCCGAGGTGTCGAAGGCCGAGGTTCCCGTGACGAGGTAGCGGGCGTCGGTGAGGTTGCGTGCGGCGAGCACCAACTCCCACCGGCCGTCGTCCGTCTGCACGGACATCGACGCGTTGATCAGATGGTAGCCCTGCTGAAAGATCCGGGGCGTGTTGATCGCGTCGTGGTGCTGGGCGCCGGTGTACGTCCAGTTGACACGGGGGGTGAGGATGTACCCGCCGCGCAGGCCCGTGACCTTGCCGATGGCGAGGGAGTGGGTGAAGCCCGGTGTCTTCGCCAGCTTGTATTCGGGGAGGACGGGGGTGGCGTTGTCGAGCACGCTGGGGCTGAGGCTCCGGTAGCGGGCGTGGATGGCTCCGAGGCTGGCGCGCACGTCCCATCCGGTGCCCGGGGACCACGCGGCTTCCAGTTCCGCTCCCGCAATGTCGGCTTGCCCGCCGTTGAGGGTGATCGGGTTGAACGACTCGCGGATGATGACCTGGATGTCGTCGTAGTCGGCTCGGAACAGCGCGATGTTCACGCGCGCACGGCCTCCGGCCCAGAGCGACTTGAGGCCGGCCTCGTAGCTTGAGACGGTCTCCGGCTCGAACGTGCCCGGCGCCGCGGTGGGCGAGTTGGGCGGGTGCCCGGGGGGGGGTGCGGGATAGCGGGTGTCGAAGCCGCCGCTCTTGAAGCCGTTCGAGAACCCCCCGTACGCAGTCATGCCGGTCGTGAGCCGGTACGAGAGCATCGCCGTGAAGGTTGTCGCTCCGAAGGCGCGGGAGAAGTCCCTGCGCGGCAGCATCCGGTCGCCCGGCTTCATCGGGCCGGCCGGTGACAGGTAGATCCCGGCGGCGGACGGCCAGGTGGGCGCAAAGACGCTGCCTTTGCCCTCGGAGGCGTCTCCGACCGCGTACAGGTCGGGCGTCAGTCCCTTTCGGTCCCTCGTGTGCCGGGCGCCGATGGTGAGCGACAGTGCGCCGGTCAGTTCGCCGGTCGCCTGCGCGAACACTGCCCGGGACGAGTTGTCGTAGTCGCCCCCGCTGTGCAGAGCTCCCGGCGGCACGATGACCGCGGCCCCCTGGTATCCCTCTTCGCGGAAGAGATAGAGTCCTGCCTGCCAGTGGACGCGGTCGTCCATCGCGAGACCGCTCAGTTGCAGCTCGTGGCTGATCTGCGCGTGATCCAGCCGGTCCTGCGTCGAAAGGATGTTGGCCGGTGTGTTGTCGGCATCTCGCGAGGTCACCATGTCCAGCGCGCGGTAGCCGGTGAGCGAGCGCAGGGTTGCCCATCCGAGCCGCGGCCAGGTCACCTCGACGCTGCCTCCCCACGAGTCCAGATCGGCGAACGCGGGAAACGTGCCCTCGGACACATACTCGCCCGCGAAGCTGCCGGGACCGTAACAGCCGGGCGCGTCTCCGGTGCCCATGCCTGGAGGTGGCAGGGACGGCGGACCCTCGCCGGGGTAGGCGGGATTGATCGAGATCGCGGCGCAGCCCGGCAACAGCGCGTTGCCGAAAGCCCCGAACGCCTGCCGGTCGTTGACACCTCCCGAAACGGTCGCAGCCCCGTTTTCCCTTCGGCGCGAATAGTCCGCCGCCGCAAACACCTCGAGGCTCCCGCCCGGTCGCCAGACGAGTGTGCCCCGGGCGGCCCCTCCGTCGTCATCCCCCATGTCCAGACCGTCATGGATCCGCGTCACATAGCCGTCCCGCTTGCGGTAGGCCACCGTGAGACCGGCGAAGAGCCCGTCCGCGACGGGGCCGCTGAGAACGGTCGTGGCGCTGATCGCGCGATCGCTGCCGAACTCCATGCGTGCACCGCGGCGGGGCTGCTCGCCGGGCCGCCGCGAATGCAGCACCACGGCCCCGCCGACGGCGTTGCGGCCGAACAGCGTGCCCTGCGGTCCGCGTAGCACTTCGACGCGATCGAGGTCGATGAGGTCCATGACCGTCCCGACCGACCGGGCCATGTAGATGCCGTCCACATAGACGGCGACGCCGGGATCCTTCACGGGCAGGTAGTCCAACTGCCCCACGCCACGGATGAAGACCTGTGCGGCGGATTTGGTTCCCGCGAAGGCGCCCGAAGAATTGAAGGAGAGATTGGGCGTGACGTACCCCAACTGGTCCGTTGTGGCGATCTGGCGCGCCTCCAGATCCCGGCCGGAGAACGCGGAGATCGCAAGCGGAACGTCCTTCACGGACTCCGCGCGGTTCCTCGCCGTCACGACGATCCCTGGAAGCGGAGTCACGGTATCCTGAACCGGAGGCGGCTGACCTTCGGCGAGCGCGGAGGCGGGCATCAGGACGGCCAACGGAAGCAGGCGCGGCCACGCGATCGCAACCCACCTGCGCGCTCGAGCTTCATTGGGTCCATTCCGCATGGATCTCTCCTTGGTTGGATTGGTTGGCACGGCCATGGCTGCGTCCGGGATCTCCTGTGTCAAAGTAGCGCCACCCGGGCAGGATGGCCGCCCGCTCTCAACCCGTGCGGTGAGGGCGGGAGGCCGTGCCGTTATGTGGACGCTGCGACGCCGGACGGCCTAACGGCGATTCCCGGGCGGACAGTTGGGGTCTGACGGCTGGGGTTGCGCGGTAGAGCGGAGCACCTAACATCACTGCCGTGAGATACGGGTTGCTTCGAGGCTGTCCGGGTGGCCGGTTGGCCACGGGCGTTTGGGGCGAGGTGCGCGGTTGGGGTTGGCTGCGTCTGCGGATTGCACCGGAACCGCCGGTGCGCGCCTCCCGTAGCGCCGGAGTGCGACGCATCGGCTCCAACGCTGCGTTACGCTCCCGCAACCGGAACAAGCCGATTGGAGACCCCGTTACCGGAACTTGATGGGAACACCGACCGATCCCCCGATCAAATCAGAGGAGACCGACATGGAGACCAAGGAAACCGCGTGCAACGCCGATACGGCGACCGCCCTCGTTCGTGAAGCCGGTCGTTGCGGCCGAGGCTTCAGGGTGCTGATGGTCGCGCTGGCAGTCATGGCCGCGGGACTATTTCCGGTGGCCCCTGTTGCCGCACAGGCGACGGGCACGATTACGGGCACGGTGGCGGACGCTGAGACCGGCGCGCCGGTGGCCAGTGCGCAGATCAGCGTGCCGGCGCTCGGGATCGGCGTTCTTTCGAGCGGGAGCGGGCGGTTCACCCTGCCGGCCGTTCCCGTCGGCACACACGAACTCCGTGCCGACAGGCTGGGCTTTGCGACCGAGTCGATGGAGGTGACCGTTGCCGCCGACTCGGTCTCGGTCGTCGATTTCAGGATGGCGACGACCGTCCTGGGCCTCGCCGAACTGGTGGTGACGGGCACGGCGTTTTCGGAGTCGATGGTGCAGTTGCCCTACGCGGTGTCCGTTGCGAGCAGGAGGACGCTGGCGGAGCAGGGGTCTCCGCAGGCCGTGGACTTCTTCCGCAACCTCGGCTCCAGCGCCGGGGTCCTCGGAGACCGCCAGGGCTGGTACAATACGCGGCCCCCCGCCGCGGTGCCGGAGACGGTCGCCAGCGTCAACCTCAGAGGCATCGGGCCGTCCCGCACGCTCGTGCTGCTCAACGGGCGGCGGCAGGTGTACCTGCCCGCGCGGCTGTCGGGAGGGCGGTTCGTGGACGTGAACGCGTTTCCGTCGATCGCGCTGGACCGGATCGAGGTGGTGAAGGAGGGCGCGTCGGCGGTCTACGGCTCGGACGCCGTGGCCGGCGTGGCCAACTTTCTGACCCGGAGCGACTTCGAGGGGCTCGAGGTATCGGCCTCGCACGAGTACTTCGCCGGCGCCGGCGAGACGCATGCGGGAGCGATTTGGGGCAGGCCGGTCGGCGGGGGCGCGCACGCGGTCTTTTCCGCCGAGGCGACGGTCAGCCAGGAGTTGCACCCCGAAGACCGCGATTGGGCACTGCGCCCGTTCACGTCCGGCGGCGGCGCCTGGTCCTATACGGGGAATCCGGGCGCGTTCCTGTTCCCGAGGTTGACCGGCAACGAGACGATCGAAGAGTTCACCTCGGCCCTGTCGGAAGCGCAGTTCGGAGGCTGGGGCGGCGTTTTCGTGGACCCGCGCTGCGCGGACTTCGGGGGGCACCGCGAGGGCGAGACCTGCCGTTTCCGCTACCAGCATTGGGACAATCTCCTGCAGGCGTCCCGCCAGGTCCGGGCCTTCGCCGAAGTCAACGGCGACATGGGGGACCGTTCGAGCTACCACATCGAGGCGCTTTGGGCCGAGGCCGCCGTTCCCGAATGGTTCACCACGCCGTCCTATCCGCCGATCTCTCCGTACAACGGAGCCCAGGTGATCGAGCCCGGCAATCCGGGCAGGCGGGCGTTCTGCGGGACTCATGGACGGAGCGCCGGTTTCGCGACCGAAGAGGCATGTATGGAGAACGACTGGTACTTCTACGGGCGGCTCGTCGGCAACTCGGGACCCGGCCGCACGCTGGAGCGCGCGTCCCGCACCCAGCGGATCGCCGCGTCCATGGAGCGCGGCATCGAGTCGCTCGGTGGGGCGGCCATCGAGTTGTCCGCCAGCTACTCCCGGGCATCCGGCAACGCCAACCTTCCGGCCGAATACGCCTACCGGAAGTTTCTGGCCTTTCGCGGCTTCGGAGGTCCGAACTGCGGAGTGACGGTGGTGGTCGACCCGTCGAGTCCGTCCGGAATGGCGCTCGGTCCCCTCAACGGCGCGGTGGCGGGCCAGGGCGACTGTCGGTACTACAACCCGTTCAGCAACGCGCACCGGCTCTCGGCGCAGCCGGGCGCGGCCTATCGGGACCAGCCGAACCCGGACTACGTGCCCGGCCTCGAGAACGGCGCGGACCTGATCGGCTGGATCAACGAGGAAGTGAATCTGGACAGTTCGGCGGATCTGCTCGTCGCGGACGCCATGCTGAAGGGGGCCGTCACCGAGGGGCTCGACTACGCCGTCGGGTATCAGTTCCGCAGGGTCGGCGTCTCCGCGACCCCCAACCGGCCCGGAGACCTGTCGATCAACCCCTGCCCCGTCCCGGGCGACCGCAGTTGTCTCGAAAAGGCCGGAGCGTTCACCTTCACCACCGGGCACTACGAGTACCACGACGCCCAGATGGTGAACCGGTTCTTCGCGGAGAGCCGCTTCCGACGCGGCGGCAGGGTCGAGGGCCAGGCCGCCGCCAACTACGAGTTCCACGGCTCGGTGAGCAGCTTCGATCCCAAGCTGGCGGTGCGCGTGGCGCTGGCCGACCCGGTGGCGTTGCGCGCCTCGCTTCAGACGACCTTCCGGACGCCTTCGGTGGACGACCTCAACGAGGACCGCAGCACCGGGCTCGAATACGTGTCCGAGGCGGGCATCTACAAGGCCGTGGACGCGTTCGGCAACAGCCGGCTCGTACCCGAGCGCGCGTTCACCTACAATGTCGGGCTGACCGTGCAGCTTCCGCGGTTTCGCGGCACCGCCGACTACTGGAGCTACGACTTCCGCGACGTGATCGACCAGGTGCCCTTCGGGGGCGTGACCAGGCTGTATGCCGCGGGGGGTGCCTCCCGGGCGGCCGTGCGAGAGTTCGTGACCTGTCCCGACGGACCGGGGACGGGGACGTGCCATGTGTCGGCCGTCGAACGGATCAGGGTGACGAATGTGAACTGGCCGGGCATCCGGATGTCGGGAATCGACCTTCACGCCAGCACACGCCTGCCCGCCGGCGAGGGCGTCCTGTCGCTGGGCGCCGACGGCACCTACACGCGGGAGTTCTTCGTCAAGGCGCTCGAACTCAACGGGGCCGAGGTCTTCGCCGCGCAGGACGCGGCGGGGCAGCTCAACTGGGGCAATCCGATCGCGCCCCCGCTGCCGCAGTGGAAACTCCGCTTCTCGGCCGGATACCATTGGGGCGACTACAGCGTCGTGAACTACCTCAACACCGTCTCCGGCTACACCAACGAGGTGTTCCCGGACACCGAGTTCGAGCACATCGACCGGTTCGTGGGCTGGGACCTGAATCTGCTGCGGCGTACGTCGGGCACGACCGATGTCGCGCTGTCGGTGATCAACGTGCTCGACGCCGATCCGCCGCTGGTCAACTGGGAACAGTCCTACGACGCGTTCACCCACAGCCCCAAGGGCAGGCGCCTCAAGCTCTCGGTGACCTACCGGCCCGGGACCTGAGCGTAACTAACGTAACCGACGCCGCGCGGGGCGTCGGGAGCCGGAGGACCTCAACCCTCCAAGCAATGGGAGTGCCCATGATCGGCTACAACGCAACCAACAACCAAGCGCATCTGCTGGGCGCGGCGGTCCTCATCGCGGCGCTCGCAACGCCGGTTCTTCCGCTCTCCGCGCAAGAGGTGATCGCACTGCCCGCCGAGGACCGCTTCCTCGACGCCGACTTTGAGGAGATCTACCGGCTGGGCGCGCTGGAGGGGCGTGGCTGGGAGACGTTCGGCCGCATCGCCGGCGTAGGCTTCGATGGTGCCGGCAACCTCTACATCCTCGATTCCGGGGCGGTGCGAATCCATGTCGTCGACCTGCAGGGCAATCTGGTGCGGCAATTCATCGGGGAAGGAGAAGGTCCCGGTGAGTTCGGGGGCGACTACGCACCCGCGCTGGAGTTCGCTGTCATGCGGGACGGCCGGGTGACGGTCTACGATGTGGGACGAATGGGATTCGCACTCTTCGACGCGAACGGCGAGTTCGAACGCACGATCCCCCTTGGAGGCCCGCAGACACACTTCCCGATGATCGGCGGCATTCAGCCCTTCCCGGGATCGGAGCGGGTGCTCTCCACCACCGAAGTCGGCCGTCTGAGGAGGACCGCGCCGAGCCCCGACGACGAATCGCCGGAACCTTCGTTCCGGTATGTCCTGTCCTACGGTTTGAGCGGCGATCAGGTCCGCACCGATTCGGTCGTGGCGGGATGGCGGCCATCCGGCGATCCCGGGGCGTTCAAGCCCCGGCTCGCGGCAGGCGTTCTGCCCAGCGGGGCAGTGGTGTACACCGACTCCTCTTCGTACGCGATCAAGTTCGTAATGCCAGGCGGTCGCGTGACCCGGATTCTGACCCGTCCGTTCCAGCCACGCCGCGTCACGGAAGCCATGAAGGCCGCCGAGATCGAGCGTCGGCTGGAGGGCCTTGGGGACGGGGGTGGCGATCCGATGCGGCAACAAATGATCGAGTTTCAGCGCAACCAAATCGAGGAAATGGAGTTCTACCACGAGATCCCGGTGGTCCTCGGCCTGCGAACGAGCTGGGAAGGCACGATCTGGGTGCGCCACCGAGGTGACGATGGGACGGATGGCGACCGGATCGACCTCCTTTCGTCCGAAGCCCGGTATCTCGGCACTCTCGCGCCCGGCTCGACCGCAATGCCCGCGGCATTTGGCCCGAACGGACTCGCCGCCTTCGTCGAGACGGACGATTTGGACGTGCCCTACGTCGTGGTGAGGCGTCTTCCGGATGGCTTGCGCTGATTCCGCCTACATTCGTTTCTTTTGCCGAGAGCGGGTCAGTGCTCCCCGGTCGACAGGAAGGGAACCATAGGGATGCCAAACAACTTGCTCAGGCGAACGACTTGCGGGCTGTGCCTTGCCGTGGCGGCCGGCGTTCTGGTTGGCTCGCCGGTGGTGGCGCAGACGCAGGCGGAGACGGCGGTGCGGGGGTTCCACCTTGGTCTGATGCTGCCTGCCGGCCGGCTCGGTGCCACGATGCGGAAGACAGTGGACAACACTGCCCGCGACACGCAGGTGCCGGAGCCGAGGCGCGGCCGGGTGTTTCGTGACGAGATCTCCGGAAACGGGTTCGCTTACGGCGTGGGTGCGGTTGGCGGGTATCGCCTTCCACTCTCTGGCGGCCGCTGGTTCCTTGAAGGCGAGATGGGCATCGAAAGTGTTTTCCAACCCGGACATGATCATGAGGGAGCCGGGGGAAGGGGCCGAGGGGGGTGTGATGGTGAG
>JAJEBR010000046.1 GCA_022822445.1 Gemmatimonadota bacterium | reverse complement strand
CTTCCTCGCCCTTCCCGGTGCGATGCTCGGCCGACATCCACCAGCACGCCCGGCGACACACTGCCCAGCCCGTCCGACTCCCCGACGCGGGGTTACAGCCCCGCCCTTAACACCGTTGACAAATGGTGGGGAGTCCCGTGTGGGTACACGGGGCTGGCGAGGGGCTTGCCCCTTCGATCCCCCAAAAGACACCGCGACCGGCCACCGAAAGTCGAGGACAGTGTTGCGATCCCATGCAGGCGGCAGCAACAGTGCCCGCGTCCTCAGCTTCCCCTCCCGAGGCGCCAGACATCGACATGGTCGAGATCGAGGCTATCCCGGCGGATCGTGAGCAGGTAGTCGGGTCCGAACGCCGGAACGACATCGTCCCGGCGGGGTGGGGCGGGAACGCTGGCGAGCAGCTTGCCCCCGGTGTCAAAGACCTCCCAGCGGTTGCCGGCCGTGCGCACGACCTCGACCCAGAGCTTGCCGTCCGGAGCGACGAACAGGTCCTCAATGAACGGTTTCGAGTCCGGGCGCGTCGGTTCCCGCGGGTCGCACGACACGCCCCGCTTGGTTTCACGCCACTCGTAGAATTCGGCGTTCGCCGCCCTCCACTCGGCGGTACTGAACGATTCGGCTGGCAACGTCCGCTCGATCACCATGAGGACCTCGGCACCGTCGTTCCGCGTGATGAAGATGCGGTAGGCGTCGGAGAGGGCCGAATACAGTACGCCGCCCGGTCCCGGGTGCTGTAGGAACTGCGGAGCGAACGGGACCAGAAATTCGGCGAGTCCCTCCTCGTGCGTGCAGACGATGTACGACGGAGGACCGCTCGACGGCCCGCGCAGCCACGCCAGCGTGTCGCCCGTTTCGCCACGGCTGTTGAGGCCCACATAGCGCCGCTGTAGTCCGGGCAGCGCGAAGCGATATACCTCGTCCGGGCCGACAGGGTACAGGCGGACAAGGCGGCGGTGGCCGCTGACGCCGGTTCGCATCCCCCGCTGCCCGAGCCACTCGCCCGCTGCCGACCACTCACCGATGCGAGCTTGCGCCGGATCGAAGGTCAGGAGCCGGTCGCCCGCCCACGCGAGCGACTGAAGACCCTGGAACTCGCCCGGGCCTTCGCCCTCCCGGCCGAAGGTACGCCGGTGGGAGCCGTCCAGCGCGAAGACCCTGACCTCGCGGTTTCGGGCGTCGGCCACGTAGACCTCGTCGTCCGGCCCGAGCGCCACGCTGGACACTCCGCCGAACTCGTCGGGAGACCCGGTATCGGTCAGGGTTTTCGGTCCGATCGAAACGACCAGGTCAAGGCGCGCTGGCGGCGGCGGGACTGTGTTCGTGACGGGGGTGATGCCCTCGTAGCTCATCATGAAATCGGCGGTGGGCGCATCACCCTGGGAGCAAGCGGCGGCGAGCACCGCTGTGAGCGTGCAGACCGGTTGGGATGGGATTCGGCGCATTGGGGGCTCCTTGTCAAACCAGCGGTATCGGCAAGCGGGCGTGGCTGCCTGCGATCCACACCTACCCTTTCGTCTACGCGACCTTCGGATAGCGGAGTTTCGAGCAGGCTCGGAATGGCTGTCTCACGCGCCGTGAAGGTGCTTCCGGAATGCCATGTGTGCAAATGAGGACGCGCTTCCGGACGCGGCGGGTGCCGCACTCCCGCTGCTCCGACAACGGACGGAAAACGAGGGGGGTCTAAGGGGGGCGGAGCCTCCCCTTGCCAGACCGCGGTGTTCAACACTGCGTGGGCTGGCTTACCGACCTTAAGAGCGGTGAGCCAGCCCTCGGCGGGGCCGCCGAAACCGCCTCTCAGAGCACTGTCCGGAACACCGTCCGCCGGGCCGTCCGCCCGCGAGCTCCCCGGCCTCTTGGTCGCCGCACTCAAGGACGGAGCGCCGACATGCCCCGGTGCTCCTGCCGCCCGGCCGCTTTTACCCCTAACCATACCCCTCGGAGACCGGAGATCGTCGATCTGGGGCGATCCTGTGGCCCGTATCTACCCCGAAATGTGGGTGGGTCGGCCGGAAAACGGCCTCAGAGCCCTTCCCGGAGGCACCGGCCTATGGCTGCGTGGCGTAGATGCTCCACGCCTGCATGATCTCGGCGCGGCGCTCCAGCAGGTCGGAGCGCTGATACGCCTGAACGACCCGGCTTCTCGGGACGTGGGCGAGGCAAGCCTCCGCCACTTCCGATGGGACGCCGGACTCGGCCATCCACGACCGAGCGCTTGAACGGAAGCCGTGAACCGTCGAGGCGACCCCGGCGCGGCGAAGCACGCGCCCCGGCGCGTTCCTCGGCAACACCCCGCCGGTCCTCGACGGGAACACCAACGAAGACTCCGGAGACAGCGCCCGCGCCCGTTCAAGCACCTCCAGCGTGGCCGTGCTCAGCGGAACGGCGAACTCGCGCCCGGCCTTCATCCTCGACGCCGGAATCGTCCACACGCCCGCGTCCAAGTCGATCTCGTCCCACAGCGCCCCGCGAGCCTCTCCGGCCCGCACCGCCGTCAGCGCGATCATCTCGACGCACAGCATCGCCGACGGGTGAATGTACCTCACCCCGCGGATCGCCACGAGCGCTGCGGCGACCTCTCCGTGCGGCAGCGCGCGGTAATGGGTCGGCGCGTTGCCGTTAGCCCTCGGGAGCGCCACGGCCGCCCGGTCCACCGGGTTGTCCGGGCGGAGGTTCTTCCCAATGCACCAGCGAAAGACGGCGGCGATCCGATGCCGGGCCTTCCGGGCGGCACCCGGCTTCGAGTTCCAGATCGGCGCGAGGCACGCCAGCACATCCGCGCTTGTGATCCGGTCCACCGGCCTGTCCAAGAGCGGCGCGGCGTGAAGGCGAAACGTGGACGCCCACTGCTGGGGCAACGGGCTCCCCGCCTTCCACCCGTCCCGGTGAAGTTCAATCGTGCGCTCGGCGGCATCGGCGAACGTGGGAACGCCGCGCCCGCGCGGGTCGCCGCCGTGGACGACCGCCCGGCTGTTGTCCAGCGCCTTCCGGCGCGCCTCGCCGAGCGTGATTTCGGGATACGGTCCGAGCCCGACCGAAGTCAGCCGCCCCTCGATCCTGAGACGCTGGCGCCACGTCTTGCTGATACGGCCGGTCTTCGTCCGGTGCACCCGGAGGCTCAGTCCCCGCCCACCTCGCCCGTCGCCGTAGACGCCGGGACGGTTGACCGTGCGCACGAAAGCGGCGGTGAGCGTCCTGGGTCGTTTCCTCATGGGTTCCTTCCTGAATGTGTATCACTTATTGCAACACTACATGAGGAAGAATACACCGGATGCCAGTAGACCGCAAGAGACATGTAGGTTACGCAGAATACCGATAACCTAATGTATTACAGGATGTTACTGGACTACTAGTGGACTGCTATGGATGTCGTTGGAAGACGGTACGGCAGTCTAACTGGGACTGCATGATTCTGCGTTTCCTGCCGTTGGACTGGACCTTGCTGGACCGTGCCGTGAAAGCGGGGAAAACGCATTTCAATGGCGGGACTCCCGGCGTAGCATCCGGTCGTCCTTCGCCGACCCGCTCCCGCGGGCCACCCGCGTTTCTCTTCCGATCATCACGCTTCCTCCGTTCAAATGGAGAGCGATGATGGCCGACCCCGTTTCTCGCTCCCTGCCGACGATTCCCGCCCGAGCCCCGCAGCGAGTCCGCCGCCATCAGCCTCAGTCCTCTCATGGCTTGAGGGGTTCCCCTACTGAGGTCAGGGTTTTCCCCTGCTTGAGTCCAGCCCGGTTTTGCGGTCCCGTTTCCCATGCTCCAAGGCGTCTAACGGATAGCGGCGGCAATTTCGTACTCCGCAAACATCGGCGTCGCGGTCCGAGTGGATCGGCGCTGCACCACACGAGGAGGGTGACATGAACCCGGATCCTGCGTTGCGAGGATAGGTTTGCACCGCCTGGGGCCTTAGATTACGGGGAGTTTCGACGAAAAAACGACCCGAATCGGAGGCACCCAGACGGTGCGACATCATCATACCGGACGCAGGGCTCATGTGCA
>JAJEBR010000092.1 GCA_022822445.1 Gemmatimonadota bacterium | reverse complement strand
AAGCTCACCCGGGACGACGTGCTCGACAGCCAGTCCTCCTCCTGGGTGAACCGCAGGGTCACGTCGAGCGGAGAGTTGACCGGCATCTCGCGGGTCAGGGTAAGCGTCACAGGTTCCAGACCCGCGAATATCGTGTCGCGGGTCGCGGTCACGGTGATCTTCGGCAGCACTCCCCGGTTCAGGACGCGGATGGTCTGTGTGCTCCCGATTGCCGTGCCGTCCAACGTCGCCGAGACGTTGATGGTCTCGTTCGGTTCCGGGATGACGTCGTCCATGGCCGTGAGCGTCAGATCCACCGAGGACGAGTCCGCCAGGAGGGTCGCCTGGTGGCCGGTGGTCATCCCGTCCCCGTCCGCCGGCGCCACCGTGTAGTCGGTGCCCGCGGTCGCCGTGCCGGCGAGCGTGAACGTCACCACCTGGTCCGCGGCGAAGGTCTTGCCGTTGGTGATCGACACGGTCGCCGTGGACGATTCCTCGTCCTCCTCCCGGATCTCCTCGGGGCTCACCGAGAGGTCCAGTTCGGGGATGTCCTCGTCGTCGGTGATGAACACCGGGTACGCGCAGGAATTCTGATTGCACGCGCTCCCGTCCGGGTTCAGCCGCTGGATCGGGGCCGAAGCAAACCCCGTGGCAGCTCCCAGGAGAGCCTCGAAGTTCTCCGTGCCTTCACGCACGTCGTCGTCGAGCAGCGTCACCGAAAAGCTCTTGCGCGCCACCCATCTGCCATTCTCCAGCGCATAGTCCGCCTGCAGAAACGAAAGCTCCCGCGCAAACGCCAGGTAGTCCTGGCCGCTCACCGCGGTGAGGTCCGGCCTCGACGACGTTCTGCCCTGGTGCTGAATCGAGAACCTGAATCCGACTCCGCGGGGCATGCCCGCCGCCATCTGCGCGGTTACGATCAGGGCGGTGTCTCCGCTGGATTCCCGGAACGTGTACGAGCTGTCTGTGAGTGACACGGTCACGACCGGCCCATCCCGGGAAATCACGTACACCGACGCCGTTGCCTCGCTCGTATCGTAGCCGCCGACGGAGTCCACGGACGCGGTGAGGAAGCCGCTCTCGGTTACCTCCGTTGAGAGGCTGCTCCTCCCGAGAAACAAGTCAGCGGTCGTGCTGTTGGCCGCGAAACTGACCTGGTACGATGTGCTTGACAGCCAGTCCTGCTCCTGAGTGAACCGCAGGGTCACGTCGAGTGGAGAGCTGGCCGGCTGCTCGCGGGTCAGGATGAAACTCACGGTATCCAGGCCCGCGAAGATCGTGTCGCGGGTCGCGGTCACGGTGATCTTCGGCAGCTGCCGTGCCCCCGTCTCTTCCCCCTCCACCCATTCGTTTCTCGAATCTCCGTGTCCCCCCGCGCCGGATGCCGTCCGCACCTCCGCGGGGACGGCGGCGATCAGCGCCACCACGGCAATGATCACTCCTCCCGCACGGCGCACCGTGTTGCTGATTGGAGTCGTCTCTGTCATCTCCATTTTCCCCTCCCTTGCCCAATTGCGTTTTCGCCATCCGTGGCGACAAAAACACGGCCCGATTCGGACCGCCCCGGAGTCTCCGGGTGGCCGTTTAACTCCCCGGCCTCGATTTGGTTCCCTGGGGTTTCGGGTTCCGCAGGTTCCACGGGCCACCGCCGGGCATGCGCCCCCGTTACCCGCGTTCGCTCGCGTGGAGGATGATTGATATTCGGTTTATATTCGGTTATCCTTCACAGGCTATGGCCTCTGAACCGAATCCCGCGACTCCACCCGGTGCGCCTGCCCTATCGGAACCGCGTCTCTCCCGGCGCATCCTCGCCGCATGGCTCCCCTGGTGGCCCACGGAACGACTGGTCCGGCGCTGTCCCGAAGCGCGCAACCACCCCTTCGTCACCGTCGCCGACAGCAGAGGACGGCAGGTCATCGACGCCGCCAACACGCTTGCCGCCCATGCGGGACTGTCGCCCGGCATGGCCCTGGCCGACGCGCGCGCGGTCGTGCCCGACGTGGTCGTCCGCCCCGCCGACCCCGCCACCGACGCCCTCGCCCTGGAGCGACTCGCGCGCTGGGCGGACCGCTTCACCCCGCGCGTCATGCCCGACGGGGTGGACACGATCTTCCTGGACATCGCCGGCTGCACCCGTCTCTTCGGCGGCGAAGGGGCGCTGATGGCCTCGCTGCGGGCCGCGCTCGAGGACTTCGGCCTGACCGCGCGGCTGGCGCTCGCCGACACCCCCGGCGCGGCGTGGGCGCTGGCGCACTACGGCGCCGAAGACCCTGCGGTGGTGCCCGCCGGCACCGGCCCCGACGGCCTGATGGATGCGCTGGGCGAGTTGCCCGTCGCCGCCCTGCGCCTGAGCGACGAGATCGCAGACGGGCTCGTTTCCTTCGGTTTGGACAGAATCTACCCACTATCTGTCATGGAATCTGTCAAAATCGTCCGCCGCTTCGGCGTGGAGCCCGTCAGGCGGCTCGAACAGGCCCGGGGGCTGGTCATCGAACCGATCACGCCGCTCCGCCCCCTGCCGCCGCGCGAAGCCCATCGCGCCTTCGCCGAGCCGATCTCCACGGCGTCCGACATCCGCGCCGCGGTCGACGGCCTCCTGGACGATCTCTGCCTGGAACTCAGCCGCTCCGGCGAGGGCGCGCGGCGGCTGCACCTGGTCTGCCACCGCGTCGACGGCGACCGGCGAACCCTCACCGTCGGCACCAGCCGTCCGCTGCGCCGCAAGAAGCCGCTCATGGGACTCTTCGCCGAAAAGCTGGACCAGATCGAGCCCGGCTTCGGCATCGACGAAATCGCGCTCGCCACCGACGTGGTCGAGACGCTCGACGAGCTGCAGACCGACTGGGCCGACGCCGCCGCGGGAGGCTACCGAGCCGCCGACGAGGAAGAGCTGGCGGACCTTCTCGACCGGCTGGGGAACCGGTTCGGGTTCGGCAGGATCGGGCGGCCGGTGCCGCAGGAGAGCTGGCTCCCGGAAAGGGGGGTGCGGCGGGAGGGGCTGGAGGGTGGATCGGCTTCGCGCAGCAGGGCGGCCGTTCACCCCGGGGCACCCGGCAACTGGCCAGGGGACCGCCGCAGGCCGCTGAGGCTGCTGTCGCCTCCAGAGCCGGTGGAGGTGGTCTGGCCGAGAGTCGGCGGTCGGCTCCCGGGGGTTTTACATCGAGGACAGCACCGCCAGCTGCGTGCGCTCGAAGGCCCCGAGCGGCTGGAGTGCGAATGGTGGCGCGGGGAGGCTCCCTGCCGCGACTACTATCTGGCCGAGGACGAGGATGGGTGCCGGTACTGGCTATTTCGGGAGGGCCGTTTGGCGCGCGGGGGTGCGAGAGACCCGGGAGGAGTGTCCCGCTGGTTCCTGCATGGGGTTTTCGGGTGAATGCCGAGCGACAGACAGAGAGCGAACGGGTACCGGGGTGGCCTCTCGCCAGCCCCTTACTCGATCTCGTAGTCCAGCGTCAGCGTATGCCTGCCGTCCGCATCCACCTGAATCTCCATGGTGCCCGACAGGCCCGCCAACTCACCCGTCCCGGAGCCCGGCACCACATGGCCGGCGGTGCGCGGCGGGACTCCGGGCTCGGCGATTCCCCAGTGATGGAGCACGAATGTGCCCTCGCGGCCACCGAGCGTGCCCGAGACCTGTTCCGATACGATATACCCCGCGTTCTCCAGGGGCCCATCGGCGCTGGCGCGGCACATCAGCAGCCGCGCGCGGCCCTCTCCGTCCAGATCGCCGTGGTAGCGTTTGACGACGTGCGCCTCCGAGAGGAGGGGGCCTTCGCCTTCCTCGCCGTAGGGCATGGCGTCCCAGCCGGTGACTTCGAAATCGGAGACGATCTTCATGGTCGGGGGGTCCTTTGGGGGGGATGGATAGATGAAGGTAGCCGATTTGCGAGGCGGCGAGCGGAGCGCGAGTGGTTTCTTCCATTGAAGCTGGAAAAAAGACGTCCCATCCAGCCATGGACTACCCGCTCCAAGCGCCAATGTTATGGACAGGCAATCGAACGCGGTGGCGCTATGGCACGGAAAAAGCGAATCCTACATCAGGTTCTAGGCGGATACTCGGATGCGAACGTCCGTTTCGATACCCTGCGCCGGTTGCTTCGAGAACTGGGATTTGCCGAACGACGGAGAGGCAGCCACCATATCTTCCGTAAGGAGGGCGTTCCAGAACGACTGGTTCTTCAGCGAGATGGAAGCCACGCGAAACCCTACCAGGTTCGACAGGTCCGCAAAGTGATCCTCAACTACCAACTGGGAGAGCGAGAATGAGTCACCAGTACGAGATTCAAATCCAATGGAGCGACGAGGATCACGCCTTCGTAGCCAGGGTGCCCGAACTGCCCGGATGCATGGCTCACGGCTCCACGAGGGCAACGGCTCAGGAGAACATCGAGCAGGCCATCGCACTCTGGCTCGAGACTGCCGCGGAATACGGTGATCCTGTTCCGGAGCCCCAAGAGGTGAGCGCGCGAACCGGCTGACAACCGCCAGCGACAATCCCCAGGCCGGGCCAACAAGAGCATTGGGGTGGACCTCTCGGCGCGGCACCTTGCGTAGCCTCGGTTTGATACTTCGGTGTATATTCGGTTATCGTTCAGGGGCCATGTTCCCGAACACCCCCCAACACCCGGCCACCACCCCCCACCCCGCCCCCACCTACGCCGAGCTCCAGGTCACCAGCAATTTCTCCTTCCTCCGCGGCGCCTCCCATCCCGGCGAGATGGTCGAACGCGCCGCCGAGCTCGGCTACCACGCGCTCGCCCTGACCGACCGAAACACCTTGGCCGGCGTGGTGCGCGCCCACGAGGCCGCCCGGCGCACCGGCCTCCACTTCATCCCCGGCGCCCGCCTCGACCTCGGCGACGGGCCCAGCCTCCTCTGCCTCCCCACCACACGGGACGGCTACGGCGCGCTCTCCCGCCTCATCACCACGGGACGCCGGCGCGCGCCCAAGGGCGAATGCATGCTCACGCGGGACGATGTCGCCGCGGCCGCCGACCCCCACGGCCACCTCTTCATCGCCATCCCGCCCGTCACGCCCGCCGCCCGTTTCGCCGCCCACTTCGCCGACCACCTCGCCTGGTACCGCGACCATCTCCCCGCCCCCCTCCACCTCGCCGCCACCCACTACCACCGCGGTGACGACGACCGCCGTCTCGCCGCCCTCGCGACCCTCGCCGCCTCGCACGGCCTCCTCCTCGTCGCCACCGGCGATGTCCACCAGCACGACCCCGCGCGCCGCCGCCTCCACGACACGCTCACCTGCATCCGCGAACACTGCACCATCGACACCGCCGGCTGGCGCCTCGAAGCCAACGCCGAGCGCCACCTCAAGTCCCCCGCCGATCTCGCCCGCCTCTTCCGCGACCACCCCGACGCGCTCGCCAACACCGTCCGGATCGCCAACCAGTGCCGCTTCTCCCTCGCCGAACTCCGCTACGAGTACCCCGACGAGGTCGCCGCCGACGGCCGCACCCCCCGCGAGACGCTCGAGGCGCTCACCTGGGCCGGCGCGGCCGAGCGCTACCCGGACGGGATCCCGCCGAAGGTGCGCGCGTCGATCGAACACGAACTCGCTCTCATCGCACAGCTCGAATACGAGCCCTACTTCCTCACCGTCGAGGACATCGTGCGCAAGGCGCGCGCGCTCGGCATCCTCTGCCAGGGCCGCGGTTCGGCCGCCAACTCCGCCGTGTGCTACTGCCTGGGCGTCACGTCCGTCGATCCCGCGCAGATCGACCTGCTCTTCGAGCGCTTCATCTCGGCCGAACGCGACGAGGTGCCCGACATCGACGTCGACTTCGAGCACGAGCGCCGCGAAGAGGTCATCCAGTACATCTACGGGAAGTACGGGCGCGAGCGGGCGGGGCTGACCGCGACCGTCATCACCTACCGCGTGAAGAGCGCGCTGCGCGACGTGGGCAAGGCGATGGGGCTGAGCGAGGACGTGATCGGGCGGCTGCTCTCCATGGTCTCGTGGCGGTCGAAGCCGGTGGACGGGGACCGGGCCCGCGAAGAGGGGTTCGACCCGGAGGACCGGCGGCTGGCGCTGACGCTGGAGCTGGCCCGGGAGCTGTACGGATTCCCCCGGCACCTCTCCCAGCACACCGGCGGTTTCGTGATCTCGCGCGGCCCGCTCTGCGAGATCGTCCCCATCGAAAACGCGGCCATGGAGGACCGCACCGTGATCGAATGGAACAAGGACGATCTCGAGGTGCTCGGCCTGATCAAGGTCGACGTGCTCGGGCTCGGCATGCTGACGTGCATCCGCAAGGCCTTCGCCCTGCTCGAGGAGCACTACGGCGTCCGTCACACCCTGGAGAACGTGCCGCAGGAGGATCCCGCCACCTACGAGATGATCCAGCGCGGCGACACCGTCGGCGTCTTCCAGATCGAGAGCCGCGCCCAGATGGCGATGCTGCCGAGGCTGAAGCCGGCGACCTTCTACGACCTCGTGATCGAGGTGGCGATCGTGCGCCCGGGACCGATCCAGGGCGACATGGTCCATCCGTATCTGCGGCGGCGGCAGGGGCGCGAGGCGGTGGAGTATCCGTCGGAGGAACTGCGCCAGGTGCTCCGCAAGACGCTCGGCGTGCCGCTGTTCCAGGAGCAGGTCATGCGGATCGCGATCGTCGCGGCCGGGTTCACGCCGGCGGAGGCCGACCAGCTGCGGCGCGCCATGGCCAGCTTCCGCAATCCCGGCACCATCCACAGCTTCAAGGGCAAATTCATCGACGGGATGACCGGCCGCGGCTACACGCGCGACTTTGCCGAGCGCTGCTTCCGCCAGATCGAGGGGTTTGGCGAATACGGCTTTCCCGAGAGTCATGCGGCGAGTTTCGCGCACCTGGCCTACGTGTCGTCGTGGCTGAAGTGCCATTACCCGGCGGTCTTCGCGTGCGCATTACTTAATAGTCAGCCGATGGGGTTCTACGCGCCGGCGCAGATCGTGCGGGATGCGCGGGATCATGGGGTGGAGGTGCGGCCGACGGATGTGAATGATTCGCAGTGGGACTGCACGCTGGAGAACTTCGCGCTGCGTCTCGGCCTCCGCCGGATCCGGGGGCTGAAGGAGGAGGATGCGGAGCGGGTGACGGCAGGCCGCACGGCTGCCGGCCACCTGACCGCTACCCACGCGACTGCCTACCAATCGCCCCTCGACCTCCGGGAGCGAACCGGAGTCTCGACTGCCGTCCTGGCCCGCCTGGCCAGCGCCGACGCCTTCACCTCCATGGGGATGAACCGCCGCCAGGCCGGGTGGGCGGTGCGGGCACTGAGCGATTCCGGGCCGCTGCCGCTGTTCGAGTCGGCGGAGCGCGACCGGTCGTCCCATCCCGAGCCGGCCCTCCCCGCGATGAGCGCGGGCGAACACGTGGCCGCCGACTACCGGAGCACGGGCCTGTCGCTCAAGCACCACCCCGTCGCGCTGCTGAGGCGCCGCCTGGACGAGCGCGGCGTGCTCCCCGCGAAGGATCTGGACGGGCTGAACGACGGGGACCGGACGGTCGTGGCGGGGGTCGTGCTCACCCGGCAGCGCCCCGGAAAGGGCATCGTGATGTTCGTCACCCTCGAGGACGAGACCGGCACCGCCAACCTGGTCGTCTTCCCGTCCATCTACGAGAACCAGCGCCGCGACACCCTCAGCGCGCGCCTGATGATGTGCCGCGGCAAGGTCCAGAAGGTGGACGGGGTGATCCACGTGATCGCGGAGAGGGTGACTTCGCTGAACGGGTGGCTGGAGGGGCTGGGGAAGGGGGAAGCGCGAGACACGCCGCCAGCGGATGATGTGGCGACCGCGCGGGGTGCTGACACGGGGGGGTCGTTTGTGGGGCGGGGGCGGTTCTTTCATTGAAGCCAAGTGAAGAACCCGCGCGAGCACCCATGGCGGCGAGGCGCCGCGTTGGCAAGGCGCATTGGCTTCGGTCGCGAGCCCTCCGGGCAACAAGGCGTCATCACCCGGCCATCCGAGTCACCCTCGATCGCTTGGCGAGTGGACGCCGGGCCGTTACGTTGGACGCCCCCTTAGTCAATCGCCCGCTACTAGATGCGGGCCCCAGCACCGAATCGGGTCCTTCAGCCAACATGGTCCAAAGAGCGACGGAAAACCGGGTGAATCGTAGGACAATGGAGAGTTGGATCGCCGATTTCGGACTGCAATCCCAGCCGCATCCACAGCATGATGCCGAGTTCGAATGGGGTCTCCTGGTCAGCGGGCAGCCCTTCACAACCATCGTGGCTCAGCGGCGCTCGGACTTCAACTACTTGGCCGTTCAGGCATCCGTTGGGGTTTCCCCTCAACATCAGGCGGTCGTCCGGGAGCTGGATCAGGAGTCCAGAGCGACCTTCCTTTTCGACCTGCGCCTGGCTCTTCACCACCACTCGGTCGGCCATTCCATCGAACTGGATGGGGCCGGCGCGGAGAACCAGCCCGATCTCCCGGTTGGGGTGACGTTGGGGACCAACCTGACCCAGGAACAGATCGAGCGCGCGGATTTCTTCAAGGCAAACCACGCGATCCAGACCGGAGCCTCGATCGTCGCATTGATGTTCCAGAGGCTGGCTCACAGGAAGAGATGGCCATGACCCTAACGAGCCTCAAGCAGCCGGTGCCCGTGAGCTCAGCCACGCATTCCGGGGCATGGGTGCCAATCCTTGGTTCCGCCGAGGTGTATTCCTTGGCGGCGGAGGGTGATGCGCCATGGAACGCCGTTTTACATGCTGAACCCGCAGCCTCGACGGAAAACCCTGCAACGTCGATTCGACCCGCCATCCGTCCGTGGTACGATCAGGCGGGGGCCGACGGAATGCGGGCTCCGGTCGAGCGCATGAAGCGACTGGCCCGCCGACTGGAGCCGCGGGCGTTGTTCAGCGCTCCGGAGGTGGTTTCCGTGACGGACGACGATGGCGTTGAATTGACCTCCGTCGTGGTGGATGTCTTCATCCCGGAGGAAGCGGACGGGATGGCGTTCCGCGATTCATTCTTCGGAGCATTGGCCGACGCCCTTCGTACGAGCGACCTGGAACGCTTGGCCGTGGGAGTAGGGCGGTTGGGTCCGGCCGCCTGACCGTCGGCGGAAGTGGCTTACGACCCCGTAGAGTTCCTTGAGACTGGCCGGTTTCTTCTGGCCAAGGCTCCGGGGAGCGAAGCGACATTCCGCACGGTTTGCGGAAGAGCCTACTACGCCGTTTACGGAACGATGCGGAGCCAGCTGTGCCGAGCCAAGGGAGTGTCCCCGGGACATCTCTTCGGGAAGGCCGGGCGGCACGGCGACGTGATCAACGCTCTCGCACTTGGGTCCGCTCAGCTCAAGAGCGTAGGAGCCCAATACCGGAGACTCCACATCACACGGGTGAAGAGTGACTACCGCTACTCGGCCCAGGTGGCGCGTCAAGAGGCCGAGAGAGCCCTCGATGACGCCGACTGGGTCGCATCGCGGCTAACCGGCATCCCGGAAAGGGAATTCAGGTCGTTGCCGCTGGCCCCTCATCGGCTGCGGTGAACGCCCCATGACCGTTCCCGTGCCCCAGCCCTCCTCGTCCGAACTGATCGGCTTGTAGTCCCAGCCGCTCACTCCTCCTCCCCCAGAAACTCGCACAGCGCAAACACCTCCACCCCCACCCCCCCCAGCCGCCCCGCCCCCGGCAACTCCGGCAGGTCCACCACGAAACCGGCTCCCACCACCACCCCTCCCTGGCCCCGGATCAGCTCCACTGCCGCGGCCGCGGTGCCTCCCGTCGCCAGCAGATCGTCGATCAGCAGCACCCGCGCGCCGGGGGCGATCGCGCCAGCCTGGATCTCAACCCGCGCGCTTCCGTACTCCAGGTCGTAGTCGACGCCCCTCACCTCTCCGGGCAGCTTCCCCGCCTTCCTCACGGGAACGAACCCCACAGCCAGTTCCTGGGCGACCGGCGCGCCGAAGATGAAGCCGCGCGACTCGATCCCCACTACAACCTCCGGGTCCTCCCCGCGAAACCGATCCGCCAGCGCCACCGTCGCCGCGCGGAATCCGTCGGCGTCCTCGGTCAGCCCCATCACGTCCCGGAATCGTATTCCAGGTATGGGGAAGTCGGGCACCGCGCGAATCAGGGACTTGATGCGCGCTGCGAGGTGTTCATCCATGTTCGTTCCTCTCGCCATGGTGGAAATCGGCGCGCGAACGCGTCAGCCTCCGCAGGTTGATCCCTCGAAATACCACAAGCTATCCTGCCAGACAACATGACCCTCCCCCTCGCACTCGCCGCCCTCACCCTCGCGGCCTGGCTGTCCATCGCCATCTCCGCCCTGCTCAGCCACTACAGGGTCCCCCGCCTGCGCGACGTGGCCCGGGCCATCCCCGACGACCCCCCACTCCCCCGCCTCTCGATCATCGTCACCGCCCACAACGAGGCGGGCACCATGGAATCGGCCCTGCGCTCGCTCCTCGGCCTGCGCTACGACGAATACGAGGTCATCTTCGTCAACGACCGCTCCACCGACCAAACCGGCGAGATCGCCGAGCGGCTGAGCGCCGGCGACGCGCGCCTCAAGGTGCTGCACATCGACGAACTTCCCAGCGGCTGGTTCGGCAAGACGCACGCGGCACAGCGCGGCGCGGACGCGGCCACCGGCGAAGTCCTTCTCTTCACCGACGCCGACGTGGTCTTCGCCCCCGATGCCGCGGCGTGCGGCGTGCGGCACCTCCACAGGGAACGACTCGATCACCTCGCCGCAGCGCCCCGCGTCACGGTCACCGGCATCATGCTCCGGGCCTCCACGATCGCCGCGCTGCTGTTCATCAGCGCCAGGCAGAGGCTCTGGAAGGTGGGCGACCCGCGCAGTTCCGCCTTTTTCGGGATCGGTGCCTACACGATGATGCGTGCCGACTCGTACAAGGCCATCGGCGGACACGAACGGGTCGCGCTCCGGCCGGACGAGGACCTCCGCCTGGGCCAGATCGTGAAGAGGTCCGGGATGCGATCGGGCTTCCTGAAGGGAATCGGGCTTCTGGAGGTCCGCTGGTACCACTCCTTCGGGGGCTTCGTTCGGGGTCTGGACAAGAATTTCTTCGCCGCCCTTGACTACAGCGTCTTCATGGCAGCGGGCTCCACCGCCACCCTTGCCTGGCTCGCCGCCGGACCGCTCGTGATGGCGCCGCTCCTCCTGGCGGCCGGCCAACCCCTCGCCGGAGCGCTCTTCGCGGCCTGTCCGCTCATCTACTGGACGGTGGCCACGATCCTTTCGCGGGACCACTGCTACCCGTGGTGGTACACCCTCCCCTTCCCGCTGGCGACGGTGGTGATCGCATTCACGATCTGGCGCTCCACACTGCTCACGATCTTCCGCGGCGTTGCGTGGGGAGGGCCGCCGGTGCCGCTGGCGGAGCTGAGGAAGGCGCGGGTGCGGGTCAGGCGCCAATGATGCGGGCGGGCTGATCGCCATACTGTAATGTTTGCTTTACAATATGTCGTGTCCTCTTTACTTCTGTCGCCCTCAGGGCTCCGCAGATAGGTTTCGATATGCTTCTCAACTGCGATATGGGCGAAAGCTACGGGCCCTGGGAGAAGGGTGCCGACGCCGAGGTGATGCCGCTGATCGACTGGGCCAACATCGCCTGCGGAGCCCACGCCGGGGATCCCGACACGATGGCCCGCACGCTGGAACTGGCCGCCCGGCACGACGTGAAGGCGGGCGCCCACCCGGGCTATCCCGACCGGCGCAACTTCGGCCGGCTGCGGCTGGATTGGCCGATCGACTCGCTCATCCTGGAGATCCAGGCGCAGATCGGTGCCCTGCAGGCCGTTGCCACCGCGCTGGGCGTGCCGCTGAACCATGTGAAGCCGCACGGGGCGCTTTATCTGGCGATGATGACGGACGACCGGCTGCTGAAGAGGCTGGCGGAGGGGGTTGCGGCCGTGGATGGGTCGCTCGCCTTCGTCCTGCAGGCGACGCCGGATCGCGACCGGCACGTGGAGCTGCTCAAACACACGGGACTGAGGCTGGTGTTCGAGGCGTTCGCGGATCGGGCCTATGGCGAAAACGGACGCCTGCGGCCGCGGTCGGTCAAGGGAGCCGTTTTGACAGATGCCGACGCGGTTGCCGCTCATGTGACCGGTCTTCTTCGCGGATTCGTGGAGACGCCTGCGGGGCCGGTGGCGGTGGCGGCCGAGACCCTGTGCGTGCACGGCGACAATCCTTCGGCCTTCGAATCGCTCCGCCGGATCCGGGAGCTGGTTCCGCGCCCGGCAGATCGTGCCTGATCCACGCGCAGGACCGGGGGCGGCGAGACGCCGCGCCGCCAAGGCACCAGGGGCATGATCACCTTTCCCGGGTCTGCCGAGGCGCGACGAGCATGATCACCTTTCTCCGTCCTGCCAGGGCGCGACGAGCATGATCACCTTCCCCGGGCCCGCCAGCGCCCTGGTCACCCTGCCGGTGGCCCCCGACCGTGAAGGAATCGCCCGGGTTCTGAGCCTTGAGCGGTTCGTGCAGGAGAGCCTGCCCGGAGTGCGGGCCACGATCCCGGCCTTCAATCGCCTCCTGGTGGACGGCGCGCCGAGCCGCTGGGACCCCGCCGAGGTCACGAGACGACTGGAGGCCGGAGCACGGGCCGCGCTGGAGGCTGTGCCGGAGACGCCAAGGGCCGCGACCGTCTCGCTGCCGGTCTGCTACGATCACGATCTGGCGCCCGATCTGGAGCAGGTGGCGGCCAAGGCGGGGTTGGCCGTCCGTGAGGTAGCAAGACTCCACAGCGAGAGGACCTACCTGGTGCTCGCGACGGGGTTCGCCCCCGGGTTCGCGTATCTGGGCGATGTCGACGCCCGCATCGCCACGCCGCGCCGACCCTCGCCGCGTGCCCGGGTGCCCACGGGCGCGGTGGGGATCGCCGACCGGCGCACCGGCGTCTACCCGACCGAGGGACCCGGCGGCTGGCGTCTGGTCGGGCGCGTCCCGCCAACGCTCTTCGAGGACGCCGCCGAGCGCATCGCACGCTTCACTCCCGGCGGCCCGGTCGAGTTCCGCGCGATCGGGCGCAAGGACTACGAGGCAGAGTGCAGCTGAACCCGACCGCCCGCACCGCAACGCCCCACGGCGTGGTGGATCGTCCGGGACCGTATTGCACGGTACAGGATCTCGGACGACGGAGCGGCCGGCGCGCCGGACTCGCACCCGGCGGGGCGATGGACCAGCGCGCGTACCTGTGGGCCAACCGGCTGCTCGACAACGACCCGGGAGCCGCCGCGCTGGAGGTCACCCTGGGAGGGTTCGCCCTTACCTTCGCCATCGAGACGGTCGTGGCCCTGACGGGAGCGGACTGCGCCGCCACGCTCGATGGCGCCCCGGCGGGAGCCTGGAGGACAATCCGCGCCCGGCCGGGACAGGTCCTGCGACTCGCGTTCAGCGCAACGGGCATGCGCGCATACCTCGCGTTTCCGGGGGGCCTCGAGGCCGACCGCGCGTTCGGTTCGGCCTCCGGCGTCGCCCGCGACGGCTTGCCCGGGCTGCTCGGCCGGCCGCTCCGGGAGGGCGAACCGCTACGCTGGGGAACTCCCGGCCGGATCTTCCCAAACCGCTTTGTGCCCGCCCACCTCGTGACACCCGCGGGCGACGAGCCAACCCTGGTCCTGCCGCTGATCACCGGCTACGAGTGGCCCGAGTTTTCGGAAGCCGACCGCGAGCGCGTGTTCACGGAGGAGTGGACGGTGGGCCCGGCAAGCGACCGCACCGCGATCCGGTTGGACGGGCCCGCTCTGTCGTCGGGTCCGCGGACTCTCGACTCCTCACCCCTGGTCGACGGCACGGTCCAGGTGACCGGGGACAGCCGCCCCCTCGTCTTCATGCGCGACCGGCCCACGATCGGCGGCTACCCGAAGCTCGGCGGCACCGACCCGATCGCCCTCGACGCCCTCGCGCAGGCCCGGCCCGGCTCTCCCGTCCGCTTCGCCCCCGCCGGCCCCGGCGCACTGCGGCTCGCGATGGTGCGCCGCGAGTCCTTCTTCGGGATCACCCGTCCCACTCCGCAAGCATGATCGCGTTGGCAAACGGATAGGGACTCCCGTAGCTGCACCCCATCCCCTCCTCCCGGCCCACCTCGCGCCAGACGCGGCCGGGGAACCTCTTGAACCAGGCCGCGCGATCGCACCCCAACGCGTCCGCCGCGACCATCGCGTCGAGGGCCGGGTTGTAGCCCACCGGCACCGTGATGACGAACTTCCCGCCCGGGGCCAGCAGCGCGACACACCGATCCACTGCCGCCCGGATCTTCGCGGCCACCGCCTCCGGCTCCTCCGGCCCGCCCGCCTCGTCGAAGGCGATGTGCTCGAAGGTCGAAATCGACAGGATCAGATCGAACCGCCGGTGCGACTCGAAGTCCACGATGTCCACCTGCAGCGTCCCGGGCTCGTACTTGTCCACGATCGTGTGCCCGCCCCCGAAATAGTGCGGCGTGACGTTGCCGACTTCGAGGACTCGCTCAACCGGAATCCCGGCCAGGAATCGGCGGGCCAAGGCCAGCTCCACACACCGCTCGTTCGCCCACGTAACGTTGTGGCGCGCGTAGACGAGCGGAATCGACTCGCCCCGCAGGACGACCGCCCGCTCCCGCAACAGGGGAATGACCAGCGGCGCCAGCACCGTCCTAACCGGCTTCATGAACAATTGGGCGAAGCCGAAACGCCGGATGAACCAGCCGATCCCGCCGGCCCTTCGCACCCAGCCCGCCACAGGCTGCCTGGCTTCTTCCGTCACTCCCGCTCCGTGTCCGAGGTCGGAGCGAAGCTAGGGGGGGCGGGAGGCCGCAACAAGATGGCCCATCCCGCCATGTCTCGATCATACTGTAATGTTTACATTACAATATGTCGTATTCTCTTTACCGAATACGCATTCAGGGCTCTTCCCCTCGCCCCCAGGGTTCAATCCACCGACTGTCGACAGTCGCCTATCTCCTACCGCTTCCTCAACCGCACCCTGTACACGACGACCTGCGGAACCATCGCGTCATCGTACTCCAGGACACTGACGGCCGGCTCGCCTCCATGCTCCATGAAGGTCATGCCGGTCGCGTCCCACACATGGCTCCCAAGATGGCGCTGCTCCCGGAGGTTGAAGACGTCGATACGGGTGTCCCGGTAGTCCTCCCCCCGGCCAGGAGGCAGTTCCGGTCCCTCCGGCCCGGGAATCATTTCGATCTCGTCCCATTCCGGGTCGGCCGTCGAGACCAGCATCCAGAGGTTGTCGTCCCCGTCCAGCCCGACGCCGCGCCACCCTGTCGACGGCGGCTCCCGTCTCCTGTCGGGGAACTCGGTGATCGCCCGGAACCACGGCAGTTCTCCTTCGATCACCCTCAGCTGTTCACCCTCGAGCGACCATTCCTGGACAGCCGGAAGCGGGCTTGAGGCCCACCAGACGGTTCCGCTGCGGTTCAGCACGCTCCCCACCTCCTGCCCGCCAAACCGCACTTCGACGTCGGTCTTCTGCGCTCCGGCGTTCTCGGCTCCGAACTCCAGGGTCGTCATCCCGCTGGCCACCTCGATCATCTGAAGGGGATTCTCGACCACCCTCGACCGCCAATTGCTCGATGTCACGACGATCCTGCCGTCGCCCACGGGCGTGAACCGGCCTGGCCGATACTCGTAGAGGTGGCCGGTGACGTACTCCCCGGCGGGCGAAAGAAGGAAGATGCGCCCCCTCATCCAATCGAGAACGACAATGCGGCCGTCGACGACATCCACATCGAGGATGCCGCGGAATTCTCCCGGGCCGTCCCCCTCCCCCCCGATCTTCCGCTGGAACGCACCGTCGTGGCCGAAGACCTTGATGTACGCGCCGTTGACAGGGTAGAGCAGATAGCCGAGGTCCCGGTCCCAGGTGACCAGCCTCCCGGAGCCCTCGATGATCCCCGGCCCATCCGCGTCGCCGAGGCGGACCAGTTCGGTGACTTCGAGTTCGCAGTCGCTGCAGAGTTCGAAGTCGCCCCAGTCGAGGACTTCCTGGGCGGGGAGGGCGGGGGTGGTGAGGAAGAGGAAGGCAAGGGGCAGAACGAAGAAAGTGGTCCGCGGATTCATCATTGCTCTCCCTTCTTCCTTGACGGGGACACCGGCAGCAGTGCGGTCAACCATGTTGTTCGAGACACGCTATGCGCAACCGATGGATTGCCCAGGGGGAACCCCATCAGGTTGTCGATGCCGTCGTAACCTCAGAACCGCCCCGCCCCAAAGGCCCCCACCTCCACCCCCGCCCGCCCCTCCACCACCAGCCCGGCAAGCGCCCACCCGCTGCCGGGAGCGAGCGTCACGCCCAGCATCTGGTGGCCGGTATTCACATACACGTTCTCGCGCGACGGCAGCCGGCCGATCACGGGGAGCGTGTCCGGCACCATCGGGCGCATCCCCACCCAGGCACGGCCTCCTGCCTGCGCCTCCGGGATGTCCACGTAGCGGCTCACCGCGCGGCGGAGCGCCCGTACCCTCGCCGTATCCATCCGGCGGTTCACGCCCGACAGCTCCATCGTTCCGCCGAAGCGGAGCGCGTCACGGAAGGGGGTCATCCCGACGCGCGCGTCGCCCAGGAAGAGCGGCTGGCGCAGCTGGCGCGACGGCCGCTCGATCGTGACCGAGTACCCCTTCCCGGCGGTGATCGGGATGCGCCACCCCGCCATCCGGGCCAGAGGCCCCGTTTGCGCGCCCGCGGCCAGCACCACGGCGTCCACCTCCAGGTCCCCCCGCGAAGTCACGATCGCGCGCACCCGCGATCCCGCCCCCTCCCACTCGAACCCCAGCACCATCGTCCCTTCGTGGATCTCGGTGCCGCCGGCCCGCAGCGACGCGGCCAGCCCCTCGGTCAGCGATTCAGGGCGCACATGCCGGTCGGTCTCAACATGAATCCCGCACGTGAATCCGGGCCGCAGCAGAGGTTCCATCTCGTATAACTCGTCCCGGTCCAGATTCCGCCAGGAAGCCCCACCGCTCGCCCCCACGGCCTCGAGCCCCTCGACTTTCTCACCGCGGAGCGCCGGATCGCGGTACGCGAAGAGAATCCCCGACCGGCCCCGCTCGAACTCGACTCCGTCCGCCGCCAGCTCGTCGTAGAGTTTCCCGGTGACCGTATTGAGCGACGCCAGCGCCCGGATCCCGTGCGTCCGGGCAGCCGTCGTGCAGTGCGCGCGGAACCGCAGCAGCCAGGGGGCGAGCCGGGGAAGCGCCGCGGCCGGAATGTGGAAGTGACTGGCCCGGCGCAGCATCCAGACGAGCGACTTCGCGGTCAGGCCGGGTGCCGGCAGCGGCGTCGAGACCGAGGGGCACACCCAGCCGTTGTTCCCCCGCGAGCACCCGCCGCCGACCGCGCCCGCCTCCACGACCACCGGATCCGCGCCGAGCTTCCCGAGGTACCAGGCCGTCGCGAGCCCGACAACGCCACCGCCGATCACACCTACGCGCATCGGACGCCGGCCAGCCGCTGGCCCGTCATGCGGGTCCCCTGCCGATCTGCGGTCGGCCTTGGCTTCGGAAATGACAACTTTACCTTACATTCCGTAAACTGGATCTTACTTTATAACTTCACTCAACAGGCACGGATGTCCGGCGAGGAAGCAACCCTGACACCATCACTCTACACCATTAAGGAGTAAGGAACACATTGCCCTTGCCGGAGTACGGAGCAGCCTGCCGTTTCCACTGCTGCTCGCCGCTTCTGCCACTGTCCCGGGTCAGGATGTCACAACCCATGTCGCGCGCGCTGCTCACCATAATCATCGCCACCGCCGTTTCCTCCTGCGTCACGGAATCCTCCGGACCCCCCGCGCTGCGCGAGACCCTGCCGAACGGGGCGCTCCTGGTACGGTATTCCGACCTCCCCGCAATCGACGACACCGTGCCGGAAATCACCGAGGCACGGGTGGACCTGAGGCTCGGTTCCGTTGATGGAGAGGATGTGAATCTCATCTTCGGCGCCATCCGCGGCGTCCAGGCGGCCAGCGACGGCACCCTCTACGTGCTGGACCAGCAGGCCGCGGAGGTCCGCGTCTTCGACTCCGGCGGGCAATACCTGCGGACGATCGTCCGACGCGGCGAGGGCCCGGGCGAGTTTGTGAACTCCAACGGAATAGCCCTCTACGGAGACACCCTGCTATGGATCCACGACACGGCACAGTGGACGATTATCGGGGTGGACCCGGCCGGGGAAGAGGTTCGACGGTTCCTCAAGCCTGTCAGGAGCTATTCGTACATCTGGAACGGTACCTTCGACTGGCTGGGCCGCTACTGGAAGGAGACCTACCAGCCGGTCGGCGAACGCAACTATCCGCCCCCGATGGGCCTGAGCCACTTCACCGACCGCTACTACTACAAGTCCTACGACCTGTCCAGCGGTGCCATCGACTCCGTCTACGTCGGCGAGTTCAGTGGCCCGTCCTACGCATACTCCACACCTGCAATAGTCTGGGGGTATCTGGACATTCGCTTCGAGGCAACGGACAGGATCATCGTGCACCCTTCCGGGGGATTCTGGCGTGCGAACACCGCGGAGTACCGCATCGCTAGAGTCAATGAGAACGGCGATTCCCTGATCGTCATCGAGGCCGGGCTGCCCGTGCAACGGGTGACCGACGAGGACCGTTCCGCCTACGTGGAGGAGCATCTCGAGGTCAGGCCTGAACTGCGCCGCGAGGTCGAGGAGGTGGCGGCTCTCCTGCCGGACGTCAAGCCCATTCTGGAGGAACTGCTTGTGGACGATGAAGGGCGGCTCTGGGTGCAACGGGTCACACCGGCCGACGCTCCCGCGTTCTACGACCTGTTTTCCGAGGACGGCGACTACCAGGGATCGGTGCGCCTGGGGTTCGAGGCTGCCGGCCCGCTCTGGATCCAGCACGGCTCCATCTACACCTGGGTCGTGGACGAGATGGGCGTTCCGTACGTCGTCAGGGCGCCCCTGTCATGATGTCGGCTTCCTGACCAGCACGTACCGCCCATATTCCCGATCGGGAAAAAAACCGGCAACGCGAGCGCCAGCCCCCAACAGACGGGTGAAGGCCCGGCGCGTGGTCTGCCGCCACGCCAGCGCTTCGTCGACCGACCGCGCCTCGACGGCCTCGATATCGCTCGGAATCAGCACCTCGACGGTCTCGGCGTCCATGTAGTCGGCCCCGTCGGCCGCCCCCGGCCCGGCCTCGACCCCATCCGGCGCCACCACAACCGCCGCCGCCCTCCCCAGCGGCGCAGTACCGGTCCGGTCGCCCTCCTCCTCCAGACTCCACCTCACGATGAACCGATCCGTCCCCAGCTGGTGCAGTTCACTGTCCGACCGGCCGTACATGTCGGGGACGTATTCGTCTATTGTCACGCCCAGGCGATTGATGTTGAAGTGGGCGTTGCGCGCCACCAGCGGATCGAACGTCCAGTAGACGGTGCTCACGCCCAGGGCGCGCAGCGCATCGGCCTGGGCCAGCTTGAGCCGCCGGCCCGACCCCTGGTCCCGGGCTTCGGGCCGAACGGCGAGCATATGGGACCAGTGCGACAGCTCTCCCTTGCGCACGCCGGTGATCCCGTACACGAAGCCGCGGAGCTCCCCGCCGGGCCCAAAGGCACCCATGCAGACCCCGCCCATCTTGACCGATATCTGCAGCATGCTGACGGGGACAACGTCCGAAAACGACCACCCCCAGGTATCCCGCTGCAGGTCGACGCAGGCGGCGAATTCGTCCTCGGTCCGCAGGTGTCGGATTTCGACCTCGCGCATTCTCCCTCGTCCACGCGGCTGGGGTGGGCCCGCAGGGTGGTCGCAAAGCGCCATGCTACCGCCCGCGAATCGAAGGCGGCAAGTTAACCGAACCCATGAGCGGACCAACCCCCCACACCCACCCCTCCCCGGACGTCGTCGTCATCGGCGCCGGGATCGTCGGCGCCTCCGCCGCGTGGCACCTCGCCTCGCGCGGACTGTCCGTCGTGGTCCTGGAACGCGAGCCCGCCCCCGCGCTCGGCTCCACCGGCCGGAGCGCCGCGGGGGTGCGCGTGCAGTTCACGACCCGTACGAACATCGAATGGTCCCTTTATTCGCTGCCGCGATTCCGCGAATTCCCGGACCTCCACGGCTTCGAGGTCGGCTACCGCGACATCGGCTACCTCCTCCTGGTCCCCGGCGACCGCTGGGAGTCGCACCTGGCGTCCGTCGCGCTCCAGCAGAGCCTCGGCGCGCCGGTGGAGGTGCTCTCGCCGGAGGATGCGCTGCGCTACGTCCCGCTCGCCACCGCCGGCCTCGCGGGCGCCACCTACGGCCCCTGGGACGGCATCATCGACCCCCACATGGCCACCCACGCCTGGGTCTCGATGAGCCGCGGGGCCGGAGTCGACTACCGCTTCGGCCGCACCGTCACCGGGCTGAAGCCGGAGGGCGTCGGCTGGCGGGTCGCGTGCGGATCCGAGGCCCTTTCGTGCGGCCACGTCGTCAACGCCGCGGGCGCCTGGTCGGGCGAGATCGCGCGGCTGGCCGGCCTTCACGTCCCGGTGCGCCCCAAGCGCATCCAGATCTTCCTCAGCGCCCCGATCGCCGACGACCGCGTCTACCCGCTCACCATCGATCTCGGCACCGGCGTCTACCTGCGCAGCGAGGGCGACCGGATCCTCTTCGGCCTCGACACCCACGCCGACGACGGCTTCACCGAGGGGGTCGACTGGGGCTGGCTGGAGGAGGTGCTGCTGACCGGCGTCGAGCGCTACCCCTGGTGGGAGGATCTCGGGGTGGACCGCCAGGGAAGCTGGTGGGGCTACTACGGCGTCACGCCCGACAACAGTCCGGTGATCGGCCACAACCCGGGCGCCCGCGGGTGGGTCGACGCCTGCGGATTCTCGGGCCACGGGATCATGCACGCGCCGGCGACCGGGCTGGCGGTATCCGAACTGATCGCCGACGGACGCTCGCACACCCTTGACGCGGCGGCGTTCCGCCACGAAAGGTTCCAGGGGGCGGGGGACGAGCCGGACGGGGCGGGCGCCGGGGCCGATGGGACGGGCGCCGGGGCCGGCAGGACGGGTGCCGGGGTGGAAGCCAACATCTTCTGAGGACCGACTGAGGACCGACATGCTGAGATTCGCCGAGGAGGTCATGCTCCTTCTGCTGGACGACGAGGGGGAGAGGTTCCTGCGCGTACCCGACTGGTCGCTGCGTTACGCGCTGGGCGGGGCCGTGCTGATGGACCTGGCGATGGAAGACCGCATCGACACCGACCTCAAGCAGCTGATGCTCGTCGACTCCACGCCGCTCGACGACGACATCCTCGATCCCGTGCTGGCGGAGATCGCGCAGGACACGGCGACGCACGGTTCGGACGCCCACGACTCCCGCTTCTGGGTGGAACGCGCCGCCGCACGCTCCGACGAGATTCGAGAGGCGGCCATCAAGCGTCTGATCGAGCGCGGTATTCTGGAGCGCCGGGAAGACCGCTTCCTCTGGGTCTTCCGCTCCCGCCGCTACCCGGTGGTCGACGGCACCGCCGAGCGCGAGGTCAAGCTGCGGATCATGGAACTGCTCTTCAGCGACATGATCCCCACCCCGCGGGACGTCGTGATCATCTGCCTGGCCGACGCCTGCGGCATCTTCGCCGAGCTCCTCAGCCGCCGCGAACTGCAGCACGTGACGCCGCGCATCCACGACCTGCGCCAGCTGGATCTGATCGGCCAGGCCGTCACCGCCGCCGTGTGGGACATCGAGGTCTCCCTCGCAAAGGTGATCCGTCCGCACTTCGTCTAGCAGGCCGTGGAATAAGTCCCCGCTGCATTCGGGCGGCGATGCATCCGCGCTGGGCCACGGTGCTCACGCACTCGCAATGTCAAGAGAACATTACGAAATGTCATGTTGTCTTTACGGTTCGTTTCCCTGAAGCACCGTTC
>JAJEBR010000004.1 GCA_022822445.1 Gemmatimonadota bacterium | reverse complement strand
GCCGCCACCGCTCCAGCTCCGGCGGCGCAACCCGAATCTCCCGGCTCACCTCGCCGATGTCCTCGCCCCGCAGCAGCCGCAACACCACCTCGGCCTTCCGCTGCGCGCTCCACCGCTTCGGCAGGCCTTCCGGCCGACCGCGGCTCTTCGCCGAATCCTGCTCTACCGTACTCCGAGACATCTCGTGCCTCCTCTCCTCTGGACCCCGGATGGGTTGCTAAACTACTGTCCAGAGAAATCGGGGGCACTATAGTGCGAATGAAGAGATCATGATGGAAGTGGGACCGGGAGCGCGGGCCGATGAGCTTGCCGCTCGGTTCCGGGAATGGTGGAATCACTACGACACGGACACCTCCGAAGTGATCCGTCGGTACAAGCGAGACTGGAAGCCACCGAATCGAGGGGTCCGCACGTTCGTGTCCGGGCCGGTCACTCGCCGCGTTGAACTGCTGCTCGACGACCGTCCCTTGACCTTCGACCAATTCTATCGGGCTCTGAGGACGTGCGACCAGATGGACCTAGAATGGGAAGTGTTCCATCCAGAGCGCGGGAGTTACATCGCAGCGATACGTCGTCGCCAAGCCCTCCTGCTCGGCGAACCGCGTTGGCGGGATCTCGAACCCGCGTCTCAACGGAAGCTCAATGGCAGTTTGAAGTGGTGGGGTCTGATCGGACAAATGAACCGAGGTGAGACTTGGCGGGCGGTGCGCGACCGCCAGACCGAGATCCAGAGAATCCTCAAGAGGGTTAGGGCTGCGCGCGATGATGAGGCGTTTCCAGACGTCGCCGTCAAGGCGATGAAGGAGTTGACAGCCAAGCATGTGCAGCGCGGGACCACGACGCTGCTGCTCACGCTCGCCTGCCCGGACCGGTTGCTATCGGTGAACGGGCCATCCGAGAAGGCGCTTGGCGAGCTATCGGGAATTGACGCTTCAGACCTCGAAGAGCCTGAGGGATATGGTAGTCTGCTGCGTTGGCTCTACGACCAACCTTGGTACGCAGACGGACCGCCGACGGACGGGAAACTGTTGCCAATCTGGGATTTCCGAGCCGCCCTCGTTGACGCCTTCGTCTACGAAGACAAGTAGTCCAGGAGCTTGTTCGGGTGATGCCCAGCAGCGGTCGGTTGGTGGCACCGGGGGTGAAATTCAAGTCAAAAAGCCTCGTTTCCTCTAGTCTGTAGCGGTGTACGGCCAGCAGTTCGATCTGAAGCTCACCACTTTTTTGCTCACGGCGACTATGAGGTGGTGGACGGCATCCAGACGGTCACCAATCTGGCTCTGCTGATCGGGCCGGTTCCGAATCACGCCGAACGCTGGCGGTGGGGCTGCATGGACGCGATCGTGTCCGGCGATCTCGCCTATCCGTCGCGAGGTGGCGATCGACAACCCGCACCTCGTCCATTGGAAGCCTGGCAAGCGGCGGGATGCCGGTACACACCGACATCAACGACGACTTCCCGCACCGCGATTGGGCTACGCTGATCTACCTGAGCGACCTTCCGGAAGGAGAGGGGGCAACCCACTTCCCCAACCGCGGCGGGCTCAGAATCGAGCCGCGCGCTGGCCGGATGCTCACATGCCCCTGTGGAACCGAGCCGCACGGGGTCGAAGCCGCTGGCGAAGACCGCTACACGCTGATATGCTGGTGGTCCGTGAACCCACAGCAAGGAGCCCCATCATGAAGAGGCTGCTTCTCCCGCTGGCGATCGTCTTGGCCGGCTGCATGGATCCCATGGCGATGCTGACCGACGCCGAAATCAACAGCACCGGGACGTTCCCGGTCACGGTCACCCCGCCGATCCTCCAGTACAAGCCGTACCCGATTCATGTGGAGTGGTGGGAGTGTGACTACGGTCACCATCCCGTGGGTTGCGAGAATGAGGCGTACCGGGTGAACCCCGACGACCTCGACCAAGTGTTCGTGGCTGCCACCCTCGATGCCGTTGACGAATGGGCGAGGGTGCTTGCTCCGACGCCAGCGGAGCCGTACGTCGTGCCGGTAGGATCCGGTGGCGGATCCATTGAGTGGACCTGTCACGGCTTCGAGCGGTACGTCTCGGGCGACACGCTCCGCGCAGGACTCACCCTTCATGTGGTGCACCGGATCGGTGCGGATGGCGTGGGGTTGGGTGGCTGCGGGTGGGGGCACGGCGGCTGGATATGGGCATCGGGCGAAGACGCGAAGCCGCCCAGCGCGTTCCTGATGTACGGTGCCGAATGGGTCAAGAACATCCGGGAATGGAATGACCCCCTTGAGAACTACTACAGGGTGGCGCTCCACGAGATAGGGCATGTGGTGATTTCCGACAGATGGCTCCACAGCACCGAATGGTCTGCCGACAGCACCATGACTTGGATCGTCGATAGCTCCGCCGTCGCCACCTTCAACCGGTTCGGCGGAGAAAGCTACCCCGGCAAGAAGGTCCCGGCGAACGTGGTGCATTGGATCGGGTGTACGGTTCCCGACGACATCATGTCGGAAGCCGTATGGAGCGACCACACCAGAATCACGGACATCACGCTCTCCATGCTGTGGCGTGGCTTCGAGGCGGTCCCGCAGGGCGCCAGAACCGATCCGGATGCTTGGAAGGACTGCCCCGAGCTGAGAGCCGGAGGGAGCAGCGCCGACCACGCCCCACGGGTTATCCTGACTCGAGGTCCGAGGCCGAGAATCATGGAGTGGTTTCCCCTCCGCTAGCGGTACTTCGCAGCGATTTCGTCGTAGATAGGCCCGGTCTTGCCACCATGGGCGTGCTTGAGTTTCTCGATGTCCCATGCGCTGACGTAACCGTGTCGTCGGGCGCTGTGGCCTTCGGGAACTGGGATGAATCTGCACGGTCCGGTGACGTTCGCTTTGGCCAACGCCCATTGGTCGAACCCGTATATCCCGCCCAAGCCCATCTGAAAGATGCCATCCTTCACATTCTGAGCCGCTCGCTCCAACCAGCGCTGCCCCCGATCGGTGTGATTGACGGCGACGTACTCGCCACGGAATGCTTCGGCACCCTTCGCCTCCAAGTAGGGTACGCCGTGATCCATCAACAGACCGCCCCAGCACACCGGCATCCCCATATCCACTCCCCACGCCATGCCTGCTACGTCCCACTCGCCGTCGGGGTGCTTGACGTGTTCAAACACGAGATCCACGTCGGTAATGACGATGGGGCAGTCGCGGTCCAGTTCTGAGGCGGCAACGAACCGCCACCCGGTCCAATGATTGCCGGGCTCATCAGGGTAGGGGAGCCGGATAATACGGGTGTCCTCAAGCGTATCGAGTAGCCGCCGGTCTGTTGACTCTGGAACCGCCAGACAGGGCTCGTACCCTGCGTCCCGGGCCGACAACGCCCACGGCCGGCCGTACTGTTCGATGTAGCGTGAGTTGGCCGACGCCACCACCTTGACCCTCACGTCAATACCTTTCTCGATCGCAGTGGTTAGATTGCGGATGGACCCTTCGAAGGAGAATAGCATGATCCACCACACCGCCAAGGTCTCACGCCGAATCGTCCGGCCGAGGCTCGATCCCAAGTGGTTCGTGTCGGGCGAGTTATAACGAGCGGGACGGCAGGCCGCCAACCTTCCGCGCTGATCCGAACCGCAGGACAACAGGAGGCTCCGAAATGACCAGGCTCTGGATTCTCACGCTGGCACTCTTGCCAGCAGAACCTGCACTCCATGCCCAGGACCGCGTACTCACCTGGGACTTCCCCGAGGTATGGCGCGTCGGTGGTCTCGATGCGCCGGAGTGGGCGCAGTTCACCCATCCGGGCGACATGGCCTTCGATGGTAGCGGCAACCTGTATGTGGTGGACGAAGACGCGCACCGCATCGTGAAGATCGGCCCGGACGGCAACTTTCTCATGACCATCGGCCGGCCTGGGGAGGGGCCCGGCGAGTTCGGATCCCTGTACGGCGTGATCGTGTGGCGTGACGGTACCATGGCTGCGAACGACGGTGGCCGTGAACTGCTTCACCTCTTTGATGCCGATGGCGACCTCGAGCGCACGGTACGCTGGGGCGCGGCAACGGGGAGCGTGGCATTCGATCTCGGTGCGTCGCGCACCATTCGGCCCGGCCCTCGTCCAGGGGTCATTTACGCCCAAGGCGTCGATACCGGCTTCGAACGAATGCTCGGGGCCATCGCGGGCTTGGAAGGAAGCGAGGACCGGGAGCAGTCGGTCGACGAGTACATGATCGAGTCAATCGGCCTCTCCGGCGATGTCGTGGACGGGGAGGTTCTGCTCGAAGCGTGGCGACCTCCCCGGGCCGAGGCTCCGGAGGCGGAGGAAGTCGATTTCACGGACTTTGGCGCCATGTTGGGCACCGTCAACGACGGCCCTTACTTCGAGCCCGATCTGCGATGGGACGCGATGCCCAACGGGGCCATCGCATACGTGGATTCTACGACCTACCACATCCGGATCGTGTGGAACGGCCAAACGCTGAGCAGACTCTCACGACCGATCGACCCGGTGCCGGTCACGCGCAGGATCGAGTCCGATGTGCGCGCTCGTATGCTTCGCGCAGTCCCGAAGTCCGAGTCCGTCGAGGTCGGTGAAGTGGCGGGGGTTGATGTGGGAGAAATCGAGGCACAGATCGAACGCGCGATACGCGACCAGATCGAAAACCGGGAGTTCTACCCGGTGATCCCGGCTATCGTGGAGCTTCGGGCCACATGGGACGATGCACTGTGGGTAAAGCGCATGGAGGGTTCGGATACGGACGCCGACCTGCCGATCGACGTGTTCGATCCGCGCGGGAACTACATCGGAACGCTGCCAGCGGGAGGTTTGGGAATGCCCCGTGCATTCGGGCCGAGCGGCCTGATCGCGTACTGGGAGCTGGACGAGTTGGACGTGCCGAGCATCGTCGTTCGGCACTTGCCAGACGACTTGCGCTGGTGACGGGCGTCCGGCGACCAAGCGCACAGGCAGCACCCCGGGCCATTTCGCGCAGATCGGGGGCGAAGGAGGGAATGGGTGGCTTGGCCAAGGTCCGCAGGTAGTAACCGACCGGCGGAGTCCGTGAGGAAGGCTCGGTCCACGAAGAGATAGGGGGGGCTTGGCAATCGTTCTCCTGCGCGGCGCGGCCAGCGCGGCTTCGAAGCCGTCCAAGATCATTGTGCGGGCGGTTGCGCCGCCGAAACGGATTCTCTGTGGTCTGAGCACGCGAGCGGCTGGTGGTTCGGCCCCCCGTGAGCGTCCCATTTTCGACGGCCCGCGCCGCCGACCCGCTCGACCGGTTGCGGCGGGCCGGTCTGATCTAGCCATCGTGGTCCGGAGTCTTCCTTACCCGCCCCCCCGAGCCGCTACGGTGCGACCAGAGCAAGGCTCACCGCCGCCGCTGCGCCGACGATCCACAACGCCACCGCGATCCTGGCGAGCATGGACCACGCCGGCCGGCCCTCGTAGCGACTCGCCGCATTCCAGATCGCGACCCACACCAGGACGTGAAAGACCACGGAGATCCCGACCGTGGTGAACACCGGCCAGCCCTCGGAGTCCCGAACCACGGGACCGACGAGCAATGCCTGAGCGATGCCCACACCCAAGCCGAACGCCCAAAACGTGACGGCGAGGCCGCAGTGGCCGCCCAGAAGCCGGAGAAGGAATCCTTCGGGTTGCTGTTCGGTCGTCACCGGACTCTTCCTTTGGTCAGTGGGGATTGAGAGGCGGCCGTGCCGCGCGGAGCTGGTCCGCCCAGCTTGCCGCTGGCGGCTCCCTTGGAGAGTTTGGAAAATGTAGGCTTTCGTCCGAATCGAGCCAAGCGGCTGCGAGGTTCACAAATTGGCACGTTCTCCGAAGACCGCTCTGGACAGCCGCGGCCGGCGGGCACGGCGCACGGTGGCCGCTCGGTGGCAACCGGTCACCGGGCGTGACGATGATCTGCGCCCTTCCGACCCCGTCAATGTTCCGGCTTTGCTGCACGTGACGGCGCACGATGGCCACATGCGCGAGTCGTTGCGGTCCGAGGTCGGCGACCGCGTGGCTGCGGAGCTTCGTTTCCTGCTGGCGCTGGCGTGCGCGCTCGAGGCCGCGCCCGTGGGCATCGGCGTGTCCGGCTGGGTGATGACCGCACGGGAGAGGCCAGGCAGCCTGTCGGTGCGCGTCTACGGTCCGAACGGCTTGGCCGTGGTCGCTTTTGCGGCGGGTGCCGAGCACGACGCGCCTCGGGGCCGCGACGACGCCTGGCGACGCGTGGTCGACGAAGCCACATGGTTTCTCAGGGGTGCCTCTCCCGACGCGCCGCCACTTGTCGAACCGCCCGAACCCCCCTGGCTGATCGGTGCTCTGCTTCCAGCCGTCCTCATGTATCCGGAGAGCGCGGGGTGGCTGGCCGATTTCGAGCGGTGCGCAGCATGGGTCTGGCTGGACATCGCAACACGGGCCAATCGGTCCGAGCAGGCGGTCCGGGAGACCATTCGGGACATCGCGCTGAAGGACGCCTGGATCCTCGGCGGGCGCCGAGGCGTGCCAGCTTGAAGCGGCGCCAAGTGGGGAGCCAGTGCATTGCGGGTTGGAGGATGGCAGACTAGAATGCCCGGGCAAGTTTTTGGGCAACCGGGTCTGCGGCGCGTTCGGATCAAGACCTGCGGTCGCCCGTTGAACTGAACTACATCTTGGTGGGGAAAGTGTAGCTCCGTGAGCGACAGCGGAATCATCGGGCAAGCCTATGGACGCAAGATACACGCCCGTGAAGTGGTCGCCATCGACGAAGCCGGAGACGGGTTGTGTTGGGTCCGCTTGACCCGGTTCGGCGACGATTGGCTCCTGATTCGCTCCGATGCCCGCAACGTGTCGCGCGCGGTGCGGAAGCTCCGCCAGATACCGGCGGGCGAGCAATCGGATCGGTTCCCGGAGTTCGGACCGTGAGCCTGCTTCCCTGATTCGCCCCCGGGGGGCGCCATTCGCCGTCATCCTCGGACTGTCCAGCGATGTGCGGGCCCCACCGCCGACCGCCTGTTTCCTCACCGCCATCAGTCGGCCCGTCCGTCTCGCTGCGGGATCCGCGTGAGGATTCTCTGGACGCCTGAACCCCTTTTCCGGTCCTGCGATCTTCACTCGCGGGGGGAATCTCCCCGCCAGGCGAACCGGGGATCTCCCGTCAGAATCTCAGGGCTTTCCCTCTCGCAGCACTGAAATGCGTGGCGGATTTTGGAGTTCTCAGTCCAGTTGCCCCCAAGAAGCCGCTTGGGTTGGCATGACAGAACCCTATCCGAAAGGGAGAGGAAAGCCATGAAGACGGCAATCACACGACTCGCTACCGCCACCATGAGGGGGTTGGTCATCCCCGTTTTGGTCATCGCCGGCCTGTTTGCCTGCAGTGACACGGTGGTGGAACCGCATGCGATCGAGGGACCGACCGAGTACGAGCTGGTGACGGACATTCTGTCACAGCCGCGCGGTCCGACGACGAGCAGGCGGCTGAACATCGCCCAGGGGCAGGATCCGGATGTGGCCCGGCGACATCTGCGGTTGTGGGCCACCACGCCGGATGGGAACACGCTGTTCAAACCTGGAGAGATCAAGGCGGTGCGGCGCATACCGCCCGGCGAATGGGCGGCGGATGGTGACACGCCGGAACCGCGTTGCGAATTCGTCACGGGCGGTTCGGCCGAGGAGTACAATGCGTTCAAGGAGTGCAAGAAGGCGGCGAAGGAGGACGAGAATTGCGACGCTGAGGACGAGGACGTAAGCATCCTCGTGCGCGACGAAGACGGCGGATTTCGGGTCGTTATCATCGCCCTTCACGTGCATTGTGCCGACGAGGAGGGGGCCGTCGACCCTAACTGACCCTCCCTACCATGGCTCCGGCCAGCCCGGCCAGCCCGATGGTCTCGGGGCTGGCCGGGCCCCATGTGACCGGGATATCGTGAAGCCCGAACACGTCTGGGATCTCGGGCAATGTCGAACCGGGTGCGAGAACGCCACCCGCGCCGGTGTCGGTCCAGCCCGTGAGCGTCCAGCCGGTTCCGGGGTTTTGGGATCATTGGAGCGACAGTCGACGAGGAACGCGAGATCCGGCGTGGAATCGGTCGATTTTTCCCACTACAAGTTCGAGACCCGGTCCCGGCCAGAAATGTCCACGGTGTGCGCGACCCGGCTTCGTTGCGGGTATGAAGGGTTGCGCGGACCGCCGGCATATCGTCGCGCTCATGACCTCGTGGGGGGAATCTCCCCGCCCGGCGCGACCGTGAATCACCTGTCAGAATCTCAGGGCTTTTCCTCTGGAAGCGCTGAAATCCGTTGCCGATATTGGAGGTGTCAGTTTTGGCTTGCCCCGTTTGGGAAGCCGCCTGGGGGGCGGCAAGACGAGGACTCATTCAGAAAGGAAATCCGATGAAGACGGCAGTCACCCGACTCGCAACCGCGGGCGCGATCGCACTCATGTTCCTGGCCTCGGCCTGCATCGATCCGTTGCCGACCGATCCCGTCGATTCGAAGATTCCGACACCCGCCGTTGCCTCCGCTTCGGCGGACGAGGTCGTCGAGCGGTAAGTGTGTGGGATCTTCAAGCAAGGACGCGAGCCTTCTGCCCGGGAGCACTTGTTGACCGGCCACCAAGGCTCCGAAGGACCCCTGATTTTCTTCGTGGGTCTGCGCACCTGCCATTTCCGGTCCTGCCTAGCATTCAGCGTTGGGGGGAATCTCCCCGCCCGGCAAGACCGGAAATCACCCGTCAGAATCTCAGGGTTTTTCCTCTGGAAGCGCTGAAATCCGTTGCCGATATTGGAGTTGCCAGTTTGGCAGCCCCCCCTGGGAAGACGCCCGGGACGGCATGACATCCTCCAAAAAGGGAGAGAAACGATGAAGACGGCACTGACACGACTCGCAACCGTGGGCGTGATCGCCATCGCGCTGCTGACCGCGGCCTGTATGGGTTCGTCGCCGACCGACCCCCTCGGCTCGAACACCACCACGTCCACCGGGATCGGGGATCCGCCGGACGAGGTCGTCAAGCGGTAGGGACCGGCGGGAACCTTCCCGCGAGGCGGGGGACACGCGCGGAAGAGCCTGCCACCGGGGGCATGGGCATCGCCCCCCGTGGCAGGATCTCGCGTTGATGCGCAGAAGGTGCCCCGGGCGCGGGGAAAGCACACTCCAACTTCCAGACTCGAAAGGTGGCACGGAATGATCCTTGACAACCGTCCGTCGCACCCGTCTCATGATTGAGATTCGCACCGGACGGGAAGCCTCGCGCCTCACGGCGGCGTTCCCGCAGGAACAGGAGGAGCCGGACTTGCTCAACCAGCGGGACTACACAGCCGTGTTCGAGGCGTCGCCGGACGCCATGTTGGTGGTGGACGCGGACGGAGTGATCCGGGACCTCAACCGGCAGGCGCTCGCGATTTTCGGCTACGGCCGGGACGAGATCGTGGATTCGCCCGTGGAGAGGCTGATACCGGAGGCAAGCCGCGCCCGGCACGTTCTCCATCGCCGGCGCTACAACGAGTCGCCCCGTCCCCGCCCGATGGGTCAGGAACTCGAACTGCAGGCCCTGCGGAAAGATGGCACGACGATCCCGGTCGAGATCAGCCTGAGCCCCTCCGCGCTGGGTTCGGGCGAGCCGCATGTGATCTGTGCGGTTCGTGACATGACCGGTTGGAAGCGGTTGCGTCGTCTGTCGGGGATGATGATCACCGGGGCCGAGCAGGAGCGGAGGCATCTGTCGCGCGAACTGCACGACGAGTTCCTCCAGTCGCTCGTCGCACTGAAGATCAGGGCGAAGCTGCTGGCGGACGAAAAGGACGACGCGGAGAGGGAGCGCGCGCGGGAGCGGATGGCCGGGGAGATCGCGGACACGATCCGGGGGGTGAAGCGGATGATCCGGGGACTGCTGCCTCCGGCATTGGACCACCAGGGGCTTGACTCCGCGATCGGCTCCGCGCTCAGAGACATCGAAGAGGTCTACGGGTTCGCGGTCCACGCCAGGCTCGAGCGGGTGGGCCGTTGCATGGACGAGAACGCCGCGCTCGCGCTCTACCGGATCGTGCAGGAGGCCGTGATGAACGCGGTGCGGCACTCGGGCGTCGGAGAGGCCACGGTCACACTCGAGTCGACCGCAGAGGCCGTCACCGCGACCGTCCGCGACGAAGGATGCGGGTTCGCGCTACCGGATCTCGAAACGCTTTCGGGCGATCGCTGCATCGGCCTGGTTGGCATGCGCGAGCGTGCCGCGCTCACCGGCGGCCGCCTCGACATACGCACTTCGCCGGGCGAGGGAACCGCGGTTCGTGTCTCCGTGCCGGTCGCGGAACCGGAAGACGAGCGCGAATGAGTGAGGACCGGCGATGATCAGGGTGCTTCTGGTCGACGACCACGAGGTCGTGCGGGCAGGTCTTCGGGCACTGCTCGAAGCGACCGGCCATGTGGACGTGGTGGGCGAGGCGTCGTCGGGCGAGGAGGCCGTGACGAAGGCGCGGACGCTGGAGCCCGACATCGTCATCATGGACCTGGCCATGCCGGGAATGGACGGGGTCCAGGCGACCCGGGGCATCGCCGCGCTCGAACTCGATACCAGGGTGCTGGTGCTGACCATCCACGACGAGGACGAGTTCCTTGTGCCCGCCATGGAGGCCGGGGCCGCAGGCTTTCTGAACAAGTCGGCCGCCGACACCGATCTCATCGGTGCCGTCGAGGCGGTCGCGCGCGGCCACTCCTACCTGCCGCGCCGCGCCGCCGCCCTGATCGCCCGGAAGAGGACGGCGGAAGCCCCGAAGTCCGGCCCGGGGTCCATCCGCGGCGCTCTCGGAGCGGGAGCGCACTGCGATCGAACTGTACGCGCGGGGCTATTCGGCGAGGGAGGCCGCCGAGGAACTGTTCGTCAGTCCCAAGACCGTCGAGGGCTACATCGCCCGCGCGAAGTCGAAGCTGGACCTCAAGGGGCGCCGCGACATCGTGCGCTTCGCGATCGAGACCGGGCTCCTGGAGCGCGAGTCCGGCTCCGACGCCTGAGAGCGGGGGAAACTCCCGTCACGGTAGTCGAGGGAATGTCCCCTCAAGGATGGCGGGAGTTCTCCGCTACCGCGAAGCCGCCTGGATGCGCAGACTTGTTGGGGACACCAAGCCCAACCGAACGGTGTCGACCGATCCGAAGGCAACTCCAAACAGTGAGGTCTGCGATGATCGTGTCAATCAGGATCCATTCGACGGGGCGAGGCAACAACGACGCGGACGAGCATGAGCAGCTCGCCGAGATCGCGACCACCGGCCAGCTGTACAAGGCGCTCAACCTGACCGCGCAGCGCTACACCAGGCTCAGGGAGGAGCATTGCCGCGCGACCGCCCGGTCCTCAAGCGGCAGAGTGTTGGCATCCGTAGGCGTGAGCCCGCACGCCGTGGTGCGAGAGACAATCCCATCCGGCGCGCTGGAGGGAAGCCGATGAAACACACAGGATTCATCGCCACGCTCCTCATCTTCCTCGCCTGCGGCGATGCGGGAGCGCCCTCCGCACCCGCCGTCGCCGTGACAGACTCGGCCGGCATCCGGATCGTCACCACACGTCCCGGCGACCTCGTCTACGCGGAGCTGGCGGCAGAGCCCTCCTTGTCGATTGGCGAGTTCACCGGCCCGGACGAGTTGCTCTTCGGCAGAATCGCCTCCGCCCGGCGCGACGCAGTCGGCAACGTGATCGTGGCCGACGGGCAGGCCCATGAGATCCGCATCTTTGACCGGGACGGTCGCCACCTTCGATCTCTGGGTAGGGAGGGAGAGGGGCCGGGGGAGTTTGAATTGCTTCGGGGCGCCTGGCCGGTCACCGGTGGGAGCATCGTGACAACGGACATCCTTCAGGACCGGATCACGTTGTTCGGCGCCGCGGGGACCACGATCGAAACGGCGCCGCTTGCCGAGAGCGACATCTTTGGAGGGATCTTCACAATTGGGCTCGCCGGCCCCGGCATGGTCCTGAGCCGCGCCTCCCCGCGGACCTCTCTCGAGGACATGTGGGGCACCATGTCTGGGGGCGAGGAGAACCGCCGGCTTCTGTTCGTGCGACATCGGTTCGATGGAACGCTGGCCGATACCTTGGCATGGGGCATGGACGGCTTCCGGGCCAGCGTGTCCCGGGTGAGCGGCAGAGAGATGGAAGTGACCACCTTTACGGTTCCCTTCTCGCCCAGGTCCGTCGCGGCGGGATCCTCTCATGGCGTCGTGAGCACGGACGGCGTCGCGTACGGGCTCCGCGTCTTCGGCGAAAACGGTTCGCTGCGCCTGATCGCGCGCCTCGACGACTCCCCGCGACTTCGGACGGGACCGCACCTGGAGAGATACGTCCGGGGCAGTTTCCCCGGGAATGATGAACGCGTGATCCAGGACTTTATCGAACGCTACCGCCAATCCCCTCTGCCGGATTCACTGCCCGCGTACACCGATCTTCTCTTTGCCGAGGGAGGAGAGGTGTGGGCGCAGCGTTACCGGCTCCCGGACGAGTCAATGCGGCGCTGGGATGTCTTCTCCGCAGACGGCGTCTACCTCGGCCGCGTGGCCGTGCCCGCGTCATTTCGCATCGAGGAAGTCAGCCGCGGTGAGGCCCTTGGGGTCGCGACCGACGAACTCGGCGTCGAGCGCGTACAACTGTACGACCTTGTTCAGGTGGGGCGTGACCTCGCGGCTCCCTCAGGGCCATTCCGGGCGGCGCAAGCGGCTAAGCCTAAGTGCTAGCTAGTTCTCGTCCGTAATCTCGTAAGTCACTGTCATCGTGAAAGTAACAAGGCTACGAGAAGACTAGTTTCGGTGCGATTCGGGTGCCAAAGGGTTATTTTTGGGGTGAAAGACCGGTTCCGCAAGCCCCTGGAGG
>JAJEBR010000032.1 GCA_022822445.1 Gemmatimonadota bacterium | reverse complement strand
CTCTGCCCCGCTCCTCATGCAGCAGGGGATGAGCGAGAGCCTGGCCGGCCGCTACGAAGTGATCGAAATGCGGCACTGGTCCTTCGAGGAGATGGCCGCGGCATTCGACTTCGATCTGGACCGGTACATCTACTTCGGCGGTTACCCGGGCCCGGCCCCGATCATTCGCGACGAGAGCAGATGGCGCAGTTTCATTCACAGTTCACTGATCGAGCCCAACATCGAGCGTGACATCCTCGCCCTGCAGCGGGTGGATAAGCCCTTTCTCCTGAAGCAGCTCTTCGGCCTCGGCTCCGAGTACTCCGGTCAGATCCTCTCCTACAACAAGATGCTCGGCCAGCTCGACGAGGCGGGAAACACGACCACCCTGGCGCGCTATCTCGATCTCCTGTCCAACGCCGGGTTGATCACCGGGATTCCCAAATACGCCAGTCGTCCCCATCGGCGCAGGGCCTCGAAGCCGAAGCTCAACGTGCTGAACACCGCGCTCATGTCGGTCCACTCGGAATACACGTTCGAGCAGGCGCGGGCGGATCGGACATTCTGGGGGCACCTCGTGGAGAGTGCGGTCGGCGCGCATCTGGTCAACACCGGGGGCACCGAGTACCGCGTCTACTATTGGCGCGACAAGAAGGGGCGGGAGGTGGATTTCGTTCTGGAGCACGGACGAAAGCTGGTGCTGTTCGAAGTGAAGAGCGGCAAGCGGCGAGGCAATGTGAGCGGGCTTGCGGAGTTCAGGAAGAGCTTTCCGGTGAAGGCATCCCACGTCGTCGGGCGGGGCGGGATTCCGGTGTCGGAGTTTCTGCTGACTCCCGCCCGCGAATGGTTCGAGCGACCATGAAGTACTTCGTGGAGCGGACGTGCACGGTGGTTCGCGAGCGCGGGAAAGATCCGGGCCAGGCTACCGAATCGCTCCTGCCGGACGAGACCGAATCAAGCCCCCTTGGTTCATTCCGCGATGAGCCCGCGTACGTGCTGCTCGGGCCTCCCGGGTCCGGGAAGACTGAAACGTTCAAACACGAAGCCAGGCACGAGGGCGTTGAGCCCGTAGCGGCCCGGGATTTCCGGACACTCGGCCCGGACCCGGATCGGCAGGACCAGACGCTCTATATCGATGGCCTCGACGAGACCCGCGCCGGATCGGCCGATGGCCGCACACCCTTCGACGCAATCCGCGCGAGGCTTCAAGCGCTGGGACGCCCCCGGTTCCGCCTGTCCTGCCGCGAGTCGGACTGGTTCGGCGCGAACGACAGGGAGCGCCTAAAGGCTGTTGCCCCTAACGGTGAGGTGCTGGTCCTGCGGCTTGATCCGCTCTCGGATCAGGGGATTCTCGACATCCTCGACAAGAATCTCGGTGTCGAAGACCCTCAGGGATTCGTGGCAGCGGCTCGGCAACGGGGGGTCGATGGCTTGCTCCGCAATCCGCTCAACCTGGAGATGCTCGCGGCGGCGGTCGGTGACGAGGAATGGCCACGCACGAAGACCGAGACGTTTGATATGGCCTGCCGCAAGCTCGTCTCCGAGGACAATCCCGAGCACCGGATTGCATGTAGTGGTTCTGCGGATACCGTGGCGCTGCTGGATACCGCCGGCGATCTCTGCACCGTCCTGCTCCTGGCCGGGAAGGCGGGGGTCACACTCCCCGGCACCGAGCCCGACCCGGATCATCCGCGACTGGAGCATCTGCCCCGAGTAGACCAGCAACTGCTTCTCCGTGTGCTGGATACCGATCTGTTCGCATTGTCCGGTGAAGGGAGACTGGTCCCCTCGCACCGACAACTGGCCGAGTTCCTGGCGGCGCGACGGATCGCCGATCTGATCGACAATGGTCTGCCGGTGAAACGCGCGCTGTCCCTGATGATCGGATTCGACGGCGGCATTATCTCGGAGTTTAGGGGTCTTGCCGCCTGGTTGGCCGCCCAGAGCAAGCCGACTCGGCCGGAGGTGATCGAGCGGGACCCGTTGGGGACGGTTCTTCATGGTGACGTTCAAGACTTCAGTGTTCCCGAGAAGCGCCTCGTCCTCCAGACCCTGAAGTCGGAAACGGACCTGAACCCATGGCTCGCAGCCGACACTGCCCTGGACTCGCCACTGGGATCTCTGGCCGAATCCGATCTGGAAGCCGATTTCCGTCAGGCCCTGACGGATCCGGCGCGTGACGAAGCGCATGAGTCGTTCGTCCTTCTGATCCTTCAGGCCATCGGCGCCGGAGTTCCGATGCCCCGATTGGACGAGCCTCTGATGGCCATCGTTCGGGACGATGCCTGGTCGATGATCCTCCGATGCGCCGCCCTGGAAGCGTACCTGCGAGCCCGTCAGGACGATCCTGCGGTCGCTGGGGTGCTGAAGGGACTGCTCGACGACGTCTACTCCGGTGCGGTTGCGACTCGGAACGATGATCTACTTGGGACTCTGCTGACAGAGCTGTACCCGAATGACCTGCCGATGGCGGATCTCGTGGGCTACTTGAGAGGACCGGCCCGGCGTAACCTGTGGACACGCTACGGGGTGTTCTGGACGGCTCACGTGAGAGAGAAGTCTACTATTGAGCACATGGTCGCGTTGCTCGATCTGCTCAAGGCTCCAATGGAGCGGGTGCGATCGGAATCAGGGGACCAACCACGGGGCGTCGACCTGGTGGTCCGGCCACCCGTCGTGGTGCTACGTCACCTCCTCGAACACTCACCTCGGAGCGTTTCGCGGGAACAGCTTTCTTACTGGCTTGACTTCGCAGGTTGGCTCGGAGGGGAGTTGGACTTCAGCTACGGAGGCGTAGTCGGCGATGCCGAGTTCTTCCGGACCTGGCTCGGCGAAAACCCCGAGGTTCAGAAGGCAATCATCCGGGACGGTGCAACCAGATGCCGAGATGACGGTCACTTTTTCCCATGCATGGGCAACGTGAAACGAAGTCTTTTCGGGGCGGCCCTACCGCAAGACTACGGTGTCTGGTGTGCGGATCGGGCGCTGGAGGCGAGCAACGATGAGGTGGCAAACTGGTTCGTCCGGGAGGCGGCGGGATTCGTCCACAACGCGAAGGGAAATCAGCCTGACCGCCGGGCGGAGGTCACCGAGACGCTATGCGGCGATGTTCGCCTGGCACGACGATTTGAAGGCAGGTTGATGGAACTCGAAGAGCACATCCGCTTCGAGGAGGGTCTGAACAGCACCCCACGGGCCCACCCGCCACCAGACGACGGTCGTTTCGACGAACTGAGAGGCTGGGTACGGACCAATGCGACAACGCTGCACGGAAATGAATGTCGACCGGACGTGCTGCATACGCTTGCGACAGCGTACCTGAACGGGTTTCCGGATGTCCGGGGTGAAACGCCCGAGGAGCGGTTGCGAGTCCTGCTCGGCCCCGATGACGATCTCTTCGACGCTGCAATGGCCGGGTTGCGCGGGACGATTCACCGGGCAGACCTCCCAAAATGGACCGAGGTCCTGAAACTGGCGGCTAAAGGACGGACCCACTACTTGGCGTACCCATTCACGGTGGCCTTGGAGCAGCCATCTCAAGCCATGGAGGCCACCGACTTCCGACTCGGTGACTCCCACGCACGATTGGCCCTTGCCATCCATTTCGCGGTTCCCGGAAGGCGGCACCTGGACGGCTCCGAGAGTCCACCTCGCTGGCTTCGGAATTGTGTGTTGTACGCGCCGGATACAGTTGCCGAGGTCTGGGCCCGTTGCGCGAGGGCTCAACTCCGTAAGGGGGAGACGTGGTTGCCGGACGCCCATCGTCTGGCCCGTCAACCCGAGTACGCAGAATTGGCAAGGGTGGCGTCGGTTCCGCTCCTGAAGACGTTCCCGGTTCGTTGCACGGCTGGACAGCTTCCGATCCTGAGATCCCTGCTGGGGGCGGCCACGTCGCACGGGGCCAGGACACAGTTTCTGGATCTGATCGAAACGAAGCTGACCTACAGGAGCATGAACCCTGGTCAGCGGGTCTACTGGCTCACAGCGGGGCTGTTCGTCAGGCCGGAGGCGTACGGGGATCGGTTGGAATCGTACGTCTCCGGCAGGAACCGCCGAGTGCAGCGATTGGTGGAAATGCTCGAAGCCGTCCCACGTGGCTCAGTGGAGCTATGGGATGCGACCGTCCTTGAAAAACTGGTTCGCCTGGTCGGACCCTGCTCCGTTGCACCGCCCGCGGGCGAGGTCTACTCGGTGACGTGGCCGATACAAGCTGACCGAACTCTTCACGGCATTATCGATCGACTCGCGCAGGACTCTTCAACTGCCGCCAGTCACGCGCTCGAGGCCCTGGCCGCAGACGATCGCCTTGTAAGCTGGCGGTCCCTGTTGCTTGATCGCCTCCATCGGCAGAAGAGCATCAGTCGCGAAGCCCAATACGCGCATCCAGACCTCGATCAGGTCGCCGCGTGCCTGGACAATGGTCGCCCCGTCCGTGCAGCCGACCTCTGGGCGCTCACAGTCGATCTGTTGCGTCAACTCGCCGAGAGGATCCAGGATGGGGCCACATCGGACTGGCGCCAGTACTGGAATGTCGACAGCTACAACCGGCCGGATAAACCAAAACCGGAAAACGCTTGTCGGGATGCCCTGTTGTCGGACCTGGAGCAGGCGTTGGCGCTCTTGGGGGTGGAGGGCACCAAGGAGGGCCCATACGCGGACGACAAGCAATCTGACGTTCGTGTCTCAATCCCCGGAAACAACGTCCCGATCGAGATCAAGCGGAGCTGCCATCGCGAACTCTGGAGCGCGATGCGCACCCAACTGATGGCCAAGTACACGCGCGACCCCGGCACCGACGGCTTCGGCATCTATCTGGTGTTCTGGTTCGGCAAGGCGAAAAAATGCAGGCCGACCCCTCGACGAGGGCCGAAGCCCAGGTCTGCCGAGGAACTGGAGCGGGCGCTGCTGGACTCCCTTTCTCCCGCGGAACGCCGCAAGATCTCGGTTTGCGTCATCGACGTGTCGAAGCCAGTCGCTCGAGACGGCGAACACTGAAATCTGAGATCCAATGAGCCGGACCGGAGCGACGGGCCTGCGTCACATGTGTTAAACATGTCTTGAGTAAAATTACTCAGTAGCGTAACGAACCCCTGATTCGGACCGCCGTTGGTCAGCCCCAATCACCCCCCGTGCGCCAGGAACCGCTCCGCTTCCAGCGCCGCCATGCACCCCGTCCCCGCCGCCGACACCGCCTGCCGGTAGTAGTCGTCCATCACGTCACCCGCCGCGAAGACGCCCGACACGTTCGTCTCCGTGCGCCACGGCGTCGGCAGGCGCACGTACCCGTTCTCCTTCAGATCAATGTGCCCACGCAGGAAGGCCGTGTTCGGATCGTGGCCGATCGCGACGAACATGCCGCCGACCTCGATTTCGGACTCCTCGCCCGTCACCCTGTCGCGCAACCGCAGCCCGGTGATCACCTCGTCCCCCAGCACCTCGTCGACCACGCTGTTCCACAGGAAGCGGATCTTGTCGCTGGCCAGCGCCCGCTCCTGCATGATCTGCGAGGCCCGCAGTTCGTCCCGCCGGTGGATCAGCAGAACCTCGCCGGCAAACTTGGTCATGTACAGCGCCTCCTCCATCGCGCTGTCGCCGCCGCCCACCACCGCGATCACCTTGCCGCGGAAGAATGGGAGCGCCCCGTCGCACACCGCGCACGCCGACACGCCGCCCCCGCTCTGGGCCAGCCGCTCCTCGCCGGGGACGCCCAGCCAGCGCGCGTTGGCCCCCGTCGCAAGCACCACCGTCCGCGCGCGGACGGTCGTCCCTCCGGACGAAACAAGTTCAAATGGACGCCGCTCGAAGTTCACCTGAACGATATCCTCGGTCACCACCCGCGTGTCGAAGCGCATCGCCTGCTTCTTGAACTCCATCATCATCTCGATGCCGCCGATCCCGTCGGCGAAGCCCGGGTAGTTCTCGACGTCGGTGGTGAACATGAGCTGCCCGCCGGGGATCATCGTGCGGCTGCCAGCACCTTCGTAGACGAGCGGGTTCAGGTTCGCGCGCGCCCCGTAGATCGCCGCGGTCCAGCCGGCGGGGCCGGAGCCGACGATCACCAGATTCTCGATATTGTTGTCGGACATGGGAGTCGTTGGGTTGGAAGTTTCGAGTGAGTGACGCCAGCCGGGGGGCCGCAGCCTACCGCGACAGCGCCGACTCCTCCTTGTACAGCCCGGACCGCCGGTAACGTTCCACGCCGCGCACCAGCAGAAGCTTGATCGCGACCGCGACCGGCACCCCGATCAACAGCCCCACGAAGCCGAAGTAGAACCCGCCCAGAGACAGCGCAAGCAGGATCCACACCGGGTGCAGACCGACGGATTCGCCTACGATTCGCGGGCTGATCACGGCGCCCTCGAGCCCCTGGGCGACGCCGTAGACGATTGCGACCTTGAGCAGCGAGATCCCGACGCTTTCACTGATCAGCGCGAGGATGATCGCCGGTATCAGCGACACCACCAGCCCCAGATAGGGGACCACACCGAGAACGGCCACCGTCACGCCCAGCAGGAACGCGTACGGGAACCCCACGACGAGGAGCCCCACCCAGGTGATCGCGCCGACGATCAGCGATGTCGTCACCTGCCCGCGGAGGTAGCTGGACAGCAGCTTGTCGTAGTTGCGGGCGAAGCTGTTCGCCCCGGACTTGAGCTTGCCTGGCACGAGTTCGCCGGCGCGCGCGACGATGAGGTCGAAGTCGCGCAGCAGGTAGAACATGAGCACCGGCGTGAGGACCAGGTAGCCGAAAACGGTGACCATCGCGCCGAACCCGCGGCCGAGCCCCAGCACCGCGGCCCAGGCGCGCTGGGCGAGATCGGCCCGCCGCTCCTCCACGAAGTCCGCCACCGCCTGCGCGTCCAGCGACTGCGCCCAGGAGAGCATCGCGGCCTCGTCCACCAGGGGTATGTCGAATCCGAGCGTTTCCGGGGTGAGGCCGCTGACCCATTCCCGGAGCCAGTTCACGAACCCGGGCACCTCCGCCACGATCGCGCGCCCCTGCTGCACCAGCTCCGGCAGCGCCACCGCGATGATCAGAACGCCCAATCCCAGGAACGGGAACAGGATCAGCAGAATCGCCCCCGAGCGGCCGATGCGCGGGTGGGCGGAGACCCGGTCGACGAGCGGGTCGAGGATGTACGCCAGGATGAACGCAAGGAAGAAGGGGCCGAGCAGCGAGCCCGCCGTGTGGAGGATCCACAGGGTGACCAGGACGGTCGCCACCGTGACCATGTGCGCGTGGCCCCGGACCCCGCGGAAGGGGATGAGGAGCGCGATGAAGGCGCAGTAGACGATGAAGGGGTTGAGGATCTCCCGCAGGCTGTAGATGAAGTACCCGGCCGTCAGGATCACCACCGCACCCTGGACGACCCTCCAGGCCGACGGGGCGCCGTCGGGGCCCTCGGCGCCAGGACCCGCACCCTTGCCGGACGCCCATTCGCCCTGGCCCGAAGCCCGGCCGTCCCCGCCGGAGGTCCGCCCCTTCGAGCCGCCCCGCGTGCTCACCATCCCGCCTCGGCGATCTTGTCGTGGGCACATAGCACCACGGAGCGCGTGTTGTCGTAGGCGATCCTGGCGGCCGCATCCGGGACCGGCAGCCACCGGCATTCGCTGATCCCCTCGTCGTGCTGCGGCACGGCCTCTCCGAAACGGTTTCGCATGAGGAAGAAGGTACAGTACTTGTGAACCATCCCGCGCCCCTTGCGGAAGGTCCAGTCCACGGTGGCGATCTTCGGACCCACCTCCTCCGGGGTCAGGCCGGTCTCCTCTTCCACCTCGCGCGCCGCCGCCTCACGCAGGCTCTCGCCGCCCTCGATGTGTCCCTTGGGCAGGCTCCACCTCCCGTACGGGTCCCGGATCAGCAACGCGTGCCAAACCCCGGCCACCGAACGAACCACCACCCCCCCGGCGCTCCGCTCGATGCTCTCGGGCCGGGAGCCGCCATGGTTCGATGCGGGTCCGGCTCCACCGCCTCCGTCTGCAGCGGGGTGCCTCGCCGCCCTGGGTGCAGCGCGGGGATCAAGCACGGCCTTCTAGAAGATCGAGAAGCTGAGGTAGCGCCGCGGGTTCTCCTGAATATCGGCAAGGAGCGCCCGGAACTCGGCGAGCGTACCGACCGCACCGTCCGCCAGCGCCGGATCCCCGAGCAGGCGGCTGAACGAACCATCCGGGGTCTCCAGCATGGTCAGCAGCCCGTCCATGCGGGCGAAAATGGAGTCGGCCTTCTGCGCTGCAGCCCGCAGGTCTCCCAGCGAGCTGCCGGCCACCTCCGTCACCTCGCGCAGGTTCCGCAGGCTCGCCCCGGCATCCGCCACCATCGTCTCCGCCTCCGCGCCGAGCAGGAGCGAATCGAAGTGCTCGAAGGAAATGCGGGCGGCGCGGGCGGCGGCACCCAGCTCCTGCGCCGAAGCATCCACGCCCTCCGCCAGCTGCTCGAATCGCTCCGTCTGCTGGGCGATGATCTCCGCGAGTCCTTCGCTCAGCACCCCCATGTTGTCGATCATGTTCTTCAGGTTCTGGGCGGTCTCCTCGTTGAACGCGACCTCGAAGCGCTCCGAGATGACGGTGAGGTTGCGGGCGATCTGGTCGGCGGTCGCGGTCAGACGGGAGAAGTCCGGTAGCGCCGCGCCGGGCAGCACACCCTCCTCCGGGTAGTCGAGGAAGGGGGGCAACCCGAACTCCGACCGGTCCAGGATCTCCGCCTGCCACTCCCCGAACACCGACTCGGGCGCGAGCAGCACAGCGGCGTTCTCCGGGATGACCAGCTCCGGCAACACCTTCATCTCGACCATTACGGCCTCCCCGCTGGGGAGGACCTCGATGCTCTCCACCCGCCCCACCGTAACGCCGCGGAACTTCACCACGGCGCCCGGAACCAGCACCCCCACACTGGTGGCGGCCGTGCGCAGCTCGGTCTGTCCGCGCTGCCAACCACCCTTGAGCCAAATCGAGCCGAACACGCCCGCAACGATGCCAAGCACCACCACGAGCCCCACGAGCACTTCGCGTCTACGGTCCATCGCTAGTCCCTCCCTGAGCCGAAGTAGAGATCCGGATCCCCCTCGACGAACCCCCTCAGCACCTCGTCGCCCGCGGCCCGCACCTCGGCCGGGGTCCCGGTGAACCGGGCCCTGCCGTCGTGCAGCAGCGTGATTCGATCGGCCACGCGGTAGGCGCTGGTCATGTCGTGCGTCACCACCAGCCCCGTCACCCCGAGTTCGTCGCTCATGCGCAGAATGAGGCGGTCGATCACCGTGGTGGTGACCGGGTCCAGCCCCGTCGTGGGTTCGTCGTACAGCAGGAACTTGGGCGACGGCGCGATCGCCCTGGCAAGCCCCGCCCGCTTCCGCTGGCCCCCGCTGAGCTGCGCCGGATAGCGGTCCCCCAGGCCGTTCAGGTCCACCAGCGCCAGGCACTCCGCAACCCGCGCCGCAATCCGCTGCGCGTCCCATCCGGGCATGCGCCGAAGTCCCATCCCCACATTCTCGGCGACGGTCATCGAGTCGAAGAGCGCGGCGAACTGGAAGACGTAGCCGATCCGGCGCCGCAGCTGGATCAGCTCCTTCCGGCCCAGGTCGGGGACCGAGTACGTATCGACGAGGACCGATCCCGCATCCGGCCGCAGGAGCCCCGCGACATGCTTCAGCAGGACGGACTTGCCACTCCCCGAGGGCCCGACGATGGCCAGGGTCTCCCCGTCCCGGACCTCGAGGGTGAACCCCTTGAGCACGGGTTTCGGGCCGAACGACTTGCGCACCTCCTGCAGGCGGATGCTCATCGTTTCCGGCAGTCCGAGGACGACCCATGCGTCCCACTGAAGGCGGCGGCCCGGCGGGGGCGCATCAAAGGAGCACCGCCGCCCAGAAGGCGTCCAGGCAGAGGATGATCATGCAGGCGGTCACCACCGCCCGGGTCGTGCTCCGTCCCACGCCCTCGGCCCCGCCCTCCGTCCGCAGGCCGCAGTAGCAGCCCGCGCCGGTCACGACCGCGCCGAAGGACAGGGACTTGATCACCGCGAACCATACGTCCCAGGGCGCGAAATAGATGCGCAGCCCCTTCACGAACTCCGCCGAGGACATCTCCAGCAACTGCAGCGCGGTGAACCAGCCGGCGGCGATGCCGATCGAGATGGCGAGAAGCACCACGGCCGGGAACATCAGGATCCCGGCGAGCACCCTCGGGACGACCAGATAGGCCAGCGGGTCGTACGCCAGCGTCTCCAGCGCGTCCACCTGCTCGGTGACGCGCATCGTCCCCAGCTCGGCCGAGATGTTGGCGCCGACGCGGCCGGCGAGGACCAGCCCGGTGAGGACGGGGCCCAGCTCCAGGATCATGGTCTTGCCGACGAGCGTGCCGACGAAGTAGGGCGGAATCGCACCTGTGAGGGAGTACGACGCCTGCAGCGCCATCACGATCCCGGTGAAGGTCGCGATGAAGAGCGCGATCGGAACGGAGGCCACGCCGACCTTCGCCATCTGCGGCAGGAGGAGCGGAGTCCACACGTCGGTGCTCCGAATCGACACGGCCGCGCTGGAAAACAGTCTCCATGCGCGGCCCAGCGACTCCAGGCCCGAGAGTGTCAGGTTTCCGATCGCGGCAAACGGTCTCAGCAGAAGCTCAGCCATCTGCAATTATAGCGAATGACGCGCCTCCGACCGGGGAAGCCGGCGCGGCGCAAAGGACTCCAGCGTCAGGCTGACCCGGTCCATCGTCGGCTCCGGCCCCCCGTTTGAGCGCCACACCACCTCGATTTCGCCCACCCGATCCGTGTCCGCGCGCAGCGCCACCTCGACGTGGAGATCCTGCTCTGGACTCTCGATCGTCGTCCGGATCAGGCCTCCCGCCTCCGACTCCGGACGCCGCGACGGATTCCTGAAGAGAGTCTTGGTGGACTGCCTGCCGGAGGGCAGCCTGCGGGTCACTCGGATTCGGTCCAGCCAGTCGGGCTGATAACTGATGTGATAACGGAATCCGCGCTGATCGGTCCCGCCGCCATGCCGATTGTGTCTCGACACCGTCAAAGCCTCAGTGGTGCTGGGGAAAAGCTCAGGAGGAAGATGGCCAGAGCCACCCATCCCACGATCTTGCGGCCCGTTCCCGGCCCGACCTCCTCCATTTGCACGGGGGGATGTCCGACCCGGCCCCGTCCCACGGCCAATGCAATCCCTGCCCAGAGCCACCAGCCCCACCATACGAGCCCCAGCGGAATGAGGAGAAGGACGAACACCATCCCGAGGGCGCGCTGGCGGGATCCGGCGAGGGCGTAGAGGATGTGCCCCCCGTCGAGCTGACCAAGCGGGATGAGATTCAGGGCTGTAACGAAGATCCCCAGCCAGCCCGCGAACGCAAGTGGGTGGAGAAGAAGGGCGTGGCCCGGCTCCAGCCCCGGCACCGTCGCCCAGGTGGCCACCTGGAGGAGTCCGCTGCTGCCCAGCCAGACGGGTTCGCCGAGGAAGAATACCCTGAACGGGTAGGTCCCCGAATCCACCGCGGGAACGACCTCCGAGAGGTGGAGACCCGCCAGCAGCACCGGCAGGGAGAGCACGAAACTGACGAGCGGGCCCGCCACGCCGATGTCGAAGAGGACCGAGCGGTTGGCCATCGGCCCCCGGAGGCGGATGAACGCGCCGAGCGTCCCCACGATCGAGAAATACGGGGGGAAAGGGATGAAGTACGGCAGCGAGACGGGTACCCGGTGGCGTCGCGCCGCCAGATAGTGGCCGAGCTCGTGGGCCAGGAGGATGCCGATGAAGGTGGCGCCGAAGGTCACCCCGGTTCCGAGCTGTTCGAAGCGGATGCGGGTCGGCACCGGGAAGAGGCCGCCGCCGATCTCGGCGAAGCGGGTTCGCAGGGGGTCCGTGCCGGCGAGGAAGGCCCCGGCGACGATCGCGCTGGCCAGTGCCGCGGCGAAAAGCAGGAGATGGAGGACCAGCCGGCGATGCCGTGCCCCGTGGCCTGGCCCGGGATCGGCATCCGGCGGCGGGGACCCGGCGGTCGGGCCCGGAATGGGTCCTTCTCCCGAGCCGTCTCCGGAGACAATGTGACGAGAAACCTTGACCTCCCGTGCAGAGCTTGCAATCCTATCGGGTAGGATAACCTCGCCGGAACGGAGCACTCCGCCCCGCCTCCGGTCCTCCTTCGGCCCGCATCGGCCAATCTTCACCACACCAGGGCGGCAGCGTCCGGCATCCGGCTTCTCCGAGGCGCCGCCCCGTCATTTCGTGACCTCCCGATGGAAATCGCCGAACTGAAGAATAGAACGGTAGCCGAACTCCAGGGCTACGCGGAAGCGCTCGACATCCCGAACTGCGTCGGGCTGCGCAAGCAGGAGCTGATCTTCCGGATCCACGAGGGACTCGCCGCACGCGACGAGACGCCGGTCTCGGAGGGGGTGCTCGACATTCTGCCGGACGGGTACGGCTTTCTCCGGTCGCAGAGCTGGAGCTACCTCGCGAGCCCCGATGACGTGTACGTGAGCCCCAGGCAGATCGGCTCCTTCGGTCTGCGCAAGGGGGATACGGTGGCCGGGCCGGTGCGCCCCCCCAGGCGGAACGAGCGGTATCTGGCGCTGCAGGCCGTGCAGCGGATCAACGGCCTCGTCCCGGCGGCGACCGGTTCCCGCCCCCACTTCGCAAAGCTGCGCCCCTGGTACCCCGACCGCCGCCTCACCCTGGAGGTCCGGGGCGGCGAGACCTCCATGCGCATCATGGACCTCGTCGCCCCGGTCGGGATGGGGCAGCGCGGCCTCATCGTCTCGCCTCCGAAGGCGGGGAAGACCACCATCCTGCGCCACATCGCGCGCGCGATCGCCGCGAACCACCCCGATGTGCAGCTGACCGTGCTGCTGATCGACGAGCGCCCCGAAGAAGTCACCGAGATGGAGGAGAGCGTGCGCGGCCGCGTCGTCGCCTCGACCTTCGACGAGCCCGCCGCGCGCCACCGCCAGGTCGCCGAGATGGTGCTGGCCCGGGCCCAGCGCCAGGTCGAGCACGGACGCGACGCGGTCATCCTCCTCGACTCGATCACCCGGCTGGCGCGGGCGTACAACATCCTCGCGCCGCACTCCGGCAGGATCCTCTCGGGCGGCGTCGACGCCAACGCGCTCTCGAAGCCGAAGCGCTTCTTCGGGTCGGCGCGCAGCATGGAGGGGGGCGGGTCGCTGACGATCATCGCCACCGCGCTGATCGAGACCGGCAGCCGCATGGACGAGGTGATCTTCGAGGAATTCAAGGGGACCGGGAACATGGAGCTGGTCCTCAGCCGCGAGGTCGCCGGTCGCCGCATCTACCCGGCGATCGACCTGAACCGGTCGGGGACGCGGCGGGAGGAGCTCCTGCTGTCGGAGACGGAGCTCAACCGCGTCTACCTGCTGCGCAACTTTCTCGCCGACATGCCCGCCCCGGAGGCCGCGGAGTTCCTGTTGCAGCGCATCGGCCGCCATCCGACCAACGCGGAGTTTCTGGCGGCGATGGCGGTGGGGGAGTAACGGGTCGGGCGGGACGGGCGCCGGCGCGAAACCGGCGCTCCGGACCCGGGTGGGTGGCCGGGCTCCCGGGCGTGGCCGGTGCTGCCTGCCGCGTGTCCGGTGCTCCCCGCCGCGCCCGCCCTCAGGCGTCCGCGCCGCGGTAGCGCGGGTTCACCACGAAGCCGCCCTCCTCGAAGACCTTGCGGTCCCAGGGATAGATCAGCGTGGCGTCGGTGGCGAGCGAGTGGTAGTCGGGCTGGAAGCCGCGGGGGCGCGCGAAGGAAGTGGCGGTGCGCACCTCCGCGGGCCCGACATCGCGGACCGCGGCAAGTGCAAGGCGCAGGGTCTCCCCGGAGGTGGTGATCTCGTCGACGATCAGGACGCGCCGGCCACGGGCCTGGTGGGGAGCCGCAGAGAGGATCGAGGGCCGCTGCCGCACCACCCGGCCCCCCTCGCGGCGGGTGATCTTCAGCGAGAAGAAGTCGCGGCGCATCATGGATGCGATGACGGCGCCGGGGATCACCCCCGCCCGCGCGACGCCGATGATGAGATCCGGGTCGTAGGACTTCGCCACCTTCAGCGCGAGTGCACGGCAAAGCTCGCCGAACATCTCCCAGGACAGTTCCAGGAAATCCTCGGCCGGGGTAACGTCACGCTGATCGAATGAACCGCTCAACATTGTCTCCCTCCATGGCCGTTCGCACCTTTCGTCCTTCCCCTTTGCCTCTTGACGCAAGCCCATGACCAGCGATCCACCACCGGCCACCGACGCCAGCCCGGTTGGCGACTCCCGCCAGCCCGCTGACGCCCACCAGCCCGCCGACGCCGGGCAACCCGCCAGCCCGCAACAGGCGGCCGACACCCGTTTCGAGGAGGCGCTTGCCGCCACCGGAGCGCGCGACCCGCGCGACTACTATCGCGACCGGCTCCGGGAACTCAAGCGGGCCAACGCCGAGGGCTACGCCGAGGGGGTAGGATATTACCGCAATACACTGGTCCCGTCCATTGCCGCCGGGGAAGCGGATCCGATCGGCGCCTGGCGGGAATACGGGCTTCTGCTCGCCCGCCTGACCGCTCCCGGTCGCGCCGTGGCCGTGGACGCCACCGGCCGGTCCCGTCCCTTCGAGCTACCGGGAGACGCCGCCGACATGGTCCTGCACCTGCCCGAACGCAACCGCGACCGGGCCCTGCTGGTGGCCCTGCCCCCCAACCCCACTCCCGCCCAGCTCGCGACCCACCAGTGGCTCGTGACGGGGGGACGCGCGCTCACCTGACAGCGAACCACCGCGTGGCGCGGCAACCACCGCGGGCATTGCAACCACCGCGGGCATTGCGACCACCGCGGGCGCGGCGACCACCACCGGCGCGGCTTCATCCCTGCGGCCTCATCCCTCCGGCATGTAGGCGATGCCCCAGGCCCCGAGCCCCAGGTGCGTGGCCAGTACGGGGGTGATCGGCGCCACCAGGATCTCGGGGTCTCCGAAGCGCTCCGTCAGAGCACTCCGCACCTGTTCGACCACCCTGGTCGCCCCCACATGGACGATCCCGAAGCGGACGCCCGTCGCATCGGCGGGGATCCGCTCCTCGATCATCTTCAGCATGAGCTTCCGCGCGCCGCCGGTCCCGTACGCCTTCCCGTACGCCGTGACGGTGCCGTCCCGGTCGAGCCCCAGCACCGGCTTGACGTTCAGGAGGCCGCCCAGCCAACCGGCAACATGGCTCACCCGGCCGGACGCGATCAGCCGGTCGAGGCTGCTTACCGTTAAGAAGATGCCGGACCGGTCCCGGATCCGGTCGAGCTCCGCGACGATCTCCTCCGCCAACATGCCGCCCTCCGCCAGCTCCGCCGCCTTCAGCGCCAACAGCCCCACCAGGATCGACGCTCCGCGCGAGTCCACGAGGTGGATGTCGAGGTGGGAGACCATGCGCGCCGAGTTCTCCGCCGACTGGTAGATCCCGGACAGCGACGAGGCCAGGAGGACCGCGACCACCGCTTCGGCCTCGCTGGCAGCCTCCCGGTAGACCTGGATGAAGTCGCCGGGAGGGGGTTGCGAGGTCGTCGGCAGCCTTCCGCCGCCCTGGAGGCGCTCCAGGAAGTCGTCGGAGTCGATGTCGATCCGGTCCCTGAGCGTTCTGTCGCCGTCGAGGAGGAGCAGAGGCACCGTCCGGATGCCGTGGGCGCGAGAGACGGTGTCGGGAAGGTCCGACCCGGAGTCGACCACGATGCCGACCGGGCGGCGTACGGCCCCGGCCGCCTCCCGCGCCGCTTCGTACTGGGCGAACATGTCCTCCGCCTTGTGCGCCGCCACGGTGCCGAGCGTCGCGCAGTAGTCGATCGCCGCGCGGGGGTGATCGGTGTGCAGGTGGATCTTCAGGACGTTGTCCGAGCGGATGACGAGCAGCTCCTCCGAATCCTCCGAAAGCGCGGACCGCACGGTCTTCTCGTCGGGCAGTTCCTCCCCCTCCACGAGGATCTCGGTGCAGTACCTCTTGCTGCCGTGCTCGAAGGGGTGGCCGGTCGCGGCGATCGGGGACCAGTCCGGGTGCGACAGGTCGGCAACGGGCACGCAGGCTTCATCAGCCTCCTCTCCCCGCTCGATCAGGCCCACCACCCCCGCGATCATCTCCACGAAGCCCATGGCCCCGGCGTCCACCACCTCCGCGTCCGCGAGGACCGGGAGCATGTACTGCGTGCGGGCGAGCGACTCGCGCGCCGCCTTCAGGGTGCGCTCCATGATGTCGACGAAGTCCGCGGCCCCTTCCCCGCGGGCCAGGCCGGCTGCCTCGGAAGCCGAGTCCCGCGTCACGGTCACGAGCGTCCCCTCCACCGGCCTGTCCACGGATCTGTACAGCGCCCGCGAAGCCTCCCCGAACGCCTCCCCGAACTCGTCCGGCGTCAGCCGCGCCCGACCCTCCACACCCTGCGCAAAGCCGAGCAGGAACTGGGAAATCATCATCCCGCAGTTTCCCCGCGCTCCCAGGACGGCGGCGTGCGCCGCGGCGGCGGCCACCCGGTCGGCCCTGCGTTCCGCCGAGCCCGAGAGCGCACTGGTGACCGCGTCGAGGGTCAGCGCAAGGTTGGTGCCGGTGTCTCCATCCGGCACCGGGAAGACGTTGATCCGGTTGAGTTCAGCCTTCGCCCTTCGCCCCCGTCCACACGCCGCCAGCAGACCCCGGCGGAGGCGAGGCCCATCGAGATACGCGATTCGGAGCCTCCCCGTCACGGTTATTGCCCTCTGCAGGCCCCCGCAGTCCCCGGATGAACCCGTGTGAGCACCGGGAGCGGCCCCCGCCGAGTGCGACCGGACTCTACCGGCCACCGGAGCAGTTCGCTTCGGGCGCCACACCCGTCGTCGCGTTCGAACAGATCGCGCCGTTGGCGTAGCAGGTATGGCAGGCCGCCTCTCCCAGAGGCGCGTCCATCTCCACGGCCTCGGCGATGGTATCGGCGAGCCGGGCGCTGGGGTAGTCGAGCAGGATCGGGCAGGCGTACACCCCGTTCGCGGTCACCAGCCGGGCACTCGTGCAGAGGAGTTGGCTGAGGTCGTAGCCGTGCAGCATCTCGTGGGTGACGCGCTCGCAGGGCGTGTAGCCGCGGCTGCGCCCGGCCTCCTCGCCGATCCGCAGCGGCGGCAGAATCTTGAGGCGCGGGTTTTGGTAGCCCACGGCGGCGAGCGCGTCCCGAAACGCCTGCAGCATGCACGGCATCTGCTCGCACGGCCAGCTCTGCATCGCGGTGATGATCGGCTGGAACCCGGCCGCAACCAGCGCACCTACGCCCGTCATCGCCCGCTCGAAGGTGCCCTCTCCACGGATCGGGTCGTTGATCCGAGGCGTGGGACCGTCGATGCTGACGCGCAGCTCGAGCCGGTGCGGGCTCCGGGCGCAAAGCTCTCGCAACTCCTCGACCCGGCGCGGCGTGAAGAGGGTCGCGTTGGTCAGGACGGTCGCGGGGCCGAAGTGCAGCGTGTCTTCGAGTATCTCCTCCATCTCGTTGTTCATGAAGGGCTCGCCGCCGGTGAAGTAGTACTCCTGCACATTCATCCCGGCCGACTCCCGCAGCGCCTTGTGAACCATTTCACGAGACATGAACCAGAAGGAGTGGTTGTCGGGCGAACACGAGATGAAGCAGTGGCGGCAGCGCAGATTGCATACCGTGCCGCTGACCTGGAACCAGAGCTGGTCGAGCGAGGTCAGCGGAACCGTGGGAACGGATACGGCACGGGTCGTGGGAAGGATGGCGGGGGCGATCATGTCGGGCCTCGTTTCGGAGCGCTTTATCCGGGAGCGCCTTGAGGTGTGTTCTATATTGGACTTCGGACTGGATTTCCGCCAGCGACCGGGGCCAGCGCCCACCGGGAAGCGCGGGAGCCAGCGTTCGGGGCCGGCGCCCACCGGCCAGCGCCCGCTGGCAAGCGGGTTTGGTCCTGGTACCCGGTGAATCCGGCTTGGGTCCCGGACTTCCGTTCTGCCAGTACATTCTCTGCCGACCCACCCTCTGCCAACCCACCCTCTGCCAACCCACCCTCCAAACGGAACGAGATGCCCCGGTGGCCTTCACAACCATCAATCCGACCGACGGAACCCTTCTGAGGCGATATCCGTTCATCTCCCCCTCCGCCCTCGACGACGCCCTTTCGTCGGCCAGGGCAGCCCAGCTGGATTGGAGGCGGGTCCCGGCCGAGGAGCGCGCCGCCCGGGTGGCGGCCCTCGCGGGACCCTTGCGTGGCAGGATGCGCCACCTCGCGGAAGTCATGGCGATCGAAATGGGAAAGCCGCTCGGCGAAGCGGCCGCCGAGATCGACAAGTGCGCGGCCGGCTGCGAGTTCTACGGCGAGGACGGTCCGGGCTTTCTCGCCGACCAGGTCGTCGAAACGGAGTCGCACCGGAGCTACGTCACCTTCCAGCCGCTGGGACTGGTCCTGGCGATCATGCCCTGGAACTTCCCCTTCTGGCAGGTGATGCGCGCCGCCGCCCCCGCGCTGATCGCCGGCAACGGCGTCCTCCTCAAGCACGCCCCCAACGTGCCCGGGTGCGCACTGGAGCTGACGGCGCTGTTCCGCGACGCCGGCTTCCCCGACGGCATCTTCACCAACCTCTTCATCGACGTGGAGACGACCGGCGCCCTGATCCGGGACGCGCGCGTTCAGGCCGTCACCCTCACGGGGAGCACGCGGGCGGGGCGGCAGGTGGCGGCGCTCGCCGGTTCCCGGATCAAGAGCTGCGTGCTCGAACTGGGGGGAAGCGACCCCTACGTGGTGCTCGAGGACGCGGATCTGCCCCGCGCCGTCGAGGCGTGCGTCACCGGCCGCATGATCAACGCGGGCCAGAGCTGCATCGCGGCCAAGCGCATGATCGTGCACGAGGCGGTGGCGGATGCGTTCACCGAGGCGGTGGTGGAGCGGATGGCGGCCGTGCGGGTGGGGGACCCGATGGCGGAGATGACCGACGTGGGGCCGCTCGCGCGCGAGGACCTGCGCGACAACCTGGCCGCACAGGTGACGCGGAGCATCGAGGCCGGGGCGAAGTGTCTCCTCGGGGGCAAGGTCCCCGACGTGCCGGGATGGTACTACCCCGCCACCGTGCTGACCGAGGTCGCCCCCGGGATGCCTGCATGGGACGAGGAGCTGTTCGGACCGGTCGCGTGCATCATCCGCGCCGGCTCGGAGACCGAAGCGCTGCGGATCGCCAACGACACCGCCTATGGCCTGGGCGCCGCGGTCTTCACCCGCGACCTGGAGCGAGGCGAGAGGATCGCGCGCGACGAACTCGAGGCGGGGTCGTGCTTCGTTAACGACTTCGTGAAATCCGACCCCCGCCTTCCCTTCGGCGGGGTCAAGGAGAGCGGGTTCGGGCGCGAACTCTCCGAATTCGGCATCCGCGAGTTCGTCAACGTGAAGACGGTGCGGGTGGAGAGGTAGCGAGTGCGCCCTACCTGTCGACCGCCGGCACGGCCTCGTTCATCTCGGCGGCCACCTCCTCCGGATCCCGCATCGTTGCCAGGTCCAGCTCGTAGTCCGGCTCCTCGCGCGGCTCCAGCTTGGTCTTGAGTTCGCGGATCTCCCGCCCGGAAAGCCCCAGCGCACCCAGCTCCGCATTCGTCAGCGCGGCCCGGCCACGCGCCGCGATCCCATCCCCGTCCACTGCCACCAGCCGCGACAGCGCCTCGATCTCGCCGCCCGACAGCTTGTCGCCCATCACCTGGTAGTCGATCCACGCCTCGTAGCTCAGCGGTGCCACCCGCTTCACCATCCCCGCGATCACGCGACCGTACTCCCGGATCTCCCACTGGGCGTGATCGTCGACCCGCAGCGTCAGGAAGTGGAGCAGGTTGTGCAGGTCGATCTTCCAGTACCACTGCGTGTAGGTCGACAGCGGCAGGTCGATCCGCGCCAGTTCGCGGGCCACGTTCTCGCCCACCAGCCAGCCGTAGTCGTCCGCCGCCCGCCCGCGAACCCCCTCCCACCGGCGGATGGCCTCACGGTAGAACTCGGGACCGACCGAGCCCGGTGCCCGCCCCTGGTTGCTGGTCGCGCTCTGGAAGGAGAACTGCTCCGGCCCGGGGCTGTAAAAGAGCAACGGCATGAGCGAATACCGTCCACTATACTCGTTCACAGAGGCCGTACGGTGCCGTATCCACTGCCTTGCCACGAACATCGGCATCGAGCAGTGGAACTTGAACTCGACCATCTCCGACGGCGTGGTGTGCAGGTGGCGGCGCAGGTACCGGATGAGCCCCCGCGTGGCCGAGACCTTGCGGGTGCCGTACCCGTAGCTGACGCGGGCGGCGCGCTCGACGGACTCGTCGGTGCCCATGTAGTCGACCAGCGCCACGAAGCCGTGGTCGAGCACGGGAAAATAGCCCCCCAGAATCTCCTCGGCGGCGGGCACGGTGGGGCGCCGGGTCGGGTGCGTTCCAGGGTTCATCGTGGGAAGGTATTTGATTGGATGGACCCGGGCGAGGCCGGTCGCGCCGCAGCGATTGTGAAAGGATTCACAAGCGGTTCGCCTTCGCAGCCTTCCGCCGCATGCCGGGGTCCAGAATCCGCTTCCGAAGGCGGATGGAGGCCGGGGTGACCTCGATCAGCTCGTCGTCGTCGATGAAGCCGAGCGCCTGCTCCAGCGTCATCCGCCGCGGCGGTTCCAGGCGGACGTTTTCGTCGGCCGCGGCGGCGCGCATGTTGGTGAGCTTCTTGCCTCGGTTCACGTTCACGTCCATGTCGCCCGGGCGGGCGTTCTCGCCAACGATCATCCCGCGGTAGCACTCGACGCCGGGGGCGACGAACATCGCGCCGCGCTCCTGCAGTCCGAAGAGCGCGAAGGCCACCGCGCTGCCGGCGCGGTCGGCGACCATGGCGCCCCGGCCCCGTCCGCGCATGGAGCCGGCCCACCGGTCCCAGCGGTCGAAGCGATGGTGCAGGATTCCGTCCCCCCGGGTGTCGGTCAGAAACTCGGTGCGGTAGCCGAAAAGCCCTCGCGCGGGGACGCTCAGTTCGAGCCGGGTCACACTCGAATCCCCGACCGGCTTCATCGCGACGAGTTCGCCGCGGCGGCGGGCCAGCTTGTCGATCACGGTGCCCGCGAGCTCCGCCGGCACCTCCGCCACCACCTGCTCCCAGGGCTCCAGCCGGGCTCCGTCCCCGTCGGAGCGCGTCAGCACGCGGGGGCGCGAGACCTGGAATTCGTAACCCTCCCGGCGCATCGTCTCAATCAGGATGGTGAGGTGGAGTTCGCCCCGCCCGCTGACCGCGAAGGTGTCGGGCCGCGCGGTATCCTCCACGCGCAGGGCAACGTTGCGCTCGAGTTCGCGCTGGAGGCGCTCCCTCAGCTGGCGGGTGGTCACGAACTTTCCCGACCGTCCCGCAAAGGGCGAGTCGTTGACGACGAAGTCGACCGAGATCGTCGGCTCCTCCACCGTGATCCCGCGGAGGCGCTCCGGGTGGTGCGGGTCGGCCAGGGTGTCGCCGATCTCGACGTCCTCGACGCCGGCCAGCCCGACAATGTCGCCCGCGCGGGCCTCCTCGATATCGACCCGGTCGAGGCCGCTGAAGGTGTAAAGGCCCGTCACCCGTGACCCGCCGCCGGGGGTGCCGGGCGCTGGCGTGCTCCGCTGGGCGGGCGCGTTCCGCTGGCCGGGCGTCGGCATGCTCCGCTGGCCGGGCGCCGGCATGTCCGTTTGGGCGGGCGCTTCGATGTCCGGATCGGCCACCGGCAGCCGCGCCACCCGCCGGCCCACACCCACCGCGCCCCGCTCCACCCGCCCGATCGCGATCCGCCCCACGTAGTTCGAGTGGTCGAGGGTCGACACCAGCATCTGGAAGGGGCCCGCGGGGTCGGCGGGCGGTGGGGGAATCCGCCGGACCACCGTTTCGAAGAGCGGGGTCAGATCCTCGCCGCGCCCGCCCGGTTCGGTGGCAGCCCAACCGTCACGTCCGGCGGCGTAGAGAAAGGGGGCGTCGAGCTGGGCGTCGCTGGCGTCCAGGTCCATCAGGAGTTCCAGAACCTCGTCGTGCACCTCCACGGGCCGGGCGTCGGCACGGTCGACCTTGTTGATCAGCACCACCGGCGTCAGCCCGAGGGCGAGCGCCTTGGCCGTCACGAAGCGCGTCTGGGGCATCGGGCCCTCGGCGGCGTCCACCAGCAGCAGCACCCCGTCGACCATCCGCAGAATGCGCTCCACCTCCCCGCCGAAGTCGGCGTGGCCAGGGGTGTCGACCATGTTGATCTTCGTCCCGCGCCACAGGACCGCCGTGTTCTTGGCGAGGATGGTGATCCCGCGCTCGCGCTCCAGCGGATTGGAGTCGAGGATCCGCTCTCCCACTTCCTGTCCGGCGCGAAAGACCCCGGCCTGGCGGAACATCTGGTCGACCAGGGTGGTCTTGCCGTGGTCCACATGCGCGATGATGGCGATGTTGCGCAGCCGCGCGGGTGGCGGCGAAACGGTCAGCGGCCGGGAGGCTGTCATCAGCCTGCGGGAGCCCAGTCAGCCGGTGGGCTCAGCTGCATTCGGGCGGGAATCACCCACCCGCGGCTCCTGGCACTCGTTGGCCCAAGGGACTCGCGACCTTTCACCGGCTCGCCGAGTCCGCGGTCCGGGTGAAGGTGAACGTCCCGATGGGGGCATCCGAAAACGGACTCACCCCGTTCAGACTGCGGATCGGCCGCCGGGGAGAGGTATCGCGGTTCGCAGATCGGTAGGTCGTGCCGCTGTCCGTCCCCGAATCGAGGGGATAGAGGACGACCTGCACCTCGTCCGCCCAGCGGCCGTCGTCCATCAGCAGCGGCTGCCCGGCCACGCCCACGAACCAGTCCGGACTCGGCGCGATCATCGTCACCAGCGTCACGAGCGGGAAGTCCTCGCGCACGGTGATCCCATTGATCGTCGCGCTGGCGGGGCTGCCGATGCCCCGTCCGCTGATCACCGCGAGCGCACCGTCCGGCATCGCCGCGTTGATCTCGGTGGTGAGCGGCCCCGTCGCCCCGGTTTCCGCCATGACCTCCATCCCGCGCGTGGCCGTGTCGCCGAGCGCCCAGAAGCTCGCGCCGCCGTTGTGAACGGCCCCGATGAGCGGAGAGAAGTGGGCGCCGCCCGGAAAGTCGGTCGGATGCGTGGACGCACTCCAGGTGGCGTCGAAGACGACCCGGTAGGTGGCGGTGTTGGCCGAGGGGTCGAAGAGGTAGAGGGCACCGCCGGCGCGGAGTTCCATGCCGTCGAAGCCTATGGGAAGCAGGGGCACGGTCCCCGGAATCAGCCGCGTCGCCCCGGTGTCCGCCGCGGGCCCCTCGACCGTGACGGGGCTGCCTGCGATCCGGCCGGCAGAGACCGAGATCGCATTGGCCGAAGTCGTACCGTTCTCGACGGCCAGCGGGAGGGTGATGGAAAACGGAGCTCCGGTGGCCGCCTCGAGGGCGATTGACGCCGGACCGGCAGCGCCCATGCGGGTCGCATCCGTGCGGAGGAGTTTCAGATGGATGATGAACGGCGCCCCGGGATTGTCGGCCAGCCGCAATTCGGCCAGCCCCGTGAGGCCGCCGAGGATCGCCCGGGGAAGCGACTCCAGCCGGTTTCCGCGGAGATCGAGGGCGCGCAGCGCGGCGAGACCGCTGAAGACGGTCCCCGGCAACACCGCGATCCGGTTTTCGGAGAGGTCGAGCCGGATCAGGCTGTCGAGGCCGCTGAAGTCTCCGGCCTGCACGCCTTCGATCCCGGCGCCGGCAAGGTCCAGGGTGTCGATCCCGATCAGGTCGCCGGCGGAGACGGCGTCGCACCCGGCCCGGCCAGCCAGACGGACCAGCGCATCCCGCACCGCGCGTGTGCGGTCGCAGACCGGAACGACCGGAAGTTGGAGCACGGCCGTGGCCCCGATCTCTACCGCAAAGCTCTCGCCGGCCGACGCCGTCAGCCGCTGTGGGCCGCGCAACTCGCCGAGCGTCCATGCCGTGCGCGCAACACCGTGCGCATCGCTCTCCACCGATGCCGGCCACGTCGAGCCGTGTCCCTCCGCCGGCTCAAAGGCCACCGTGACACCCGCGACCGGGGCGCCCCCGGCGTCCGCAACGAGCACTTCGACGGGCTGGGGAAGCTCCCGGCCGGGAAGGCCCTCCTGGTCGCCCCCCGCCACCAGCGCGAGGGACGCGGGCTGCTGCGCGACGACCACGGAGGCCGTGGCGGTGAGGCCCTGGTGAGTAGCCGTCACGATGGCCGTCCCGTTCCTCACCGCCGTGACGGACCCGCGCGACCCGATGGAAGCGACGCCCGGATCGCTGCTGGACCAGGTGACGGAGCCGCTGAAGGCCGCGCCGTACTGGTCGGTGATCGCAGCCGTGAAGGTTGCGGTGTCCCCCAGCGAAGACAGCGTCGCCAAAGCGGGAGATACGTCCAGCGCAGCGGCACGCGGAGGTTCCGGCGCCGCCGGTTCCCCATCCCCGCCACAGCCACCCAGCGCCACGATCCCGCACGCCGCTCCCGCTGCCATGGCCACCACCATGGCGCCCCCATGGAAGCGCAACCCCCCGATTCGTACTATCATCACGGAAATCTGGCGCCACTCCCGGATCCGTCAACCTGCGACCTCCAGCCACCCCACGACCAAAAGCGATCCCGCCATGCGACCCCGCACCTCGTCACGCATTCGCACCGCAATCGCGATACTTGTCCCGACCATCGCGCTGATCGCGGCCACCTCGTTCCAGGACCCCGCCCTCACCGGGTTCACCGAGTCCCGCGCCGCCACCCAGCTCGCCTGCGAGGCCCGCTTCCTCGAACTGCCCCGCAGCGACGCCTTCCGCGAGCACCTCCGCACCATCACCGAAAACCCCCACCCGGCGGGGTCGGCCGCACAGGTCCGCGTCGGCGAGTACATCGCGGGCGCCATGGAGCGCGCCGGCCTCGAAGTCACGAACTACCCCTACGACGTCTACCTCCCCGAGCTCACCGACGATGTCGAAGTCCACATCGTCACCCCCGTGGCCATGCAGCTCTCCAACCGCGAGCCCGCGCTCCCCGAAGACCGGTTCTCCGGCCACCCCGACCTGCTCAACGGCTGGAACGCCTTCTCGGGCTCCGGCGACGTGACCGGCGAAGTCGTCTACGCCAACTACGGGCGCCGCGAGGACTACCTGGCCCTGGACTCGATGGGCGTGTCAATAGCTGGAAAGGTCGTGATCGCCCGCTACGGCGGTAACTTCCGGGGCTACAAGGTCAAGTTCGCCGAGGAACGCGGCGCGGTGGGCGTCATCATGTTCAACGATCCCGGCTTCTCGGGACTCGGCGACTACCCGGTGGGGCCAATGATGAACGGGCAGACCATCCAGCGCGGCTCGGTCCTCACGCTGCCCTGGACCGGCGACCCGCTCACCCCCTTCGTCCCCGCCCTGCCCCTCGACGGCGACACCCAGGTCGAGCGCCTCGACCCGGCGGAGGTCCCCTTCCACACCATCCCCGTCCTCCCGATCGGCTACGAGGCCGCCACCGAGATCCTGTCGCGCATGACCGACCTCGACACCCCGCCCGGCTGGGACCCCCCGATGGAGCTGGACTATCGCATCATCGGCGGGCCGGACCTCACCGTGCGGGTGCGCGTCAACCAGCCCAGGAAGCTCACGCGGGCGACGAACGTCGTCGGCACCCTGCGCGGCAGCGAGTTCCCCGACGAGTGGTTCATCCTGGGCGCGCACTACGACCCGTGGGGCTTCGGCGCGATCGACCCCAACGGCGGCACCGCAATGCTGCTCACCCTCGCCGACGCCCTCGGCGAACTCGTCCGTGAGGACGCGGGATGCCGGCCGCGCCGCTCGATCATGATCGCGCACTGGGACGCGGAGGAGTACGGGATCATCGGCTCGACCGAGTGGGTCGAACACCTCCGCGAAGAGCTGGAGGCGAACGCGATCGCCTACATCAACGCCGACGGCGCCGTGTCGGGCGCCAGATTCGGCAGTTCGTCGTCCCCGTCACTGAAGGGACAGATCATCGAGGCGACAAAGGCGGTCACCTACCCCGGCACCGGGGAGCGGCTGTACGACTGGTGGCTGGGGCAGGCCGCCGAAGGAGCGGAGGAACCCGCCCTCGGCAACCTGGGGGGCGGCTCCGATCATGTCGGCTTCTACACCCACGCCGGCGTGCCCTCCGCCGCGCTCTCCTCCGGCAACCCCAGCGGCGTCTATCACTCGAACTACGACAACTTCGCCTGGTACGAGCGCTTCGGAGACTCGGAGTTCATCTACGGACCGATGATCGCCCGCGCCGACGGGATCCTGGCACTGCGCTTCGCCAACGCCGATGTCCTCCCCTACGACGTGGTCCGCTACGCCACCGACACCCGCACCCATGTGGAAACGCTCTACCAGGTCGCCGAAGCGCGCGGTCTCCCGGTTGATTTCTCAGCGCTCGTCGAGTCCACCCGCAGGCTCGAGGAGGCCGCGAACGCCCTGGTGGAGGCGCGCGACCGCTGGATCGCTTCCGGAAGCATCGATCCGGCCCGGGCCGAAGCCGTCAACCGCGCCCTCATCGGCCTGGAAAAGGCCTGGTTGAACGACCGCGGCCTGCAGGGGCGGCCGTGGAGCCGCTCGATCTACGTATCCCCCGATCCCTTCTCCGGATACGCCTCGTGGATGCTGCCCGGCCTCCGCTACGAACTCGAAACCGACGACCGCGCCGACCTGCCCGGGTGGGAACGCGTCTACGTCGGCGCGGTGCACGACCTGGTCGGATGGATGCAGATGGCGACGGTCATGATGAGCCGCTGATCGAGAGGGCCCCGCCTGCCGGGCCGGCCCACGGGCGCCGGCCGCCCCACACGCCGCCGACAGACGACCAGACGGGCTCCGACAGACCGCCTGACACGCCGCCATCGGATCCCGTCAGAAGTTTGTCAGTTTTCCCGATCGGGAAAATTCCCGGGACGGCTGCAAACAACCCATGGCGCCCACCGTCCCACCACCCTAAACTACCCACTGACCTTCGCGCCGCTGAGATTCGCGGTCCGTCGTCCCCAAAGCTCGAGAGGTGTACCATGTCCGGCTACCGTCCCGTATTCCCACTGCGCGCCCTGGCGCTCTCCTCCATGGCGCTCGCCATCGCCGCAGCGGCCACCACGGCCTCGGCCCAGGAGGACCAGGGCCCGCCCCCGGTCAACCAGTCGGACCACCCGCTGCTGAGCGCCTTCTCGTGGCGCTCCATCGGACCCTTCGGTCAGGGCGGACGCGTCGACGACATCGCCGTCCACCCGGACGACTTCCACACCTACTACGTGGGCTTCGCGACCGGCGGCCTCTGGAAGACCACCAACAACGGGACCACCTTCGAGTCGATCTTCGACAGCTACGGCACGCACTCCGTCGGTGCGCTGGCGGTCTCGCCCGCCAACCCGGACATCGTCTGGGTCGGCACCGGCGAAGCGAACAACCGCCAGAGTTCCTCGTTCGGGGAGGGCATCTACAAGTCCACCGACGGGGGCGAGTCCTTCATGCACATGGGACTGCGGGAGACGCAGACCATCGCCCGCGTCATCGCGCACCCGACCGACGCCAACGTGGCCTGGGTTGCGGCCAACGGCCACCTCTTCGGCGCCAACCCCGAGCGCGGCGTCTTCAAGACCACCGACGGGGGCCGCACCTGGAACCACGTCCTCTCGGTGGACGAGAACACCGGCGCGACCGATCTTGCCATCAACCCGGCCGATCCGGACATCCTCTTCGCGGCGACCTACCAGCGGCGCCGCACCGCCTGCTGCTTCGTCGGCGGCGGCCCCGGCAGCGGCATCTGGCGCTCCGACGACGGCGGCGACACCTGGACCCGGCTTAGCGGCAACGGGCTGCCCCGCGGGACCATGGGCCGCGTCGCGCTCGCCACCACACCGGCCGACCCCAACGTCGTCTACGCCCAGATCGAGGTCGCCGCCGACCGCGAGCGCCCCTACACCGACGAGGAGCGCGCCGATCTCGAGGCCCGCGGCGACCGGAACGAGCCGCTGCCGCCCGACGACCAGTACAACGGCGTCTGGCGCTCCATGGACGGCGGCATGACCTGGGAGTTCCGCAGCAACGAGAACGGCCGGCCGATGTACTTCAGCCAGATCCGCGTCGACCCCAACGACACCGAAACCGTGTACGTCGTCGACACCGGCCTCCACAAGTCGGTCAACGGCGGACTCACCTTCGACCGGCTCTCCGGCTACGGACACGTCGACCAGCACGCCATGTGGATCAATCCGGACGACAGCGACCACATCATCCTCGGCAACGACGGATCGGTGGACATCAGCTACGACCAGGGCGAGACCTGGGAGTCGCTGCGGCGCTGGTCGGTCGGCCAGCCCTACCACGCTTCGGTGGACATGCGGCGGCCCTACTACGTCTGCACCGGCCTCCAGGACAACGGCAGCTGGTGCGGCCCGAGCGCCGTCCGCACCGGCAGCATCCTCAGCGAGGACTGGTACCGCGTCGGCGGCGGCGACGGCTTCTACACCGCGGTCGACCCCACCGACCACACGGTCGTCTACTACGAGTCCCAGAACGGCAACCTCGGCCGCCTCAGCCTCGAGACCGGCCAGGGCGGGAGCATCCGGCCCCGCGCGCCGTCGCAGAACAACCCCAACACGAACATCGCGCCGAGGCCGGAGGTGGGCACCCAGATCCGCTGGAACTGGAACACCCCGTTCATCCTCTCGCCCCACAACCCGGATGTGGTCTATGCCGGCGGCAACCGCCTCTTCCGCTCCCTGGACCGCGGCCAGACCTGGACCATGAGCCCCGACCTGACGAAGGACGTGGACCGGGACCAGGAAATGCTGATGGGCATGGCCAACTCGATGTCGCGCTGCAACCGCATGGACCGCGGCGAGGAGTGCATCCTGTCGCGCAACGACGGCGTCAGCCGCTACAGCACGATCGTCTCGGTCAGCGAGTCCTCCGTCGTGCCCGGCCTGCTCTGGGTCGGCACCGACGACGGCAACATCCAGGTCAGCCGTGACGGCGGCACGACCTGGTCCGAGGTCGGCGCCAACATCCCCGGCGGCACCAACCGCCATTACGTCTCGCGCGTCGAGGCCTCCCACCACGACGCCGCCACCGCCTACGCGTCGGTCGACGGCCACCGCAGCGACGACCTGCGCCCCTACGTCTACGTCACCCGCGACTACGGCGAGAGCTGGGAGGACATCTCGTCCAACCTGCCCGAGTACGGAAACGTCAACACCGTGCGCCAGGACCCGGTGAACCCGCGCCTCCTCTACGCCGGTACCGAGTTCGGCTTCTTCCTCTCGCTCGACGAGGGCGGCAGCTGGGAGCGCTTCATGACCGGGTTGCCCGTCGTGCGCGTGGACGACGTGGTGGTGCACCCCCGCGACGGCGACCTCGTGCTCGCCACCCACGGCCGCAGCGTCCTGGTCGCCGACGACATCACCCCCCTGCAGCAGTTCACCGAAACCGTCGCGCAGGAGAACGCCTTCCTCTTCGAGCCTCGCGACGCCGTGCTCTGGAAGCGCGACGTGCGCCGCTCCCGGTCAATTACCGGCGACAAGGTGCTGCAGGGCGACAACGCCCCACCCGGAACGGCCATCCACTACTACCTTTCGGATGGCGCGTCCGACGTGGCGCTGTCAATCACCCAGGTCGCCACGGGGGAGGTTTTCCGCGACCTCGAGGCCAGTGGTGAGGCGGGGATCCACCGCGTGCAGTGGAACCTCCGCGGCAATCCCCGGGAGCCGCAGGGCGGCGGCGGATTCGGCGGCGGTTTCCGCGGTGGCAGACAGGGCCCGACGGCCACCCCCGGACTCTATCGCGTAACTCTGTCGGTTGGCGGACGTACATTTGAGCAGACCGTAACCGTGCTTGAGGATGTCTGGCTTGGACAGAGGTAGCGTACTACCACAGCCGGTCGACCATTCTCAAGCGGGAGGGCGACCCGGAGTCTGCGGAGCCTGAAGGGTGGGTTCACCCGACCGGGTTCCGTCCCGGATCCTTTGGGGCTGTCGTGTGTATTGGGTCATTGTAAGGTGTCAATATACATCTCTGGGGAATATAACTATACGTGAACACACCCTGAAGATGAGTGTATCGTCCCGTAGTGCGAAAAAGCTCACCCGGTGTTAGACTAGGAGGAGCATGGAACAGGGCCCAATTGGGCCAAGCACTTTGATCCCCTTGGCAAAAATCCCGTATAATGCCAACCAAATTGATCGTCAACCCAATTCCAAGCGGGCAATACCGCGTCAGATTCCCCAGGAGCACATGGGGTTCGATTTACGACGGAGTCATGACCGGTTGGCGAACACATCGTGGTGCCATTCAGCCACAGGACATTGAATCATGAGTCGTCGAAGCAAGATTACCCATTCGCCGCCCGCCGAGGTCGAGAACGCCCTGAGGCGGCTGGGCCGGAACATCCGCATTGCGAGGTTGCGAAGGCGCCTGCGGATCCAGGATGTCGCCGACCGGATCGGTACCTCCAGGTTCACCGTCGCCGACCTGGAACGAGGGAAGCCGAGCACCTCCGTCGCGGCCTACTTCGGGTCGCTCTGGGCCCTGGGCCTGCTGGATCAGGTGGACAGGATCGCCGATCCCGACCTCGACGAGGAAGGCAAGATTCTGGAGAGCGCACGCCGCCCGGGACAGGCGTCCCGTCTGCGGCAACTGGACAAGGACGTCTGATCGGGAGTGCGGCCTCACTTCAGCCGACAGCGAAGTCAGGCGGGTGGGTGACCGGGATGACTCCCCCGGCCGCTTCGACTCCCCCCGGGCAGGATTGGCGCAGCCGGTACCGCATGCCGATATTGGCGATCCTCTCCAACTCTCCGAGAAGGGACCGACCATGAGGACTGCCGCCACAATCCGAGTCGCCGCCACCGCCCTGCTCCTCTCCACCGCCTGCGCGCCCCCGGCCGGGGAGCCGGAAGCGCCGGCCGAAGCCCCCCACCCGGAAGAGGCCGCCGTGGTCGCGGCCGTCGAGCAGCTCTTCGAAGCCATGCGGACCGGCGACAGCGAGATGGCAAGGGCCGTCTTCCACCCCGATGCCCGCCTGGGCCGTGCCGGCGACAACGGCATCAGGTTCAACCCCGCCGACGGGTTCATCGACATGATCGGGCAGCCGCGCGACGTGGTCTACGACGAGCCCATCTGGGACTGGACGGTGCAGATCGACGGCCGCCTCGCCCACATGTGGACGAAGTACGCCTTCTACCTCGGGGAGGAGTTTTCGCACTGCGGCGAAGAGTCCTTCCAGATGTACAAGAGCGACACCGGGTGGCAGATCACGCAATTGATCGACACCAGTCGGCGCGAGGACTGCTTCTACCCGCCGGGGCGTGAGCCGGAGGCGGAAGGGGGCGAGGAGGAGGAAGGAAACCGGCCCTGACCGGCAGCTATCTGCCCCCGCGCGGGATCCGGTCCGCCAGCTCCGGGAAGTAGCCACGGTAGAACCCGCGGTCCCGGGTGAGGAAGGTCTCGGCGGTGGCCACGGCGTGCGCGCCGATCAGAAAGTCGGTGATGATGCGCGACCTGCGCCCGCCCGCCCTGCGGTACCGCCGCCAACGCACTCCCGCGTCGTGGGCGATCGCGCGGTCGATGGGCGACTCCATGGCATTGATCTCGCGCAGCGCATCGTCCAGCGCGCCCCGGTCGGGGAACGCGGGGGCCAGCTCGGCATAGACGATGTCGCAAACCACGATGGAGCCCCGGTCGTAGGCCTCGCGCAACCACTCCGCGGACTGCGGACCGAAGCGATCGTCGGGCAGAAAGACATCGAGCAGAACACTCGTATCCACCGCGGTGATCATCTTCCGCGAATCTGTTCGATGTAGCGGTCGGTGTCTCCCCCGCTGTCGAGGATCGCGTAGACCCGATCCACCGGGTGTCCGCTGGCCGACCGCTTGCGAATGAGCAGCCCCTCCCCGGTCGGGACGACCTCGACTTCCACGTTGTGATTCATCCCGAAGCGGTCCCTCAGCCTCTTGGGGATGGTAATCTGGCCTCTTTCTGACACTCGCATGCTAGCCTCCATATGAAATCACGTTCCGAATAATCATATTCGAATATTCTGATGAATACAAACCGTCGCCGATGCTGCTGTGCCCGGTGCCGAGCTTGACCCTCCCGGCAGTGCACCGCAATGGCGCAAGCAGTACATTCCAGGACCAAACGCCTGCAAGAGAACGCCAGGACTCAGGAAATGAAGAGGCGACCAACCCGAATCACCGGCCTCGGCGCCCAGGCAAGGTCACTCTTCACCTTCCCCCGCGCCCCCGCGACCACCGCCATCGCCACCCTCGCGCTCGCCGTCGCCGCCTGCGGCGACCAGACCGGCGTCGAGCAGCAAGTCTCCCGCCTCCTGGTGTCGCCCGCCAAGGCGCTCCTCGTGGGTGTGGGCGATGGCATGTCATTCTCGGCCACCGCGCTCGGCCCGGACGGCGAACCTGTCAGCGCCGAGGTGACCTGGTCCACCGGCGATCCCGCCATCGCGACCGTCAACGCGCGCGGCTTCGTCACCGCGGTCGCGGCCGGCACCACCGGGATCACCGGAACCGTGGGCGGGGCCAGCGCCACCGCCGAGCTCGAGGTCCATGTGCGGGAGCGCATCGCCCGCTATGAGCCGGGGGTAAGCTACTTCGGCCGCAACGGCTACGTCGAGTACATCCCGGGCGAGCTTCCCGTCATCCTGTCGGCCCCCCACGGCGGGCTGCTCGCCCCGCGCGAGATCCCCGACCGCAGCTTCGGCGTCACCCTCAACGACCGGAACACCCTCGACCTCACGTGGAAGATGCGCCAGGCGCTGATCGACCTGACCGGCCACGCTCCGCACATGATCCTGTCGCACCTGCGGCGCGTGAAGCTCGACCCCAACCGCGAGATCGAGGAGGCCGCGCAGGGCGACCCCTACGCCGAACTCGCCTGGCACGAGTTCCAGGACTGGATCGCGACCGCCCGCTCGATCGTCACCAGCCAGTTCGGCGAGGGGATGTACTTCGATGTCCACGGGCACGCCCATGACATACCGCGAGTTGAACTGGGGTACCTCCTCACCGCCGACGAACTGAACCGCGTCGACGCCGCCCTCGACGGGCTGCCAACCGTCCGCCGCTCCAGCATCCGCGAGATCGGGCGCACCACCGCGATCCCCTTCTCCCAGGTCCTGCGCGGCCCCACTTCCTTCGGGGGACTGCTTGCCGATGAAGGCGTGCCGTCGGTCCCCAGCCCCGCGGCGCCCGGTCCCGGCGCGAATCCCTACTGGCGCGGCGGCTACAACACGCGTGTCCACGGCTCGGCGGGCGACGGCGAGGTGATCAGCGGCATTCAGCTCGAGCATCACTACCCCGGCCTCCGTGACACGAGCGAGAACCGGCAGATCTACGCGGAGAGAGCCGCGCGCGTGATTCGAACGTTCATGCTCGAACACTTCGGTTTTTTCGAGCCGGCGGCCGAGACTCGGTCCGCGGATCCCGTTGGCGCCCTCCGCTGACCACCGGTTCCGGTCCGACCGCGGCCGCAGACTCCCGGTTCCGCTCCGACGCGGCTGACTTCCACCGCCGCCTGGACGCCGCCACCGACCTGTCCCCGGAGGTCATCCGGCGGCACAACCGGCACCTTCCGGGGCATGTGGGGTATAAGAGACGGAAGCGCACGACGCCATGACAGCAACCCTTCCCCCACTCGCTTGTGTCCAAGTACGTGAACACCAGAGACTCCAGGGTTGTGCCTGCATAGATTGAATGCCTGACAGTCGGCGGGCCCCCGCCAAAGCCCCGCCATCCCGCAGGAAAAGCGAGAGCCCCATGCGATCCTTGAAGCTCCGAGCCGCCGGAATCATCACCCTGCTCGCTCTGGCGGGCGCAGGCGCAGCCATGGCGCCGGTGGACATCGGGCCGGGCGCACCCGCGTCACCCGGTCCGGTCCTCTGGGCCAGCCCGGAACCGGCGACCCCCGCGACTGCCAGCCCGGCACCCGCCCTGACCTGCCCCGGCGAGGTCCTGTGGGGCTGGGGCCGGACGCCCAGGACTCCGACGCCGCCACCACCGCCGACGGGACCGACCGGCCGCATCGAAGGGAGGGTCACCGACGCAGAGAGCGGAAACGTGATCGAGAGCGCGCTGGTGACGCTGAACGGTGGCCAGAGCGGCTGGCTGACCGACGCCAACGGCCGCTACGCGGTGGCGCCCGCACCGGTAGGCGAGAGCACCGTCACCGTCAATATCCTGGGGTTCGTGGAACAGCAACGGCAGGTGACGGTCACGGAGAGCCAGACCTCGGTGGTTGATTTCGCACTGGAATCGGGGGCGCTCCGGGTCCAGGACGTCGTCGTCACCGGCGTGGCCCGCGGGCAGCCGAAGGTGAAGGCCCCCTTCACCGTGAACCAGATTGACGTCGCCAACATTCCGGTGCCTCCTCCCGGCGCCCAGGGGTTCGTGGTTGGGGCCGTCAACACCGAGTCCTACGCCGCCATCAGCGAGAACAGGTTTCGGAGTGTCAGCGACGCCCCGCTCTCCACCTTCGCCATAGACGTGGACCGCGCCTCGTACGCAAACGTCCGGCGCTTCATCCAGGACGGCCAGCGGCCCCCCGTCAACGCCGTCCGCATCGAGGAGATGATCAACTACTTCCCCTACGCGTGGGGCGACGTCCGTGGCGACCACCCCTTCGCCGTGACCACGGAAGTGTCGCAGGCCCCCTGGAAGCGCGAGCACCGTCTGGTCAGGATCGGGTTGCACGCGCCTTCCGTCGCCGAGCGCGACCTGCCGCCGAGCAACCTGGTCTTCCTGCTGGACGTGTCGGGCTCGATGGACGAGCCGAACAAGCTGCCGCTCCTGCAGAGCGCGTTCACGCTCCTGGCCGATCGGCTGACGCCCCGGGACCGGGTGACCGTCGTCACCTATTCCAACCAGGTCTGCCTCGCGCTCGGTTCGACTTCCGGCGAACGCAAGGACGAGATCCTCGCCCTGATCGAGAGCCTCCGGGCGGGCGGCGGCACCGCGGGCGGGCCGGCGCTGCAGCTCGCGTACGACATCGCCCGGGAGCACCACATCGAGGGCGGCAACAACCGGATCATCCTGGCCACCGACGGCGACTTCAACATCGGCCCCGCCAGCGACGAGGAGATGGTGGAGTTGGTCGAAAACGAGCGCGAGGCGGGCACCCACCTGACCGTCCTCGGCTTCGGCACCGGCAACCTGAAGGACTCGAAGATGGAGCAGATCGCCGACAACGGGAACGGCAACTTCCACTACATCGACGGGCTCCTGGAGGCCCGCAAGGTGCTGATCGAGGAGATGGGCGGCACGCTGCGGACGCTGGCGAAGGACGTGAAGCTCCAGGTCGAATTCAATCCCGCCCGGGTGGCCGGATACCGCCTGATCGGGTACGAGAACCGGCTGCTCGCCGACGAGGATTTCAACGACGACACGAAGGACGCGGGCGAGCTCGGCGCGGGCCACACCGTGACGGCGCTCTACGAGGTGGTGCCCGCGGGGACGGCGATGCCGAGCGGGGGCGACGTCGACCCGCTCCGCTACCAGCCCGGGCCGGACGACCCTCCGCCCAGCATCTTCGAGGGCGAACTGATGTACGTGAAGGTCCGCTACAAGGACCCCGACGGGACGCGGAGCAGGCTGCTGGAACATCCGGTTTCCAACCGGACCCGGTCCCCTTCGACCGATTTGCGCTTCGCCGCCGCGGTAGCGGGCTTCGGCATGCTGCTGCGGGACTCGCCCCACGCGGGCGACCTGACGCTGAACGATATCGTGAACCTGGCCGACGGAAGCCGGGGCGACGACCCACGCGGTTACCGGGGCGAGTTCATTCGCCTCGTTGAAGCGACCCGTGACCTCGGGTTGCTGAAGATAGATGGTGGATAACCACGAACCGGCGGCCCGAACAGCCGGCGCCGCCCCACAACCGAAGGAGGTCGCGATGCGACTCATCACTGTTCGAACCATCTCAGCCGCAACCCTGTCCGCCCTGTTGGGCATCTGCGCCGCCGTGGCGCTGGTGACCGTCAGGACCACTTTCGAGGCGGTGCCGGGAATCGAGGCGTCGCCCGCCATCGAGGCGTCGCGCACCATCGAGACCTCACTCCGCACCGAGGCCTTGCCCGGCATCATCGCGGGGCAGGTCACCGACCTGGCGCTCGGCGTCAAGCTCGAGAACGCCTTCATCCTGCTGGAGGATGCCGGGATCGGCGCGCTGACCAACTCCGACGGCCGCTTCGTCATCGCGAACGTGCCCGTAGGCAGGCACACCCTCACCATCAAGAACCTCGGCTATGCGGAGCAGCAGCAGGAGGTGACGGTCGTCGAAGGGCGGACCACGGTAGCCGATCTGGAGATGAAGATGGTGGCGCTCCAGCTCAATGACCTGATCATCTCCAGTAGTGCCGCCGGAAGGAGTAATCGATGAAAGCCAGGACAATCGCTGGAAATGCGGCGACCGCCGCCCTCGCGCTTCTGCTCCTGGGCCCGGTCGGCACGGCCGACGCCCAGGAACGGACCGGCACAATCACGGGTGTGGTCACCGACGCCGCTGGCGGGCAGACCCTGGAGTCCGCGCTGGTCAGGCTCGACAGTGCGGAGGCCGGCGTGCTGACCAACCCCCAGGGCCGCTTCACCATGACCGGGGTCGCGGCCGGCGAACACACCCTGACGGTCACAGTCCTGGGCTACGAGATCCAGCAGGTGCAGGTGACCGTCGTCGCGGGCGAAACCGCCACCGTGAACATCGAACTGACGGGTGCCGCGCTCAGACTTCAGAACCTTGAAGTCACGGGGGTGGCAAGGGCTGCGGCCAGGGTGAAACTTCCCTTCACCGTGGGCCGCCCCTACAACACCGAATCCTACGCCGAGATCAACGAAAACGAATTCAAGACCGTCGGCGACGCCCCGCTCTCCACCTTCTCGATCGACGTGGACCGTGCATCATACGCGAACGTGCGGCGCTTCATCCAGGACGGCCAGCGCCCGCCGGCCGACGCGGTGCGCATCGAGGAGATGATCAACTACTTCCCCTACCAGTGGGGCGACGTGGCGGGCGAGCACCCGTTCGCGGTGACCACCGAAGTGACGCAGGCGCCCTGGAAGCCCGAGCACCGGCTGGTCCGCATCGGCCTGCACGCCGAATCGATCGACACGGAGAACCTCCCGCCCAGCAACCTCGTCTTCCTGCTGGACGTGTCGGGATCGATGAGCTCGCAGGACAAGCTGCCGCTGCTCAAGACAGCGTTCACGCTGCTGGTCGACCAGGTCCGGGAGCAGGACCGGGTCGCGATCGTGGTGTACGCGGGAGCGGCCGGGCTGGTTCTGCCGTCCACGCCGGGCAGCGAGAAGGACGAGATCCTGGCCGCGCTGGAGAAGCTGGAGGCAGGGGGCAGCACGGCGGGCGGCGCGGGGATCAAGCTCGCGTACGACGTGGCGCGCAAGAACCATATCGATGGCGGCAACAACCGGGTCATCCTCGCCACCGACGGCGACTTCAACGTGGGCGCGTCGAGCGACGAGGCGATGGTGAAGCTGATCGAGAAGGAGCGCGAGAGCGGCACCTTCCTCACCGTGCTCGGCTTCGGCACCGGCAACCTGAAGGACTCCAAGATGGAGCAGATCGCCGACCATGGGAACGGCAACTTCGCCTACATCGACGGCCTGCTGGAGGCGCGCAAGGTGCTGGTTGAGGAGATGGGCGGCACGCTGCTCACCCTCGCCAAGGACGTCAAGCTGCAGATCGAGTTCAACCCGGCCCGCGTCGCGGGCTACCGCCTGATCGGGTACGAGAACCGGCTCCTGGCCGACGAGGACTTCAACGACGACACCAAGGATGCGGGCGAGCTGGGCGCGGGCCACACGGTCACCGCGCTCTACGAGGTCGTGCCCGCGGGCGTCGGCATGCCGGGCGGTTCGGTCGACCCGCTGCGCTATCAGGACCGGCCCGACCCGCCGGAGCCGACAATCGCGCCGTCCGGGTTCGCGGACGAGATGATGTACGTCAAGGTGCGCTACAAGGACCCCGACGGTGACCGGAGCACGCTGCTCGAACACCCGGTGCTGGACCGCGTCGGGCAGCCGTCGGCCGACTTCCGCTTCGCCACTGCGGTCGCGGGCTTCGGCATGCTCCTGCGGGACTCGGAGCACGCGGGGGCGCTGACACTCGACGACATCGTGAGCCTGGCCGAAGCGGGCAGAGGCGACGATCCGCGCGGCTACCGCGGCGAGTTCATCCGCCTGGTCGAGACCGCCCGGGATATCAAGCTCCTGGAGATGGAAGAACTGGAGTTCCGGGGGTGGCGCCGGAGGTAGGCAGGGAGGGGGTCGGCCCCGATGGGGTCGGCCCCCGGCAATTGATTTTCAACGCCGAACCGCTAGAATAAACGTTTCCCCACCCGCGTAATCGTTTTTCCACGGCGGATCCCGTGAGTAAAGAGTTTCGCAGCCCCATCGGCCAGGCCTGGCTGATCGAGAACCTTGAGTTGGCGGTCCCGCGGCCTGCCGTCGAGAGCTACGCGGTGGCGGGCGCGCGCCGGACCCGGTCGGATGGTTCGCGCATCACCGAGCTGTATCCGATGCGCTACGCCCCGGAGGAAACGGTCACCGATCACATCCGTTTCGCGCTTCGGCACGAGGCGTTCGATTTCGGGGTCCTCGTGGCCGCCCTGCGCCGGACCGAGCCCGCGGTGATCGAGCGCTGGGTGCGCGAGCAACCGACGGGCAGCTTCAGCCGCCGGACCTGGTTCCTCTACGAGACCTTCACCGGTCGCACACTGGATCTGGAGGACGTACGGACCGGCAATTACGTCGCGTTGCTCGACCCCGAGCATCATGTGGTCGGGGCACGCCGGAACTCGCGCCGGCACCGGGTAGCGGACAACCTGCTCGGCGGGCCCGGCATCTGTCCGACGGTGAGGCTCACCCCGAGGCTGCGGGCCTGGATGGATTCAGGGCTCCAGGAGGAGGCCCGCGCTCTCACGGCAAGCTGCGATCCGGCGGTTCTCGAGCGGGCTGTGCGCTACCTGTACACCAAGGAGACCCGGTCGTCGTTCGCCCTCGAAGGAGAGACCCCGGACACTCGGCGGGCCCGGAGATTCGTCGTGGCTCTGAGGGCCGCCCCCGACTTCGATCCCGCGGACAAGTCCGCCCTCCTGCGCCTGCACGCCGCGATCGTCGACCCGCGCTATGCGGAGCACGACTGGAGGTGCATCCAGAGCTTCGTCGGCGAGACCATCGGCGGCTATCGGGAGAGAGTCCACTTCATATGTCCCCGCCCTGAAGATGTGCCCGCGCTGATGGACGCCTGGGCGGCGTTGACCCGGCGCGTCACCGACGGTCGCGTCGATCCGGTGGTCGCGGCCGCGGTGTCCTCGTTCGCGTTCGTCTTCATCCATCCATTCGCCGATGGGAACGGTCGCATCCACCGGTTCCTGGTGCACCACGTCCTCGCGAAGTGCGGTTACGGCCCGCCCGGCACCATCCTTCCCGTCTCGGCGGCAATCCTCCGCGACCAACGCGGCTACGACCGGGTGCTCGCCGGCTTTTCCGGTCCCCTCCTCGACCTCATCGAGTGGCACTGGGCCCGGGAAATGGCGGGTTCGCCGGGCCGCGAGATGGTCGTGAGCAATGAGACGGCCCACCTCTACCGCTACTTCGACGCCACCGCATTCGCGGAGTACCTGTACGACCGGGTGGCCGAATCGATCCTGCGGGACCTGAGGGAGGAACTCGACTTCGTTGCTGTGTTCGACCGGGCTCTTGAAGGGGTTGGCGAGATTGTGAGCATGCCCGATCGACGTGCCTCGCTGCTTGTGCGGCTGTGCATTCAGAACGGTGGCCGCCTTGCCGCCCGCAAGCGCCCACGCTTCCCCGAGCTGAGCGACGAGGAAGTAGCCGCCATGGAAGACACGGTCAGGGATGCCATGTCGCGCACCGCCAGGGCCCCCCGCGCCCCTTAGTTTGAACTCAAAGATTGTGTTGGCGGTCAAGTAGCAGCAGCCGGTTTAGCTAGCTAGTTCTCGTCCGTAATCTCGTAAGTCACTGTCATCGTGAAAGTAACAAGGCTACGAGAAGACTAGTTTCGGTGCGATTCGGGTGCCAAAGGGTTATTTTTGGGGTGAAAGACCGGTTCCGCAAGCCCCTGGAGG